>JACWEA010000001.1 GCA_014653775.1 Pelagibacterales bacterium SAG-MED30
ATTTTGCTAATAAGATTAAATCAACTTATCTTTAATATCAAAAGCTATCATTAATTCATTCCATTCTCTTTTTGATAAACCTGAAATTCTACAGAAAAATTTTGGAGGCTCAGAAAAACAAAGGGCATTATTAAAAAATTTAGAAGGTGAAATTTGTGATGGTGGCGATATTAAAAGATGTGAATTTAATACTTCTTCAAATAAAAAAATTTATATCGTTGGTGACAGTCATATGGGAGCAATAATGTTTGATTTAAAAAATAGAGTAATTAAAAAAAATTATCAATTTATAACTTCTATTTTACCAGCTTGTATGTTTTTTCCAGGCTTTGATTTAGTAGAGAGAAAATCAATAAAAACATGTAACAATAATTATTTTTCAGATTTAAAAAAATATTTATCAAAAGAAAAAAATTCAATTATTATATTTGGTGGAAGACTTCCAGTATATTTATCCAATTATTATTTTGATAATCAAGAGGGTGGTGTTGAGGGTAGAAGATTTTCTAGCAAGTATATTCCTAAAAATAAGGAATACGACACAATTCAAAGTTCATTTAAGAACGAAGTTTTAAAACTTTCAAAAAACAATAAAATAATATTAATTTACCCTATCCCAGAAGTTGGTTGGGATCCCAATGAAAAAATTTGGTTAAATAGAAAAAATAAATTTTCTAAAACTTTTAATTTAACTGAAATAACAACTTCTTATGAGGTTTATAAAAATAGAACTAAATCAAGTTTTTCATTATTAAATTCTATTCAAAATGATAATGTTTATAGAGTTTATCCTCATAAACTGTTTTGTAATAGTGCATTAAAAAATAGATGTATAACTCATAACGATAAGGATATATTTTATAGCGACGATGATCATCCGTCTTATAAAGGTGCTGAAATGATTAATGAATTAATAATGAAAGAGATTAAAAAGATAGAAAATTAAAATTTAATTTTTCTTTAAGGGGCGTTCTGTTGCCAGGTGCCCCAAACCCCGTCTACTTAATTAACAAAGTTAATTAGGCAGCAAGTGCATAACTTTCGTTAGCAATTATAAATTAGCCCTTTTCGGAGGAACAATTCCGAACGAAAGAATAGCCTTTAGACATCCGTCGAATCTAGTTCACCCCCGCAAGTTGTGTGGTGGAGGTGGTGGGTACTGCCCCCACGTCCGTAATGGTTATTACGAAATTCGTTTATCGTCATAGTTGGAAATCCAACATTATTAATATAAAAGTAATTACAATAGATTCAATAACAATCATGAAATTAACAAAAGAACAATCAGAAGAAATTAAAAATCAACAAAGCCAAAGTAATCAAACTAAAAGAGTTACATCACCAGAACTTGAAAAAATCCTTTATGAGGCTATTCCAGCTTTAGACCATGGGTTTGTAAGGGTAGTTGATTATATGGGTGACGATACATCAATTGTTCAGTCAGCAAGAGTATCTTATGGAAAAGGAACTAAACAAGTTTCTACAGATAAAGGATTAATTAAATATTTGATGAGACACTGGCACAGTACTCCATTTGAAATGTGTGAAATAAAATATCATATAAAATTACCTATATTTATTGCTAGGCAATGGATTAGACATAGAACCGCTAATGTAAATGAATATTCAGCAAGATATTCAATACTAGATAAAGAATTTTATTTACCAACCAAAGAAAATTTAGCTGCACAATCTTCAATTAATAGACAAGGTAGAGGAGATGTTTTAGAGGGAGAACAAGCTAATGAAGTTTTAGAACTTTTAAAAAATGATGCTGAAAGAACTTATAAAAATTATGAGACTATGCTTAATGAAAGATACGATGGATCAAAAATAGATGAAACTAAAAAAGGATTGGCTAGAGAGCTTGCAAGAATGAACTTAACTCTAAATACATATACCCAATGGTATTGGAAAACAGATTTATTAAACCTTATGAATTTTTTAAGGCTCAGAGCTGATAGTCATGCTCAATATGAGATTAGAGTTTATGCAGATATTATGTTGGATACTTTAAAAAAATGGGTACCAATTACCTTTGAAGCTTTTATGGATTACAGAGTTGGAGGAACAGAGGTTTCAGCAAAAGGAAAGTTAATTATTCAGAAGCTTATTAAAGGTGAAAATGTTGATGTAGATAGTTCAGGTTTATCAAAAAGAGAATGGAATGAATTAATGATAGCTTTTGATATTAAAGATAAGTTGATTTAATCTTATTAGCAAAATCTAAATATATTTTTGAAATTTCATGATTAGGATTAGCCTCCACTATTGGCTTTCCATCATCTCCACATTTTCCGATTTCAGGATTTATGGGTATTTCTCCTAAAAATTCTTTTTGAAATTCTTCTGCAGTTTTTTTAACCCCACCTTCTCCAAAAATTTTATATTTTTTCTGATCATCTCCAATGAAAAAACTCATATTGTCTACCAGGCCTAAGATTTTTACTCCTAACTTATCAAACATTTTTATTCCTCTTTTAACATCTAGTAGAGCCACCTCCTGAGGAGTAGAGACTATTATTGCTCCATCGATTTTAATTTCTTGTGAAAAAGTTAATTGTGTGTCTCCAGTTCCCGGCGGCATATCTATAATTATAAAATCTAAATCTTTCCAATTTACTTTTTTAGTAAAAGTTCTTATAGCACTAGTAACCATTGGACCACGCCAAATCATGGGTGTTTGTTGATCTGCTAAAAAACCAATAGACATACATTGAATATCATATTTTATTATTGGCTCTAATTTTTGACCATCGCTTTTGGGCTTATCATTTATGTTAAACATTTTTGGAATTGATGGCCCATATATATCAGCATCAAGTAAACCAACTTTGCATCCAATATTTTTCAATGCTAATGCTAGATTTGTTGCAAATGTTGATTTACCAACCCCGCCTTTTGCACTGGAAATAGCAATAGTAAACTTAGTTCCAAGTATTGGATTTTTGGATAAGTTTTTAGGCTCCACCTTTTTTTTCATTGCGTCACTAAGTTCCTGTGTTTTTTCCTGCATATTTTTATCTTAACTTGTTTTTGAGAACAAAAACACTATATAGATAGTGTATGTCTGACGATTTTCAACAACGTGGCGGAAGCCCATGGGGAACACCTCCAGGAGGAAACGGTGGAAATGGATCTGGGAGAGGACCAACACCACCAGACTTGGATAAAATTATAAGGGAGTTCCAAGAAAAGATTAAAAGATTTTTACCAGGTGGAAGTTCTTCAGGAAGTAAACCAATAATTTTAGCTATTATAATTTTAGGATTTATTTGGTTAGCAAGCGGTCTTTATAGAGTTTTACCTGATGAACAAGGAGTTGTGTTAAGATTTGGTAAATTTGTAAAAACAACTCAACCAGGATTAAACTATCATATACCTTTTCCAATTGAATCAGTTCTTACTCCTAAAGTTACAAAAGTAAATAGAATTGATATTGGTTTTAGATCAGAGAGAGATACTGGTTTTTCTTCTCAAGGAGGAGTTGCTGATGTTCCTCAAGAAAGTTTAATGTTAACTGGAGATGAAAATATTGTTAATATTGATTTTTCAGTTTTTTGGGTAATAAAAGATGCAGGAAACTTTTTATTTAAAATTCAAGATCCTGAAGGAACTGTCAAAGCTGCTGCGGAAACAGCTATGAGAGAAGTAATAGCTAGATCAGAAATTCAACCTATTTTAACCGAGGGTAGATCAATCACAGAAAGAGATACACAAGAAATTATTCAAAAAATTTTGGATGAATACACAAGTGGTATTCAAATTACACAAGTCCAAACTCAAAAAGCTGATCCACCAGATCAAGTTATTGATGCATTTAGAGATGTACAAGCAGCTAGAGCTGATATGGAAAGATCAAAAAATGAAGCTGAAGCTTACGCAAATGATGTAATTCCAAGAGCCAGAGGAGAAGCTGCAAAAATATTACAAGCTGCCGAAGCTTATAAAAAAGAAGTAGTTGCAAAAGCAGAAGGTGAAGCTAGTAGATTTGTTTCCATTTATAATGAGTACAAAAATGCTAAAGCTGTAACTCAAGAGAGAATGTACTTAGAAACTATGGAAAAAGTTTTAGCAGATATAGAAAAAGTGATTATAGAAAAAAATGCAGGCTCAGGTGTAGTTCCTTACTTACCTCTTCCTGAATTAAAGAAGAAAGCTAAAAATTAAAATGAAAATTGGAAAAATATTATCAGGTGTAGTAATCGCGGTTGCTATAACAGCATTTTTTTCATTATTTATTGTTAAAGAAGTTAATCAGGCAATTGTTTTACAATTTGGAGATCCAAAAAGAATTATCTCTAAACCAGGATTAAATTTTAAAATTCCTTTTATTCAAAATGTTGTCTTTTTAGATAAAAGAATTTTAAATCTTGATACCCCACCTGAAGAAGTAATTGCATCAGATCAGAAAAGATTAATTGTTGATGCTTTCGCAAGATTTAAAATTGTAGATCCTTTAAAATTTTATATTTCGGTAGGAAATGAAAGGGTTGCGAGATCAAGACTGGCTACGATAATAAACTCAAGAATTAGAAATGTTTTAGGTCAACAGAAATTACAAACACTTCTTTCTGAAGATAGAACTAAACAAATGTCACTTATTCAAGAGGGTGTAAATAATGAGGCTAAAAATTTTGGAATTAAAATTGTAGATGTAAGAATTAAAAGAGCAGATCTTCCCCAAGCTAACAGCGATGCTATTTTTAGAAGAATGCAAACTGAAAGAGAGAGAGAAGCAAAAGAATTTAGGGCAAGAGGTGCAGAAATGGCAGTTACCATTACCTCAACAGCTGATAAAGAAGTTACTGTGATATTAGCTGATGCCGAAAAACAATCTGAGATAATGAAAGGAGAAGGTGATGGACAAAGAAATAAAATATTTGCAGATGCCTTTGGAAGAGATCCAGAATTTTTTGCCTTTTATAGAGCAATGCAAGCTTACGAAAAAGCTTTAATTGGAGGTGAAACTTCTCTAATTTTATCTCCCGACTCTGAGTTCTTTAAATTTTTTGGAAATATAAAACCAGAAATTCAACAATAATATTTATGAGAGAGCTAGTTATAGCTTTTGGTCTTTTTCTTTTTATTGAGGGTATTCTTTACGCCTTATTTCCATCAAAAATGAAAAGTATGTTAAAAAAATTAGATTTAGTAAAAGATAATCAGTTAAGATTTGGTGGGTTAATTTTTACAATTCTAGGTTTTGTAATCGTTTATTATATGAAAAACAAGATATGAAAATATTAAAGACATATTTTATAACATTTATAATTTTTTTTAGTTTTTCAGTTCAATCTAGTTCAAAAAATGTCCCAGATTCTTTTGCTGATTTAGCAGAAAAATTAATGCCGTCTGTAGTAAATATTTCTACAACTCAAACAGTAGTGACAAATTCTAATCCATTTCCATTTCAATTTCCTCCAGGATCTCCATTTGGAGATATGTTTAAGGAATTTGGTACTCCTCAAGAGAGAAAATCATCAGCTTTAGGTTCTGGTTTTATTATTGATGAAAAGGGAATTGTAGTTACTAATAATCACGTAATCCAGGATGCTGAAGACATAATTGTGAGAGTAAATGGTGATAAAGAATTTAAAGCAGAAGTGATAGGTGCTGATCCTTTATCAGATATTGCTGTTTTGCAATTAGAAACAAATGAAAAATTTATTCCAGTCAAATTTGGAGACTCTGATAAAGCTAGAATAGGCGATTGGGTTATTGCAATCGGAAATCCATTTGGACTAGGAGGAACAGTTACTTCAGGAATAATTTCAGCTAGAAATAGGTCAATTGGTTTATCTAGATACGAAGACTATATACAAACAGACGCATCAATTAATTCTGGAAATTCTGGAGGTCCATTATTCGATATGAATGGAAATGTTATTGGAATTAATACTGCTATTTTGGGTAGAAATGGTTCAATAGGAATAGGTTTCTCAATACCATCTAACAGTGCAAAAATAGTGATTGATCAATTAATTGAGTTTGGTGAAACAAAAAGAGGATGGTTAGGAGTAAGAATTCAAGATGTAACAAAAGAAATTGCAGAGGTAGAACAGCTTAATGAAGCTAGAGGAGCATTAGTTGCAAGTGTAGCTGAGAATAGCCCATCTGATAAAGCCGGTGTAAAAGCTGGAGATATTATTTTAGAATTTGATGGTCAAAAAATTCAAGAAATGAAAGAACTTCCAGCAATAGTTGCAAAAACAGAAGTTGGAAAAAAAGTTGATGTTAAAATTTGGAGAAATAAAAGGGAAATGATAAAAAAAATTACACTAGGGAGATTAGAAACTTCAGAGGATTTTAAAGTAAGTGAACAGCCTAAACAAATTGAAACTAAAATTGAAAACTTAAATATAACTGTAAGAACACTTACTAAAGAAGATATTAAGGAAAGAAAGCTTCCTAATCAAATAAATGGATTAGTTATTACAAAAATAGAATCAGGTAGCCCTTTAATAAATTCTATTGAAGTAAATAGTATAATTTTAGAGGCTCAAAAAAAGAAAATAAAGTCTGCAAGTGATCTAAATCAAATTACCAATCAAGTTTTAAATTCAAATCAAAAAACTATTTTATTAGTAATTTATAACAGCCAAAATCAAAGAAGATATATTGGTATAAAATTAAAATAAACCAATGGATTTGAGATCCAAAATTATTTTAATTTATGGTCCAACCGCTTCAGGTAAAAGTGAATTCGCCGTTAAATTAGCAAAAAAAATTAAAGGAGAAATCATTAATGCTGATAGCATGCAAGTTTATAAAGAATTAAAGATATTAACTGCAAGACCTTTAAAAAAAGATATGCGATCAATAAAACATCATCTTTATGGCTTTAAAGAAGCCAAAAAAGATTTTTCAACAGGCGATTGGTTTAATCTAGTTTTAAAGAAAATGAAATTAATAAGAAAAAAAAATAAAATACCAATTTTAGTTGGAGGCACAGGATTATATTTTAAGGCTTTGACTGAAGGATTGGTTGAAATTCCTAACGTACCAAATAAAATAAGAAATCAAATTAGAACTTTGCAAAAAAAAATTGGTCAAAAAAATTTTTTTGATAAACTTGTTAAAATTGATTCATTAGCAAATAATAAGATTATACCCACTGATGTTCAAAGAACTATTAGAGCATATGAAGTAAAACTATTTACAAACAAATCTATATTTGATTGGTATAAAAAAACAAAATCAAAATTTAAAAATAGTGTTTTTGTAAAATTATATATCGATTTTCCTAGACCAGAACTAGTTGAAAGAATTAATTTAAGAACGAAAAAGATGTTAGAATCTGGTTTAATTCCCGAAGTAAAGAAATTTTTAAAGCTTAGAGTTCCAAGAAGCAAAAGTATTACTAAGGCTATAGGCATTCTTGAAATCAAGAATTTAATTGAGAATAGGGTTCCAAAAGAGCAAGTTATTGAAAAAATATCAATAAAGACAAGACAATATGCCAAAAGACAAGTTACTTGGGCTAGAGGTAATATGAAAGATTGGAAAAAAATTAAGCCAAAATATTTAGACAACTTCTTAAAAAAAATTTAAATATTCTTGACTAAAACTTGACCAATTAGCACAACTTCAGCTAGATTGCGAAATGTCAAAATTATTTACAGGAGCAGAAATTGTATTTAAGTGTCTGGAAGACCAAAAGGTAGAGTACATTTTTGGATATCCTGGTGGAGCAGTGCTACCGATTTATGATGAATTAAAGAATCATTCTTCTATTAAACATATTTTAGTTAGACACGAACAAGGTGCTGGACATGCGGCTGAAGGTTATGCAAGATCTTCCGGAAAGCCTGGAGTAGTTTTAGTAACTTCTGGACCAGGAGCTACTAATGTTGTAACAGCTTTAACAGATGCATACATGGACTCAGTTCCGTTAGTATGTATATCAGGACAAGTACCTACTCATCTAATAGGTACTGATGCATTCCAAGAATGTGACACAACAGGAATCACTAGACCTTGTACTAAACATAATTGGTTAGTAAAAGATGTTAAAGATCTATCAAAAATTATTCATGAGGCTTTTAGAGTTGCAACTACAGGCAGACCAGGTCCTGTTTTAGTAGATATTCCAAAAGATATTCAATTTGCTAAGGTTAGTTATTCGAAACCAAAAATAGAAAAAAAATCTAATGGCAAGTTGCACAATAAATTTATTCAAAATGATATAGATGAATTAATTAATTTAATTTCTAAAGCAAAAAAACCTGTAATCTATACAGGAGGTGGAGTTATTAATTCTGGACCAAAAGCAAGTGAAACATTAAGAGAATTTGTTAGACTAATTGGCTTTCCAATTACATCAACTTTACAAGGACTTGGTGCATTTCCTGGTGATGATAATCAGTTTATTGGAATGCTAGGGATGCATGGAACTTATGAGGCAAACAATGCTATGCATGACTGTGATTTATTAATTAATATAGGAGCAAGATTTGACGATAGGATAACAGGTAAGATAGATGAATTTTCACCTAAATCTAAAAAAGTTCATATCGATATTGATCCATCTTCAATAAATAAAATTATAAAAGTAGATTTAGCAATTGTAGGTGATGTTAACGAAGTTCTTAAAACGGTTATAAAAAAGATCAATAAAAAACATAATGGCTTTAAAGCTTCTAATAAACAGAATACATCAAAGTGGTGGGAACAGATCCAAAAATGGAGAACAAAAGACTCTCTTGGATTTATTAATAGTGAAGAAACTATAAAACCTCAACATGCTGTCCAAAGATTATATGAATTAACAAAAGATCAAGATACTTTTATTACTACTGAAGTTGGTCAACATCAAATGTGGGCTGCTCAACATTACAAATTTAATAAACCTAACAGATGGATGACTTCTGGTGGACTTGGGACTATGGGTTATGGTCTTCCAGCTGCGGTGGGAGTTCAAATTGCCCATCCTGACAAATTAGTTATAGATATAGCTGGCGAGGCTTCAGTTTTGATGACGATGCAAGAAATGTCTACTGCAGTTCAATATAGCTTACCTATTAAAATTTTTATTTTAAATAATCAATATATGGGAATGGTAAGACAGTGGCAGGAATTACTACATGAAAAAAATTATTCTGAAAGTTATACCGAAGCGTTACCTGATTTTGTGAAATTAGCTGAGGCTTATGGATGCAAGGGAATTAAAGCTGTTAATCCTGATGAGCTAGATACTAAAATAAAAGAAATGGTTGATTATGATGGTCCTGTAATATTTGATTGCCAGGTCGATCCTAATGAAAATTGTTTTCCTATGATACCATCAGGAAAACCTCATAATCAAATGATTTTAGGTCCAAATGATGAAAAAGAAAAAAAGATTACTGGAAAAGGAAAAACATTAGTTTAATGGCAAATCCAAAATCAGCATATAGTATACCTACAAAAAAAGGAAAATCAGACACCCATATTTTTGTAGTTTGGGTTGATAATGAAGCTGGAGTACTAGCAAGAGTAGTAGGTTTATTTTCTGGAAGAGGTTACAATATAGAATCATTAGCAGTAGCAGAAGTTGACCAGACAAAAAATATTTCAAGAATTACTATAGTTACAACAGGTACACCCCAAGTGATTGATCAAATTAAACTACAATTAAAAAAATTAGTGCCAGTACATAAAGTTGCTGATTTTAAAAGGGAGGATAAAAAAGTAATCTTTAAAGAAATGGCTTTATTAAAAGTTGTAGGAAATAAAAAAAAGATAGAAAAATGTATTAAAATCTGTAAAAGCTTCAATCCAGTAATATTAGATAAAAGTAAACTATCTGTCGTAATTCAAATAACTGCACTTAGAAGAGAAATTGATAAAATGAGTAAAAAATTAAAACCTCTAGGTCTCATAAGTGCTTCAAGAACGGGGGCTATAGCAATGACTAGAGGTGCTGAAATTTTTAAATAAATTTAATAAGGAGAATAAAAGATGAAAATGTTTTATGAAAAAGACACTGATGTAAATCTTATCAAAGATAAAAAAATAGCAATTTTTGGTTATGGTAGTCAAGGACATGCCCATGCTTTAAACTTGAGGGATAGTGGTGTAAAAGAAATAGTCGTAGCATTAAGAGAAGGTTCATCAAGCGCAGCAAAAGCAGAGTCGAAAGGTCTAAAAGTAATGAATTTATCTGATGCAGCTGCTTGGGCAGATGTTGTAATGATCCTAACTCCAGATGAACTACAGGCTGAAATTTACAAAAATCATATAGAACAAAGAGCTAGAGAAGGAACAAGTATAGCATTTGCTCATGGTTTAAATGTTCACTATGATTTAATTAAAGCAAGAAAAGATTTAGATGTATTTATGGTTGCTCCAAAAGGACCTGGTCACTTAGTTAGAAGTGAATATGAAAAAGGAGGAGGAGTTCCATGTTTATTTGCTGTACATCAAGATGGCTCAGGAAAAGCGAGAGATTTAGCTTTATCTTATGCATCGGCTGTAGGTGGAGGAAGATCTGGAATTATAGAAACAACATTTAAAGACGAAGTCGAAACAGATTTGTTTGGTGAACAATCAGTTTTATGTGGTGGTTTAGTTGAGCTAATGAAAAATGGATATGAAACATTAGTTGAGGCTGGATATGAACCTGAGATGGCATACTTTGAAACTGTTCATGAAGTTAAATTAATTGTTGATTTAATTTATGAAGGTGGGATAGCGAATATGAATTATTCTATTTCAAATACTGCAGAATATGGAGAATATAAATCTGGTCCAAGAGTTATAAATAAAGAAGAAACAAAAAAAAGAATGAAGGAAATACTATCTGAAATACAATCTGGAAAGTTCACCAAAGAATGGATGGATGAATGCAAAAATGGTCAAAAAAACTTTCTAGCAACTAGAGAAAAATTAGCAGAACATTCAGTTGAAAAGGTTGGAGCTCAGCTCAGAGCTATGATGCCTTGGATTGGTAAGAAAAAATTGGTTGATAGCGATAAAAGTTAATTATTATTAGAAATTTATTGCTACAATTATTCAATCATTTCACCTATACTTTTTATAATTAATTTTAAGTAGCCCTAAAATGGTCTACTAATAAGAGGAATTTAACTAATTATTTTGCAATCTCTCTTATAGATTGTATTATAGATTTTCAAAAAATTTAACATATGAGCAACAAAGATAGAGTTTTTATATTTGATACTACTATGCGAGATGGTGAGCAATCACCAGGTGCCTCTATGAGTTTGGAAGAAAAAATTCAGATAGCTAGAGTATTTGATGAATTAGGAATTGATATTATTGAGGCAGGTTTTCCAATTGCTTCACCTGGAGATTTTGAAGCAGTTTCAGAAGTAAGTAAAATTTTGAAAAACTCAATTCCTGCAGGACTTTCTAGACACTCTGTTAAAGACATTGATAGAGCTTGTGAGGCATTAAAACATGCTCCAAGATTTAGAATTCACACTTTTATTTCAACAAGTCCATTACATATGAAGCACAAACTTAATATGTCTCCTGAGGATGTTTATGAATCAATTGGAAAACATGTTACTTATGCAAGAAAGTTTACTGATGATGTTGAGTGGTCTTGCGAAGATGGAACAAGAACAGACATGGACTACATGTGCAAAACTGTAGAATTAGCAATTAAAAATGGAGCTAAGACAATAAATATTCCAGATACAGTTGGTTACACAATACCTTCAGAATTTACCACAATCATAGAAACTTTATTAAATAAAGTTCCAAATATAGATAAAGCAATTTTATCTACGCATTGTCATAATGATTTAGGTTTAGCTGTTGCAAATTCTTTAGCAGGAGTGCAAGCAGGTGCTAGACAAGTTGAATGCACTATAAATGGCTTAGGTGAGAGAGCAGGTAATGCTGCTTTAGAAGAAATTGTAATGGCAATTAAAACAAGACCAGATTTAATGCCATATGAAACTGGAATAAATACAAAACTTTTGAGTAAAGCTTCAAAAATTGTTTCAAATGCAACTGGATTTCCTGTTCAATATAATAAAGCAATTGTCGGGAAAAATGCTTTTGCCCATGAAGCCGGTATTCACCAAGATGGAATGTTAAAAAATAGACAAACATATGAAATCATGACACCAGAAAGTGTAGGTGTAAAACAAACTTCATTAGTTATGGGTAAACATTCAGGAAGACATGCATTTAAAGATAAATTAAATAGCTTGGGTTACCCTGATTTAACTGATGATATTATTAGTAACGCTTTTGCAAAGTTTAAAGTTTTAGCAGATAAGAAAAAACATGTTTATGATGAAGATATTATTGCACTAATCGATGACAGTTTGATTATTGATAACAAAGTAAATGCAATTAATCTAAAATCATTAAAGGTTTATGCGGGAACAGGTGAACCACAAAAAGCAGAAATGACTTTAGATGTTTATGGAGATGTAAAACAAGCGACTGAGACTGGAGATGGTCCAGTTGATGCTATTTTTAAATGTATAAAAATTCTTTACCCTCATGATGTGAATCTACAACTTTATCAAGTTCATGCTGTAACTGAGGGAACTGACGCACAAGCTACTGTGAGTGTTAAAATTGAAGAAAATGGAAAAACAACTGTTGGTCAAGCAGCTGACACGGATACATTAGTTGCTTCTGCGAATGCATATATTAATGCATTAAATAAAATGATTATTAAAAGAGAAAAAACAGCTCCAATGGATCAATCTCCAATGGACCAAAAAAATCAAAAAATGAGAGGAATATAAATGGGAGTATTTGATAGAGTTAAAAAAATTTGGAGCCAGGATATGGCTATAGATTTAGGAACAGCTAATACATTAGTAGTTGTTAAGGGAAAAGGAGTAGTTTTAAATGAACCGTCAGTTGTTGCGATTGTAGATCAACAAGGGAAAAAGCAAGTTTTAGCAGTTGGTGATGAAGCAAAAACAATGCTTGGACGAACTCCAGGGAACATCAGCGCTATTAGACCTTTAAGAGACGGCGTGATTGCTGATTTTATTGTAACTGAAGAAATGATTAAGCATTTTATTAAAAAAGTTCATAAAGGAAGAACTTTTGCTAATCCTAGAATTCTAATTTGTGTACCAACTGGGTCAACTCCTGTCGAAAGAAAGGCAATTCAAGATAGTGCATTAGCAGCTGGTGCTAGAAGAGTTCAATTAATTGAGGAACCTATAGCTGCAGCAATAGGTGCAGGGCTTCCAATTTCCGAAGCAACAGGATCAATGGTGGTTGATGTAGGTGGGGGAACAAGTGAAATTGCAGTTATGTCTTTGGGAGGTTTAGTTTATTCAAGGTCCTTAAGAGTAGCAGGCGATGCAATGGATGGAGCCTTAGTAAATTATATGCGTAAAGAATATAATTTGATGATAGGTGATAGTACTGCAGAAAAAATTAAAAAAGAAATTGGAACTGCTATTCCTACTAATGATAATACTTATCCTGTAAAGGGAAGAGATTTAAGATCTGGAACTCCAAAAGAAGTTAATATTACCGAAGAAGATACTGCAGAGGCTTTAAATGATATCCTAAAAGAAATGGTAAATGGAGTTAAAGACGCATTAGAGGCTACTCCTCCAGAATTATCAGCTGATTTAGTAGACATGGGACTAACATTAACAGGAGGTGGAGCTCTATTAAAAAATATTGACAAAAGGTTTTCTAAAGAAACAGGTCTGCCAGTTCATATAGCAGAAGATCCTTTATCATGTGTAGCAATTGGAACTGGAAAAGCTTTAGATCAAGAACAAACTTTTTCTACTATGTTGACTGAATATTAAGAAGAATGGCCTCAAGCAGAGATGATTTTGTAATTGCAATTAGATCTGCTTTTTTAAAAAAAAGTAACAAACAAAAATTTTCTTTATTAACATTAGTATTTCTTTCAATAGTAATAATTACACTATCTAGTTTTGATTATAAGATAATTCGTCAGACAAAAAATATAATAAATGAAATTGTATATAGATCTTCTTTAATTGTTTCTTACCCTGAAAATTTTATTTTAAGATCAATTGATGAAATAATTGATTATTCAACTTTTTATGAAAGATATAAAAAGAATGTTCTTGAAATAGAAAATTTAAAATCAGAAAAGATTTCTAATAAGATTATAAGAAGTGAGAATGATGAGTTAAAAGCTCTTATAGAGGATTATAGTTTATCTAACGATAAAATATTAGCTAAAGTAATTGTTGATCATAATAGTCCATTTTTAAAATCTTTAATCATTAATAAAGGAAGTAAAGATAATATTAAAATTGGAACTAATATTTATGATAAAAGTTATTTAGTTGGTAAAGTAGTTGAGGTAAATTATAAAACTTCAAGAGTTTTATTAATATCTGATTTTAATTCTAATGTTCCTGTCTCTATAGCACCTAGCAATATTCAGGCAATTGTCTCTGGAAATGGTAAAAAATCAGGTGAAATAAAATATGTTAAAGGCAATTATTTAAATGATATAGGTGATAAAGGCATTGCTTATACATCAGGAACAGGCTCTATATATAAAAGTGGTATACCAGTAGGTAAAATAGAAATAATAGAAAATCAAGGTCAGAAAACTCTAAAAGTAAATTTTTATAGTAACTTTGACCAACTTAAATATGTTTTTGCAGAAGTTTATAGTGAAAAATTTGAGATTAGTGAAAAAAAAAATGAAGAAATTTTAGAGACGGAAAGTCTAACGCAAGAATTAAAAATTACAGATAAATTAAAACTAGATTTACTTAACGAACAAATTGAAATTTATACTAATACTAATGTAAGGTTATTGAATGAGAATAAAGATTTAGAAAAAAAAATTAATGATTTAAATACAGAATTATCAAAATCACTAAATACAATAAGCTCACAAAAGAATATTATCGAGAAAAATAAAATAGACAAAGTAGAATTAGAGTTTTTAAAATTAAATTTAATTTATAGTAAAAAATGTAAAAAAACCTTTTCAAATCCTAAGGGTTTTAAATTTGGAACAAAAAAATATAGAGAATGTGTGATTAATAAAGGAAAATTACAATGATAAGATTTTATAAAAAAAATTTTATTTATAAGATATATCTTTGGCTTCCAATAATTATACTTTTTATCTCTGTTTTGAATGAATTTGATTTTAATTATCTAGATATTGAATATTTTTCTTTTAATTTTCCATTTATTTTAATTTTCTATTTTACTTTGAAAGAGAATTTGCATTTTGATTATTTCTTAGTTTTTATAGCTGGTTTGATTAATGATGTAGTTATAGGACTCCCACTTGGTTTAAGTTCATTATCTTATGTATTGATCTGTTCTTTTTCATCATATTTGAGAAACATAACTATTAGACCAAATATTATAAAAGATTGGTTTTATTTTTTATTCGTTATTAGTTTGATTAACTCTATTAATTATTCAATTTTGTTTTTAGTATTTTCATATGAATTAAACTTAACATATTATTTAGTTAACAATTTTTTTACGTTTTTAATTTATATTTTTTTCACTTTTATTTTTGATTATTATTTAAAGGGTATCAATGAATAAATTTAGCGACAATATTACTAAGCTTAATTCAATTAATAGAAGGATGTTCATTATTGCTGCCGCTAAAATATTAATATTTGGAGGAATTATAAGTAGAATGTTTTTTTTACAAGTTAAGCAAAATGATAAATATTTAACTCTTTCTGATAAAAATAGAATAAGAGAATGGAAACTTGCACCTATTAGGGGAGAATTTAAAGATTATTTTGGAAATACAATCGCAGGAAACTTTGAAGCTTATGAGTTACATATTGTTCCAGAAGAAGTTGAAGATTTTAGATATACAATTTATAGAATAAAAGATCTTTTAAATCTTTCTGATAATCAATTTAAAAAGATAGTAAAAAAAAAGAATGAAATTAAGCCTTGGGAAACTTTAGTTATTTCAAATAATTTAAGTTGGGAAGATTTTTCTAAAGTAAACAATCATTTATATGATTTAAACGGAGTAAAACCAGTAATTTCAATTTCTAGAGAATATCCATATAAAGAATATTATACTCATGTTTTAGGATATGTAAGTAAAGCAAATGAAAATGATATTTCCTCAAATGAAATAATTAAAGAAAAGTTTGTGCCAGAACTAAAAATAGGAAAAATTGGTTTAGAAAAAACATTTGAAAATAAATTGATAGGATCAAATTCTATTGAGAGATATGAGGTTAACGCTTTTGGAAGAAGAATTAATCAGTTAGCTTTTCAAAAAGGTGATAAAGGTGAAACTATTCAATTAACTATAGACACTAAAATACAAGAATTTATTAACCAGTTGTTGCTAGATAAAGCTGGCTCTATTTGTGTAATGGATATTTACACTGGTGCAATAATAGCAATGCATTCTTCGCCATCATTTGATCCAAATTCATTTGTTTTCGGTATCAATCAAGAAGATTGGCAATTAATACGAAATAATCCGATGAAACCATTGGTAAATAAATCTATAGCAGGAAACTATTCTCCAGGCTCAACTATTAAACCATTAGTAGCATTATCAGCATTAGAAAATGGAATTATTAATACAAAATTTACAGTTAAATGCGAAGGTAAAAAGGAAATGTATGGTCAAACATATCATTGTTGGAAAAAAGAAGGACATGGTTTTGTTAGTTTAAAAAATGCTATGAAACAATCTTGTGATAGTTATTTTTACGAAATCGCAAGAAAACTTGGAGTAGATAGATTAAGTGAAACTGCAAAAAAATTTGGTTTTGGGAAAGAAGTTTTTAATGGTTTATTTGAAAATGAAAAAAGGGGCTTAGTACCAAATACTGAATGGAAAAAAAATGCTTTAGGTAGAAATTGGTTACTAGGAGAAACAATTATTACTGGAATAGGTCAAGGGTATATACAAACAACGCCAATTCAACTTTGTTTAATGGCAGCACAGATTGGAAATGGTGGGTATAAAATTTATCCCAAGTTAGTTTTAAATAATCAAGAAGACTTAGAGTATAATGATAAATATATGCCATTATACAAAAATGACAAAAATATAAAAATTATCCAGGAAGCAATGTTTAGTTCTACAAATGAAATTATGGGAACATCTTATAGATCTAGAATAGAGGATCCAAAGTATCAATTTGCAGGAAAAACTGGGACAGCCCAAGTAAAAAGAATCACGGCTAAAGAACGAGAATTAGATTTAAAAACTTCTGAAATTCCTTACGAACAAAGAGACCATGCTTTGTATGTTGCATTTGGACCTTACAAAAATCCTAGATATGCATTAAGTATAGTAATTGAACACGGTGGCTCTGGAGGATCTGTAGCTGCGCCTTTAGCAAAAAAATTGTTTAAAATGATTATAGATAGACACGAAATTAGAAAAAACTTTGAAACAAAAAAATATTTAAATATTTAAATGTACATTCATAATAGATTAGAAAATAAGTCACATTTTTTCCAAAAAATAAAACAATTAGATTATATCTTATTGATAAGTATCTTAGTTTTAGGAATAGTAAGCATTGTGACAATGTACTCTACTGATGGAGGTCAGGTTCTTTTTTATACAAAAAGTCATTTTATAAAATTTATAATTTTTAGTGTATTGATGCTGGTTATATCTTTTTTTAATATAAGATTATGGTTTTCAATAAGCTATTTTGCTTACATCATATTAGTTTTGATGCTGATTTGGACAATTAATTTTGGAGTAACTGCATCTGGCTCTCAAAGATGGATGGACTTATACTTTATAAATATTCAACCTTCAGAGCTTATGAAAATAGCAATAATCCTTTGTTTGGCAAAATATTTTCATAGAATGAAATTAGAAAAAGTAAATTCTTTTTACTCAGTCATTACATCTTTAATAATTATTTTTGTTCCAATGAGCTTAGTTGTTATTCAGCCAGATCTTGGAACATCAATATTAATTTCAATTAGTGGAATTATTGTTTTATGGTTTGTTGGATTAAATCATAAATATTTTTTTTATTCATTCTTAATTTCAATAGTTGCATTTCCTTTCATAATTTCATTTTTGAAACCTTATCAAAAATTAAGAATTTTAACTTTTTTAAACCCTGATAGAGACCCTTTAGGAGCTGGTTATCAAATAATCCAATCAAAAATTGCTGTTGGATCTGGAGGACTTACAGGAAAAGGTTTTTTAAAAGGAACTCAAAGCTATTTAGAATTTTTGCCAGAAAAACATACTGATTTTATTTTTACTTTATATTCTGAGGAATTTGGATTTATAGGTTCATTATTTTTATTACTAATTTATGCAATAATTATTTACAGAATAATTTTGATCGGATCTATTTCAAGAAGCTATTTTGCTAAAGTTTTTTGTTATAGTTTTGGTTCAGCAATATTTGTTTATATCATTATTAATATGTTTATGGTTTTAGGAATGTTACCTATTGTGGGATCTCCTTTGCCAATAATGTCATATGGTGGCTCTTCAATGTTAGCTACTATGATTGGATTTGGAATTGTATTGAGTGCAAAGATTCATAGCCAACAGTCAATTGCATAAGTATAATTTGTCGCTTAAATTTTTATTAAAAAAAGCAGTATAATTTTTTTTATGAATAGTAAAATTGGAATTGTTGGAGCAGGCATTCAAGGTATTTCAAACGCGCTATTCCTTCAAAAAAAAGGATTCGATGTAACTATTTTTGATAGAGAGGAACCAGGTAGCCAAGTTACATCTTATGGTAATGCTGGACATTTTTCACCTTATGCATCTTTATCTTTAAATAGAACTGATGTTTTAGCAGATGTACCAGCTATGTTGTTAAGTTCAACTGGACCACTAGCTTTGAAGTGGAACTATGTCCCAAAAATGATACCTTGGTTTATTAAATTCATCAAGAATACTACAAAAAATAAAATGATGCATACCGCTAAATATATGCATCAAATTTTAAATTTGGCATTACCCGCATATGATGAATTATTTGATGAAATAAATTTAGAAAATTTAGTTGAAAACAAAGGAATATTATATATTTGGGATAATAAAGATTTAAAAAGTAGAGAACTAGAAATAAAAGTAAGAGATGAGTTAGGAGTTAAACAACAATTAGTTAACAAACATGAGATACACGATTTAGAACCACATATAAAACCTTTTTATCATGCTGGAGTGTATTATCCATACGCAAGGCACGCAAGAAATCCTAAAAAAATACTTTTAAAATTCTTTGAATTATTTTTAAAAAAAGGAGGTAAGTTTGAAAAATCTAACGTTCAAAAGATTAAGTTTAATAATCAAACTCCTATTTTTAAAACCGATATCAAAGAATACAAATTTGATAAAATTATTATAGCTTGTGGAGCTTTTTCAAAACAATTAACTGATAATCTTGGGGAAAAGATACCTTTGGACACAGAAAGAGGCTATCATGTACATTTTAAAAATTGTGATCATCTATTAAGTCGACCTGTAATTTATTCTAATAGGGGGTTTGGAATTACTCCAATGGAACAAGGTTTGAGAGTTGTAGGAACAGTAGAATTTGGAGGGCTAAAAAATCCTTTATCAAAATCAAGAATTAAAAATTTAATAAATAATGCAAAACATATGCTGGGTGATTTGCCTGTTCATGAAGACGAGTGGTTAGGTTTTAGACCAACTTTACCTGATTTTTTACCAGTAATAGGCCCATCAAAAAATTATAAAAATGTTTTTTATTGTTTCGGTCATCATCATTTAGGATGGACTTTAGGACCTATTTCTGGAAAGATAGTTTCTGGGATGTTAGCTGAAGAAAATACAAATTTGAATTTAGATCCTTATAGCTCTGTAAGATTTTCTTAATTTTGTGAGAAATAAAAATAATTTAGCTTATATATTATTAGTGCTAACCACTTTATTTTGGTCAGGTAATTTTATAGTAGGAAAAGCGGCAAGCACTTTTGAAATTCCTCCGTTTTCTTTAAATTTTTATAGATGGTTATTTGCTGGACTAATTCTTTTACCTTTTACATTTAAGGAAATTTTAAAAAAAAAAGATTATATTTTTAATAATATTGGTTTTTTTATAGTCTTAGGTATTACAAGTATTACGATTTTTAATTCAACTGTTTATTATTCTTTATATTATATGCAAGTAATTAGCGGAGTGTTAATGATCTCCACTATCCCAGTATGGATAATGTTTATATCTTCAATTTTAGGTATTGAAAAAACAAACAAATTTCAAATACTAGGAGTAGTTTTATCTCTTTTAGGAGTCCTATTTATCATAACTAAATCAGACCTTAATGTTATTAAAAATTTAGCCTTTAATAGAGGAGATTTGATTATGGCATCAGGCATGTTCGCATGGGCACTTTATTCTGCATTACTTAAAAAAAAAACTTATGAAATTTCACAAATAACTTTATTAGAAGTTGTAATTATTTCTGGCTTAGTATTTTTGGTTCCAATTTATATTTTGGAGATGAATTTTGGAAATCAAATTATTCTTGGTATGCCTTTTGTTCTAACCTTATCATATGTAGTAATTTTTCCAGGACTTGCTTCGTTCTTTTTTTGGATTAAAGGGATTGGAATTATAGGAGCAAATAGAGCAGGGGTGTTTTTACACTTAATGCCTGTATTTGGCTCTATAATGGCAATTGTTTTTTTTGGTGAAAAATTTATGATTTACCACTTACTTGGAGCAATATTTATTGTTGCGGGTATAACTCTTTCAAACAAAAAAATTAAAAAAAATGCTTAAAGTCGCAATTTTAGATGATTATCAGAATGTTTCACAAGAATTTGTAGATTTAAAAAAATTATCTGGAAAATATGAAATAAAAGTTTTTAGTAAACCATTTGAAGATGAAAATGATGCTATAGACCAATTAAAAGAATTTCAAGCGCTATTAATAATGAGAGAAAGAACTAAAATTACTTCTGGTTTAATTGATGCTTTAAAAAACTTAAAATACATTGTTACCAGTGGAATGAGAAACAAAGCAATAGATCTAGATGCTGCAAAAAAAAGAAAAATAATTGTCTGTGGTACTGAAATTAATACTCATCCAACTCCAGAACTCACTTGGGCCCTAATTTTAGGTTTAGCAAGAAACTTGAAGGAAGAAATTGATAATATGTACCAAGGATATTGGCAAACTACGATTGGTATTGAACTCAAAGGAAAAATTTTAGGATTAATTGGTTTAGGAAAAGTTGGAACTCAAGTAGCTAAAATTGCAAAAGCATTCGGAATGCAAGTTGTGGCTTGGAGTGAAAATCTAAATTTAGATACTTGTAAAGAGTTAGATGTCCTTCCTTGTAGTAAAGAAGATTTAATAAAAAATTCTGATATAATTTCAATTCATGTTCAAGGAGGAGAGAGGTATAAAAATTGTATTACTTTAAAAGAATTAGATAATATGAAAAAGACAGCTTTTTTAATTAATACTTCAAGAGGACCTATAATTAATGAAGATGATTTAATTATAGCCTTATCTACAAATGTAATAGCAGGGGCAGGTCTTGATGTTTATGAAAAAGAACCTCTTCCAGAAAACAATAAATTAAGATTTTTACCTAATGCCTTACTTACTCCCCATATTGGATATGTTACTGCAGAAAATTATAATATTTTCTATAATCAAATGATTGAATCCTTGGAGGCTTGCCTTGATGGTAAGCCAATACGAGTTATTGAATAAAATGGATTTACCAGTTGTTAACCATGAGGATTATTTTGCAAAAATTGGTGATGATCATAAATTTCCGATTAATAAATTTGGAGAACTTGCAAATTATTTGATTAAAAAAAATATTGTTAAAAAATTTCACAAACCTTATCCTTGTTCTGAAGGTACCTTAAAAAGGGCTCATTCTGAAAACTATATAAAAAATGTAAAGAATAAAACTTTAGATAAAAATAGTATTAAAAAAATTGGTTTTCCTCTGGTTGATAGTGTAGTTCAGAGATCTTTGGTAGCTACTGGTGGAACAGTCTTGGCATCGAAACTTGCAATTAATTATGGTATCGCCTGTAATACTGCAGGTGGAAGTCATCATGCAAATTATGAAGGAGGAGCTGGTTATTGCGTATTTAATGACGTGGCAGTTGCTTCTCAATATCTTTTAGATCGGGGATTAGCTGGAAAAATTTTGATCGTTGATCTAGATGTTCATCAAGGAAATGGTAACGCAGATATCTTTAAGAACAATAAAAGAGTATTTACTTTTAGTATGCATTCAAAAACCAATTATCCTGCTAAAAAATCGAATAGTGATTTAGATGTAGAACTAGAGGATAACTTAGAAGATGTTCAATATATTAAATTACTAAAGTTTTATTTAAATCAATTAAATCAAGAAAATTTTGATTATATTTTTTATATAGCTGGTGTTGATATTCACTTTAATGATCGATTAGGAAAATTAAAGATTTCAGATGAAGGAATTAAAAAAAGAGATCAAATTGTTACTGAAAATTTTTTTTCAAGAGGCATTCCTCTATGTGGTGTTTTGGGTGGAGGTTATAATAAAGATTTTGATAAACTTGTTGAATTACACTCTATTTTACACCAATCATGTGCTAAATTATTATAAATGACTAAAAATAATCCAAACCTTACAGCTGAGCAAAAATTAGTTATGTTTGAGGATGGAACAGAGCCTCCAGGCACAAGTGAATTAAATAGTGAAAAGCGTGAAGGAAATTATCATTGTGCAAACTGTGGAATAAAATTATTTGAATCAAAAACAAAATATGAAAGTGGATCAGGTTGGCCATCATTTTTTCAATCACTACCTAATGTTTTTGAAACAAAAACAGATGATTTGTTAGGTTATGAACGAACGGAATATCATTGTAAAAATTGTGATGCACATCATGGCCATGTCTTTAATGATGGTCCACAACCTACTGGGAAAAGATATTGTAATAATGGTGTTTGTTTAACTTTTAAACCTAAATAATAATTATTTTATTAAACCTTTAAGTTTATTTTCTTTTTCTAGGGCTCTAACTTCATCATAACCACCAACATGCAAATCACCAAAAAATATTTGTGGTATTGTTTTTTTGCCATTTGCTTTTTTTATCATTTCATCTCTAGAACCTTCTACTGTTGCAATATTAATTTCTTTATAAGGAATATTATTTCTAGTTAATAATCTTTTTGCTGCATCACAATAATTACAAAGTGGACCTGTATAGATTATAATGTTTTTCATTATTTATAAATAATCACCTTTTCTAATTTTGCTAGTTATTTCTTTCCTTGAGTATTCAAATTTTTTTCTATGTTTGATGCTTTTTTCATTTACTCTTTTTCTCCATAATCTAAAAGAAGATGGTTTTAGAGATCTTCTCATAATTTTGATTACATCAGATTCTGTCTTTCCAGTTTTTTTTTTAATCTCCTCAAATGTGATCCTATCGGCCCAAGCTGCCCAGATGACCCAATCTGGACTTTCAATATTTGGTTCAGGATTTTTGACACGGGTGATTGGGGTGTGACCTTTTTTTTTCATAAATTACTTATATTTTAAAAAATTCTATAATGCATTTTTTTTTGGATATGATATATTCACCTAGATAGTCCTTTTTAGCCATCTTTAGCTCCCGGTTTTTAAGGGCTATCTTTTTTTATGCTCCCCCTGGATTATATTCTTTATTTACAGATTATTATTTTTTTATTTATAACTCCCGGAACTCCAAGAATTGTGATTATTTCCTATTCAATGAATTATGGTGTAAGTAAATGTATCTGGTCAGCATTTGGTGATGTAACTGCAAATTTATTTCAAGCAACTTTAGTAATTTTTGTAATTGGATCTTTTTTCTCAGAAAATCTAATATTTTTAAATTTATTTAAATGGATAGGAATAATTTACTTATTGTATCTAGCTTACGATATTTATAAATCTCATCCAAAAGATATTTCTAAACAAGGATCTATAAAAAAAAGCAACCTATCTTTTTTTAAAGATGGTTTTATAGTTGCAGGCACTAGTCCTAAAGCTTGGATGTTTTTTCCTTTTATTTTTCCTCAATTTATTGATTTTAATTCAAATTACTTAATTCAATTTATTATTTTAATTACAACTTATATCGTATTAGATTTTTTATCTTTAATTGGATATGCATTACTTGCTCAAAAATTAATTAATTGGATTAAAGCAAATCCAAAAACAATTAATACAATTTCTGCGAGTGTTTTAGTAATCATTGCCTTTATAATTGTTATTACTCAACGATTTTAGTTTGTTGGTGGTATTAATTGTCACTTGCATAAAATAAAATTTCTTTATTAAATTGATTATTAATTAATTAATCAAAGAGGGAATAAAATGAAAATAAATAAAATAATATTGAGTTTTATTTCTGCAGTAGCAATTTTACTTTCAACTTCAGTTGTTTCTTTTGCAAAAGTAGTTGGAGATAAAATTGTTTTAGGTGCTGCTATTTCATTAACTGGAAAATATTCATCTAATGGTGTTCATACTCAAAACGGCTATAACATGGCTGTTGACAGAATTAATAGCATGGGTGGAGTAAAAGTTGGTGGAAAAACTTATAAGTTTGAAATCATTTATTATGATGATGAGTCAAACCCAAAAAGAGCAGCTCAATTAGCAGAAAGATTAATCTCACAGGATAAAGTTGAATTTATGCTTGGACCTTACAGTTCAGGTTTAACTAAAGCTATAGCTCCTGTTACAGAAAAATATGGTGTTCCGATGGTTGAAGCAAATGGTGCTTCTAGATCTTTATTTACCAAAGGTTATAAATATCTATTTGCAGTTTTAGCTCCAGCTAATTTATATCTTGATGTAGCTATTAGAACAGCTGTTGAATTAAATGGTGGAAAAGGTGTTAGAATTGCGCAAGCATTTGAACAAGATGCTTTTTCACAAGATGTAAGATTAGGTATTTTAGATGCAGCTAAAGAAACTGGATCTGAGATCATAATTGATGATAAACTCCCCAAAGAGCTTAATGATATGGCTGCAACTTTAGTTAAAGTTAAGCAAATGAAACCAGATGTGCTTGTTGTATCAGGTCATACGAAGGGAGCATTAACAGCAATTAGACAAATAGCTGAAATGAAAGTAGATGTTCCAATGTTAGCTATGACACACTGTGATGCTGCGAAATTATCAAAACAACATGGTAAAAATTCTCAGTATGCTCTTTGTGCTTCTCAATGGCATAAAACATTAACTTATAAAGATAATTTCTTTAAAGATGGAATGACTTATGCGGCTGATTTCCAAAAAGAATTTGGTTATGATCCGCCTTATCAATCAGCAGAGTCATCTGCAGCTTTATTAGTATTTAAAGATGCATTTGAAAGAGCAAATTCTTTTGATCAAAAGAAAGTAAGAGATGCTCTTGCTGCAACTAATATGCAAACATTCTATGGAAATATTAAATTTGCCCCGGGTGGTCAAAATGTTGACAAACCTATGGTGCTTTTCCAAGTAATGTGTGATGGCGCAGGAAAATGTGAAAATAAAGTTGTTGCTCCACTTAAGTGGGCGTCAGCTAAATTGATACATCCAATTCCTAAGTGGTCTGACAGATAATAACTAATCTATAAATACCCCCTAATCTCTAGGGGGTATTTTTTTTTAAGGGCAATTTATGGACTTTATGGTTTTCCAATATCCAATGATAACTGTTCAAGCTTGCTTGGATGGTATTCTTCTGGGTGTACTGTTTGCTTTGATTGCTTACGGCATGGCTTTGCAATGGGGAGTGATGAATATCATAAATATTGCCCAAGGTGATTTAGTTATTCTTGGAGGATATATTGCATATTTTATGTATCTATATGGAATTCATCCTGCCTGGGGCGTAATTGTTGCGCCAGTCATAATGTATTTTGTTGGTGTAGGACTTTATAAATTAGTAATCAATAAAGTTGTTGATAGAGACTTATTTATCTCGATTCTAGCTACTTTTGGAATAAGCATTCTATTTATGCAACTAATGAATTTTGCATTTGGTGCAGATGTTGTTCTAGCTAATTCAGGTTACGGAACAACTTTTTTATTTGATAACAATGTAGTTTTACCAAACTCAAAAATATTTTCTGCAGTAGTTAGTATTTTTTTTGCAATTTGTTTAGTAATTTATATGAAAAAATCAAAGCTTGGCAGAGCAATAAGGGCAACTGCTCAGAATGCTAGAGCAGCAAAGATTTTAGGAGTAGATACCGAGAAAGTTTATGCGGCTACTTTTGGCATTAATGCAGCTCTTTGTGGTGTTGCTGGTGCGCTAATATCTATAACATTTACAATTCATCCTTATATGGGATTACCTTATACAATAAGATCTTTTATGATTGTTATAGTTGCGGGATTAGGAAATTTGCCTGGAGTAGCATTATCTGGAATGGGACTAGGAGTTTTTGAGGAATTTGCAGATTATATTTTAGGAACAGAATTTAGAATTGGAGCAGTATTTTTACTATTAGTTTTAATTTTAGTTTACAGAAGATTTAAATTATCAAGAAAAAGAGAGTATTTAAAATAGATGAATAAAAATTTAATTTTATATGCGGCAATATTAATTTTTGGAATAACTGCACCATTTATTTTTCCAGCATTTAAGGTTCAATTATCAATACTTTGTGTCTTAATTGTATTAGCTCTTACATGGAATATTCAAGGTGGGGAAATGGGTTACAACACTTTTGGTAATATTTTATTTTATGGTTTAGGTATGTATCTGTGTGCTTCAGTACAAGTTGGGATGTTTTTTCCTTTAGCAGAATGGACAGAGAGTGGCGGGGAAAAAACTTTTGTACATACTCCTGCTCAATTTTTTCAAGGAATGGCAGTTGGACTTGTGGTGGCAGCAATAATCCCAACAATAGTAGCTGGATTAATTGGTTATGCAATTCTAGGATTAAGAGGACATTACTTTGCAATATGTACTTTAGGTCTAGGTGTTGCAGCTGGAGAAATTTCTGGAGGTATTGAAATTATAGGAGCCGGTCAAGGATTTACAACACCACCTTTTCCGAATGTTGGAGGACTAGAAGCAAGAGGAGAATTCTTTTATCTGTTAAGTTTTGGGGCACTTGTATTAACATTCATTGCTGTTAGAGCAATTTATTCAACAAGATTTAAACTAATACTTAATGCAATCAGAGATAACGAAGATAAAGCAGAGGCAATGGGAATTCAAACAATGAAATATAAAATAATAGGATGGATGATATCAGCTTTCTTCTGCGGTCTAGCTGGTGGAATAATGGGAGGATTAGTTGGATACATTGACTCAACAGATGTTGCATTTGATGGAAGAGAGATGGGAGTATTTATGGTCTTAATGGCTATCTTAGGAGGAAAGGGAACATTATGGGGACCAATAATTGGAGCAACTGTATTTCATATTTTTAAGGAGGGTTTTTGGACTTTCTTTTTAGGTTGGCAGTATGTTGCTCTAGGGGTTCTTATAGTAGTAATTGTGATTTATTTCCCTGAAGGAATTATGGGATGGTTAAGAGAAAAATATCCAGAACGATTTGGCGAAGTAATTGATGAAGCAGATCGAAAAGCGCAGGTTGAATTGAAATGAGCATTTTAGAGGTAAACAATTTGAGTAAATCATTTGGTGGAGTTAAGGCTAATGTAGATATCTCAATGAATGTTGATAAAGGAAAAATTGTTGGCTTAATAGGACCTAATGGTTCTGGAAAAACAACTTTATTTAACTCTATTGTTGGAACTTATCCTATAGATAATGGATCAATTAAGTTTAATGGAAAAGAGGTATCAGAATTACCAGTACCAGTTATTGCAAAACTAGGTTTGCTTCGAACATTTCAACAAACAAGAATTTATGGAAAATTAAACTGTGTAGAAAATATGCTTATAAGTCACAAAGGAAGTGATGCAAGTTTGTTTACAATATTTTCCAAAATTCCAAAAGATTTAAATGAAAAAGCCGAAAATTTACTAAACTTCGTTGGTTTATATCAAAAAAGAAAATTAAGAGCGGGAGATTTATCTTTCGGACAACAAAAACTATTAGAACTAGCTATGGCACTAATGAACGAACCAGAAATGCTTTTACTAGATGAACCAACTGCTGGAATTAATCCAACATTAATTAATGGAATTATAGATAGATTAATAAAAGTAAATCAAGAGTTTGGAATTACCCTACTAGTTATTGAACATAATATGAGAGTAATAATGCAATTAGCAGAAAATATTTTTTGTTTAGCTCATGGTAAAATGCTAGCTAATGGTTCACCAGATGAAATTAAGAATGATAAGCGTGTAATAGATGCTTATTTAGGAGCTCAATAATGTCAAACCAGTACGAAGTTTTAGGTAAAGCACCTCAGGCAGAAGATTTAAGAAAACTTTCACCATCAAATTTACATTTAAGAATTAAAAACTTGAATGCTGGTTATGGAAAAATGGAAATACTTCACAATTTTGAACTTTTTGTAAGTAAAGCACAATCCTTATGTTTAATAGGTCCAAATGGTGCAGGAAAATCAACTATACTTCATTCAATTTATGGATTTACAAATATTTTTTCAGGCCAAATAGAAATCGATGGAAAGGAAATCACTAATTTAACACCTGCTGACAAATTAAAATCAGTAGGTATAGCTTATATACTTCAAGATAATTCTGTTTTTCCAGACATGACAGTAGAAGAAAATTTATTAATGGGCGGGTATATAAAAGATAAATCAGAAGATTCTTATCAAGAAGCGGAAAGAATTTTTGAAAAGTATGAAAGATTAAGAAATAGAAGAAATCAACCTGCAAAAGTTTTATCAGGTGGTGAAAGAAGATTGTTAGAAATTTCAAGAGCACTTGTAATGAAACCATCTGTTTTACTTGTAGATGAGCCTTCAATTGGTTTAGAACCAAAATATATTGATATGGTTTTTGAAATTTTAAGAGATCTTCAACAAAATGAAAAAAAAACTATTATACTTGTTGAACAAAATGCCAAAAAAGGTCTAGAGTTTGCAGACATAGGATATGTTTTGGTATCAGGACAAACTGCGATAGCTGGTGAAGGTGACAGTTTACTTAAAAATCCTGATGTTGGTAGATTGTTTCTTGGCGGTTAATGATTAATAAGAAATTTTTCTTTAAGGGATATAAATCTATTCTAGCTCACGATAGTCCAGCGATAGCTTTAGGTTGTTGCTTTATTGCCATAGGAGCACTTCTTAGAAATTTGGGTTTTAATATTCAAGAAAGCATCTTCTCTACAATGCTAACATACGCATTACCTGGTTCTTTAGTAATGGCTGAATCTTTATTGGTAGGTGCATCTTTATTAAATATCTTTTTAGCTGTTTGGTTTGTTAATGCTCGTCTTTATCCTATGGCGGTTTCTTTATTTCCATTAATGATGCACAAAGATCAACCAAAATGGAAATATTATTTTTCCTGTCATTTTATAGCAGTATCTGCCTGGTTAATCATGAAAAATAATTATAAATCAATACCTAAAAAAGAAAGAATTGATTACTGGATAGGAATTGGAAGTGCCACATGGAGTGTTGCTATTATAGGAACATTTATTGGTTTCTTTTTTTCTGAATATTTAAACAAAGATATTATGATGGGGTTAGCAATTTTAAATCCTATTTATTTTTTATGTATGATGGTAGGTGCATCAAAAACAATACAAATTTCATTATCAGTATTACTAGGTGCTATTTTGGGACCTATTTTTTATTTTATTTCTCCTGAATGGTCAATTTTGTTGGGTGGTATAGTTGGTGGAACTTCAGCATATCTAATAGGAGAATTAAATGTCAGTTAGTATAGTTTATGCAATTTTGGTTACATCTCTTGCAACTTTTTTATCAAGAATTCTTGGTGCATTAAGTTCTGAGCGTATAAAAGAAACATCAAAAATATTTAAATGGTTTAATTGTTTAGCTTATGCAACTTTAGCAGCATTAATAGCGAGAACAATCATTTTTCCAGTAGGTGTTTTAAGTGATATAAGTTATTTAATTAGATTAATAGTTGTAGTTTTATCTTTATTTGTTTTTTTTATTTCAAAGAAAAATTATGTTTATCCAACTATTTTTTCAGCTTTTTGTATGGCTTTATTAAGTAATTATTTTTAAATGAAATTGATTTATAAGTTTATTTATCTTAAAATTTGATATGGAAAATATAAATGGTTTTGAAATTAAGGAACATGAAAAAACTAATAGAATATTAGAAATAAAATTAAATGATGAAATAATAGAAAAATTAATTTTCCCATTTAATAAATTTGATTTAACTGCACTAGAACTTAAACCCTTCACTAGATTTACAATTGCAAAAAGCTTAGATGATGTGACAGATAATAAACTTAGCAAGTTAATGAATTCAATAATTAGAGAAAGATCTAAAGGTTGTTTTATAATTGGTCCAAAAAATGTCTCTTCAAATACTAACGATCAATTTTTAATAAAATTGTCTACTTCTATTGCTCATTTAATTGGAATTCCAAACCATGATTCAATGAGTGGTAAATATTATGCGAGATTTCATATTAAGCATGAAGATACAAGTGACTCATATTTAAGGAAAGCTTATAGAAATATGGATCTTCATACCGACGGCACTTATGTAAATGAAATTACTGATTGGTTAACAATGACTAAATTAGAGGAGAAAAATGTTGAAGGTGGTGAAACTACAATGTTACATTTAGATGAATGGGAATATTGTGATGATTTATCAAAGGACCCTGTTGGTAGACAAGATTTTACATGGGGATCTCCAAAAAGTAAAAATATAGGTTATAAAGTACAACATCCTGTTTTTTCATCTGATAAAAAGGGAAGACCTAATATTTCTTACATTGATCAGTTTCCTGAACCAAAAAACATGGAACAGGGAAATTTTTTGCAAAAACTTTCTGATTGTTTAGAAAAAAGCAAAAATAAAATAATTACAAAACTACCAGTTGGCCATACAATTGTAGCAAATAATTACTTTTGGCTTCATGGAAGAAGACCTTTTGATAAAAATCAGCTACTGAGTCGTGAATTATTAAGGATCAGAGGACAGTTTTTTTAGAGCCAATAATTGACTGCTCAACCAATAATAGAGTTAAAAAAAAACCAGTAAAATCAATACTTTTTTCGTTGTATAATTACAACACTTAAGATTTAATTAATTAAATCTAAATATTTAGTTATTTTTTATAGAAATTATGATTAAGTTCAGTGTTGTTTAAAAACAATTAATTTAATTAAATTAAAGGGAAGTAAAATGAAAAAATATTTAATAGCAATCCTTTTTGGTTTATTTACAGTTTCTCAAGCATCTGCAGATGTTGGCGTTAATGTAGGTATATCAGGAAGTGCCGGACTATTTGCAGCATCAGGTAGTGAAACTTCATCTGGTGGTGAAACTCATAAAGGTAATGAGCATGGAGCAGCTGGATGGTATTCAGTTTTCATAGAAAAAACAATTGGTGATAGACTTGCCATTGGTGTGGATTATGTACCAGATGCTTTAGAATCAGAAACTACAGAGTCAATTAGATATGACAAAACTACTGCAGATTCTGCCTCAGCTGTTGAAAACAAAATACAAATAGATTTTCAAGATCTAACAACTATATATCTTTCATTAAATTTGACTGAAAGTATTTATGCAAAAGTTGGTTACGTTCAGGTTGATGTAATTACTAATGAAACATTAGGAACTGGAGCATCATATGGTAATACAGATTTAGATGGTCAATCTATTGGCTTTGGTACAAATATGACTATGGACAATGGTGTATTTATTAGAGCTGAAGCAAATTATATGAATTTTGATTCAAGTGCAGGTGTATCAGACTCTACAACAGGAGCTGACCAAACAATTACATTAACTAATTTAGATGGTGTAACTGGTAGCTTGAAAATCGGAAAATCATTTTAATTATTTAGATTAAATTCTAAATAAAATTTAATTCTAGAGCCCTTAATTTAATTAAGGGCTCTTTTTTTTTATCTGATTAAAAAGTATAACTCTTTTACTGGTATGTATTAAGATGATATTAGGTTTTATAGGTTGTGGAAAAATATCTTTTTCAGTAATAACAGGAATACTTAGCTCTAGATTAAAAGTTAAAAAAATTTTTGTTTCAAAGAGAAATTCCAAAATTTCAAGTTATTTAAAAAAAAAATACAAAAAAATAATAGTTACCGAAGAAAATCAAGAAATTATAAATAAAAGTGATTGGGTATTTTTAGCTATTACTCCTTTAGTTGGTGAAAAAATCATTAAGAAATTAAAATTTAAACCTAATCAAAAAATTATAAGTTTTATTTCAACAATAACAATTCCAAAACTTAAAAGAATGATTAAAATTAAGGCTGATATTGTTAGAGCTATACCCTTACCTCCAATCTCTTTAAAACAAGGACCAATTCCAATTTGTCCACCAAACAAAAAAGTTAAAAAATTTTTTGATAGACTAGGATCAACAGTTGAAATTAAAAATGAAAAATTATCAATTAATTTTTGGTCAACATCTGGGATGATGGCTTCTTATTATGAATTACTTAGAACAATGAGTGACTGGCTTGTTAAAAAAGGAGTAAAAAGATTAGATGCACAAAAATATATAACTTCATTATTTTTAGCTTTATCAAAAGATGCAGTAGTAAATTCTAAAAAAGACCTAAAATATTTAGTAAAAGAATCTCAAACTTCTAAAGGATTAAACGAACAAGCCTTAAAAGATATATCTAAAAAAAAGGTTTATAGGTCCATAGTTGAAACTCTTGATAATCTTCATAAAAGATTAAATAAATAATAATGTCTGAAAATATTTTAGAGATTAATAATCTATCTAAATATTTTGGTGGATTGGCAGCTGTTTCAGATTGTTCGCTTAAAGTTAAAAAAGGAACTATAACCGGCATTATTGGTCCTAATGGGTCAGGAAAAACCACATTATTTAATTTAATTGCCGGTAATTTAAAATCTTCTTTTGGGAAAGTTATGTTTTGCAATGAAGATATTACTAATGTTCCTTCATATGAATTATTTTCTAAGGGTTTGCTTAGAACTTTTCAAATTGCTCATGAGTTTACTAATTTATCTGTTTTAGAAAATTTAATGATGGTTCCAGGTAATCAATCTGGAGAAAAACTAATGAATGCTTTATTAAAACCATCATTAATTGCAAAAGAGGAAAAAAAAATCAAAGATAAAGCAATTGAGGTTGCTGAATTTCTCAATCTAGGCCATTTAAAAAATGAATTAGCAGGAAATTTATCTGGTGGTCAAAAAAAGTTATTAGAATTGGGCCGCACAATGATGGTTGATGCTAAATTAGTTTTATTAGATGAAGTAGGTGCGGGAGTTAATAGAACTTTACTTAAAGATCTTGGTACTGCAATAGAAAAGCTTAATAAAGAAAAAGGTTATACTTTTTGTATGATTGAACATGATATGGATTTTATAGGAAGACTTTGTGATCCTGTAATTGTTATGTCTGAAGGATCTGTTCTTTTTGAAGGTTCTGTTGAAGAAGCAAAAAAAGATGAAAAAGTTATTGAAAGTTATTTGGGCAGAGGATCAAAACTGAAAGATAATTAATATGGCATTTTTTGAAGGTAATAATATGACAGGTGGATATGGAAAAGGTCCTGATATTATTAACTCATGTTCTGTAAATGTTGAAAGGGGTGAAATAGTTTCAATTCTTGGACCTAATGGTGCTGGAAAATCAACTGCAATGAAAGCAATGCTTGGATTATTAAATTTAAAATCTGGTTCAGTGATTATTAATGGAAAAAATATTTCCCATTTATCTCCTCAAGATAGGGTTAAAGAAGGTATTTCATTTGTACCACAAAATAAAAATGTTTTTGCAGGCATGACAGTTAAAGAAAATTTAGAAATGGGAGCTTTTTTAATTGATGGCGATATTAAAACAGTAATCGAAGAAATTTACAATCTATTTCCAGTTTTAAAAGAGAAAAAAGATCAGTTAGTTGGTGAATTATCAGGAGGACAAAGACAACAAGTGGCATTAGGTAGAGCATTAATGATTAAACCTTCTGTTTTAATGTTAGATGAACCAACAGCAGGGGTTTCTCCAATTGTAATGGATGAATTATTTGATCATATAGTTAAAGTTAAAAAAACTAATGTTGCTATTCTAATGGTAGAACAAAATGCAAAACAAGCATTAAATATTTCGGATAGAGGGTACATTTTGGTAACTGGTGAAAATCGTTATTCCGGAACTGGAAAAGAATTATTGAACGATCCAAGAGTTAGAAGTTCTTTTTTAGGAGGTTGATATGGATTTTGCAAACGCAATTATACTTTTATTAAACTATATTTTTGTTCCTGCTTTAGCTTATGGTTCACAATTAGCACTTGGTGCAATTTTTGTTACTTTGATATATGGAATTTTGAGATTTGCAAACTTTGCTACTGGAGACATGATGTCTTTCGGGACCATGGTTACAATCTTATTTACTTGGTATTTTCAATCTTTGGGTATTAGTTTAGGTTTTTTACCAACAGCTCTTTTGGCTATACCTTTTGCTATCATATTTATGGCTAGTTATATGCTATTAATAGATAAGTTTGTTTTTAAATATTACAGAGTTAACAAAAGTCCTCCAGTTCAATTAGCAATGGTAAGTATTGGGGTAATGTTTGTTACTCAAGCAGTAGTTAGAATAATAATCGGTCCTTCAGATAGAAGATTTTTTGATGGAGAAAAATTTTTAATAAGAGCAGGAGAATTTAAAGAAATGACTGGATTAAATGAAGGTCTTGCAATTAAATCTACTCAAGTTATTACCATTATAGTAACAATGATCTTAGTATCAGTTCTTTTTTGGTTTTTAAACAAAACTAGAACTGGAAAAAGTATGAGAGCATACTCAGATAATGAGGACTTAGCATTACTCTCTGGAATTGACCCAAAAAAAATAGTTATGATTACTTGGATTATTGCAGGTATTTTAGCTACAATAGGAGGAGCTTTATATGGTTTAGATAAAAGCTTTAAACCATTTACCTACTTTAATAATATGCTTCCAATATTTGCTGCAGCTATTGTTGGTGGAATTGGAAATCCATTCGGAGCTTTTTTAGGTGGATATGTAATAGCTTTTTCAGAAATACTTCTAACTTATGCATATAAGAAGTTTTTTATGTATGTTTTACCTGAAAGCATGGAGCCCGAAGGTTTAGTTCAGTTGCTATCAACAGATTATAAATTTGCTGTTTCATTCTCAATATTAGTTATCGTGTTGTTATATCGGCCATCAGGTATCTTTAAAGGAAAAATACTATGAGAAAAAATTTAAATGTTATTGCAGCTTACAGTATTATGATGGGATTAATTATTCTTGTTGGAATATTTCAATCTTGGAATATTGCTTTATCAATATTTAATCTTTGTTTGATTTCAGCAGTTATGACCATGGGAGCTAATATTCAATGGGGTTATGCTGGACTTATTAACTTTGGAATAATGGGCTATACAGCTTTAGGTGGGTTAGCTGCAGTTTTAATTTCTGTTGATCCTGTACAAGAAGCTTGGAGTGAAGGAGGCATAGATATTCTCATGAGTTTATTCCTTATTATAATAATGGTATTGGCAGTTAGGTATATTTTAAAAAGATACAAAAAATCTAAAATAAGAACATATTCAATAGCATCAATTATTATTTTAGGAATTATAATTATTAGATTTACAGCTGAGCCTGGAATTGAAGCAATTGAGGCTGTTAATCCTGCAAAAACTGGTTTTTTAGGTGGTTTTGGTCTACCAATTATTTTTTCCTGGATAGTAGGAGCTTTATTTGCTGGAGGATTAGCTTTTATAATTGGAAAGGTAGCTTTAGGTTTAAGAGCAGATTATTTAGCAATCGCTACATTATTAATTTCAGAAATTGTTATAGCGATTATAAAACATGAAGATTGGTTGACGAGAGGAGTTAAAAATGTGATTGGTTTAAAACGTCCTGCACCTTATGAAGTAAATTTACAACAAACTGACTGGTTTATAAATTTAGTGGAAAAGTTTAATTTAAGTAAATTGAATTTAATCTCTGATTTATCTGACAGACAGGCAGCTTTAAATCAATTCGTAATTGAAGGATCATCAGTGTTTGTTAAACTTTGTTATTCAGGACTATTTTTAGTTGTTGTAATTATTCTTTTAATTTTAACTCAAAAAGCTCTCTACTCTCCTTGGGGAAGAATGATGAGAGCTATTAGAGACAACGAAGAAGCTGCCAATGCTATGGGAAAAAATGTAGTAAAACAGCATTTATTAATTTTTGTATTAGGGTCAGCAATAGTTGGAATTGCTGGAGCAATGTTAGTAACTCAAGATGGATTATTTACTCCAGGTAGTTACAGACCAATGAGGTATACTTTTTTAATTTGGGTAATGGTTATAGTAGGTGGAAGTGGAAATAATTTTGGTGCGATTCTGGGGGGTTTTGTCGTTTGGTTTTTATGGATTGAAGCAGCTCCTATAGGGTTATATTTAGTTAATTTAACGACTGCTGGTTTAGACGATAGTCATTTTTTAAAAGTTCATTTAATTGAAAGTGTTCCATATTTTAGGTTTTTAATGATGGGAACAGGTTTATTATTGATTATGAGGTATAGACCAAAAGGTATACTTCCAGAAAAAATAGAAATAAAATAATATTAATATGAAATATATTATTTTAGGAGCCGCAATAGCTTGGGCCATGTACATGGCAGATAAGTACATGTTTTAATGAACAAAAATCTTTGGCTATTGATTTTAAGTCAGATTTTTGCTTTTACTGCTGCACCTGTCACAGTTTTTTTAAGTGGAATTATAGGTAACAAATTTACTCCTATAAAATCTTTAGCAACTTTACCTATGGCATTGTCCATAGTCGGCATAGCAATATTTGCAATATTTGCAGCTAAAATAATGAGTATAATTGGGCGTAGATTAGGATTTATTCTCGCTTCAATTGGAAGCTCAGTTGCATCATTGATAGCCGCATTCTCAATAATAATAGAAAGTTTTATTTTTTTTAATTTAGGATGTTTTTTACTTGGTGCTGCGGTAGCTTTTAGTCATCAATATCGTTTTGCAGCTGTAGAAACTGTCAATAAAGAGATGGCGCCAAAAGCCATATCAATAATATTATTAGCAGGAGTTGGTTCAGCTTTTATTGGACCAAATTTAGCTAATATTTCAAAGGAACTTATTTCAAATCATTTATATGCAGGCTCATATATTGTTCTTGCTATCTTAACTTTTTGTTCAACATTTTTTTTATTATTTTATAAAGATAATCATAAGTCAAATGCAATTTATAAAAAAACTACCCGAACTTATTTTGAATTACTTTCAAATCCAAGATTTCTTCAAGCTTTAATAGCCTCTGCTTTTGCATATGCTGTTATGTCTTTTTTAATGACTGCAACGCCCATTAGTATGCATGTAATGGAAAAAATAAATTTGACTAAAACAGGTGTTGTAATACAGACTCATATTGCAGCAATGTTTTTACCATCATTAATTACAGGGAATTTAATTAAAAAATATGGACATAGTAAGATAATGTATACTGGAGTTGTCCTGTTTTCAGTAACAATAATAACTAGTCTATTTGATCAAAACTTTATAAATTATTTAATAGCTTTAATATTTTTAGGATTTGGCTGGAATTTTTTATTTATATCTGGAACTAGTTTATTAGTACTATCTTATAGAGAAGAGGAAAAATTTAAAGCCCAAGGTTTTAATGATTTTATTGTTTATTCAGTTCAAGCAGTAGCAAGTTTATCTGCTGGAGTATTTCTAAATTTAACAAGCTGGAAAACAATGAATTTAATTTGCATAATTTTTTTAATTATTATTGTCATCTCAACTTTGAGAGCAGATATTATACAAAAAAAACCCCAGTAATTTTCATTACTGGGGTTTTTTGAATAAGATATTAACTATCTTTGTTTTTTAGTTTTAAATTTTCCGTATTTAACTTCTTGTTCTAAAAAAGAACCCTCAGCTTCACCTACGTCAGTAAAAGTAACACCTGTTGCACCTTCATAGTCAACTTTTTTACCTTTAGCTAATAAATCTAAACCTTTTTTAAGTTCACCTGGGTAAATCTTTGTTCCAGGGCCATTAGCAACATCCATTACATTTTTTGCAATTGATGCTCTATCAGCTGATCCACCTGCTTGAATTGCTAAAATAATTAAAGCTGCGGCATCATATGATTCTCCTGTGTAAGGACCAGAACTATCAATACCAGCAGCGCTAGCTACTTTACTAAATACTCCTGCACCTTTTCCAGTTGAGCCAGGCATAGAACCAAAAGATTTATTTAAATCTTTTCCAAAAGCATCTGCTAATGATTGACCAATCATACCATCCGATAAAACAAATGTATCAAATGCACCAGAATCTAAAGAAGCTTGAATAATACCTTTTCCTCCTTGGTCAAGGTAACCAATTACAGCTACCGCATCTCCACCCGCTGAAGCAAGAGTTGCTACTTCAGATGAATAATCAGCTTTACCATCTTCGTGAGCTGTAACAGTTGTAACTTTAATACCATGAGCTTTAACTGCTGCTTCATAAACATCAGCTAAACCTTTTCCATAGTCATTGTTAGTATAAGTTATAGCTACACTTTTAACTTTTCTATCTTTTGTGATGTCAGCTAAAATTTGACCACCTCTAGCATCAGATGGTGCAGTTCTGAAGAAATACCCATTATCATCTAAAGTTGTTAATCCTGGAGATGTTGCAGATGGTGAAATCATTACTACACCATTTGGTACAGCAACGTTTGATGCTATAGCACCAGTTACACCTGAGCAGTCAGCTCCCATAATTGCAGCTACTCCACCTGAAATTAAACCTTCAGCTGCTGCAGTCGCTGCCGCTGAGTCAACACAAGTTGAGTCTGCTCTTACTGGTTCAATTTTTTTTCCTCCTAATAGCGAACCTGAATCAGAAGCTTCTTTAAATGCAAGTTCTGCAGATGCTGCCATAGCTGGAGTTAGAGATTCAATAGGACCAGTAAATCCTAAAATAATCCCCATTTTAATCGCATGTCCGTCAGCCATTACATTTGTTCCAAAACTTGAAACAAACATGAAAATAGCAATAAATATTTTTTTCATTATCTTCCTCTTTAATTGTTAACAATTTATAAAAGATAAATTAAAGCCTATTTAAATAAATTTTCAATAAGCAAATTATTTGATTTTGTGGAGAAAAAAGACTGAAGTTATTACGATAATACCACCCAATATGAACAATAAAGTTGGAACCTCTCCAAATACTAAAAAAGTTAATATTATTCCAAAAATTGGGAACAAAGAATAAAAAGGAAAAATTTTCCCTACAGTATAAAACTTATACAAATAAAACATCAGCAAATGAGCTCCTAATGAAACTACAACTGCTTGATAAGAAATTAAAATCCACGAATTTTGACTAATAGACTTAATATTTAAAATTGTATCTCCTTCAATAAAATAAGAGATAGTTAATAAAACTAAGAAACCAATCAAGCCTACAACAGCATTTAGCAAACTAGTATCTAAATTTCTTAATTCTCTCGAATAAACTTGAGCTAATCCAAAAGATAATGCCATCAAACTTGCAAAAAATAATCCTAAAAAGTTATTAGCTAGTTTAGGGTCAAAAAATATTATTAATATTCCAATAAAAGAACTAAAGATTAATAACCATTTTTTTGAACTTATATTTTCACTTAACATTACAGCACTTGCAAGAATTCCAAATGGTATAGCAAGCTGAGAACCTAAAATAATAGGAGATATAATTGAAGAATGATAAAGCGATAAATTCATAAAAACATAAACCAAAACACCCATAGAAATTGAAAAAGCTATCAAGGATTTAAGGTATTTTTTTTCTGGAATTTTAAATTTCCAAAAGGGTATTAATATAATAAACACAAGTCCCATTCTAAGTGAGGCCATCAAAATAGGTGGAACAGAGTTGTTAAGAGCTAATTTAGCTACTGGAAATGCACTACCATGTGCAACCATTATAAAAATTAAGATTAATAAATGTTTAAGCGGCAATTTGAAAAATTAAAAATATTTTTTAAATGTTTCATTGATTGATAAAACACCATAATCGCTCAATCCACCAATAATTAATTGTAAAGCTACAAGTAGAATAAAACCTAAGCCAATATAAACTATCCATAAGTGTTTTTGGATGTAGTTTGCAAGATAAGTTGCCAAAGCACCAGTTAAAACAACTGATAAAATTAATCCAAATATCATAAAGCCAAAATAACCCTTTGCAGCAGCAACAACACCAATTACATTATCAAAGCTAATCGTAATATCAGCAAATAATACTTTACCAATACTTTGAATATATGAAGGCTCTTTAGATTTTTTTGAAATAGATTTAATTTTTTTAATTTCTAATAAATCTTTTCTTAAATCATTAACAATCCATATTAATAAAAGGCCACCAATGATTTTAATCCAATAAAATTTAAATAAATAAGTAGCAAAAATTGCAAATATCACTTTAAAGACTAAAGCACCTACAACACCCCAAAGAATTATTTGTTTTCTATTTTTTGGAACAAAGTTTGCCGCAATAGATCCAATGATGACAGCATTATCAGCAGTTAAAATTAAAGTGATAAAAATAATTTTTGTTAAAATGATAAGTTCTTCAATCAAGAAATAAATTTCTCCATTTTATTTAAAGGTCTTAATTCAAGTTTATTTTCTAATAAATTATTTCTTATAGATTTTGCTGTATCTAAAGCGCTTAAATTATCCCCATGTATACAAACAGAGTCTATTTCACAAGGTATTTGTTTTCCACTGTGACAATTAATAGACTGAGATTTTACCATTTTTAAAACATGCTTTTTTGCTTCTTCAGGATCAGTGATTAAAGCATGTGGTTTTTTTCTAGATACTAAATTACCATCATCTTCATAATTTCTATCAGCAAAAATTTCACATGCAATTTTCATATTTAATTTTTTTGCAGCTTCTTCCATTTTTGAACCTGTTGGCACAAGATAAATTAAATCTTTATCAATTTCTTTAATAGCGTTTGCTATGGTTGATGAAAGCTCAATGTCTTCACAAGCCATATTATTTAATGCTCCGTGAGGCTTTATATGGGAAACTTTATCTCCATTATCCAAAGCTATTTTTTGAAGTATTTCATATTGATCAATTATCAGTTTTCTTACTTCTTCTGAAGTTAAATTCATTCTTTCTCTTCCAAAATTTTCAGGATCATTAAAAGAAGGATGTGCCCCAATACTTACACCATTTTTTTTAGAAATTTTTATAACTTGATCCATTGTTTCTTTATCTCCTGCATGATAGCCGCAAGCAATATTAGCTGAATTTACTATCTTAAGTAAATCAGGATCATACTTATTCGAATGATGTTTTGATTTTTCACCTAAATCACAATTGATATTAATTTCCATACTTTAATAGTTGAAGTATAACATGGCATGATAAAAAATATATCAAATCTTGGTGACGCAGCTTTATATTGTGATTTTGGAAAAGAAGTAAATAAAGATATTAATTCTCAAGTAATCAGATATTTCAAAAGTATTCAAAAAGAAAATATTACTGGAGTAAACAACCTAACCCCATCTTATAATAAATTAATTGTATCTTTTGATTTGAGAAAAACAAATTTTAAAGATTTGAAGAAATTAATTGAGAATCTTGAAATTAATAATATCGATGATTTAAAAAGTAAAAAAATTGAGATCCCAGTCTGCTGTGATGAAAATTTTTCATTAGATATAAAGAGGCTGGAAGAAAAATTAAAAGCCAGTAAAGAAAAACTTTTTGATAATTTTTTTAATAAAGAATTTTTTTGCTATATGACTGGTTTTATAGCTGGAATGCCATTTCTTGGAGATCTTGATGAAAATATGCGGGTAAAGCGTCTTGAAACACCCAGGGTAAAAGTGCCGAAAGGATCTATTGGAATTACAGAACAGTTTACAAATATTTATACGTATGAAAGTCCTGGTGGATGGAATATTATTGGCAATACTCCTTTAAGTATTTTTGATAGCTCAAAGGAAGTGGATCCAAATTTAATTAATCCAGGTGATGTTATTACTTTTAAAAGAATTACTAAAGATCAATATAAAAATTACAATGATTAAAAATTATTTTGAGGTAGTTAGAGCAGGTATAAATACAACATTCCAAGATCAAGGTCGAAAAAATCTTTATCATATTGGAATTCCATTTAGTGGTGCAATGGATAATAGAAATTATTTGCTTGCAAATAAACTAGTAGGAAATAAATCAGATCTTTCGGTATTAGAATTTGCTTATCAGGGTCCTTTGTTAAAATATTTTGGGGATAAAATTAATATTGCTATTACGGGAGATGTAAATTTTACAATCAAAAAAAACAATGACTTAATTAATGGAAATTGTTATGAAACTTTTTCTTTAGAAAACGGTAATGAAATAGATATAACTTCTACAAATAGGTCTGTTTATGGTTATTTAGCCTTCAGTGGAGAATTTGATCTGAAATCACAATGGTCAAGTTATTCTGTTAATACTAAAGCAAACATAGGTTCAAATGATGGTAAAAAATTACAAGTTAATCAAAAAATAAATATTTTTAAAATTAATCAAAATTTAAAAGATAAAAAGTTAAATTATATAAACACAAAAATAGAAAACATTAGAGTAATTAAAGGTACCAATTTTCATTATTTTTCTGATCAAGGAAAAAAAATTTTCTTTGAAAAAGAATTTATTGTTTCTAAATTATCTGATCGTATGGGAATGAGACTGGAAGGCTCAAAAATAGAAAATATTATTAATACCAATATAAAATCTGAAGGTTTAATAAAAGGTGTTATCCAAGTGCCAGCTGATGGAAATCCAATTATTATGCTTTCTGATCATGGTACGATTGGGGGATATCCTAAAATAGGAGTAGTAATAAGTGCAGATTATGACAAATTAGTACAATTAATACCAGGTTCAAAAATTAAATTCAAAGAAGTTGAATTATCTAGTGCAGAGACTTTATTTAGATTATATGTCTTAGAAACTCAAAATTTAATTTCTCAAATTTAATGAATTTAATTAAAAATTTACCTGGTCCTTTTTTAGTATTTTTAGGAGCTGTCAGTCTTAGTTTTGGAGGTTTGATTGTTAAATCTTTTGAAGGATCGACTCTTTGGCAAATTTTATTTTGGAGATCTTTTTTTTTTATAATTGTAATAAGTATTTTTCTTCTAATAAGTTATAAAAAGACTGTTTTTAGTGCACTTTATAAGTCCGGAATTCCAGGTTTAGTTGGAGGTGTTATTCTATCTATCGGCTTTGCAAGTTATGTTTTTGCCATGTATGAAACAACTGTTGCTAATGCTAATTTTATAATTCAAACACAAACTTTATTTCTTGCAATTTTTGGATATGTTTTTTTAAAAGAAAAAATTTCGAAACTTACATTTACTTGTATTGTTATCGCAGTGTTTGGTATTCTTTTAATGTTAGGTGACTCTGTTTCGCCAGGTCAAATGACAGGAAATCTTGTTGCATTTATTATGCCTATTTCTTTTGCAATTTTAATATTGATTGTAAGAAAATTTCCTGAGGTAGACATGATTCCACTTCAGTTAGTTGCTGGTATTTTTGCGACATTAATTGGTTTAGCCATGTCACCAACAATTATAATATCATCTAATGATATCTTTTTAGGTTTTTTAGCAGGTTTTTTCCAAGTTGGATTTGGTTTTATTTTTATAACAATTGGCGCCAGATCAACTCCATCAGCTTTTGTAGGAATAATAATGTTAACAGAGGCTGTATTAGGACCACTTTGGGCATGGTTATTTGTAAACGAAAATCCCCCAATTTCTGTTCTGATTGGAGGATCTATAGTTATAACAGCAGTTGTAATACAATTTTTGAATAAATTTACTAATAAAAAGCAGTCACAATAAACATTTAAGTTCATTTATATTTATGATATAGATTAGTTAACGGGAGAGACTACAAAATATCGTAGCGCCGAAGGAGCAACCACCCAGGAATCTCTCAGGCAAAAAGGACCGTAACATATTAACTCTGGAAAGAGATTAAATTCTCGCCGAAGGAGCAAAACTCTCAGGCAAATATACAGATGGGTATAAAGAGTTAATATGGACACAAAAAAAACATCGTTATACCAATTACATCAAGATAGTAATGCAAAGTTTGTAGAATTTGCTGGTTACCAGATGCCAATTCAATATGCTGAGGGCATTGTTGAAGAACACAAATTTACAAGAAATCACTCAGGTATTTTTGATGTTTCACATATGGGGCAATTATTTATTTATGGCGATAAAGACTTAACTAGTGATCTTGAAAAGATATTTCCATTAGATTTAAAAAATTTAAAATTAAATCATTCAAAATATAGCTTCTTGATGGATAAAGATGCTGGGATTCACGATGATTTGATTATCACAAAAACGAATGAAGGCTTTTTAATAATTCTCAATGCAGCATGTAAAGATAATGACTTCAAAATTTTAAAGGAATTACTAAAGGAAAAATATAAAATGATTTTGGATGAAAATAGATCTTTAATTGCAATTCAGGGCCCTAAATCATCGCAAATCCTAAACGAAGTTGTTGATGGAGTAAGAGATCTAAATTTTATGTCAGGAAACTGGTTTTCATTTGAAAATCAGAAAGTTTATATTACGCGATCTGGGTACACAGGTGAAGACGGTTTCGAGATATCTATCCCAAATGATTTTGCAGATAAATTTACTAGAGAATTAATCAACAAAGGATCTAAGTTAATAGGTTTAGGAGCAAGAGATACTTTGAGATTAGAAGCTGGTTTATGTTTATATGGTCATGATCTTGATAAAGACAAAACTCCAGTGGAAGCAAATTTAAAGTGGGCAATCTCAAAAGAAAGAATATCCAAGGGAGATTTTATAGGCTCTGACATAATCATTAAACAATTAAATAATGGTGTCAGTAAAATTAGAGTTGGAATTAAACCTGAGGGAAGAATAATTGCTAGAGAAAAAACAAAAATATTTAATCAATCAGATGTTCATATTGGAGAAATTACTAGTGGTACATTTGGACCAAGTGTAAATGGACCTGTAGCAATGGGTTATGTAGAAAATGAATTTTCAAAAAAAAATACTAAAGTATTTTTAGAAGTAAGGGGCAAAAAACATCCAGCCAGTATTTGTAGTTTGCCGTTTTATAAAAAAAGTTATGTGAAAGGAGTGAATTAATGAGTGAAGTAAAATATTCAAAAGAGCACGAGTGGATTAAATTAGATGGAGATGTAGCAACAATTGGTATTACAAAACATGCAACGGAGATGTTAGGTGATATAGTTTTTGCAGAACTTCCAGAAAAAGGTTCTAATGTAGAAAAAGATGGAACAGCAGGAGTTGTTGAGTCGACTAAAGCTGCCAGTGATGTATACACTCCTGTGAGTGGTGAAGTAGTTGATACAAATCAAGCTATAGTAGATGATCCATCAAAAATTAATCAAGATCCAGAAAACTCAGCATGGTTTTTTAAACTTAAAATAAAAGATCAATCAGAAATGGACACTTTAATGAATAAAGAAGATTATGATAAATTTGCTAAGGAGACATCAGCATAATGTTGCCAAATTCAGAAAAAGATTTTTTAATAAGACACATTGGGCCTTCTAAAGAAGACCAATCAAAAATGTTAAAAGAATTAAATTATCAATCACTAGATGATTTAATTGATAGTACTGTTCCAGAAAAAATAAAGTTTAAAGGCGAACTAAATATTGGCGAGTCGAATTCAGAGTATGAAGCGTTAAGAAAATTAAGAGCTATTTCAAAAAAAAATCAAGTTTACTCAAATTTTATTGGCATGGGATATTATGGAACGTATACACCGTATGTAATTTTAAGAAATATACTAGAGAATCCAGGTTGGTATACCTCATATACACCTTATCAGCCAGAGGTAGCACAAGGAAGACTTGAAATGTTATTAAACTTTCAACAAATGATAGTTGATTTTACAGGAATGGATATCGCTAATGCTTCTTTATTAGATGAGGGCACAGCGGCAGCAGAGGCTATGGGTCTTTGTCACAGATTAAATAAAAAAGACAGTAATTTAGTTTTCGTATCTGAGGATTGTCATCCTCAAACAATAGATGTAATTCAAACAAGAGCTGAACCAATGGGTTTAAAAGTTTTGGTTGGTAAAGAAGATGAAGTTTTAGACCAGTTAAAAGAAGATTTAGTTTGTGGAATTTTACAATATCCTGGAACTTTAGGAGATATTAAAGACCCAAGTGAAGCAATTAGTAAAATTCATAAAAAGAATGGAAAGGCTGTATTAGCTTGTGATCTATTGGCGTTAGCAAAATTAAAAACACCAAGAGAACTTGGTGCCGATATAGCAGTTGGAAGCTCTCAACGATTTGGTATTCCGATGGGATATGGAGGTCCGCACGCAGCCTTTTTTGCAACGAAAGATGAGTATAAAAGATCAATGCCAGGAAGAATTGTTGGTGTGTCAGTTGATAGACATGGTAATAAGGCATATAGATTATCTTTACAAACTAGAGAGCAGCACATCAGAAGAGATAAAGCGACAAGTAATATTTGTACTGCCCAAGCTTTATTAGCAATTGTGTCAGCAGCATATGCCATTTATCATGGTCCAGATGGAATTAAAAACATTTCTGAAAGAGTTTCTCAATTAGCAAAAAGTTTTGCTGATAAAATAAAACAGTCTGGATATGAACTTTATTCTAATAATTTTTTTGATACTGTTACAATTATTACCAAAGAAAAGACTGATCAAATTTATAAAAATGCTTTAAAACAAAGAGTTAATATACGAAAAGTAAATTCTGAAATGCTTGCCGTTTCTTTTGATGAGAGAAAAAATGTATATAGAGTAAATCAACTATTAAAAATTTTTAATGCAGCAGAATCAATTAAAAAAGAAGATCCTTCAGTAAGTTTACCCAATCTACCCGAAAATTTATTAAGAACTTCAAAATATTTAGAACATCCAGTTTTCAACTTATATCATTCAGAAACTGAAATGCTTAGATATTTAAAAAGGTTAGAGGATAAAGATATAGCATTGAATAGAACGATGATAGCACTGGGCTCATGTACAATGAAGTTAAATGCTGCTGCTGAAATGATTCCGATTTCTTGGAAAGAATTTGCCGAGCCCCATCCATTTGTTCCAATTGAACAAATGGAAGGTTTTAGAGATTTATTTACTGATCTAAAAAATTGGTTGCGATCTATCACTGGTTTTTCGGGTGTTTCTCTACAACCTAACGCAGGTGCTCAGGGTGAATATGCAGGATTAATGGTTATTCGAAAGTATCATTTAGATAGAGGTGAGGCTAATCGTAATATTTGTTTAATTCCAAGTTCAGCACATGGCACTAATCCAGCTAGTGCACAAATGGTTGGAATGAAAGTGGTTGTTGTTAATTGTGATAAAGAGGGAAATGTTGATTTTGATGATTTAAAGAAAAAAGCAGAACAACACTCTGAAAACCTTGGAGCATTAATGGTAACTTATCCATCCACCCATGGAGTATTTGAAGAGAAAATAACTGATATTTGTGAGTTAGTTCATAAACATGGTGGCCAGGTCTACATGGATGGAGCAAATTTAAACGCCCTAGTAGGAGTTGCAAAGCCTGGAAATTTTGGTCCAGATGTTTGCCATATTAATTTGCACAAAACATTTTGTATTCCTCATGGTGGGGGAGGACCTGGAATGGGACCCATTGCCTGTAAAAGACATTTGCAAGTTTATCTGCCTAATCATCCAGTAATAAAAGATTGTGGACCAACTACTGGGATTGGAGCAGTATCAGCTGCTCCTTGGGGCAGTTCAAGTATTCTATCTATCTCTTGGATGTATATTAAAATGATGGGATCTGCAGGATTAAAGCTTGCTTCTCAAGTTGCAATATTAAATGCCAATTATATTGCTCATAGACTAAAAGATCACTTTCCTATTTTGTATAAAGGATCAAACGGTAATGTTGCACACGAATGTATTATTGATATTAGAAATATTAAATCAGAAACAGGAGTAACGGAGGAAGATATTGCAAAAAGATTAATAGATTTCGGATTTCATGCACCAACAATGTCATGGCCTGTGGCTGGTACTATGATGATAGAGCCAACCGAAAGTGAAGGCTTGTCAGAACTTGATAGATTTTGTGATACGTTAATTAAGATTAAACAGGAAATTGAAAAAATTAAATCAGGTGAATTTGATAAAATAGATAATCCAATAAAAAATGCTCCACACACAGATAGTGAACTTGCCTCTGATAATTGGACACATAATTATTCAAGAGAGGAAGCTGCTTATCCAGCAAAATTCTTACGAACTAATAAATTTTGGCCTCCTGTTGCAAGAGTAGACAATGTATATGGAGATAAAAATATTTTTTGCACTTGTCCAAGCATGGATGAGTTTAAAGAAGATGCCGCATAATCATTAATGAAAATTGCTGTTGTTGGCTCAGGCATTTCAGGATTAAGTGCTGCATATTATTTATCTAAAAAACACAAAGTAGATCTTTTTGAGAAAGAAGATCATTTTGGAGGACATTCTCATACAATTGATTTATTTTTTGATGAAAAAAAAGTTTCAGTAGATATTGGTTTTATAGTTTTTAATTTTCAAACATATCCAAATTTAATTAATTTTTTTAAAGAAAATGATATTCAAATTGAAAAAAGCAACATGTCTTTTTCAGTTTCAGTAGATAATACAAAATTTGAGTATTGCGGAAAAGGTTTGAATGGAATTTTTTCTAACAAATCAAATTTATTCAATATCGAATTTTTAAAAATGTTTTTTGATATAATTAAATTTTATAAAAAAAGTGATCAAGAAACCATATCGAATGAAAAAATTACTCTAGGAGAATATTTAGAAAAAAACAAATTATCAAAAACATTCATTGATTATCATATTATACCAATGGTATCTGCAATTTGGTCTATGCCACCTTACGAAGCAAGTAAAATGCCAATTAGTTTTTTTCTAAAATTTTTTCAAAATCATGGTTTGTTTAAATTAAAAAATAGACCTCAGTGGTACACAGTATCTAATAGAAGCAGAACTTATGTTAGTAAAATCATTTCTCAAATAAGTGGAGAGCACTATAAAAATTATAAAGTTATTAAAATTAAAAGAAAATCATCAGGTCTTGATTTGTACTATGGTGGGGAAAGTGAATTCTTTGATTATGACAAAGTAATATTAGCCACACATGCAGATGAGGCTTTAAAATTAATTGAAAATCCCACTGAAGATGAAAAAAATATTCTTTCAAATTTTAGTTATAAGGAAAATATAGCTTATATTCACACGGATCAAAGAGCTATGCCAAAAAATAAAAAAGCTTGGTCTTCTTGGAACTCTTCAATAGACGACAAAAACTTAGAGAAAAATTCAATTACATATTGGTTAAACTTATTACAAAACTTAAAGTGTAATGAAAATATTTTTTTAACACTAAACCCTTATTTTAAAATTAATGAACAAAAAATATTAAAAAAAATTAAATTTACACACCCTTATTACGATCAAAATGCTTTAGATGCTCAATCTGAGCTTGTTAAAATACAAAATAAAAAAAATTTACTTTTTTGTGGGAGTTATTTTGGTTACGGATTTCATGAAGATGGAATAAAATCATCTATTGAAATGCTAAAAAATCTTGATGACTAATTCTTGTATATATAATGGATGTGTAATTCATAAAAGATTTAAGCCAAAAGAGCATTTTTTTAAATATAAAGTATTCTCTCTATTTATTGATCTATCAGAACTTAATGAACTTAATGGTAAGTTAAAATTTTTCTCATTAAATAAATTTAATTTAATAAGTTTTTATGAAAAAGACCATGGTGAACGTGATGGTTCATCTCTTCTTAATTGGGTAAAAATTAATTTAAAAAATAACAACATAAGCACAGAAAATATAAAGATAAAACTCTTATGTTATCCAAGAATATTAGGCTATGTCTTTAATCCACTGAGTATTTTTTTTATATATGATAAAAATGAAAATTTAGTTTCTATTTTATATGAGGTTAAAAATACGTTTGGTGAACAACATACTTATGTATTTAAGGTTAAAGGTGAAAATAAGTTAATACAAAATAATTGCTCAAAAAAATTTCATGTTTCGCCATTTATTGAGATGGATTGTAATTATTTTTTTAGAATATTAAATCCAGGAGAAAATTTATCAGTTAAAATAGATCAGTATGATCAAGAAGGAAAAATTCTTTTTGCATCTCAAGATGGCAAAAGATCTAATTTGACAAGTAAAAATTTGATGAATTCTTACCTAAAACACCCTTTAATGACATTTAAAATAATTTCAGCGATACATTTTGAAGCGTTTAAATTGTGGATCAAAGGAATTAGATTTGTCAAAAAAAAATTTAAAATTAAAAATAATATAACAGTAGAAAATTAATGTTTTTAAATAAGACTGCAGATAAATTAGTTTTCAAATTTTTGAAAAAAATTGATTATGGCTATATAGAAATAACAACATTTGATGGAAAACTTTTGAAATTTGGAAATCCTGAAGAAATACTAAAAGCAAATATAGTTATCAAAGACCCTAGTTTTAATTATAATTTAATAAGAGGAGGCAGTATCGCATTTGCTGAAAGTTATATGAGAGGTGAATTTGAAACTAATAATCTATCAAATTTAATTGAGATTACAGCTAGAAATATAGAAATTATTTATAAGTTTTCTGGCTTGCTTGATCTTCCAATTATAAATTTTGTAAAAAATCAATTAATCAAAAATACTAAAAGTAGGAGCAAAGAAAATATTGCTAAGCATTATGATTTAGGAAATGATTTTTTTTCTCATTGGCTAGATGATACACTTACTTATTCAAGTGCCATTTTTGATGATAAATCAAAAAATCTTGCTGATGCACAAATTAACAAATATCAAAAATTAATAGATTTAATTAAACCCAATAGTGGAGATAAAGTTTTAGAAATTGGATGTGGATGGGGTGGATTTGCGGAATATCTAGGAAAAAAATACGATGTCAAACTTGACTGTATTACTATTTCAAAAAAACAATATGAATATGCAAAAGAAAGAATTTACAAATGTGGTTTAAATGAAAAAGTTAATATTGAAATAAAAGATTATCGCGATCTTCAAGGAAAATATAATTCTATAGCCTCAATTGAAATGATTGAAGCTGTAGGACAAAATTATTTAGAAAAATATTTTAAAACTATTAAAAATAATTTGTCTATTAATGGTAAAGCTGCAATTCAAGCCATTACAATAGATGATAGTTTATTTGACAGATATAAAAATAAACAAGATTTTATTCAAAAATATATTTTTCCCGGAGGTTTTCTACCTAATAAGAATAGCATCAATAGATATGTTTCTGATAATGGACTAACAATAAACTCTTATGTTTCTTATGCAGACCATTACGCAAATACATTATCAATGTGGAGAAATGAATTTATTAAAAAATGGAAATTAATTAAAAATCAAGGATTTGATCTTACTTTTAAAAGAATGTGGGAATTTTATCTTTCCTACTGCGAAGCTGGATTTAAGTCAAAAAATATAGATTTAATTCAATTCTCTATGCAAAAAAAATAATAATTATAAGATTTATTTATGCGACATATAAAAATGACTAAATCAATTATATTGATAATTTCTATTTTCTTAATTACAAGTTGCACAAATAATAGTGCAATGAAACCAGAAGATTTTAAAAATAAGGAACCAAGATTAGTTATAGAAGAATATTTATCAGGAAAAATAAAAGCTTGGGGTGTTTTGCAAAATAGATCAGGAAAAGTTACTAGACAATTTTCTGCAGATTTAAATGGTACTTGGGATGGCAAAGAGTTAACTCTTAAAGAAAAATTTATTTGGGATGATGGAGAAATTCAAGATAGAGAATGGAAAATTAATAAAATAGATGAGCATAATTATGAAGGAACTGCTGGAGATGTTGTGGGTAAAGCTATAGGTTATTCATATGGACCTGCATTTAAATTTGAGTATGTTCTTTTAGTTCCTGTCAAAGGTAGAGAATTAAAAATTACTTTTGATGACTGGATATTTAAACAAGATGAAAGAGTTGCAATAAATAGAGCTACTATGACTAAGTTTGGATTTAAAGTAGCCGAGTTGACAGTAGTGTTTGTAAAAGATTAATTTTTTGAGCTAATGATAATCATTCTCAAAAAAAGTTTGCGATTGATTATCATTAACTAACAATTTTGTTGCAATTTAATTCATAAAAAATATTACTTCATTATGGATATTCAAAACTATAGTTGTAAAAAATGTGGATTAACTATTACATCTGTCTGCTCTAAGTGTGATAAAGTTGTAGATGTAAAAGTTCTTGATAACGGATGTATTGTTCAGCAAACAAAATGTGGTGATTGCGCAAATGTACCTGTTATTAAAGATGTTTGTTCTCAACAAAAAGCTTAAAAAATAAACACCTAAGTAAAAAATTAATTTTAGTTATTAATTTTTTTTTTGATATTTTGTAAGTTTTCCAATTAAGGCAAAATAGATTTTATTTGGCAAAAAGCTTAAAATTTTAAGAATTATTGTAAGTGATTTTGGAAAATGAATCTCAAAGACATTTTTATTTATTAAACCATCATATATTTGATCTGCTGCATACTCTGGTGTTTTTAAAAAAGGCATTTTAAAATCATTTTTATCTGTCATTGGTGTTTTAATAAATCCAGGAGATATCAAACAGATACGAACATTTGATCTTTTAAAATCAAAATACAAACTTTCAGCTAAATTATTTAATGCTGATTTAGAGGGACCATAGCCAGTAGAATTTGGTAGCCCTCTATACCCTGCTATTGAAGAAACGATTGTAATTGTACCACTTTTTTTATCCTTAAAATATTGTTCAACAGCCTTAATGCTATTTACTGTTCCAAAAAAATTTACTTTAAATACCTCTTCCATTTGTTCTACATCTATATCCTTCTCTTTTTTGGGATTCCAAGTACCAGTTGAAAAAAAACAAATATCTATATTTTCATACTTATTTTTTATTTCATTAAATGTATCTAAACATTTATTTTTATCTGTTACATCTAATGGAAAGGCTGAGATATTTTCATATTTATTTGAAAGTTCATTTAGCAATTCTAGTCTTCTTGCTGATACAGCAACATTCCATCCATTACTTGCAAATTTAATTGCTAAGGCTTTACCAATTCCTGTACTTCCTCCAGTAATCCAAATAGTTTTTTTATTCATTTTTTGATATGTATATTATTAACATGTTTAGAAATAAAATTTTAACTTTTATCTTGTTTCTTATTGTCACTTTTTCTGCTTCATTAATTGGAAGTGTGACAACACTAAATTTTAAGGAACCTTGGTATTCTTTATTAAATAAACCTGCTTTTAACCCACCTGATTGGATTTTTGGTCCAGTTTGGACAACTTTGTATCTTATGATGACTATCGCAATATGGCTTTTCTGGCATACAAAAAATAGAGATATAAATACTGTTTATATTTATTTTATTCATTTAATCTTTAATACAACTTGGAGTATAGTCTTTTTTGTTTTTCATAATATAGAGTTAGCTTTAATTGTTTTAATTTTACTAATTGCTTTAATTATCAATCTTATTTTCAGATTTAGACGCGTCAAGATGATTAGTGCTTATCTAATGATTCCATATTTACTTTGGTGTAGCTATGCACTAATCCTGAATACAAGCTTAATAATATTAAATTAATTATGGATGATGTTGTAGTAATTGGTGGTGGAATAATTGGAGCAGCTACCGCTTATTTTTTATCTAAAGAAGGCAGAAAAGTAAAAGTAATTGAAAGAGACCCCACTTATAAAACTGCTTCATTTCCTTTGTCTCTAGGAGGATTCAGAAGGCAATTTTTTCAAAAAGAAAACATATTATTAGGAAAATTTGCTAGAGAATTTATTTATCAAATTCCAGATTTATTAAAAACTGAAAAAAATCCAAACCCTACTGCTAGCATGGTTACTAATGGATATCTCTTAATGTTTGGCCCAGAGCATGCAGAAGAGCAATATAGAGCTTTAGAAAATCATAAAGAATGCGAAGCTGGAACAAAAAATATTAAGGGTTCGGAATTATCAAAGATATTTCCGTATATTAATGATGAAGGCATTGAAACTGCAACATATACTGACAATCAAAGTGAGGGATGGATTGATCCATTCATGTTCCATGGTGCTTTAAAAAGTAAAGCTATAGAACTTGGAGCTGAGTTTATAAAGGGTGAGGTTAAAAGTATTTCTGAAATAAAAGCAAAAACAATTGTTTCAGCCGCAGGTTGTTGGACAAAAGAATTACTTGATGATATCCCCGTTGTTCCTCAAAAACATACTGTATTTAGAGTTAAATGCCCAAAATACATAAAAGAAATGCCTTTAACTGGAGATTTAACTACAGGTGTTTATTGGAGGCCTGAAGGAGGAGAGTATTTAGCAGGATCACCAAATTCAGTTTTTGATGCAGAAGATTTAGAACCAGCCTGGAACGATTATGAGGAATTGGTTTGGCCGGCATTGGCTAAAAGAATACCAGTTTTTGAAGAATTAAAGTTAACTGGTGGATGGGCAGGTTATTATGATTGTAATAAATTGGATAACAATGCTGTTGTTGGTAAACATCCAAAATATGACAATGTTTATATGGCTTCAGGATTTACAGGAAGAGGTTTAATGCAAGCACCAGGTATTGGAAGGGCATTGACCGAATTAATTACAACAGGGTCTTATCAAACAATAGACATAAGTGATTTTGCAGTAGAAAGAGTTCTGGGAAATAGTGCTAGACCAGAGCCTTATGTTTTATAAGTCTAAGTCCCACAAAAAGTTTGATATTTTTGATCACTTAAAAGTGGAGGAGATTGATAATCAGCACTATTTTTTTGTAAATCATAAGGTTTTTTCAAAATAGATAGTAAATTAATAACAACTTCAAAATTACCTTCTTCTGCGGCAGCCAAGGCTTCCTCTACTTTATGATTTCTAGGAATGACAACTGGATTAGATTTTTTCATAAGTTCAATTTGTTTTTGATTGCTAGTTTTATTTGAATTTATTCTTTTTTTCCAATTATTAATCCAGATGATAAAATTTTTATCCTTGTAAATATTATTTTTGATATCCATTAAATTGTAAAAAGTATTTGTATAATCTGATTTATTTTTTTCCATCAATTTTAATAAATCTTTAATCAGTTTTTTGTCATTTATGTCTTCACCAAACAAACCAAGTTTATCTCTCATCATATTTAACCATTTTTCTTCATAAATATTTTGAAAATTATCAATAATTTCTGATGCAATTTTAATTGAAGTGTTTTCATTTTTATCTATTAGAGGAATAAGACATTCAGCAAATCTCGCCAAGTTCCACTTAGTTATTGGAGGCTGGTTAGAAAAAGCGTATCTGCCAAATTTATCAATTGAACTAAACACTGTTTTGGGGTCGTAATGATCCATAAATGCACAAGGACCATAGTCGATTGTTTCACCAGAGATAGCCATATTATCTGTATTCATTACTCCATGAATAAATCCTACACGCATCCAATCTACTACAAGCTGACATTGTTTTTCCATGACAAGATTTAATAAATCTAAAGCTTTTGTTTTAGACGATTTAATTTCTGGATAGTGTCTATTGATTGTGTAATTAACTAAGGTTTTAAGATCATCAATATTTTGGGTTGCAGCAATATATTGAAAAGTTCCCACTCGAATATGACTTGTGGCCACCCTTGTTAAAATAGCTCCCTGCAATAAACTTTCTCTTACTACTTTTTCTCCAGTTTTAACCACAGCAAGACTTCTTGTTGTTGGAATATTTAATGCATGGATTGCTTCACTTATAATATATTCTCTAAGCATAGGGCCTAATACTGCACGACCATCTCCACCTCTTGAAAATGATGTTTTTCCAGACCCTTTAAATTGTATATCGAAACGTTTGTTTTTATTGACCAAATGTTCTCCTAAAAGAACTGCTCTACCATCTCCAAGCATAGTAAAATGACCAAATTGATGTCCAGCATAAGCTTGTGCTATTGATTTGGTACCTTCTGGTAATGAGTTTCCTGAAAATATTTCAGATAATTTTTTTTTATCTATTTTTGAAAAATCTAAATTTAAGTTATTAGCTAGTTCTTTATTTAAAATAACCAATTCAGGATTATCAACTGGAGTAGGTTTTATTTCTTCTTTAAAATTATTAGATAATTTTGAATAAGAATTATCAAAATGCCAACCTATGGTCATTTTAATCAGTTAACTTCTGCTTGATTTTCTTTCGGTTTAACTTCAGTTTTAAACTGGTTAGAAATTTTTTGAACTTCTACAGAAGAAACTTTATATTCAGCGCACATTGTTTCTTCATCTTTACCATGACCAGTAACCATATTAACCATATGTTCTGGGAAATGAAATGTTGTAAATACAATTCCTTCTTTAACTTTATCTGTAACTTCTACTTTTAATGCAACTTCACCTCTACCGGAATATAATCTTCCAATATCACCAGTATTAAGATCTCTATTAGCTGCATCTTTTGGATGTATTAAAAGAACGTCTTCATCAACTATATTAATATTCTTTGTTCTTCTTGTCATAGTTGAAGCATTGTAATGCTGAAGAACTCTACTCGTTGTTAAAATTAAAGGATAATCTTTTTTATTAGTTTCAATTTCAGTAGATTCCTTCCAGTCAAAATTTTTAAGTCTTCCTTTCCCTAATTTGAATGTTTCAGTATGAAGAATTTGAGTATCTGTTCCATCTTCTTTTACAGGCCATTGCAAACCTAATTTACCTAATCTTTCTCTAGTTACTCCTTTAAAAAAAGGAACAACATCTGCAATTTCTTTAAGCATTAGATCAGCATCATATGTAGGTTGATCAAAGCCAAGTTTTTGCATCATATCTGTTACTATAACTCCATCTGGTTTTGTGCCTGGTAAAGGTGGAACTGCTCTATTTACTCTTTGAATTCTTCTTTCTGTATTTGTAAATGTTCCATCTTTTTCTAAGAATGTTGTTCCTGGCAATACAACAGTTGCTAATTTAGCTGTTTCGCTCATAAATATTTCTTGAACCACTAAAAGTTCTAAAGAATTCATTGCTTCAACAACATGTGCACTATTCGGGTCTGTTTGAACGATATCTTCTCCAATAATCCATAGACCTTTTAATTCTTTATCAATTGCTGCCTCAAACATTTGCGGAATTTTTAATCCTGGTTTAGTTGGGTGTGTTACACCATATTTTTCAGTATAGAATTTTTGATTTTTTTCGTCAGCAACTTCAAAATAACCAGCTCCCTGGTGTGGTTGACAGCCCATATCAGCCGCTCCTTGGACATTATTTTGTCCTCTAAGTGGATTTACGCCTACACCTTTTCTTCCAATGTTGCCTGTAATCATTGCAAGATCTGCAATAAGCATTACAGTTTTAGACCCTTGTTCTTGTTCTGTAACTCCTAAACCATGGAACTCCATTGAATTTTTAGCAGTTGCGTAAGCTATAGCTGCTTCCTTAACCATTTGCTTATCAACTCCAGCAACATTTGCTAAATGATCAACGTCTTGTCTTTCAATTTCTTTAAGAAAATTGTCAAAGCCTTCAGTTCTATCTCTAACGAAATCAGCATTATATAATTTTGATTTAACTATGAAGTGTAACATCATATTTAAAACTGCAACGTTAGTTCCTGGTCTTAATTTAATATGGTAATCAGCAAGTTTAGCCAATTCGGTAGTGACTGGATCGAGAACAATCAATTTTTTACCTTTCATTACTTGTTGTTTAATTTTTGCACCAGTAACTGGATGAGCATTAGTTGGATTTGCTCCAATAACTATAAAACAATCTGCATGATAAATATCATCAGTAGAATTAGTTGCAGCACCTGTTCCAAAAGTTTGTTGCATTCCCCATGCTGTTGGCGAGTGACAAATTCTAGCACAACAGTCAACACTATTAGTACCAACAGTAGCTCTAATCATTTTTTGAAAAATATAGTTTTCTTCATTAGTACACCTAGCAGAAGAAATTCCAGCAAATGCATCTGGTCCGTTGTTCTTAATAATTCTGTTCATTTCTTTTTTTATAAAATCATAAGCCTCATCCCATGACGCTTCTTCAAATTTTCCATTTCTTTTTATTAATGGAGTTTTTAATCGATCTGGATGATCATAAAAACTAAAAGCGTATCTACCTTTAATACATGTATGTCCAGCATTAACTTCTGTTTCTTTTGGTGTATCGATTGCTACTACTTTATTATCTTTAATTGATGCTTCTAAGTTACAACCAACTCCACAATAAGAGCAAGTTGTTCTAACTTTTTTATCTACAGCTGCAGATTTAGATTGAAACACATCTGAAATTGCATCAGTAGGACAAGTGTGTGCACAAGCTCCACAAGAAACACAAGACGAGTCACCAAACATCATATCATTATCTGTAGTAATTCTAGATTCAAATCCTCTGCCACTCATTGTTAAAACAAATGATCCTTGAATTTCATCACATGCCCGAACACATCTTCCACAATTAATACAATTATCTAAATTCATTCTCATATAATCATGAGATGTATCTCTTGGAATTCCTTTGTGTTGTTTAGGTGAGTTATATCGGTGGTCTGAAATACCTAAGTCATTAGCGACAGTCTGAAGTTCACAATTATTATTTACCTCACAGGTGTCACATTCCATGGGGTGATCTGTTAAAACTAATTCAACAATGTTTTTTCTTAGGTCTGTTAATTCTTGATTAGATGTAAAAATATGTTGATTTTCAGCAACTGGCGTATGACATGAGGCAACAATTCTTGTAGGACCATCTTTTTCTAAAGCAACTTCAACAGAGCAAATTCGACATGCTCCATAAGGAGCTAAGTTTGGATCATCACATAGAGTAGGAACCTTTTTTTCACCAACATAACTTTTAACAAATTTTAAAATTGATGTGTGATTTGAACCAATTTCGTATGGTTTTCCATCTATATAAGCAATTTTTCTTTTTTCAGAACTCATTAATTTTCTTTAACCATATCATTTTTCATTTCGTCTCCAAAGTACTTAAGAATGTTCATTATTGGAGTAGGTATAGCCCCACAAAGAGCACATAAACAACCTTTTTTCATGGTTATTAGCAAATCATTTAATACTTTTAGGGGTATTTTAGCTTTTTTACTCTTTAACTGATCAAACATCTCTTTTCCTCTATAAGAACCAATCCTACCTGGAAAACATTTCCCGCATGATTCTTCAGCAGTAAACTCAAACAAATGATGAATATATTCAACCATTGGAAAATCTTTAGGAATACTGACAATGCTCGCGTGACCAAGCATAAATCCAGCTACAGTAAATTCTTGAAAATCTAAATTAAGCTTTTCTGCTTCAGTAATTGGTATGACTCCTCCTAAAGGTCCACCAATTTGCAATGCTTTAATATCTTCTTTAAAGCCTCCACCTATATCATATAAAACTTTTTTCATTGGTGTTCCCATTTCAACTTCATAAACGCCTGGATTATTAAAAAAACTATCAAAACAAACTAATTTTGTTCCTGCAGATTTTTTATTACCAATTGCAGAAAATTTTTCAGCACCATTTAAAAGTATTCCAGCTGCTGCAGCGAGTGTTTCAACATTATTAACAACTGTTGGTTTTTTATATAATCCTTCTGTAACTGGAAATGGTGGTCTTACATCAACTTCAGCTCTTCGTCCTTCTATAGAAGCTATCAATGCAGTTTCTTCTCCACATATATAAGCACCTTGACCAATACAAATACCTAAATCAAAAGAAAAATCTGTACCTAAAATTTTTTCACCAAGTAAACCTTCTCTTTTTAAGGAATTGATTGATGCATTTAAAGATTCAATTGATTTTGGATATTCTCCTCTAATATACAAAACACCTTCATCACTACCAATTACGTATCCACAAACAATCATTCCAAATATTACTTTTAGAGCCTGATCTTCTAACAAATATCTATCTGAGTATGCACCGGAGTCTCCTTCATCAGCATTACAAATAACATATTTTTTATCTCCTTTTGCTTTACTACAGAAATCCCATTTCATTCCAGTTGGAAATCCTGCACCACCTCGGCCAGTTAAATTAGAGTCTAATAACGATTTTATTATCTTTTGTTTATCAATAGCAATAAATTTTTTTAAATGATCTCTAAATTTTTCAATATCAGATAGTTTATCATCCATTAAAAAACTTGTTTTTGCAAAACTCTCTGAGTAAAATTTTTCTTGCTCTAAATCATTTCCGCTAATAATGTCATCTATTTTATTAATATCATTACCTGCATAATTTTGACCATCATAATGAAAAGCGTGATTCTCATAACAATATCCAAGGCAAAACATTTCACCGACTTTATCATCACCGAGTTTTTTTTTTAATTTTTCTTTTAATGGTCCTTGTGTTCCTGCACACATACAAGCACTTCCATTACAAACAAATGCTTTTTTTTCTCGGTGAGAAGGTCTTAAAAATTCATAAAATGATTCAGCTCCGTGAAGTGTTGAAACACCTAAGTTATGTTTTTTGGCAATTTCAGTGATATCCTTCGGTTTTTTACTAAGAGAATTTTCTGATATTTGCTTAAATAAGTTATCTTTTAAGCCAATTCTTCCTGATAAATTACTTATATTTTTAGACACTGCAAAATCCCATTTTATTAATTTACAATAATTTTTTTATTGTTTGTATAAACATTAAAACTATCCTTCTTTACGAAACCAATGAGGGTCATGTCAAATTTATTCGCTAGGTCTATAGCTAGACTTGTTGGCGCACCAACTCCAATCATTAGGCCTATATTAGTCATTAGAACCTTTTGAACTAGCTCAAAATTTAGACGACCAGAACATGTTATAAATTGATTTATTGGATCAATTTGATTTTTAATCAAGGAGTTACCTATAAGTTTGTCTAAAGCATTATGTCGACCAACATCTTCTTTTAGATTTATTAACTCACCCTTGTTATCAAAAAGGCCACTAGCATGAATTCCTCCCGTTTTTACAAATTCTGATTGATTTGTTTTTAATATATTTGGAGAAGAAATAATCACTTCTTTAGAGATTTTAGGTTCTTTAGGATCAGTTTTATCTTTTTTAATAATCTCTAAAGCATCTAAAGATGATTTACCGCAAACACCGCAAGATGAATTAGTTAAAAAATCTCTTTTTATTTTAGAAATATTTACATTCTTAGAATTATTAAGTGTAGCTAAAATTTTATTTTGTATGTGGTATTGACCTACTCTTTCCCCATAGCTTTCTATAGACTCTATATCTTTGATATTTTCAACTATTTGCTCATTAAATAAAAATCCTCTTACAAGATCTTTATCATTACCAGGTGTCCTCATGGTTATAGATAAATTTTTTGTAATCCATTTATTTTCTTCATAAAATTTTAAAGAAATTTCTAAAGGTTCTTCTATAGAAATTAAATCGTCTACGTTATCAAATTTATTAGAAATAAATTTTAAAACCTTATATTTAGAATTCATTAATCTATTTTAAAGGATAATTTTTCTGAAGTAAAAATTTATTAATTAAAATAGCCAAAAGTAAAATTATCATACATCCAAAAATGATAGGATTTATTAAATATTCATATGATGCACTGCCTATAATTACCATAATAGGATTGCCCCCAGCTGGAGGATGGACTACATTTAATAAAATCATAAAAAAAACACCAGCACCAACAGCTAAAGATATATTAATGTAAATAGGTAAAGAAATATAGTTAACAAAAATTACCCCCACTAAGGCAGTTAACAAATGACCAAAGAAAACATTTTTTGGCTGAGCAAATGGACTTTCTGGAAAACCAAATAACAAAACCATAGAAGAACCAAAAGAACCAGCAATAAAATAACCAAGTGTACTTTTATAAGTAAGAAGAGTTAATACTCCAATTGTCAAAGCTGAAAAAAAACCAGCTATTATAGCTTTTTGGAAAAGAGGTTTTGTTATTTTGATCATTTAAATTTTTAAAGCTTTTAAAACAGTTCTCAAAGGCAGTAGTAAACATTCTTTCCTAGAAAAATTTTTCTTATCTAAAATTTCCTTAAAATCTTTCCAATGTTTTTCTAGTTCTGTTTTTACATCATCAAATATTTTTTCAGAATTTCCAATAAATTTTTTGATTTCCTGAATATTTCTATTTTTAATTTTGCGTGATAATAGGCTAACTGATGCTTGACAATAAACACATGATTTACATTGATATCCCATATCTTTTACCACTTCGTCTTTAACAATAAGACTTATCTCCATTTCATCACCACATACAGGGTTTTTGTTTTTAGAATAATGAGTAGCTTTTTCTAATACCTTGTTATTATCTGTATGAGATGCAATTTCTAAAATTCTTAAGTCCATTAAATTTCTTTAATTCAATTATTAATGTTTTATATTTTGAATAATGGATCATAACAATATTTTGCCAGTAGTGCTAGCAGGAGGGAAAGCTAAACGATTTGGAGGGAACAAACCAGAGGCTAAATTAAGAGATAAAATACTTATCGATTATATTTTATCGGAAATTTTAAAGCAGTTTAATGAGGTATTAATTGTCGCTAATGACCCGATTAATCATTTATCATCTAATAAAATTTTAAAAATAGAAGATTATAAAAAAGATTTAGGACCTCTAGGAGGAGTTTTAAGTGCTATGAAATGGGTAAAAGAAAACAATAAAAAATATCAATGGATCTCTACTTTTCCAGCAGATACTCCATTTTTTAAGATCAAAATTTTTAACAATTTTTTAAGTAAAATTAATGAAAGAGAAAGTGAATTATTTTTTATGAATTCTAATGAAAAAAGACATAATATATTTGGTCTATGGTCTTTAGATTTAATTGATCAATTAGAAAAAGATTTAGAAAATGGTTTAAGAAAAGTAGAAAAATGGGCTAATAATATTGGAGTGATAGCAATTAATATGTCATTTGAAAAAGAAGATCCATTTTTTAATATTAATACAAAAGAAGATCTTGAAAAAGCAAAAAAAATTTTAAATGATTAATTATCAAAAAGCAAAAAATATTCTAAAAAAAGCAAAAATTAAAATTCAAGATGAAAATATTTTAATTAAAAATTCTCTTAATAGAGTTGTTTCAAGGGATGTCTTTTCACCTTCAAATCATCCTTTAGGAAATAATGCTGCATTTGATGGATTTGCAATAAATTCAAAAGATACAAAATATGCAAAAAAAAATAATTTAAAGTATTTTAAAATAGTTGGTTCGATAGCTGCAGGAACAAAACCTTTAAAAAAAAAAATAAAAAAATTTGAAAGTATTGAAATAATGACAGGAGGAATTGTTCATAAACCATTTAATACTATTATTCCAATCGAACAAATTATTTTTTATCCTAATAAAAAAAATCCAAAATCAATTATAATTAATAAAAAGATTAATAAATATAATCATGTGAGATTTAAAGGTTCAGATTACAATAAAGGTGATATTATAGTTAAAAAAGGAACTATTATTAATTCTAACCATATTTTAGCTTTTAAAACTTTAGGGATTAAAAAAATAAAAGTTAAAAAGAAATTGAATATATTATTTTTTTCAACTGGGAATGAAATTTCAAATTCTGATAATATTCCTAGCTGGAAAGTTAGAAACTCAAATAGTTATTATATAGATTCAATTAAAGATAATTTTTTATTTAATTTTAAAAATGGTGGAATTTTAAGAGATAATCATCAAAATATTTTTAAATCTAAAATTAATAAAATGTTAAAATCTAGTATAGATATTATTTTAACATCTGGCGCAGTTTCTGCCGGAAAATTTGATTATATTCCCAGTATTGTTAGAAAATTTAAAACTTCGAATTATTTTAAGAGTGTAATGATAAGACCTGGAAAGCCTATTTTATTTGCTAAAATTAAAAATAAAGCAATATTTGGACTACCCGGGAATCCTATATCTTCTGCAGCGTGTTTTAGATTTTTTGTTTATCCTTTTATTGAAAGTATCTTAGGTGTTAGGACTGAAAAGCCATTCAAAGCCAAACTTAAACACTCTTTTAAAAAGAATAAAAATTTTACAAGATTTATAAAGAGTAAGTTAAACACAACTAAAAATGGTAATTTTGAAGTAGAATTGTTACCTGGCCAAGAGTCTTTTAGAATTAATTCTTTTACAAAATCTAATGTTTGGGCAGTTCTTCCAAACGGTCAAAGTATTTTTAAAAAAGGTCAAATTATTGATTGTTTTTTATCGAACCAATCCAACAAAACTTTAACTTAAGCCTATCTCATTTTTGTTGTAGTTCTATATTTTTGGAATTAATGTTCGGCAATGTTAATATTAAAAAATCCAAAAATAGCAGTTCCAGTTGTTTTATTTGCAGGACTTATATGGTCTTTTGGACCATTAGTAGTTCGTTATATGGATGAACCTCATTTAGTCCCTTGGCAGTATATTTTTGGAAGAGGATTAACAATTTTTATCCTTCTAAATTTATATTTATATTTTGAAGAAGGAATTAACTTTTGGAAAAATTATTTAAAGATTGGTAAGTCGGGGATTATAGGTGGGTGTGGTCTGGGAATTGCAATGATTTCTTTTATTTACTCAATTACTAATACTTCAGCAGCAATAACATTACTTTGTTTAGCAGCAATGCCTTTTTTTACAGCTTTATTGGCTTTCTTATTTTTAAAAGAGAGTATTTCTATAAATGTTTGGATTTCAATTTTCATTGCAACAGTCGGTATTATTATAATGGCTTTGGGGAATAACGAAAAAAATTCTTTGGTAGGATTTATTTTTGGAATGACTTCTTCAATTGGTTTTTCTGCTTTCTCAGTTTCATTAAGATGGAGAAAAGAAACTCCTAAATTTACAACAGTTGCGGTTGCAGGTTTATTTTGTTTTGTCTTTGCGACAATAATGATTTTAATTAATAAACAAGCTTTTTTTTCATCAAGTTATAATGGAGCATTATTTTCATTACATGGAACTTTAGTTTGCTTGGGTTTAATTTTATATTCAATTGGTTCTAAAGCAATCCAAGCTGCAGAATTGACTTTGTTATCTTTAACAGAAGTTATAGGTGGAATATTTTGGGTTTGGTTACCCTTATTTGGAATTAATGAAGTGCCAGATTCAAACACAATTATTGGTGGTTTCTTTTTATTTATTTCTTTGTTTTATTATAGTTTGGTTATGAGATGGAACAAAAGATATATAGGTTTAAATTAATAAATTACTAAATGACAGAGAATAAAATAATTGTAAATAGTTGGAATGAATGGGATCCTTTAAAACATGTAATTATAGGACGAGCGGATGGAGTTTGTATCCCTGCACCAGAGCCAGCACTTGATGCAAAAGTTCCAGAAGATAGTGAAATGCGAGGTCAATTTGGCCCTAGAACTAAAGACACTGTTGATAAAGCAAATCAGCTTTTAAATGATTTTTCTAAGATATTAGAAAAAAGAGGAATTAAAGTTGATCGGCCAACACCAATTGACTTTAATCAAAAAACATCAACTCCAGATTGGGAAACTAAAACAATGTTTGGCTGTATGCCTCCAAGAGATGTTTTGCTAACTGTTGGTAATGAAATTTTAGAAGCAACAATGAGTTATCGTTGCAGATGGTTTGAATATTTATGTTACAGACCATTACTTAAAGAATATTATAATCAAGATCCTAAAATGAGACATGAGTCAGCACCAAAACCAAGATTAACTGATGCTGATTATAGAAAAGATTATCTATCAAATAAAATTGGAGTTCAAAAAAGATTAGAGTGGACTGAAAAAAAATATTTTGTAACTACAGAGGAAGAGCCATTATTTGATGCTGCAGATGTATTAAGATTTGGAAAAGATCTTGTAGTTCAACATGGATTTACAACAAATTTAAAAGGAATTGATTGGCTAAAAAGACATTTTAAAGATCATAGGGTTCACACAGTAAATTTTCCTGGGGATCCTTATCCTATTCATATCGATGCAACCTTTACTCCTATTAAAGAAGGCTTGATTATAAATAATCCTCAGAGAAGACTTCCAAAAGAACAAAGAAAATTATTTGAAGTTAATGGATGGGAAATAATTGATAGTGCACAACCTGCTCATAATGAACCACCACCACTTTGCTATTCATCAGTATGGTTATCAATGAATGTTTTAGTGCTTGATCATAAAACAGTTTGTGTAGAAAAAAGTGAAGTATATCAAGCTGAACAATTAGATAAATTAGGAATGGAAGTTGTTACAGTTGATCTTAGGGATGCTTATGCATTTGGGGGAGGACTACATTGTTGCACTGCAGATGTTTATAGAGAAGGTGAATTAAAGGATTATTTTCCAAAACAATAAGAATGTCTAAAGTATTTAAATTAGGGATAACAAGCAAAAATAATCAAGAAATTAAAGAAGTAGAATCAATTGAAGTCCTGACTGATAAAGGGGTAGTTGGCGATAGACATTTTAAAAATTTTAATGACCCTTATTGTCAATTATCATTAATTGAGTCCGAGAATATTGATCACTATAATATAAAATATGGTTTGAACATTTCCTATATAAATTTTAGAAGAAATATAGTTACTAAAGGTATCCATCTTAATGAATTAGTGGGAAAGAAATTTAAAATCGGAAATGTTAAAGTTGAAGGTATTGATTTATGTAGACCATGTAGACATTTAACTGAAATATTGAGTCAGAATAATATTCTTAAAGAATTTCTCAGGAAAGGGGGTCTTAGATGTCAAATTTTATCTTCATCTAAAATTACAATTGGGGATAAAATAGTTTATTAGATTATATGGCTAAATTAAAAAAATTAATCATTGCTTGTGATGGTGGTGCAGCTAGTGGCAAAAGTACTGCAGCTAAACTAATCTCTAAAAAATATAAACTTATATTAATTAATTCTGGTTTAATATATAGATATTGTAGTAAACTGATAATTTATCATAAGCCTAAAAATATTATCTCATTTTTAAAGAAAGAATTAAGAATTGTTTCATATATGAAAATTTCTAAACAAAAACTTCATTCCGAAAATATTTCAAACCATGTTGGAATTATTGCAAAAAACAAAAAAGTTAGAGAACTTGTTAATCAGCTTCAAAGAAAGATTATTAAAGTTAATAATAGAATTTGTGTCGAAGGACGTGATATTGCAAGTAAAATTTTGTCAAAAAAACCAAAGTATGATTTAGCTTTTTATTTTAAGTGTAGCCTTGAAGTTGCCGCTTATAGAAGATGGTTAGATCTCAAAAAAAAAATTCCAATCAAAGACGTTAAAAATTCTCTTAAAAAAAGGACTAACTTAGATAAAAATAGAAAAAATAGTCCTTTAATTAAAGTTAAAGATGCCATTTTGATAAGAACGGATAAATTGACAAAAAAACAAGTTTTAACAAAAATGTCTAAACATATTGATAATGTATATAAAAAATAAATTTTAAAATTTAATTTTTTGTATTTTTATCAACATCAAATTGTTCTAATGCTAGAGTGAGATTAGAATTTTCCTTAACTTGTGATTCTGCTTCTTTATTTTTTTCTAACTCTTTTTGTTTCAATCTCAGTTCTCTTCGATTTTCCTCTAATTCTTTTTCTTTTTGATCTCTATCAAATTTTTCTTCCCATTCTTTAATTTTAATATATTCAAGCCGTTTTTTTCTTTCTTCGTCTTCTTTTAAAGCTTTTAATTCTTTATTTTTTCGTCTTTGTTCTTTTATTTCTTTTTGTTCTTGTTCTTCTTCTCTTACTTTTAAATCAATATCTTTTCTATTTTGATTTTCTTCTTTAATTTTCAATTCTTTTTCTTTTAATCTCAATTCTTTAGCGACTTGAATTAAATGATCATCTTTTTTAACTAGTCTTTCAGACTCAATTTTTTGTTTTTCTTCTCTGGATTTTATTTCTTTTTCTTTTATTTTTAGATCTTCTTCAACTAATCCAATTTTGTCGCTTTCTTTTTTTAAACGTTCTTCCCAACTTCTTAATTCTTTTCTTTCTTTTTGTATTTGGTTTTTTTCTTTTTGTTTTTGTAATTTAATTTCCTGTTTTTTTTCTAATTCTTTATTTTTTTTATAATTTGAAATAGCGCTACTAATGGAACTAGTTGTCAGAGTTGCTAATTTTGCTAAGCCATTATTTTTCTTAACAACTTTTTTTTTTATTTTCTTTTTGTAAGGCATATTTATAAAAACTTATTTCACTGGAGAAAAAATTAATTTTCAACAAAATTTTATAAAAATTTTAGATCTAATTATTCTAGATTCAACCTGAAAGTGATTTAAATTTTTATATCCTTATTACCTTCAAGTTTTTTTTCTGGTTCAGCAATTGGCTCTGTAGTTGGATTAAGCTCAATACCTGCAGGAGTAATAGTTTGCGGCATAGCCACAAATTGAGAATCTGGATTTTCTACTGTTTTTCTTACCCTCATTCTGTAAATTCCAAAAACTCCAATGACAGCATGAAAGAAAAATAAAAAAATAAAAAAACCATTAGAACCTACTAAGTCCATAAATATTGAACATAAAAATGGACCACTTATTGCACCTAAGCCAAATACAAACTGTAGACCTGCACCTGCAGCAACGAATTTTTCTTTAGGGATATAATCATTAGTATGTGCTAAAATTTGTGAAAACATTGGTAAACTACAAAATGAAAAAAGAATTAAAAAAACATAAAACCAAGTTTTGCTAGTAGCAAGTCCTTCTGGTAAGTACATTTGTCTTGAAACTAAAATTGCAAAAAGAGCAAATGCTGATGCACCAAATGTAGAAATAACAATAACTAGCCTTCTATCATATTTGTCAGATAATTTTCCGACAGGAAATTGAGAAATAGCTCCAGAAATAGCTAAAAGAAATGTAACGATTGATATTTCAAGTATCGTGAAATTCATTGAAGTTGCGTAGACTGCTAATAAAGTAAAAAGAGCTGCTTGAATTGTCCCATAAAAAAAAGAACTTACCATTCCAAAAGGAGACGCCTCATAAAGATCTTTAAGTGTCATAGCTTTAATTCTTTTAAAAGTTGGTGGTTTTTTTTTAGTTAACAAAATTGGAATTAAAGCAGCTGAAGTAATCACAGATACTAAAATAAAAGGCTGAAAATTTACAGGACTGCTAAAGTTAAGCAGAAACATCCCTGTACCCATGGAACCATATAATATGACCATATATATTGATAGAACACTTCCTCTATTTTTGTTAGTTGACCTATCATTTAACCAACTTTCAGCTACAGTATAAATACACACCATACTTATTCCTGTTAATACTCTTAGTAAAAACCATATAAATGGATTAATTAAAATAGAATGAATTAGAATAACCAAAGATGCCAAAGAGGCAAACGCTGCAAAAACTCTTATATGACCAACTCTTGAAATGATATAAGGAATAGTAGCTGCTCCTATAAAATATCCTACAAAATACCCAGACATCATAAATCCAGTTGCAGTTAAACTAAATTCTTCCTGAACAGCTCGTACACCTAAGAGAGAGCCTTGAAATCCATAAGCTATCATAATGCAACCCATTCCTAAAAATAAGGCCCAAGAATTTTTTAAAACTTTATTCATAAAAACTGCAGTAACTATTCGCGATGTATGATTAAATCAAGACTTAATTATGACAACTTTAATTTTTTTTTAGTTTCAAAAAAGAGTGGATTGCTATAGTAGTAATTATAATCATACCCCCTTGAAGAGTTTCAATACTAGGTTGTTCTTTAATTATCAACCAAACCCAGATTGGACCTATAATAGTCTCTAATAAGAAAAATAGATTTACTTCTGCTGCAGGTATATATCTTGGAGCTATGGTTACTAATACAAAAGGTATAGCAACACATAGAATACACATTATAGGAACTATAATTAGATCTTTTTCTAATAACAAAAAACTTTCAATAAAAAATAAAGCAAAAATAGAAACAAATAACTTACCAACAACAGCTGCAGGAACTAAGTTTTTAGATTTTGCAGATCGAATAGTAACAGCACCTACTGCCAAACCTATAGCAGTAACAAAACCTAAAATATCTCCATAAAAATTACCTAATTTTAATGAGTCAAAAAAGATATAAATTATAGCCAAAAAGGTAATAATTATTGAAATCAAAGTTTTTTTATCAGGAGGTTCTTTTAAAAAAATTGCACCAAGAATTGCTGATAACATTGGGGCAGTAGCAATCATTACTAGAGTATTTGCTACATTAGTGTTCTGAATTGAAACAACAAAAGTAATATTTGTTACGCTAAATGTACCTACATAGATAAGCCCATGATAACCACTATTAAAAAGAATTTTAAAAAAATTTAATTTATAAATTAACAGCATTATAAAAAAGACAGTTAAAAATGGAATCATACCTCTATAAAAGACTAATCCCCAAGTATCAACGTTAGAAAGTCTGATAAATAAAGAATCTGGTGTAATAAACATTACTGCTACAAAAGCAAGTAATGAACCTTTTTGCTGGTCTGTTAAATTATTCACGTTGTATCTATATATTTAAAGTAAAGAATAAGGTTTTCTTGAAAATATTTTTTTTACCAATGGTTTAAAAAACTCTAATGAAAAAGATTTATAGTTTGGATCAAAGGAGTTTTGGTCATACTTTTCACAAAAGTCTATAGTGTCTTTATAATATTTATGATCTTTATATTTATCTCTCTTGTTTTTATCTTCTCCTAAATGATGAGCATAGTAATACATTTGAAATTCTCCGTGTTTTTTTATTATCCAATGAGTTTTTTCTGTAACGTAAGGCTTAAGAATTGCTGCAGCATATTCTGAGTGATTCATTGGGGCCAATTCATCTCCAATATCGTGAATTAAAGCAGCTACAATCATTTCTTCACTTTCACCATTTTCATAAGCTCTAGTTGCACTTTGAAGAGAATGTTCTAGTCTCGAAACTTGATAACCTTCTAAAGTTTCTGTGAGTCCTGACATAAATTTTAATATTCTTTCTGCAGTTTTACTAGCAAAGTCTTTTTCATGTTTGTCTAAAAAAAGATAATCTTCTTTAGTTCCATTTTTCATTTCTGTAAAACTAACTTTTTTCATCATTTAATTGTTTGAAGCTGTGCTAAGTAAAGATAGTTGAGTGATTTTACTATCCCCGAGTTCATCGATAGGTTTAACTGGATAATCACCTGTAAAGTAATGATCTGTTAATTGAGGATAGTTTTCATTTCGTTTATCAAATCCAATTGCTCGATATATACCATCGATCGACAAAAATTTAAGAGATTTTGCCTCTATGTATTTACAAATTTCTTCATTCGATTTATTAGCTGCTAATAACTCTTTTTTAGTTGGAGTATCGACTCCATAAAAATCTGGATATCTAATTTCTGGACAAGCAATTTTTACATGCACTTCTTTTGCTCCTGCCTCATAAAGCATTTTTACAATTTTATAACAAGTTGTTCCTCTTACCAGAGAATCATCAATTAAGATTATTTTTTTATTTTTGATTGTAGTTTGATTAGCATTTAATTTTAATTTAACACCAAGACTTCTAATTTTTTGACTTGGTTCAATAAAAGTTCTTCCAACATAATGATTTCTTATTAATCCTTGTTCAAAGTTAATACCAAGGTGTTGAGCAAATCCTAAGGCAGCTGCATTACCACTGTCTGGAACTGGCACAACGATATCTGCATCAATATCATTCTCTTTTGCAAGTTCTTTTCCTAAATTTTTTCTATGTTCGTAAGCTGTTTTTCCACTTAAGATACTATCTGGTCTTGCAAAGTATATATACTCAAAAACGCAAGGCCTTATTTTTTTAAAAGGGAAGGGTTTAATACTTTCTAATTTATCATCCTCAATTAAAACAATTTCTCCATTTTCTACTTCCCTCACAAATTTTGCACCAATGATATCTAATGCACATGATTCTGATGCTAGAACATAACTGTTTTTTAATTTTCCAATTACTAAAGGTCTAATGCCATATGGGTCTCTTACACCAATTAAAGATTTTTGTGTAAGCATTACTAAGGCATAACCACCTTGGATTTGAAATATTGCATCAATAACTTTGTCGATTGTTTTTGTTCTTTTGGATTTTGCAATTAGTTGGACAATGGTTTCAGTATCTGAAGTTGTATAAAAAATTGCACCTTCCTCTACTAGTTTATTTCTTAAATAAATTGAGTTTGTTAAGTTACCGTTATGAGCAACACCAATTCCACCAGCATTTGTGTCTGCAAAAAAAGGCTGAATATTTCTTAAAGTATTGCTACCAGTTGTACTATACCTATTATGACCAATTGCATAATTACCCTTAAGTTTTTTAAGTATTTTTTCTTTGTTAAAGTTATCACCAACTAATCCAAATCGTTTTTCTGAGTAATAGTTTTTACCATCAAAAGTAACAATACCACAACCTTCTTGACCTCTATGTTGCAAAGCATGAAGACCTAGAGCTGTTAAAGCTGATGCATCATTAGTATTACTAACACCAAAAATTCCACATTCTTCTTTTATTTTTGGATTAAAGCTCTTCAATTTTTTCTTTAGAATCTTTATATGTTTTTTCATCTGGAAATTCTTTCAAAAGATAATTACTACCTTTTTCTAAATATGGAAAGATGTATGATTTATCCACATTTATAGGCCATTTGTCATAATTATACACTATATGAACACCTGAAAAGATACAGACAGAAATAATATAAGCTCGTAAAAATCCAAAAAAGAATCCAAACACAGTGTCTAAACTTCCTATCCCAGTATATTGTACAGCTCTACTTATTCCTTTATTTGCCATGAGAATCAAAAATATAACTACAATGAAAATTGTAACTCCAAGCCCAATATCAAGCACATATTCATTATCAATTATGTCTTGAAGGTAAGGTTTTATCTTAGGAAATATGATTAGTGTAATTATATATGCAAGCAACCATTTAGCCATAGACAATATACTTAAGACAAACCCTTTTTTATAGCATTTGATTAAAGATAAAATGGTAAGGATTATATAAATTAAGTCGATAATAGAAGTTGCTTGATAAAAATTTACTAGCGTATTTGGCATCGATTATTTTCCAAAAGGTTTAATCACTAATATTAAAGAAGGCAGTAGTGTTAAAACTAAGATCATAGCTAATAACATAGCAAGACCAGTGAATACTCCAAAATAAATTGTTGGAATAAATTTAGATAAAACTAAAATTGAAAAACCAAACACAATTGTAATTGAGGTGTTTAAAATAGCCACTCCAACAGTAGAATGACAAGTTTTTAGAGTTTTCTTATAGTCTTTAATAACATTAAACTCTTCTTTAAAACGGTATATATAGTGGATACTATTATCAACCGCTATTCCAATCGTAATTGCTGCAATAGTAATTGTCATCATATCTAATGGGATACCTAACATTCCTATAGTTCCTAGAATAAAGAAAGCAGCAATAAAATTTGGTACAACCCCTATTAAAGATAGTTTGATATTTCTAAATAGAACTATAAACATAGCGAAAATACCAATTATTACCAACCCTAAAGTTAAAATTTGCGATTTGAATAAACTTTGCAATAAATTATTAAATAAAATTAAAACACCCGCTAATTTATAACGATCTTTATCTAATCCAAATTTATTTTCTAAATCATAATTGATTTTATTAATTAAATCATTTCTTCTTAAGTCTTCTTGTGAGTCAATAATTCTTAAACTTATTCTTGCTTCATTTTCTTCAATTGAAATATATGGATCAATAATTTCTGTTTTAATATTTTCCGGAATTTTGGTATATAAAACTCCCATTTCTAAAGTACCAAGAGGCTTATTATTATTTAGTTGGGTTGCAACATCTATAACAGAAGAAAAAGACAGTACTTTTCCAATCTGAGGAAGACTATCTAAGTAGTTATGGATACTAGTGATTGTATCTATTTTATCTTTTGTAAACCAATATTTTTCTTCGTCTTGTTCTTCATCTTCATCCCAATTATCAAATTCATCATCTTCTTCTATCTTTTCTTTTTTTGATTCAGGAAATTTTAAAATAACTTCAAGTGGAGTTGTCCCTCCTAGATTTTCATCAATAAGCTTCATTCCTTTATAAATTTCAGTTTTTTTACTGAAATAATTTATAAAACTATTCTCAACTTCTAATTTGCTGATACCAAATATACTTAATCCAATCACAATAATTGTAACTATAAAAATTGGTTTTTGTTGATTTAATGAAAGATTCTCTAAAAAAGAAGTGACTCTAGAACTTTCTTCTTTTTTTATTGATATATTATTTGTAGGAGTGAAGTTTAGTAAAGTAGGAAGAAGTGTAAATGTTATTATAAAAGATGTTATTAATCCAAGTGTCATCATCCAACCGAAATCAATGATAGGTTTAATCTCACTAAATATTAAAGATAAAAAAGCAATTATAGTTGTTAAAACTGCATAAAGAATTGGCCAAAACATTTTGTTAGTTGTTAAGATTAAAATTTCAGTAACATTTTTGACAGGATAAGATTTTTTTAATTGTAAAAATCTTGTGCTCATATGGATATTCATTGCCATAGTTAAAATTAACATCAAAGCTATAAAGTTAGAGGAAATTACAGTTACTTTCCATCCCAGTATGCCAAGTAAACCCATCATAATAATAACTGAAAAGAAACAACTACTTATTGGAACAACTATCCAAACTAATTTTCTGAATACGAACCAAAGTGTAATAATAATAAATAATAAAACCCCTATGCCAAAAACTATTATGTCACTTTTTATAAAAGTCATCATATCGTCTGCAATCATAGGAATTCCACCTAAGTAAATCTTTCCAATATCCTCATAACTTTTTATCACATCTCTAATTTCTTTAATATTTGTATGATTTTGTTTTTTAATTTGATCTCGATATTGATCTATTTCTTCTCTTGATTTATTTTCTATATTTTCAAGAGGCTTGACGGGCTTAATATTAACTATTATTCCACTAGTTTTACCATCTTTACTAATAACAAAATTTCTAAAAACAGGGCTATTTAAAATTTCTTTAAAGCCTCTATCTCGATCTACATCTTCATCTTTAAGTGTTTTGAATCCCTCTAATCTCTCTTGAAGAGAAGCATCAGAATTATTAAGAAGAGGTATATCCAAAAGAGTTATAACACTATAAACCCAATCTAAACTTTGTATTTTATATTTTAGACTTAAAAGATTGTTAATAGATGCATCAGTATTCATCCCCTGAATAGGAGTGTAAGTTAATACTAAAAATTCTTTTGATCCATACCGGTCTGTGATTTCTTTTAAATATTTAAGATCTGGATCTCCTTCGATTAATAATGTTTCTGATGATGCATCTAATCTAAAATCTTTAGAAAAATATCCAAAACTAAGTAGCACAATTAACAATATTGAAAAAATAGATTTTGGATTTTTTAAAACTATATTTCGATAGATTTGAGCGAACATATGCTCTTTTATATTTGAATTTAATTAATTTGAGTATCTTTAAATTTAGTAAATCTTTCCTCAAATTCTAGAGTTACTTTACCAATTGGGCCATGGCGTTGTTTTCCAATTATAATTTCTGCAATATGAGCAACTTCGTTCATTTTAGCTTGCCATTCTGCATGTTCTACAGTCGCTTCTCTAGGCTCTTTTCTTTGTAAATAGTATCCTTCTCTGTAAACGAACATTACAACATCTGCATCTTGTTCTATTGATCCTGATTCTCTTAAATCTGCTAATTGAGGTTTATGGTCATCTCTTTGCTCAACTTGTCTTGATAGCTGAGATAATGCTACTACCGGAACTGCAAGTTCTTTTGCTATTGCTTTTAGGCCTTGCGTAATTTGAGAAATTTCTTGAACTCTCCCATCTTTGTTAGATGTCACTCCTCTCATTAATTGAATGTAATCAACAACTATCATTTCAAGACCATGTAGTCTTTTAATTCTTCTAGCTCTATTACTAACTGCAGCAATACTAATTGCAGGAGTTTCATCAATGAACAATGGAAGTTCAGAAATATTTTTCGATGTTTCTAAAAACTGATCAAACTGTTCATCTGATATTCTTCCTCTTCTAATATCATTTGAACCGATTCTTGCTTGTTCTGATAATATTCTTGTTGATAACTGTTCTGATGACATTTCCAATGAAAAAAAAGCAACAGATGATTTAATACCTGAATCTTGAATATGTTTTGCTGCATTGAAAGCAATATTTGTAGCCAAGGATGTTTTACCCATTGAAGGACGACCTGCGATAATAATCAAATCTGATTGATGAAATCCTCCTAGTTTATCGTCAAGATCTCTAAGTCCTGTTGGAACCCCGACAATACCACCTTCATTTTTATATGCAGCAGATGCCATTTCGATAGTTTGCTTCATAGCATCATCAAATTTTATTAATGAAGAATTAAAGGATCCTTTTTCAGCTAGATCAAATAATAATCTTTCAGAATTTTCTATAATATTTTGACCATTAGAGTCTAAATCATTTATTTTAGCATTATCGATTGTTTGTTCCGAAATTTTAATCAACTCACGTCTTACGAACATATCATAAATAATTTTTGAATATTCAATTGCTTGTCTGGAAGAAGTAGAAAATTTTGTGATTTTAACAAGATATTCTGGAACGTTTAAATCGTCTTTTTCATCTTCAAAATAATTTTTTAACGTAATAGGATTTGCAAGCATTCCTTTATAAATTAAACTTTCAACTGCATTATAAATTTTTTGATGCATAGGATCATAAAAATTGACATGGGAAATGATTGTACTAATTTCATCAAAAATTTCATTAGTAACTAGTATTGAACCTATTACAGATTTTTCAGCTTCAATATTATTTGGAAGTTCTTTAAACTTATCTTTGATGATATTGAGATTATTTTCCATAAAAAATAATCTACATGAAAATTATTTTTTAGAAATTTAAAAAAAATCTTGTGGATGAAATTGTATAATTATTGAATTGTTTCTGCAGATTGAACATCAATTGTAATTTCTGCATCAACTTCAGAGTGTAAAGAAATTTTTACTTTAAATTTTCCTAGTATTTTTATTTCTTGAACTGGTTGTATCATTGAAGGTTTAATTTCAATCTTATCAGTTTCTTCAATTAGTTTTGAAATTTCTGTTGGTTTAACAGACCCATATAACTCATTAGTTTCTGTGCTCAATTTTTTAACTATATATATTTTTTTATTAATTTTTTCTGAGACTTTTTTTGCTTCTTGTTTTTTTTCATTATCTTTCTTTGAAAGCTCAATCTTAATTTTTTCTACTTCTTTTATATTTTCTTTTGAAGCATATAGTGCTTTTTTATTTGCAATTAAAAAATTTCTAGCAAACCCTCTTTTAACATCAATCACTTCTCCTATTGACCCAATCCTTTTGATATTTTCTAATAAAATAACTTTCATTTTATAATAACGCTAAACTTCGAGCTCTTTTAATTGATAAAGATAATTCTCTCTGTTTTTTTTGACTTACATTTGTAATTCTTGAAGGTAAAATTTTACCGTTTTCTGAAACATATCTTTTAAGGAGTTTGATATTTTTATAATCAACTTTTGGAGCACCTTTAATTGATAGAGGGCAGCTTTTTTTAAAATTGTATTTATTTGGCTGAAAGATACTTAATTTTGCAAAGTTACTTTGTTTATTTTTTTTATTTCCACCTTGTCTTTTTGCCATAATTAATTTTTAGTTGTTTCCTTTTTTTCTATCTTTTCACTCTCTTCTTTTTTTTGAAAGTAATTTGTATTTAAATCAAAATCTTTAACTTTCACAGTTAAGTATCTCAATAATTTTTTATCTATTGCTTCATTTCTTTCTAGTTCTTCAATTACTTTACCTTTTCCTTTAATTTTAAAATGAATGTAGCTACCTTTTTTATTTTTTTTAATTAAGTATGTTAAATTTAAAAGTCCCCAATTTTCGGTTTTAATTATTTCACCAGAGTTTTTCTCAACAATTTTAGAATATTTTTCTGTTAGTTGTTTAAGCTCGCTTGGAGAGGCGTCTTGTCTGGCAATAATTGTATGTTCGTATAAATTCATTTAAATTGTTTAATAAAACGAGAGGATATACTATTATAAGTATTTAATTACAACAGTAAAAAGGACAATAATTAAATATTTTTAATATGTTTTCAGTAATTTTTCCAGGTCAAGGATCTCAGTTAGTAGCAATGGGAAAAGAGTTTTATGACAAGTATGATTTAGTAAAAAATCTTTTTAATGAAGCAGATGAAGCTTTAGAGAAACCAATTTCAAAGATTATTTTACAGGGTCCAAAAGAGGAACTTGATCTAACAATTAATACGCAGCCAGCAATTTTTTTAATAAGCTATTCAATTTTTCAAGTAGTTAAAATAAAATTCAACATTGATCTTCATAAAGCAAAATATTTTGCTGGACATTCATTAGGAGAATATTCAGCAATAGCTTGTGCAAATTATTTGGATTTCAAAGAAACAATTCAAGTTCTTAAAAAAAGAGGAGACGCTATGCAAAATTCCGTACCAAACGGTGAAGGTGGAATGTTAGCTGTCTTGGGTACAACAGTTGAAAATATAGAAAAAATTTTAGATGATAATAAGAACGATTTTTTAGCAGAAATAGCAAATGATAATTCAGAAGGGCAAATTGTATTAAGTGGTAAAACTCAAGATTTACAAAAATTAAGCCATGTCTTTAAAGAAAATAAAATTAAAAATATAAAACTTCCTGTCAGTGCACCTTTCCATAGCAGTTTAATGAAAAAAGCTACTGAAATTATGACTAAAGAATTACAAAAACTAAATTTTAAAAATGGAAATAATGTTTTGATATCAAATATCACAGCTGATGAAGTTTTTAATGCAAGTGAAATAAAAGATTTGTTAACAAAACAAATTGAAAATAGAGTACGATGGAGGGAAAGCATTATAAATATGATTAATAAAGGAGTTAATGAGTTTATTGAAATTGGACCAGGAAAAATTTTATCAGGGTTAGTTAAAAGAATTAATAAAGAAGTTGTTGTAAATTCTATTAATAATGAAGAAGATATAAAAAAAATATTAAAATATGAATGATTTAAAAGAAAAAAATATAATTGTAACAGGAGCGTCTGGTGGAATCGGAAATTCAATAATTGAAAAATTTTATGAATGTGGAGCTAATATTTTAGCTTCAGGAACTAAAGTAGAAAAACTTGATCTGTTAAAAAAAAAATTTAACAATATTAAAATTTTAAAGTTTGATATTTCTCAAAGTGAAAAAATAGAAGAGTTTATAGAGAGCGCCTCTAATGAATTAGGAGGTTTAGACTGTATTGTAAATAATGCAGGAATTACTCAAGATAATTTAGCTATTAGAATGAGTCTTGAAGAATGGAAAAATGTAATAAATATAAATTTAACATCAACCTTTTTATTAAGTAAATTTGCAATTAAAAAAATGCTTAAAAATAAAAAAGGAAAAATTGTAAACATTACATCTATTGTTGGGCATACAGGTAATTTAGGACAAGTAAATTATTCTGCATCAAAAGCAGGAATTGTTGCAATGTCCAAGAGTCTTGCAATCGAATATTCAAAAAAGAATATTAATGTTAATTGTATTTCACCAGGATTTATCAAGACTGCTATGACAGATAAAATAGATGAAAAATTTAAAGAAGTTATTATCTCAAAAATACCTTCAGGAAGACTAGGGACTCCAGAAGATATTGCAAATGCAGTTCTTTTTTTAGCTTCAACTAAATCTGACTATATAAATGGTGAGACTTTACATGTTAATGGAGGCATGTATATGGCTTGACAATCAAAGTAATTAAACTATTAACGATTTTATAACAAAAAGGATCAATATGTCAGAAGATGTTTCAAGCAAAGTTAAAAAGATAGTTGCAGATCATTTAGGTATCGACGAAGCAAAAGTTACAGAAGAATCTAGTTTTATAGATGACTTAGGTGCAGATAGTTTAGATACTGTAGAATTAGTAATGGCTTTTGAAGAAGAATTTGGGTCAGAAATTTCTGATAGTGAGGCTGAAAAAATTTTAACAGTTGGTGATGCAGTTAAATTTATTGAAGGTAAAGCTAATTAATAAATTTTTTATAAATGCCCACGGAAAATGATGGGATAATGGTTATCTTATCTTCTCCTTCTGGAGCAGGTAAAACAACTTTATCTAATTTACTATCTAAACAAGATAATTTCGAAGTATCTATATCTCATACAACTCGAAAATCTCGTCCAAACGAAATTCCTAATAAAGATTATTTTTTTATAAATAATGAAGAGTTTAAAAGGCTAATTAAAAATGAAGAGTTTTTAGAATATGCAAAAGTTTTTAACAATTATTATGGAACAACTAGAACTCCAGTAATTAATAGTCTTAATAAAGGAAAAAATGTTTTGTTTGATATTGATTGGCAAGGGGCGGATCAAATTAAAAATAAAAAATTAGATTATAAATTAATCACGTTTTTTATTTTACCTCCTAGTAAAGAAGTCTTGTATAAAAGGTTAACTAACAGAGATATGAAAGATAAGATAATAGTAGAAGAAAGAATGAAACAATTTGAGAGAGATGTATTACATTGGATAAACTATGATTATGTTGTAGTAAATGATGATCTTCAAAAATGTTATTCAAAAATCCATAATTTAATAAATGCTGAGATTTCTAATGGTTCAAAAGATTATGACCCTACGTTTATAAGAAATCATGTTGATAAATTAACCAATTAATTTTTCATATTCATTAGCGAGTTTAAAATAAGTATCACAATCTAAATTTTGAGGCCTTAAATTTAAATCAATTTTGTGAGTTGAAGATATGTGAGTATTACCATTAAATAATTGATTGTATGGTTTTTTAATCATTTTCCTTCTATGCATAAAAAAAATTCTTGTGATTTTTTCCAAACTTTTAGAATTATTTAATTTATAAAAGTTTTTTTTGGGTTCGAAAAATAAAACGCTACTATCAATTTTAGGACGAGGTGAAAAACAAGAAGGTTTTATATCTAATATTTTTTTTACATTAAGCTTCCAGTTAGTTAATACAGTTAATCTTCCGTAGTTCTTTGAATTATATTTAGAAATTATTCTATCAGCAACTTCTTTTTGAAACATAAGAACTAAATGATCAAACCATAAATTTTTATTATTTAGATTTAGAATCCATCTAGATAAAATTTCAGTCGAAATATTATATGGAAGATTTCCAAAAACTGTTAACTTCTCTTTTTCAATAAAATTTTCATCAATTTTAAGTATGTCTTTATTTATTATCTTAATTTTATTTGTAAATTTTTTTTTTAATAAACTTACTAGCTCATCATCTTTTTCAATAACTATTAATTTTTTTGGATTTTTATTTAAGATAGCAGCAGTTAAATTACCAGTTCCAGGCCCAACTTCTAAGATATTTTTATTTTCAATTTTTGCAATATTAGTTATTTTTTCAATGATATTTTGATCTATCAAAAAATTTTGACCTAAACTTTTTTTTGCTCTGATCACTTTTTATCTAAAAACTTTAAAGCTTGAATTAAACTTTTAGGGTTTGATTTATTTTTGCCAAACATTTTTTCATTAGGTCCGTGATCAGGAGAAACCCTAAAAAAAGGCAATCCCATAGTTATATTAATAGCATTATATTCAAATAAAGTTTTTAAAGGAGCTAAAACTTGATCATGATACATCCCTAAAATAACATTAAATTTATTTCTATTAGTTTTTAAAAATATTGTGTCAGCTGAAAACGGCCCTTTAACTTTAATCTTTTTCTTAATAGATGATTTAATTGCAGGGGCTACTATTTTTTCATCCTCATTGAATTTATTGATACTTTCGCAATGAGGATTTAATCCCGTAACACCGATCATTGGAATTAATTTTAATTTTTTTTTAAAAAAATCATTAATCATTTTAATTTTATTTTCTATTAACTTTTTTGTAATTTTTTTTGGAACTAACTTAAGAGGTAAATGAGTAGTTAAAGGACAAACAGATATTTCATTATTGTATATTAACATTCCAGTTTCTTTAATATCAAATTTAGAAGCTACATATTCTGTAATACCCAGAAATTTTTTATTTAAAAATGTTTTTTTATTAATTGGTCCATTAATAAACTTGTGAGTATAACCACTTTTAATTATTCTAAATGCAATATTAAAACAATTATTAATATATTCATTTTTTAATTTAATGTTTAGTTTTCGATTATTTGAAACTTCATAACTTACATCTATAAGATTTATTTTTTTATTATTAATTTTTAGATTTTTAATATTATTTTTATCTAAAATTCTTATCTTTTTATTAAATTTAAATTTTTTTATTTGATTTTTCAATTCTCTTTTTGAGCATATTAATATTAATGGACTTTTATATTTTATATTTTTTATAGATTTAAAAAAAATTTCTATGAAAACACTCTTGGGCTCTCCCGCTACTAAAAGAATTGGTTTAATTTTCATTAATTGAATAATTAATTTTTGATTTATTAAAATAAATTCTAGAAAATTGATTTAGTTGTTTATTAGTTTCTAACTGAATTAATTTGTTTAGTTCTTTTTGTTTATCAATTTTAATTTCACTAACTTTTATTTGATCAATCTTTAATAATAGATAACTATTTCCAATTTTTATTAAATCTGTATATTCTGTTTCTTTAAGCATACTTAATTTATCAGATATTAAATTTGATAAACTGTTCTCATTTACCCAACCCAATTTACCTCCAAATTTCGAACTTTCAGAAATGCTATAAATATTTGCTGTATTATTAAAGCCTATGTCATTGATACTTAGTTTAATTTGATTAAATAAGTTTTCTAAACTTTCATCTTTTTTTTTTTTAAAAATTATCTCTGATAAAAGATATTCTTTTTGATTTTCATTTTTAATATTGTTAATTTTTTCAATTAATTTTTTTTTATCAATTTTTACTTGTTGATTATATTTATTGTAAATTAGTTCGTTCCATAATAATTCTAATTTTATTTTTTCTTTAATTTCATTGATTGAATAATTATCTTTTGAGTCTAGTTCATTTATAAATTCTTTTTCTGAATTATAATTTAATTTCGAGTATAGATTTTTTAAATATTCCTCAACAAATTCATTATTTTTATTGATATCTACAAATTTGATAATTTCTTTTTCTTTTATTATTTCGTTCACTAAGGATATTTTAGCTAATTCTAATACTTTATTATTATTTAATTGGTTTAAGCCTGGATTTAAAATTTTTAGATATTCTGCTTCTTTTTCTAAATCAATATTTGTTATGATTTCGTCATTAACTTTTACTTTAATAATGATACTGGCATATAAATCATTATTTAAAAAAATTATAAGTAATAAACAAAATATTAAAATAAGTTGTATCTTTTTGATCATTAATTTTTAAGATTATGACTACTTGCTTCTCCAAAAGGAATTATAGTCAATTTAAAGAAAATACTTTCACTAGGATCTATGTCTCTATCATCATAATATTCTTTATTGTACTCTAATGAAGCTGCAAGACAGTCATTTTTGTATTGATAAACCAAATTATAGTATTCGGTTAAATCTGCAGTTTTATTTTCTCTTGTTGAATAGGATAGATTATTTGAATTATTAAATAAATATTTTGCAGTACTTGTAAGATATGAGTTTTTATCTATTGTATTGTTTTCATTTACGTAATCAAAAGTTGTAACAAAGTTATTGATTTTAAATTCTGTTATTAAATTTTCATATTCTATATCAGAAAGATTATTTTTGATTGATGAGTTATATTTTATATTAAAAAATTCGTAAGGATTAAATATAGTTTCAGTAAAGAAATTTGAAGTTTTTTGTCCTAGTTGATTATTAGTGGGCAAATCTTTATTTTCTTTAAATCTAAAATTGTTAGCAAGTTTTACATTTAATAATTCTCTAGTATTTTCTTTATCATAAATTGAATAATCGCTACCATAAGCTAGAGAAATACCTCCTTCTATAGAGTCATTATCAATTTCTCGATTCAAAGAGAATAAATTATTAGCATCAATTTTAGTATTTTTTTCTTTATGATCTTTAGTATGAGCTGGAGCTAATTTTAAACTCATTTTTGGTCTTAAAATATTTTGATATTTATTACTCTCTTTGATTAAAGGTAATGTAGAATTATATTGTAATAAAGATGATAAATATATATTTTCATCATCTTTGTGTTTTGATGATTTTTTGCTATCTGTATTAGCATTTTTAACTATAAACTCGTAGTTATTATAAAATCCCGTTCCAGTTATTTTTGGATAGGAGGTAAAAATAAGATCATTAACATTTGATTTTTCAAATATATTAGTACTATAATTTCTAATTAAATTTTGGGATTTAAAAGAAAAATCCCCTTTCAAATTTGTTTTATTTTCGATTTTTTTTACTAGATCTATTTTAGGTAAAATAAATTCATACCTATCAGTACTATTTTTATTTAAATTTTCATAAACTGTAGATTCAAAATTTAATGAAATGTCATTAGAGTATAAATTTAATTTTAAAGAATTTTCTAAAATATCTTGATCAGTTATTATTTCAGTTTCAATTTTGTTTTTCTTTAAATAAGTATCATTAGAAGTTTTTTGAATTTTTAAATCAAGTTTACTATCTTCAAATTTACTAAAGTCTAAATTTTTATCAAATTCATAGAAAACATGGTTTTTTGAACTTTTGTTTTTTTCTCCAAAAAAACTTAAATCTGCAATGTGATTACTTTTTCTATTAGCTTGTCTATATTCAGTCTGTAATAGAATTTTGTCATCTGAGTAAAACCTAGGAGAAAAAGTTGCATCTTTATTTTTTGAAATAGCTAAAAAATATGGTGTATTTAAATAATTAGATGAATTGTTCATATTATTTACTGATGGAATTAAGAAACCAGACTGCCTTTTTACTGTTGGATCGGGGTGAAAAAACTTTGGAAAATACATAACTGGTAGATCATAAACACTTAATAATGCATTTTTATAATTTATGACTTTGTTTTTTTTATCATGTTCAATTTTTTCAGCAGATAATTGCCAAGGAGGACAACCATCTCTTCTTTTGCAGGTTGTAAAAATACCTTTAGTTATTGTAGCAGTGTTAGTATCATTTATAATGCTATTACCTTTTAATCTAGGTTCATTGTTTTTATTAAAAGATTTATTATTTAATTCAATACTAACATCTTTTCCAAATAATCTATTAGTTTTTGTATTAATATAAGCCAATGAAGTTTTTAGAGTGTTATTTGAATTATCTTTAAAATCTAAATTATTTAGTTTTAATAAACTTTTATTAATTTCATAAAAAAAATTATCAACTTTATAAGTATTTAAAACTTTATCTTTAATTTCGGTCTTGGTATCAGATTTAATAACTCTTTCTTTTTGATTATATGAAATTTCCTCAGTTTTAATTTTAAGTTCATTATCAATGTCAGTTATGATAACATTATTGATAGCCTTAATAATTATTTTTTTTTGGTCATAAAAAATTGAATCTGATGTAATTAATAAATTATTTTCTTTATCTAAAATTTTAGTATTTCCATTGGCTTTAATTAATAAATTTTTTTGATCAATAATTGAATTATCAAAATCTATTTCTAATTTTTTTGAATTTATTAATAGTTTTCCATTACCAAATGTTTCTAAAATATTTAATTTTTTATTGTATTCAAATTTATTTGCATTAATTTCTAAATCTCTATCAGAAGATATAACCTTACCTTTTCCAGCAGTAATAAATTCTCCATTATCAATTATTTCTATATTTTTTGTTTTAAAAATAAACTCTTCTGTAAAAGCTTGGCTATTTAAAAAACATAAACTTAATATAAAAATTAATAATCTATTTTTCATTAACATTAATAAGTCCTATTATTGATATAAATGATAAAATAAACAATGGGAAAAAAATAGATATAAGTATTGGCAACCTACCATTATTTGCCAGTGAACTAAAAATAAAGTTCATATAGTAAATTAGAACAGACATAATAACACCTAATATAATATTAAATAATAAAGATCTATTACGACTAAAATTAAACATTATTATTGATGATAAAATTGTAATTATTCCATAAAATAAAGGCACAGTAAAAAGTTTTAAAATTTGCAACATAATTTCATCTGAAGAATAACCAATTGCTTCGTATTCTTTTTTTAGTGTAAAAAGATTGATTAAGTTAATAGTAGTAATATTTGAAAATAAACTATTAATTTTTTCCTCATCAAAATTAGTTTCTAGATTAATTACACTAGAATTTTTACTTGAAATATTTTCTACTGTAACGATTGGATCATATATTTTCCAATTATTGTTTATAATGTCTATTTTTTCAGATTGGATTGTTCTAATTAATGTGAAATTTTTGTCAAACTCATTAATTATAGTTTTATGTAAAATATTACCTTTAATTAAACTAGATTTAACTATTAAAGTATTTTCATTTATTTCATCTTTTATCCAAAGACCACTATCTGTTACCATTGCTAAATATTTATTATCATTTGAGAGTTGGTTTTTTAAATTTAAATAATGAAATTTTAATTTAGATGCTAAATTATAATAAATTCCTACACTAATTATGCCCATTATAATTGATGATAAGAATAAAATTTTGATAATTTTTAAGTTACTTAATCCATTTTTTTTTAATAGATCCAATTCTTTTTTTTTGAATAATTCATAAAATAAAAATTGAGTTGCTAATAAAAAAATAAATGGAAATATTTCGAATATAGTTATAGGTAAATTTAATATAGTTAGAAAATAAGGATACCAAATATTTATATCTAAATTCTTAACAAAAGATATTTCTTCAAGAATGTTAAGAATAAATGTCAGAGCCAAAAAAATTAAACTAATATAAAAAAACTTAATTAAGAAATTAGTTATTAAATATTTTTGATAAATTTTAAGCATTTTTGATTATCTTAAAAAAAATTAAATAAGAGGAAATAAATATAAACCATGGAAATATCAGATAAATATAAAATAATATTTCAGATGAAACTGAATATCTCAAAGACGCCTCGGAAATCACAAGAATAATAAATGTAGTAATAAAAACTAAGTTTCGAATTTTTTTATAATTAATTTTGTTGCTAGAATTTATAATTAAAAAACAAGTAAGAATTCCAATTATAGGAATATAAATTGGTTTGTATAATCTTTTTAATAGTTCTTGTTTTACTTCCAGTATAGTTTTGTCACAATTAAATGAATCAAATTTTTCAATTTTAATATTTTTAAAAAAACAACTTAGTAAACGTAGAGAACTTATTTCTTGTATTTTTGGGACAATAATAGTATTCGTGTCAAAAGTCTTTAAATTAAAATCTATTTGATCAAAATCAAAAATATTTATTTTTGATTTTTCATTATTAATCACTCTTCCATTTAAAAGTTTAAATATTTTTTGTTTTTCATTATCAATTAAAATTCCATTTTTTGCATAAATCATTTTTGAATTTTCTTTTGTAGAGTCGTCTATAAAAATATCATTATAAGAACCATCTTCATTTTTTTTATCTATAAAAATAGTTAAATCTTTTACAACATTTATAAATTTACCTTCTTTTATCAATGAAGTGAAAAAATCAATATTAGAATTTTTTAATATTTCTCTACCTTTTAATTGAGAAGATGGAGAAACATAAGACCCAAGAAAAATTTGAAAAAGCATCATTAAAATTGACAAAATAATAATCTTATTCGTCAATTGGATTTTATTGATTCCATTTAACCAAAAAATATTAAGTTCGTGTCTAAATTCATACATTATCAATGTATAAAAAAGAGAAATAAAAAATATAAAGGGAAGTATTCTATGGATTATTTTAGGAAAATTTAGAATAGTGAAATAAAAATAAATTTTTAATCCGTGACCATCTTCAGCAACCAAGTCGAAGTAGTTAATTGCTTGTAAAGTCCAAACTATAAAACCCATTAATATTATTGATGTGGCAAAGAAGCTCAATATATCGTGATTTAATTTTTGAAATATTAATTTTTTCATTGAAAATAAAAATTTACTTTATATATACCATTCAACACGTATAGGGTGTATTAAAAATTATGACTATTCAAATTAACTATAAAAGTACTAGTTTTAAAAAAAACTTGAATAATCTTGTCTTATTTGTTGATGAAAATTTCAATATAAATCCTTTAAAAAAATACATTTCTAATAATGAGTTTTCTTACATATCTGACTTATTAAAAAATAGTGACTTAAAAAAAAATTTACTTGTTTTTGAAATTAATTCAAAAAAAACAATATTTTTATCTTCTATTAAAAAAGATCTAAAAATTTCTGATATAGAAAGTTTAGGAGCTAAATTTCATGGATATATAAATTATGAAAAAAAAAATGATTATTTTGTAAATTCAGATACTATAAATAGTAAAATAGAAAATTTTTTAGGATATTTTCTGCATGGATTAAAATTAAAATCTTATGAATTTAACATTTATAAATCAAAAAAAGAAAAAAAATCTATTTCTATTAATGTAATTGGAAATAAGAATAAAGTATCTACTCAAAATCAATTGAGATTTAAGGCCTTAGAAGAAGGAACTTTTTTTGCAAGAGATCTTGTGTCAGAACCTGGAAATATATTACACCCAGATGAGTATGCAAAAAGATTAAATTCTCTTAAAAAATTTGGTTTAAAAATAAATATTTATGATGATAAAAAATTAAAAAAATTAGGAATGAATGCCTTGTTAGGAGTTGGACAAGGAAGCATAAGAGGCTCATATCTTGTAACAATGGAATGGAAAGGATTAAAAAAAAACACTAAACCTTTGGCTTTTATTGGTAAGGGAGTTTGTTTTGATACTGGTGGTATTTCTTTAAAACCTGCAAAATTCATGGAAGACATGACTTACGATATGGCGGGGTCCGCAGCGGTTGTAGGTTTAATGAAAAATTTAGCAATAAGAAAAGCGAAAATTAATGCTGTAGGTGTTGTAGGACTTGTAGAAAATATGCCAGGTGGAAATGCTCAAAGACCCGGAGATATAGTCAAATCATATAGTGGTAAAACAATAGAAGTATTAAATACAGATGCAGAAGGTAGATTAGTTCTAGCTGATGCTCTAACTTTTACAGAAAAAAAATTTAAACCTAAATTTATGGTAGATTTAGCAACTTTAACTGGTGCTATAATAGTTTCTTTAGGTTCTGAATATGCAGGACTTTTTTCAAATAATGATAAATTATCAAAACAGCTATTGGAAGTAGGTGAAAAAGTTGAAGAGAAATTATGGAGAATGCCTCTAAATAAAAACTTTGATAAACTTATAGATTCAAAAAATGCAGATATGCAAAATATAAATTATGTTGGAGGAGCTGGCTCAACTACTGCAGCTCAGTTTTTACAAAGATTTATAATGAATAAAACTCCTTGGGCTCACCTAGATATTGCAGGAATGGCTTTTTCAAAATATGGAGGAGCTTTAAATTCAGGAGGAGCTACTGGTTTTGGAGTGAGATTATTAAATCAACTTATAGAAGATAATTATGAGTGATAAAGAGCAAACACTTTCAATTATTAAGCCAGATGCAGTAGAAAGAAATCTTGATAATGAAATAAAAGAAATTTTTAAAAACAATGGTTTTCAAATAGTTAAAGAAAAGAAAATTCAGATAGAAAAATCAGAAGCTGAAAAGTTTTATAATGTTCATCAAACAAAGCCTTTTTATAATGATTTATGTGCATATTTATCATCAGGACCAATTGTTGTTATGGTTCTAGAGAAAGAAAATGCAGTTTTAGCTAACCGAGAGTTAATGGGAGCAACGAATCCCAATGATGCTCAAGAAGGAACTATAAGAAAAAAATATGGAATTTCAATTGATAAAAACTCAGTTCATGGATCAGATAGCCTTGAAAATGCAAAAATTGAAATTAATTTCTTTTTTAAAGATTAGATAAAACTTTCTTTAGGGCTTTTGGATAAATAATATGTTCATGTTTAAGAACTCTTTTATTTAGACTGTTAAATGTATCATTTTTTAAAATTCTTACTTTTTTTTGTAGAATAATTTTTCCCGAGTCTAATTTTGAATTAACATAGTGTACTGTACATCCTGAATATTTTTCTCTATTATTCATAGCTCTTTGGTGAGTGTTTAGTCCTTTATATTTTGGTAACAAAGATGGATGAATATTTATTATCTTTCCTTTGAAATTTTTAATAAAATTTTTAGAGAGAATTTTCATAAATCCAGCAAGACATATTAAATTCACCTTATTTTTTTTTAATTCTAAAAGAATTTTTTTTTCTGCATTTTTAATATTTGAATAATTAATAATTCTTTTCTCTATTTTGAATTTTTTTGCAAAATTTAAACCTTTAGCTTTTGGATTATTTGTAATAATCAATGTTATTTTAAACTTAGAATTCTTTTTAAAAGAATGAATAATTAGATTTTTAAGATTACTACCAGTTCCAGATATGAATATAGAAATGTTTATTTTTTTAAGCCCAGTCAATTTTAGCATTTAATCTTACTTTATTTGAACCATTAATTATTTTTCCAATTACGTAAGGTTTGAATTCTTTTGAAAAAAACTTTTCTATTTTTTGCAAATTTTTTGGCCTTACTATTAAGCAAAAACCAATACCACAATTAAACGTTTTTAACATTTCTTTATCAGAAACATTATTTTTCTTTAACCATTTAAAAATTTTTAAAGTTTTCACTCTACTTAAATTAATATCTGCACATAATTTGTTAGGAATAATACGACTAATGTTATCAGCTAATCCTCCTCCTGTTATATTTGCGCAGCCATTTAATAGATTTTGTTCAATTAAATTTAATACTTCATTAACATAAATTTTGGTAGGTTTAATAAGCTCTCTTCTTAAAAAATTATTTTTAATTATATTTATTTTTTTTATCTTCAAAAGGTGTCTGATTAAAGAATATCCATTTGAATGCACTCCACTTGAAGGTATTGCTAAAATTAAGTCATTTTTTTTAATTTTTTTTTTATTTAAAATTTTGTTTTGACTAACAACACCTACAGCAAATCCAGCAATATCAAATTTCCCTTTTTCATATGTTCCTGGCATTTCTGCAGTTTCACCACCAACCAATTCACAATTTGCTATTTTACATCCTTTGATAATTCCTTTCAAAATTGATTTAAGTTTATTTAAATCAATTTTGTTAATAGAAATGTAATCTAAAAATATAATAGGTTTTGCACCCTGAACAATTAAATCATTTACACTCATAGCTACCAAATCTATACCGATAGTGTCATATTTTTTAATTAGGTTTGCTATTTCAATCTTAGTTCCAACTCCATCAGTGCAAGCAACAATTTTTGGCCTTTTAATATTTTTAGGAATATCTGAAATAGACCCAAATCCACCAATATTATGGAACTTTTTTTTGCCTTGTTTTTTTGATGATAATTTAGATATGAAATTTACAAATTTATCAGCAGCATCAATATTGACACCACTTTTTTTATAGGTGAAGACAGTTTTATTCATTACTATAATAATTAGTTTAAATGTATTATTTTAAAACCTTATATATATTTTTTTTCTTTATAGCTTTAAATTTATTTTTTTTTTCCACAGCAAATGTTTCGGCAAAATCTTTTCAAGTTGATGAAATTGAAATCTCTGAACCTTTCAGGGAGAAGTTTGATAAAAATTCAGTAATAGACAAAGGTTTTAGAAATGCATTCTTTAAATTAATAAACTTATTAGTAAAATCAAATGATTTTAATAAAGTTAAATCTATTAGACTTAACGAAATCAAAAGCATGATTGAGTCTTTTACAATTCAGGATGAAAAATTTATCGATGAAACATATTATTTAAAAATAGGTGTTAATTTTGATAAAAGAAAAATTTACAATTATTTAGAAAAAAAAAATATTTTCCCATCTCAAATTAAAAATGAAAAATTTTTATTTTTACCTTTAATTATTGATGAAAATAACAATAATATTATTATTTATTCTGATAATCCCATATATGAAAAATGGAATTTAGATACTAATAAAAATTATCTAATAAACTTTTTATTACCTACAGAAGACTTAGAGGATTTGAATTTTATTAAAAATAATATTGATAATATTGAAAATTATAATTTTCAAGAAATAATAAAAAAATATTATTTAAATAATTCTATAATATCAATAATTTTTAAAAATAAAGATGATATCAAAGTTTTATCTAAAATTTATATTGAAGATAAAGAAATAATATTAAATAACACTTTTAAAAGTTATAATTTTAATAATAAAGAGGAATTAAATTACTTTATTGAAGAATTAAAAATGATTTATGAGGATTTATGGAAAAAACAAAATGAAATTAATACATCTATTAAACTTCCATTAATCATTAAAATTGATAATCAAAATTTAAGTATTTCTTTAAAAATTGAAAATATTTTTAAAGAAATAGATTTAATAAGTTATTATTCAATTAAAAATTTTGACAAAGATTATATTTATTATGAGATAATTTTTAATGGAACACCTCAAAATTTTATTAAAATTATGAACGATAGAAATTACAATTTTGATATACAAAATAAAATTTGGATTTTAAAATGAGAGATTTAAATCAATCCATTATTAAATTTAATTATGATCAAAACTTTACAGATGATGATTTTTATGTTTCAAAAAGTAACGAACATATTTTTTTATTGTTGAATAAATGGCCTAAATGGGAAAAAAACTTTTTAAATATTGTTGGTGAAAAGTTTTCGGGAAAAACTCATCTCTCAAATATATTTATCAAAAAATTTAAGGGATTAAAATTAGACTCACGCTCATTGAAAAATGATGATTTATTAAAAATTAAAATTCATGAAAATATTGTATTGGAGGATCTTGATGAAAATATAGATGAAAAATTATTATATACCTTGTTAAATATTGTGGATTTAGATAATAAATACATCATAGTAACCTCAAGTATTCCAATTGTTGATATTAAATTTTCATTAACTGATTTAAAATCAAGAACTACAAATTTTCTTTTACACAATATTGAAAAACCTGATGATAATTTAATTTTTGCTTTAATATTAAAAAATTTATCTGATCGTCAAATATCAATAGATAAAAAACTTATAGATTTTATTATCAAAAGAATTGATAGATCGTATAGTAAAATATTTGATTTCATATATAAAGTTGACGAGTTAAGTTTGAAAAAGAAAAAACCTATTGATTTAAAAATTATTAAAGAAGTTTTGGGAGAATAATTGAATAAATACAGAACTCATAATTGTAATGAATTAAGAAAAACATCTGTGGGTAATAGCGTTACTCTTTCTGGATGGATTAACAAAAAAAGGGATCATGGAAATTTATTATTTCTAGATTTAAGAGATAATTATGGAGTTACTCAATGCATAATTGACAAAGATAATTCTAAATTTAAGGAACTAGAAAAGATGCAACTTGAAACAGTTATAAAAATTGAAGGAAAGGTTATTGATAGATCAAATGAAACAATCAATAAAGATATTTCAACAGGAGAAGTAGAAGTTACAATTATAAATTTTGAGGTGCTTGGTACTTGTAAAGAATTACCTTTACCAGTATTTAGTGATCAAGAATATTCAGAAGAAATCAGATTAAAATACAGGTTTTTAGATTTAAGAAGAAAAAAAATCCATCAAAATATTATTTTAAGATCAAAAGTAATTTCTTTTATTAGATCAGAGATGATTAAATTAGGATTTTTGGAATTTCAAACTCCGATTTTAACATCTTCAAGTCCTGAAGGTGCTAGAGATTTTCTGGTTCCAAGTCGACTAAATCCAGGAAAGTTTTATGCGTTGCCTCAAGCACCCCAACAATTCAAACAATTAATTATGGTTTCTGGGTTTGATAAATATTTTCAAATAGCACCATGCTTTAGAGATGAAGATGCAAGAGCAGATAGAAGTCCTGGGGAATTTTATCAATTGGATTTAGAAATGTCGTTTGTAGAACAAGAAGATATATTTGATGTAGTTGAAAAGTTAATGATTAAAGTTTTCAAAAATTTTTCTGATAAAAAGATACTTTTTGAAAAATTTCCAAAAATAACTTATTCAGACACTATGTTAAAATATGGAACTGATAAACCAGATTTAAGAAACCCACTTATAATTTCAGATATAACAAAGTTATTTGTAAGAGACGATATTAGTTTTGAAATATTTAAAAAACTTGTGAAAAAAGGATCAATCGTAAGATCTATAACCATAAAAAATATTAAAGATAAACCTAGAAGTTTTTTTGATGGAATAGATAAATGGGCTAAAGACCAAGGATCCTCAGGACTTGCTTATTTTACATTAGAAAAAAATCAAAAAATTTCTGGTAAAGGTCCAGTAGGTAAATTCTTTTCTGAAGAGTCTTTAATTGAACTTATGAAATTAACAAATGCCGAGGTAGGGGATACAATTTTCTTATCATGCGGCAAACAGAGTGATGTAGAAAAAATTTTATCTTTAGCAAGAACAAAAATTGCTGAAGAACTTAATTTAATTAAAGATGATCATTTTGCATTTTGTTGGATAGTTGATTACCCAATTTTCGAATTAGATGAATTAACTAAAAAAATTAAATTTAGTCATAATCCTTTCTCTATGCCCCAGGGTGATATTCATAATTTAGATTTATCAAAACCACTTTCTTTGAAAGCTTATCAATATGATATTGTTTGTAATGGAATAGAACTTTCTTCAGGAGCAATTAGAAATCATATTCCTGAATTAATGTATAAACTCTTTGATATTGCAGGATATTCAAAGAAAGATGTAGAAAATAAATTTAGTGGAATGATAAATGCTTTAAGTTATGGAGCTCCACCTCATGGTGGTATAGCACCAGGAATAGATAGAATAGTAATGCTTCTAGCAAATGAAAAAAATATTAGAGAAGTAACAATGTTTCCAATGAATCAAAATGCTCAGGATTTAATGATGAATGCCCCTTCTGAAATTGAAGAAAGTCAATTAAAAGAACTTAGTTTATCTTTAAAAACAAAAAAATAACTATTTCTTACCCTTTAAATTTATTTTTATATCAGATAAGTCTACGAGATTTTTTTTATAATTATTTCTTACAAATCCTTTGCTTGTTATATCTTTAACAATTTTTAGCAATTGGTTTTGACTTTCTGAATTTTGATCATCATTATTAAATTCAGATCCACCTATAGATGGAGTATGAGCTAAATCTTCTCTATTTTGATAAGAAATAGCCAATTCTCTGAAAATGTAATCCAAAATAGATGTTGCAGTTAAAATTCTATCATTTCCATGAACCTTACCTGATGGTTCAAATTTTGTTCCTACAAAAGCACTAATATATTCATCCAGAGGTACACCATATTGTAGACCGAGTGATACAGCTATAGCAAAATTATTCATTAAAGCCTTTACTAGCTCACCTTCTTTACTTGTATCTATAAATATTTCTCCAATTTTACCATCTTCGTACTCTCCTGTATGTAAATAAACTTTATGGTTTCCTATAGTAGCTTTTTGTATGTACCCTTTTCTTCTATCAGGCATACCAAATCTCTTACTAGTTTTTTCAGATTTACTAAAAAGATTTGTTATAGGTTTTTTAAGAGTGTCAAGATTATTTTCATTTCTTTTAGTTGCTAATTCAATTTTTTTTTCAGTGACTATATTTTTTTGGTCTAGGCTTTTAGTTTTTCTATTATCTAATTTTACATCTATAACTTCAAATTTGCCGTCGTCTCTTTTTTCAAGATTTTTAAGCTCGGTTTCGTTTATATCGTCTAAATAATGATTTACTTTAAATGTACACGTATAATAAGTTTCGACTAAGTATTTTGACATTTTACCTCTATTTTAAATTTTATTTTGAATAATGAATCATTTAATTTATATACAAATCCATATTTTAGTCTAATTTAAATTATACAATTTAGAATTGAATAAAAATTATTTTTACATGTTGACACTATTTAAAAAAATTTTCATCTGGTGGAATCAAGATACCTTGGGAACAAAAATGAAAACAATATTTTTTGGAAAATTAGTAGGTACAGATAGTTATGGAAATAAATATTATGAAAGTAAAAGTGGAAAAAGGTGGGTTATTTATTCGAATGAAATTGATGCAAGCAAAATACCAGTTGAATGGTATTCTTGGATGCACTTTACAAAAAATAGGATAGAAAAAAATCATGAATTAAAAAAATATGAATGGCAAAAGCCTCATCAACCAAACTTAACTGGTACAGAAACAGCTTATTATCCTAATAAAAAAAAACAGGATGCAATTAATAAAAAATACAAAAGCTGGAAAGTTTAATAAACTTTTAGTATTAATAATTATTCTAATAAGTTTAAATAAGTTGAATTATGTTAAATCTCAAGAGAATTTGATTGGTAAAAATACTAGTATAAAAATCTTAGACAAAATAAGTTCTAAAAATGAATTTATAAATTTAGTTAATGGTGAAGAGCTGATTTACAAAGATCTTGCTATAAAAAGTATGAAATGTACCAATTCTGAATTTGATGATAATCCAGAGATTAAAGCTTATATTCAAGTCAGAGACTTAACTAAAAAAAGTAATGACAAAGTTTATGTCTTTAATAATTGGATGTTTTCATCGAGTCCATCCATAACACCTTTTGATCACCCAGTTTATGATATTTGGCTAACTGATTGTGATTAAATAATTTTTTCTTTATCTAACCAACTTACATTAAAATCTGAATCTAAAAACTTTTTATGATTTAATAATCTTTTATGTAATGGAATTGTAGTTATAATTCCTTCAATTACAAATTCATCTAAAGATCTGTTCATTCTTTGAATTGCTTCTTGTCGATTTCTTCCATGACATATTAATTTACAAACCATACTGTCATAAAATGGAGTTACTGTATAACCTTGAAATATTGCACCATCAACTCTTGTTCTAAATCCGGAAGGTTGATGACACATTTCGATAGTGCCTGGCGAAGGTTGAAAGTTTTTGCTTGGATCTTCTGCATTTATTCTACACTCAATGGCATGACCCCTAGGATTAACATCTGTTTGTTTTAAAGCAGTTTCACCTGTGAATGCTATCCATATTTGTTCTTTTATAATATCTATACCAGTAACCATCTCTGTAACAGGATGCTCTACTTGAACCCGTGTATTCATTTCTAAAAAATAAAACTTTCCATCTTCATAAATAAATTCAACAGTTCCAGCACCTTCATATCCAATTTTACTGACCATTTTTACTGTTCTATCAAATAAATCTTTTCGGATTTCATCGTTCAAAATAGGGCTTGGTGTTTCTTCTATTAGTTTTTGGTGTCTTCTTTGTACTGAGCAATCTCTTTCATGTAAATGAACTGCTCTATTCTTTCCAGCTAATATTTGAACTTCTATGTGTCTAGGGTTTTGAAAAAATTTTTCTATATAAACTTCATCATTACCAAAGTATTTTTGAGCCTCAGATTTTGCAGTAGAAAATAAAGTTTCAAATTCTTCTTCTTTGTGTACAATCTTCATTCCCTTGCCGCCGCCGCCGCCAGAGGCCTTAATTAGAATTGGAAAACCAATTTTTTTACTCAGTTCTTTAGCTTCATTAATATCTTTAACGCCTCCCTCAGATCCTTCTATAATTGGTAGACCGTTTTCTTTTGCAATTTTTTTAGCTTGAATCTTATCTCCCATCATTTTTATTAATTTTGAAGAGGGACCAATAAATTTAATTTTATTTTCCTCTAAAACTCCTGCAAAGTTTGAATTTTCAGATAAAAAGCCATAACCAGGATGAACTGCTTCTGCATTAGTTATTTCAATTGCAGACATAATAGCTGGAATATTTAAGTAACTATTCATAGGTTGGTGTGAACCAATACAAACACTCTCATCTGCTAATTTTACATGCATACTATCTCTATCTACATCAGAATGAACTGCTACTGTTTCGATTCCCCATTCTTTACAAGCACGGATTACTCTGACCGCAATTTCCCCACGGTTTGCGATTAAGATTTTTTTAAACATTATTCTAAAATAATTATTGTTTGACCAAATTCTACGGGCTGACCATCTTTGACACAGATTTCTTTTACAACTCCATTAGAAGTTGAAGGAACATGATTCATTGTTTTCATAGCTTCAACAATCATAACCGTATCACCTTTTTTAATTTTTTTTCCTAGTTCAACAAATTTTTTAGCACCAGGTTCAGGTGCATGATATGCTGTTCCAATTATTGGTGAGGTAATTTGAATTCCTGAAATCATTTTCTGAGTGGTATCAGAAGTAGATTTTTCTTGGGATTTCATACCTGGTGAATTAGAAATTTGATTAGAACTTAATATCTTCGATTTAGAAACTTTTATTTTAGTATCTTTTTCTGTGTATTCAATTTCAGTTAAATCAAATTCATTTAAATAATCAGTTAGTTCTTTAATAATTTTTTTATCAATTTTCATTATTTAAAAGTTTTTGCATTGAAATTATGGCCAAAATATATCCTTCAGAACCTAAACCAAAAATTCCTCCAGTAACAACATCGCTAATAAGAGATTTTCGTCTAAACTCTTCTCTTTTATATATGTTTGAAATATGTAACTCAATCACAGGTTTTTTAAAAATATCTAGCGCATCTCTAATCGATACTGAAGTATGAGTAAAACCAGCAGCATTTATAATAATACCATCAACGTTTTTTTTTGCCTCTTGTATTTTTGTTACAATGTCACCTTCAATATTAGATTGAAAGAACTCCATATCTAAATTTAAATCTTTCGCTTTTTTTAAACAATTTGCTTTTAGTTTTTCAAAAGTTATCGAACCATATTGTGATTGTTCTCTCTCACCTAATAGATTAAGATTAGGGCCATTAATAATAATTATTTTATTGTTCATTCAGCATTTATATACGATGAAAAAAATAAAAAAAATAAAAATAAGATTAAATGGTAAAAATAGAAATATAATTAAAGGTTATAAGCTGTACAATTTAGTAAATGAATTAGATTTACCATTAAGAAAAATTGCTATTGAACTAAATAGAGAAATCGTTGATAAGAAAAAGATCAAAAAAATTAAATTAAATGATAAAGATAATATTGAAATAGTTCATTTTATTGGAGGCGGCTAACATTGAAAAATGACAAACTAACTGTTGGTAAACAAAGATTTAATTCAAGATTAATTGTTGGCACAGGAAAATATAAAAATATGTCTGAATGTGCAAAAGCTATTAAATTATCTGGTGCTAATATAGTTACAGTAGCTGTAAGAAGAGTTAATATTTCTGATAAGAATAAACCACTATTAATGGATTATATAGATCCAAAAAAAATTACTTACCTACCAAATACTGCTGGATGTTTTTCTTCTGAGGCAGCACTTAGAACACTTAGATTAGCCAGAGAGATTGGAGGATGGAAATTAGTTAAACTTGAAGTTTTAGGAGATAAAAAAAATCTTTTTCCAGATATGATTGAAACTTTAAAATCAACTGAAGTTTTAACCAAAGAAGGTTTTAGAGTTATGGTTTATTGCAACGATGATCCCTTAATGGCTAAAAGATTAGAAGACGCTGGTGCAGCTGCAATCATGCCATTAGCTGCTCCAATTGGTTCAGGTTTAGGAATTCTTAATAAAACAAATATTTCGATTATAAGAAAACAAACTAAGTTACCTGTAATCATAGATGCAGGTTTAGGACAAGCTTCTGATGCTGTAGTAGCGATGGAATTAGGGTGTGATGGAGTTTTAGTTAATACGGCCATAGCTAAAGCAAAAAAACCTTTTAGTATGGCACTAGCATTTAAACATGCTGTTATAGCTGGTAGAAAATCATATCTTTCAGGAAGGATTATAAAAAATTTAGCAGGCAAACCTTCTTCACCAACAGAAGGTATTATTTAGATTTTTTATAAAATTTTTTTTTATACCTTTTTTTTTTGACAAAAGGCTTTTTATTTTTTACTTCTGAATTTTTTTCTTCGTAGTTTTTTAATTCTATATTTTTTAATTTTTCAAATTGTTCAATTAATTCAATTGTTTTCATTGATTTATTTTTCATATCAATAATATATTCAGGAATAATAAGTTTGTTATCAGTTATAATATCAATTTTCATTTTATTTTTATTTTCTATATAAGTTAAATCTTTGACAAAATTTTCTTTTAAAAAATCAGATATTTTTTCACAAACTTTTAACTCTACAAATTTTGCTTTATTTAAAATTGATTTAAGTTCAACTATTTTTAATAATTTTTGTGCAAAAGACTCATCTTTCAACTCAACTTTCCATTTAACTGCACTTTCTCTGAGTCTTTGTCTAGACATTTCTAGTAATCCAAAATTACTAATTCTACCAATTTGAATTCTTGCTCTATCAGATCTACATTTTTCTTTTAGTCGTTTTTCGACCAATCTTCTATTGTTGTAGCTCAACATGTCAATAAAATCGATTATAATTAAACCTGATAGGTCTCTAATTTTAATTTGTCTTGTGATTTCTTCTGTTGCTTCAAGATTTGTATCTAAAGCAGTGCTTTCAACATTTTTTTGTTTAATAGAACTACCAGAGTTAATATCAATTGATACTAAAGCTTCTGTAGGATTAATTACTAAATATCCACCTGAACTAAGTTTTATTTCAGAATCAAATATTTGATTTAATTTTTGCTCTATCCCTTCTTCAATAAACAAAGGTATTTTACCTCTATATTTTTTAATTTTTTTGACATGAGAAGGCATCATCATTTTCATAAAATTTTGTGCCTTTTTATATCCTTCATTACCTTCAATAATTATTTTTTTTGTATTATCATCATACATATCTCTTAGAGTTCTTTTTATAATTTCACTTTCTTGATGAACTAACGATGGAGCAATTGAATTTAAGGCAGTTTCTTTAATTTGATTCCAAGTATTTTTTAAAGTTTCTAAATCATGATCAATTTCATTTTTTGTTTTGTTGCTTCCAGCAGTCCTGACTATTAGTCCCATTTCTTTTGGTATATTAATTTCATTTAATATTGTTCTAATTTTTTTTCTCTCTGCTGGATTAAAAATTTTTCTAGAGATACCCCCACCTTTAGGTGTATTTGGCATTAGCACTATATATTTACCCGCAATTGAAATGAATGTGCTTAAAGCTGCTCCTTTTTGGCCTCTTTCATCTTTAATGACTTGAACAAGTATTACTTGATTTGGTTTTATTACTTCTTGGATTTTATATCTTTTAAATTTTAAGCGCTTCTCAATTTTTTTTTCTTTATTTTCATAATTCTTATTTTCATTATTTTCTAAGCTTTGTTCCTCAGATAATTTTTCTTCTTCTATTTCATTTTTTTTTATTTCATTTGAATCAGAGATTTCCAGTTTACCTTCTGCTAAATCTTGTTCATCTTTAGCTTCAACTTCTTTTGATAATTCTTCTCGTAATTTTTCTTCTTCATCCTTTATTTTTTCCAAGTCACTTTGAGGTATTTGATAATAATCAGATTGAATATCATTAAAGGATAAAAAACCATGTCGTTCTCTACCAAAGTCGATAAAAGCTGCTTGTAAAGATGGCTCTATCCTACTTACCTTCCCAAGATAAATATTATTTTTGATTAAGTTGTTTTTTAAACCTTCGTACTCGTAATCTTCAATATTGTTTTCTGATTTAAGTACAACTCTAGTTTCATTCGGATGCGAAGCATCAATGTATAAATTTTTCTCCATAGTTTTTTATTAATTTGTTTCATTTAAAATATAAATATTTGATAAAAATTTTGTTTATAGTTTGCCTTATCTTTAACAAATTCCGTTATATAATGGAATCAAAATGACCAAATTATTTAAAAAATTATTTGCTGTTTTAGCTAGCTTTTTATTATTGATTTCAATAACTATATTGAGTGTTTTATGGACTTTTTCTAATAAAATTCCAGATTATAAATTTCTAAAAAGTTACAAACCTCCAGTTTCAAGCAAAATGTATTCTGGGAATGGAGAAGTAGTAGCGGATTTTTCAAAAGAGAAAAGAATTTTTGTACCATATTCTGCTATCCCAAAAAATGTGATTAATTCTTTTTTAGCAGCTGAAGACAAAAATTTTTTTTCACATCCAGGCATTGATGCTAAGGGAGTTGTAAGAGCACTTATAAGAAATATTCAAAATATAATGAGCTCTAAAAGATTAGAAGGTGCATCAACAATTACACAGCAAGTTGCAAAAAATTTTTTATTAACAAATGAAGTAAGTTTAAATAGAAAAATAAAGGAAGCGATCTTAGCATTTAGAATTGAAAGAGCATTATCAAAAGAAAGAATACTTGAGTTATATCTAAATCAAATTTATCTAGGAAGTGGTGCTTACGGTGTTGCCGCAGCTAGTTTAGAATACTTTGATAAATCAATTAAAGAATTAAATTATAATGAAGCTGCTTTATTAGCAGCACTACCTAAAGCTCCTAGCAAATATAATCCTTATAGAAATATAGAACTTGCTAAATACAGAAGAGATTTAGTTTTAAAAAATATGTACGAAAATAATTTTTTAAGTCAAAAAAAATATATTGATCTTAAAAGCAAACCTATTGAATTAAAAAAAAATAAAAAAATTTTTTCTGAAGACGCTCAATATTATATTGAAGATGTGCGTAAGAGCATTATAGATAAATTATCATATGAGAAAGTATATAATCAAGGTTATAACATTAATACCCCTATAAATTTAGACTTACAAAAAATTTCTACAATCTCTTTAAGAAATGGATTGATATCTTATGATAGAAGAAAAGGATGGCGTGGACCAATTACTAATATTAATTATACGACTGATTGGTTTAAAAAAATTAATAAGAAAAACTTTTTAGAAAATTCAATAGGATGGAAAATTGCAATAATAAGAAAAGTAAATCAATTTTCTGCAAATATTGAAATTGAAAATAAAGAAGAAGGTGTAATAGAATATAAAGATATTTCTTGGACAAAAAAAGAATTTTTAGAGTTATTAAAAAAAGGAGATGTTATTTATGTAAAACAAGTCAAAAATAATCTTTATAGTCTTCAACAACTTCCAGAAATTAACGGTGGTATAGTTGTAATGGATCCTTTTACTGGAAGAGTTTTTGCTTTAAGTGGAGGTTTTAGTTTTAATAACAGTGAGTTTAATAGATCATCACAAGCATTGAGGCAGCCAGGATCAGCATTTAAGCCATTTGTATATGCATTAGCATTAGAAAATAAATATACCCCTTCATCATTAATTTTAGATGCTCCTCTTGTATTAGATCAAGGAGAAGATTTAAAAAAATGGAAGCCAGAAAATTATGGTAAAAAATTTTATGGACCTTCTACACTTCGAACCGGTTTAGAAAAATCTAGAAATTTAATGACAGTAAGAATTTCTCGAAGCCTAGGTATTGATAAAATTACAAATTTTTCAAAAAAAATGAAAATTTATAAAAATCCTGAAGAATTACTCTCAATTTCTCTGGGTTCTGCTGAAACAACTCTTTTGAAGTTGACTTCAGCATATTGCACATTTGTAAATGGAGGCAAACTTATTGAGCCAATAATTATTGATAGAATTCAAGATGGAGAAGGTAATACAATAATAAATAATGAAAATAGAAAATGTATAAATTGTGATCAAATTTCTTTCACCGGAAAAGAATTTCCAATAATTAAAGACAATTATCCTCAAGTATTATCACCAGAAACGGCTTATCAAATTACTTCATTCTTACAGGGTGTTGTTGAGAGAGGAACAGGAAAAAAATTAAGGAAACTTGGTTTAAACATTGCAGGAAAAACTGGAACTACTAATGAAAATACGGATGCTTGGTTTATTGGTTTCACATCTAATCTAGTAATAGGTGTTTATGTGGGTATGGACAATCCTAAACCACTAGGAAAATTTGAAACAGGTTCTAAGGCAGCTCTTCCAATTTTTAAAGAATTTGTAAAAAAAGCTGTTAAAAAATCTGACTCAAGACCTTTTAAAGTGCCTCAAAATATAACTTTAATGGTTATAGATCCAAATACAGGAGAAAAAGCTAAATTTACATCAAAAAATACTATAATTGAATCTTATAAAAGTGAGAATGTTTTAAATGGAAAAGTTTTATATTCAGATAACGATAGATTAGATACAAATAATATATTAAAATTTTACTAATGGAAGACAAATATCTTAGTTTTAAAAAAGAAATAGAAAAGATTAATAATAGAGTTAAGGAGTATCTTTGAAAAAAATAAAATTTATTTTAAATTAGATAGTCACAATAAATCAATGCTAGAAGTTAATTTTTGGCAAGATAAAGCAAAATCTCAAATAGTTATTAAAGAGAAAAAGTTATATGAGAATTTAATAAATTCTTATGAACAATCTACTTTACAATTTAAAGACTTAGATGATTTGTATAAATTAGCTATTGAAGAAAAAAATTCTGAAATACAATTAGAAGTTTATCAAAAATTGAAAGAATTAAGAGTAAAAGTAAAAGAAAATGAAATTAAATGTTTCTTATCTAACGATCTAGATCCACTTGATTGTTACTTAGAAATACATGCGGGTGCTGGAGGAACTGAAAGCCAAGACTGGGCAGATATGTTAAAAAGAATGTATATTAAATGGTCAGATACTAAAGGGTTTAAATATCAAATAGTAAGCGAACATAAAGGAGATGAGGCAGGTATTAAATCTTCAACGATTAAAATTGAAGGTGATTATATTTTTGGTTGGTTGAAAAAAGAGTCTGGAATACATCGACTTGTAAGAATATCACCTTTTGATTCAGGATCTAGAAGACATACAAGTTTTGCTAGTGTTTGGATTTATCCTGTTATAGATGAAAATATTAATATAGAAATTTTTGAAAAAGATTTAAGAATTGACACTTATCGTTCAAGTGGAGCTGGTGGACAGCACGTGAATACAACAGATAGCGCAGTACGAATTACTCATATACCTACAAAAATTGTTGTTCAATGCCAAAATGAGAGATCTCAACATAAAAATAAAGAAACTTGTATGAATATGTTAAGAGCAAGACTTTATGATTATCAGATTAAAAAAAAAGAAGAGCAAAACCAAAGCACAGAGTCAACTAAATCCGAAATTGGATGGGGACATCAAATAAGATCATATGTTTTACAACCTTATAGACTTGTTAAAGACAATAGAACTAATCATGAAAGTTCAAATCCAGATAAGATTTTAGATGGTGAAATTGATGAATTTTTAGAAGAGTCTATTTATCAAACTAAATGAAAAAAATTTTTTTCAGATTTTTTATAACAATATTTATTATCTTATTTTTTGGAATATTGTATCTTAGCACCATAGGGATAAGTACTAAAGTTTTCAATTCAAATATATCTGATCAAATAAAAAAAATTGATAAGAATTTAAATATTGATTTGAATAAAATATTTTTAATTTTAGATCCATTTCAATTAAAAATAAAACTTAAAACTGTAGGTACTAATTTAAAGTATTATGAAGAACAAATTCAATTAGAAAATATTAGATCAGAAGTTTCATTAAACTCATTATTAAATAAGGAGTTTTCAATTAATAAAATGAATATTTCTACAAAATCTATAGAAATTAATAGTTTAGTTAAATTTTTAAGATTATTTCAAAAAGATCCTAAATTTTATATTGCTGAAAATATAATTAAGAAAGGATATTTAATTGCAGATATTGAAGTTGAATTTGATGATAATGGAAATTTAAAAGATAACTATAAAATAAATGGAATAGTAAAAGATGGAAAGATAGATTTATTCAAAAGAAATAGACTAGATGCTATTAATTTTATTTTTGAAGCAAAAAAAGATAAAATTCAGCTTAATGATTTATATTTAAAGATAGAAAAAGAAAATCTTCAATTACCAGAAATTATAATAGATAAAAATAATGATGAATATTCTGTTTCTGGTAAATTAATTAGTGGTCAAATTAATTTAATGGAACATAGGATTTATGATTACATTAATTTAGAAAATATAAATTTTAAAATCAAAGAAATTAAATTTTTATCTGAAAATAATTTCAACTTTAGTATTAATGAAAAATTTAAAGTTAAAGGTTTAAATATCGATTCTAAAATTAATTTGATAAACCTTGAAATTGAAAATAATTTAGATTTAAAAAATTATTTTCCAGAAATTAATGAAAACTTTTATTTTAAAGATAATCAGCTTCAAATAACTTATAAAAAAAATACTATAAAAATTTTAGGATCAGGAAATATATTTCTTCAAGAAAGACCCGATAAGATTGAGTACAAAATTATTAAAAATAAAGAAAATCTAAATTTTGATACCAAATTGAATATAAAAGATAATAATTTTAAAATTGATTTATTAAATTTTGAAAAAAAAAATAATTCTAAATTACAAATAGAAATTCAAGGAGAACATAAAATTGATAAAGGTATTATTCTAAAAAGAATTAATTTAGAAGAAAATAAAAACTCTTTTTTAATAAAAGATCTGTCTTTATCTAATGATAAAAAAATAAATTATATCAAAAATATTACCTTAAGTTATTTAGATAAAGATAATTTAGAAAACAAAATTCAAATAAGCAAAAAAGCTACAAATTACTTTATTAATGGTTCGAGTTTAAATATAAATCGAATAATTAATAATTTATTAAACTCTAAGGTTAAAAAAAAATATAAATTATTTAAAAATGACTTTAAAGTAAAAGTCGACATTGAAAAAATTTTTTTAGATAAAAAAAACGTACTACAAAATTTAAATGGATATCTAATCTTAAAAGATAACAAAGTTTTTGAAACCGAACTATCTTCTAATTATTCAAATAATAATAAAATTAAATTTACTATTAAAACTAATGGTAAAGAAAAAATTACTACTCTTTTCTCTAAGGAGGCGAAACCCCTCGTAGATCGCTATAAATTTGTAAAAGGTTTCAGTGAGGGATCTTTAGATTTTTATTCTTACCAAAAATATAATCAAAGTAATTCAACTTTAAAAATTTATGACTTTAAACTTAAAGAACTACCTGCTTTAACTAAGTTACTAACTCTTGCATCTCTTCAAGGAATAGCTGACTTAATGTCAGGTGAGGGAATAAGATTTAATGAATTTGAAATGAATTTTTCTAACCAGGACCAATTAATGACAATCAATGAAATTTATGCCATTGGACCTGCAATTTCTGTATTAATGAGTGGTTATGTTGAAAAGGATAAACTAATTAGCCTTCGAGGAACATTAGTTCCAGCAACTACATTAAACAAAACAATCGGATCAATTCCATTTTTAGGAAATATACTAGTTGGAAAAAAAACAGGAGAAGGTGTTTTTGGAGTTAGTTTTAAAATTAAGGGTCCTCCTAAAGATTTAGAGACAACTGTTAACCCAATTAAAACTTTAACACCAAGATTTATAACTAGAACTTTAGAAAAAATAAAAAACAATTAAACTAATTCAATTTTTATATGTCTTTTTTTACCAAGCGATAATTTTAAAAAATTATCTTTAAAATATTTTCGATTTATATTTATTTTATCATCAATAATAATTTCATTATTTATTTTTACTGCGCTACCTTTAATTAATCTTCTTATTTCACTTTTTGATTTTTCTAATTTAGATAGAATTATCAGATCTAGAACATTCATTGGATTTTTAAAATTATTTTTATCCAATTTTATTGATGGCAAATTTATACCGGTTGAATTTTGAGAAAATGCCTCTTTTGCTGCTTTTTCACAATTTACTGCTTCTTGTTTTCCATGAAGCATTTTCGTCGTTTCGTTTGCTAATAAAATTTTTAATTCATTAATTTCTTTATCTTTTATTTTTTCTATTTCATCTAAAGAAAGATCAGTAAAATAATTTAAAAATTTAATTACATCTCGATCATCAGAATTCCTCCAGAATTGCCAATATTCATAGGGGGAAAGAAATTTTTTATCTAGCCATATAGCTCCATTTTCAGTTTTACCCATTTTTGCTCCATTAGCTAAAGTTATTAATGGAGTTGTTAAGCCAAAAACAATCTTATCAGAATATCTTTTTATTAACTCTACACCATTCACAATGTTACCCCACTGATCTGAACCACCTAATTGAAGAATGCAATTATTTTTTTTATTTAATTCTAAAAAATCATATGCCTGTAAAATCATATAATTAAACTCCATATAACTTAATGATTGTTCTCTTTCTAATCGAGTTTTAATACTATCAAATGTTAACATTTTATTTATTGTAAAATGTTTTCCAATATCTCTTAAAAAAGAAATATAATTTAAGTTCTTTAACCAGGAGTAGTTATTAACAAAAATAGGTTTAATTTTTTCATCATCAGAATTTAAGTATGTTTTTAAAATATTTTCTATATTTTTTGTATTTTTTTCAATTTCGCTATCACTTAAAATTTTTCTAGTTTTGTCTTTTCCAGATGGATCTCCAATTCTTGTTGTACCACCTCCCATTAAAACAATTGGTTGGTGACCGTGTTTTTGAAGTAACCTTAAACACATAATTTGAAGTAAGCTGCCAACATGTAAACTTCCCGCAGTACAATCAAAACCTATATAAGCTTTAATCTTTTTTTCATCTAAAATTTTTGATAGTTCATCATCTGCTGTACACTGATAATACAAACCTCTATCTTTAAATTCTTTTAAAAATTTATTCATAAGTCTATAGTTAGACAATATACAAATTTTTTTAAAAAAAAATAAATATGAGTAAAAAAATATTTACTTCTTTAGGATTAATGAGTGGCACATCAATGGATGGAGTTGATTTATCAATAATACAATCTGATGGAATTAATGAATTTGAGCTCATATTAAATGAATATTGTGAATTTGATGAGGATTTATTTCTAAAATTACTAGAATTGAGAGATAAACTTTATACATCCAAAGATTTAGCTAAAAATTTTAAAAATATTATTGAAGTTGAGAGAAACTTTACATTATTTATCAGTAAATTAGTAAATAGTTTAGTAAAAAAAAAATCTATAACTTTAGATTTAATAGGTTTCCACGGTCAAACGATTTTACATTTACCAAAAGAGAAAATTTCAAAACAATTAGGGGATGGAAACCTTTTGTCTCAATTAACAAAAACTAAAGTTGTTAATCAATTTAGACAAAATGATTTAGACCATGGTGGCCAAGGCGCTCCTCTAACTCCAATATTCCATTTCTTAATATCAGGAATTTTAAAAACAAAGTTTAATTTAGATTTTCCTATGAATATAATTAATATAGGTGGAATAACTAATGTGTCACAAATTAAAATTAATACTTATGAAAAAGAAAATTTATTTGCTTATGATATAGCCCCAGGAAATTGTTTAATAGATGAATGGATTAGAAAAAATAGTAATAAAAAATTTGACTTTAATGGTGATATTGCTTCTAGAGGAGAAGTTAATAATTTAATATTAAACCAAACAATTGATAATTTTAATATAAAAGATTTTAAAAATTCTTTAGATGTTAAAAATTTTGATATTTCTTTTACTCGAGGTTTAAATCTAGAGGATGGATGTGCAACAATTACAAAATATACAGCATATTTAATTTCAGAAGGTTTAAAAAAAATTGATGAAATTAATAAATTAAATACTGTAAATCTTTATCTGTGTGGGGGAGGTAGAAAAAATAATACTCTTATAGAAAATATCAATGAATATTTAAATAATAAAAAAATAAATTTAAAAAATATTGACGAATATGAATTTGATGGTGATTTTATAGAGTCACAAGCCTTTGCATATTTGGCTATAAGATCATATTTAGGTTTACCTATATCTTATCCAAACACTACAAGAACTTTGAAACCTATTTCAGGTGGAATAATAGAAAAAAATTATTAATAAAGAGCCGTTTCTTTTTTTATGTATTTATCTAAGCTTTTAACAAGTAACTCTTCACTTTTTGAAAAAAAATGATTAGCATCAGACACTGACTGAAAATCTACTTTAATTCCTTTTTGAGAACTTAATCTTTTATCTAATTCCATGATATATTGTAATGGAACTAGCTCATCTTTTTTGCCATAAATTATCAATCCGGAAGTTGGACATGGAGACAAAAAAGAAAAGTCATAAGCATTAGGTTGAGGAGATATTGCTATAAATCTATTTATTTCTGGTCTTCTCATTAGCAACTGCATCGCAATTAAAGATCCGAATGAAAATCCTGATACCCAACATTGAGAATTGTCAAAGTTTTCTCTTTCTAACCAATCTAATGCAGCAGCAGCATCAGCAAGTTCTCCTTGACCATTATCAAATTCACCATCACTTTTTCCTACCCCTCTAAAATTAACTCGACAAACAGAAAAATCATTATCCATAAAAGTTTTGAAAGTTTCTACGACTATCTTATTATTCATAGTGCCTCCATACTGAGGATGGGGTTGTAAAACAAGAGCTATAGGAGATGTATTTTTTTTACTTTTATAATATTTTGCCTCAAGTCTTCCAGCAGGGCCAGGAATAAATATTTCTAAAATTTTGTTGTCCATAATTGATATTGATTATTATTCTCAAAAAAAAAATTACATTTATCATAACTGCGTCGCAAAATGTTAATTTTTTTTGTTAATGATACTTGACTATTTTAGTCAGGTTTATATATACCCTTGTAAAATGCGGATTTATGAAACTAACATCTAAAGGCAGATATGCGGTAATGGCTTTAGTAGACCTGGCAAGATTTGATAATATCAGCCCAGTTTCACTAAGAGACATCTCATTAAGACAAGGCATTTCATTAGATTATTTAGAGCAGATTTTTTCAAAGTTAAGAAAAAAAGAAATAGTAAAAAGTGTAAGAGGAACTCAAGGAGGGTATGTTTTAAATAAAAAAACTAAAGAAATAAAACTTACAATTATTTTTGATGCAGTAGATGAAAAAGTAAAAACAGTCCAATGTAAGAAAGAGTCAAAAAAAGGGTGTAATGGGAAATTGACAAAATGTGTTACCCATAATCTTTGGGATGATTTAGACAAACACATAAATAATTTTTTTGAGCAAAAAAGTTTAGAAGATTTAGTTAAAAATAATATTGAGAAAAGAATTTAAATATGGATACAAGACAAAAAGATATAGAAAAATTAAAAGAATATAAATACGGTTTTACAACCGATATTGAAAACATTAAAGCACCTAAAGGCTTAAATGAAGACGTAATTAAGTTTATTTCAAAAATTAAAAAAGAACCTAATTGGATGTTAGATTTTAGGTTAAAAGCTTTTGAAAGGTTTAAATTATTAAAGGAACCTAACTGGCAAAAACCAAAATATCCTAAAATTGATTACCAAGATTTATATTATTATTCAGCTCCAAAAAGTATGAACGATAAACCTAAAAGTTTAGATGAATTGGATCCTAAACTTCTTGAGACATATAAAAAATTAGGTATTCCTCTTCAAGAACAAGCACGATTAAATGGTATTGCTGTAGATGCAGTTTTTGATTCAGTCTCAGTTGCCACAACATTTAAAGGAGAATTAACAAAGCAAGGAATTATTTTTTGTTCTATGTCAGAAGCTATACAAAAACATCCAAACCTTGTAAAAAAATACCTTGGAACTGTAATACCCACTACAGATCATTTTTTTGCAACACTTAATTCAGCCGTATTCACTGATGGATCATTTGTTTACATTCCAGAGGGAGTTAGATGCCCAATGGAATTATCAACATATTTTAGAATAAATGCATCAGAGACAGGTCAATTTGAAAGAACACTAATAATAGCTGATAAAGGAAGCTATGTGAGTTACCTTGAAGGCTGTACAGCCCCTATGAGAGACGAAAATCAATTACATGCAGCTAATGTTGAATTAATTGCTCTAGATGATGCTGAAATAAAATACTCGACAGTTCAAAATTGGTATCCAGGAGATGAAAATGGAAAAGGTGGAATATATAATTTTGTAACAAAAAGAGGTCTCTGTAAGGGAAAAAATTCAAAAATTTCTTGGACACAAGTTGAAACTGGATCTGCTATAACTTGGAAATATCCTAGCTGTATTTTAAAAGGAGATAATTCAATCGGTGAATTTTATTCTATAGCCATAACTAATAATCATCAAAAAGCAGATACTGGTACAAAAATGATTCATTTGGGGAAAAATACAAAAAGTAAAATTATCTCTAAAGGAATTAGTGCTGGATTTTCAGATATGACATATAGAGGATTAGTAGATATTAATTCAAAAGCAGAAAACTCTAGTAATTATACCCAATGTGATTCTCTTTTAATGGGTAATAAATGTGGTGCACATACAGTTCCATACATTAAAAATAAAAATTTTGACTCAAATATTGCCCATGAGGCAACAACTTCAAAAATAAGTGAAGAACAATTGCATTATTGCCAACAAAGAGGTTTAAACTCTGAGGAGGCAGTTGGATTAATCGTCAATGGATTTTGCAAAGAAGTTCTTCAACAGTTGCCTATGGAATTTGCTGTGGAAGCTCAAAAACTTGTAGGTATTAGTTTGGAAGGAAGCGTAGGCTAATGCTCAAAATAAATAACCTAAATGCAAATGTTGAAAATAAATCTATCTTAAATGGTTTTTCTTTAAATATTAATCCTGGTGAAGTTCATGCTATCATGGGTCCTAATGGATCTGGTAAAAGTACATTATCAAATATTTTATCTGGTAAAAAAGGCTATGAAATTTCTGGAGAAATTTTATTTGAAAATAAAAACTTATTTGATCTTGAAACTGAGGAAAGAGCACACAAAGGTATATTTTTAGCATTTCAATACCCTTTAGAAATTCCAGGTGTAAATACTAACATTTTTTTAAAAACTTCATTAAACGCTATTAGAAAAGCAAGAGGAGAAAAAGAACTAGATGCTATTGAATTTTTAAAACTTGTTAAACAAAAAGCCAAAGAATTAAAATTTGATGAAGAAAAATTAAATAGACAATTGAATGTTGGTTTTTCAGGTGGTGAAAAAAAGAAAAATGAAATTTTACAAATGTCTATGTTAGCACCTAAATTATCTATATTGGATGAAACTGACTCCGGTTTAGATATTGATGCATTAAAGATAGTTGCAGATGGTGTTAATGCGTTAAGAAATAAAAAAAATTCTTTTTTAATCATTACTCATTATCAAAGACTATTAGAATATATAAAACCAGATTTTGTTCATGTTCTAATCAATGGAAAAATAATTAAGTCCGGTGGTCCAGAACTAGCAATTGAACTGGAAAAAAAAGGATACGAAAGCTTTAATTAAATGAAAGAACAATTAAAAACAGATTTCGAAAAAATTCTAAAAATATCTAATTTCTCAGAAAAAGATATCAAATTTAAGAAGAACTATCTAAACAAATTTATTGAAAGTGGTTTTCCAAGTAGAAAACTTGAAAATTGGAAATTTTTAGATTTAAACCAAATTATAAAAAAAGATATAGGTGAGTTAAGTTTTTATAATGATTATTCAGTTACAAATAAAGTTGATACATCTATTTTTATTGATGGTTTAGAGCATAATAAAATTATATTTATAAATGGAAGAATAGAAAAAATAGATTTTAATTATGAGGATGAAAATCAAATTGAAATTTATGATGATATAAAAGTGAATGACAAATTTGATAATGAAAACTCTTTAATTGATTTAAACAATGCATTTAGAAATAAATATTATAAAATTTTAGTTAAGGAAGGTTATTCAACAAAAAAACCTTTAGTTATTTATCACTTAACTAATGAAATAATGAAATCTAAGAATATCAATTTAAGATTAGATTTTGAACTTGAACAAAACAGCTCATTAAAGCTGATAGATTTTTTTAACGATTTAACCGATAAAAATTTTATGAATATTTTATATAATTTTGATTTAAAAAAAGATTCAATTTTAAAAAATTATAAAATTGATAAATCATTAAATAAAAATCTTAAATATTCATTTAATAATATTGATCAAGAAATAAACAGTATTTCAGAAACTTTTATTTTTTCAGCCGGTTCGAATTATTTTAAAAATGAAATAAATTGTAATCTGAGAGGTGAATATTCATCAGCTTTTGTAAATGGTATTTTTTCATTAAAAGAAAATCAACAACATGAAATAAGATCTACAATTAATCATTTAGTTGAAAATACTAAAAGTTATCAACTAATAAAAAGTGTGCTTGGAAAAAATTCAAAAGCTGCATATCAAGGAAGAATATATGTAGATTCAAAAGCTCAGAAAACAGATGGTTATCAATTAAGTAAAGCGATATTGTTGGATGAAACTTCTGAGTTTAATGCTAAACCAGAATTAGAAATTTATGCTGATGACGTCAAATGTTCACACGGATCAGCTTCCGGAAGCCTTAATGAGAATTCAATTTTTTATTTGATGTCTAGAGGACTTAATTACAAACAATCCAAAGAACTTTTGATTAATGGATTTATGTTAGAAGTAGTTGAAAAAATCACTGACTCTGAAATTAAAAATTTAATAATAAATATGATTGGTCTAAAAGAATGAACATAGATAACATTAAAAGAGAATTTCCGATTTTTGATGAAAAAATCCAAAATAATGATTTAGTTTATTTAGATAGTGCTAATTCATCACAAAAACCAAAAATTGTTTTAGATAGAATAAATGACTTTTATTCTAAACAATTTTCTAATGTTGGAAGAAGTTTACATTATTTGGCTGTAGCAGCGACTAACTTATATGAAAATACAAGATCATCAGTTCAAAAATACATTAATGCTAAAGATAAAAATGAGATCGTTTTTACTAAAGGAGCAACAGAAGCTTTAAACCTGGTAGCAAATACTCTTGGTCAAACTATTATAGAGCCAAATGATGAGATTTTAATTACTGAATTAGAGCATCATTCAAATTATGTACCTTGGCATTTTTTGAGAAAATCTAAGAATATTAAAATAAAGTTTGCTGAAATCAATGAAGATGGAGAAGTTCCGATTGAAAATATAGAAAAAGAAATAACAAATAAAACTAAAGTTATAGCAATTACACATTTATCAAATGTTACTGGTTCAATTCTACCTATCAAAGAAATAACTCAATTAGCACACTCAAAGGGAATAATTGTAGTAGTAGATGGATGTCAAGGTGGACCTCACCTTAAATTAGACATGCAAGATTTAGATTGTGATTTTTATGCTATCTCATGTCATAAAATGTATGGACCAACAGGACTAGGGGTTTTATATGGAAAAAAAAAATGGCTTGAACAACTTCCTCCTTATCAAGGTGGAGGTGGTATGATCAATGAAGTAAAAAAAGATAGAATTTCATATGGAGATCTTCCGAATAAATATGAAGCAGGAACAATGGCAACAGCTCAAGTGATAGCTTTTGATCAGTCGATAAAGTTTTTAGAAAGTATTGGAATTGAAAATATTATCAAACATGAAAAAGAGTTAATTGAATATGGTCAAGAAATATTACAAAAAAATAATTCTGTTGAGTTGATTGGAAATCCAAAAGAACGTGGGGGAGTATTATCATTTACTATTAAAGGTATTCATGCACACGATATAGCAACAATTTTAGATGAGACTGGAGTAGCAATTAGAGCTGGTCATCATTGTTGTCAAATACTTCATGATAAATTAGGTATACCTGCAAGTGCTAGAGCCTCTTTAGGTGTTTATAATACCAAAGACGATTTAGATAAATTAAATGAGGGAATTAATAATTGTAAAAAAATTTTTGATTTAAAATGAATTTAAAAGAACTATATCAAGAAATAATTTTAGAACATGGAAAGAACCCTAGAAATTTAGGGAAAACTAATAATTTTAATAAAGATGCTAAAGGAAATAATCCGTTATGTGGCGACAATGTTCATGTATATTTAAAACTAGATGATCAAAGAAAAGTTGAAGATATTTCGTTCGAAGGTAGTGGTTGTGCAATTTCTATGGCATCTGCTTCCATAATGACAGATTTGATAAAAGGTAAAAGTGATAATGAAGTCAAGGAGATTATCGAAGATTTTTTAGGAATGATAAAAGAGAATCCTGAGTTAAAGTCTCAAATTTTAAAGGAGGATGATAAAACAAAATTAATGTGTCTTTCAGGAGTTAAACAATATCCTATGAGAGTTAAATGTGCTACATTGTCTTGGCATACTTTAGTTTCAGCAATGGAAAATGATGGAAAACAGGTTAGTACAGAAGATTAATAATTATGGAAATTAAAGACAAAATAATTAATGAAATAAAAAAAATTTATGATCCTGAATTACCAGTAAATATTTATGAACTTGGTCTAATTTATGATATAAAAATAGTAGGCAAAAAAGCTGAAATTAAAATGACATTAACTACACCAAATTGTCCAGTCGCAGAAAGTTTACCTAAAGAAGTTAAAGAAGGTGTTATGCAAGTTGAGGAAATAGAGGATGTTGATTTAGAGTTAGTTTGGGACCCACCCTGGACAAAAGATATGATGACTGATGCTGCTAAACTGGAGTTAAATTTATAATGAATCCTATTATTAAACTTAGTGATAATGCTGCATCAAGAATTAAAGAAATAATGTCTAGTACTCAAAAAGATTTAATTGGAGTAAGAGTTTCTGTTAAGTCTGGAGGTTGTGCTGGAATGTCATATGTCATGGAGTATTCAAAAGAAATTAATCCAAATGACGAAGTGATAGAAGAAAAAGGTGTTAAAGTATTTATAGATTCGGCTGCTGTTATGTATCTATTAGGTACAGAAATGGACTATAAAAAAGAGGAATTTTCATCAACTTTTGTTTTTAATAACCCAAATGAAACGGAGCGATGTGGCTGTGGGGAATCTTTTAAAACTGACTAAAAACAGTATCCCGCAAGTTGCATAGCAGTATTGCGTAATATGCATATCTTTGATATAAGATTCTTATGAATAAATTTGAATTTAAAAATCTTGTTAAAAATCTAAAAGATACTTTAAAGGAAAAAACTTTTTTTAAAGATTTACGTAAGGAAGTAGAAACTGGTGCAAACGGCACTCAGGATTACGTTGTTAAAAAAGGTGTAAACAAAGATAGAGTTGCTACAACAAAACAGTAATTAACTACTGTAATACATCTCAAATTCTACCGGATGAGGTGCATGTTCAAATTTGTGAATTTCTTCAAACTTAAGTGCAATGTAAGCGTCTATTTGATCGTCAGTAAATACATTACCTTGAGTTAAAAATTCTCTATCCTTATCTAAACTTTCCATTGCTTCCCTCAGCGATCCACAAACAGTCGGAATAGCTTTAACTTCTTCAGGTGGTAAATCATATAAATCTTTATCAAAAGACTCTCCTGGATGTATCTTATTTTTGATTCCATCTAATCCGGCCATTAACATCGCTGCGAAGGTTAGGTATGGGTTTCCTGAAGCATCTGGAAATCTAATTTCACATCTTGCACCTTTTTTACTTAAAGTAATTGGAATACGACATGATGCAGATCTATTTCTAGCAGAGTAAGCTAATAATACAGGAGCTTCAAATCCAGGTACTAATCTTTTGTAACTATTAGTTGTTGAGTTAGCAAATGCATTAATTGCTTTTGCATGTTTTAAAATACCACCAATATAATGTAATGCTGTTTCAGATAATCCTGCGTAAGCATCGCCTGAAAATACTGGTGTATCACCTTTCCAAATAGATTGGTGAATATGCATTCCTGAACCATTATCACCAGCAACAGGTTTTGGCATGAATGTTGCAGTTTTTCCAAATGAATGAGTCACCATTTGAACAATATATTTATACAATTGAACGTTATCTGCTTGATTAACTAAAGTACCAAAGTACATACCAAGCTCATGTTGACTTGGAGCAACTTCATGGTGATGTTTTTCAACTTTAATTCCAACTTCCTTTAAATTTTTAAGATATTCGCCACGCATATCTTGTTCACTATCTACAGGGGGAACTGGAAAGTAACCACCTTTAACTGGAGGTCTATGACCCATATTACCGTTTTCATATTCTTTACCTGAATTGTATGGACCTTCTTTACTATCAATTTTGAATCCACATTCATTCATATCATTTTTAATTTTAACATCATCAAAAACAAAAAATTCAGGTTCAGGACCAAAAAATGCTTTATCACCAATTCCTGATGCTTTTAAATATTCTTCTGCTTTTTTCGCAACACCTCTTGGATCTCTTTCATAAGGAGTTTTCTTAACTGCATCTAAAATATCACAAAAAAGTACAGCAGTATTATGTGAAGTAAAAGGATCTAAAAAAAACCTTGAAGTGTCAGGTTTTAAAATCATATCTGACTCATTGATAGCTTTCCATCCAGCGATAGAAGAACCGTCAAAAAAAACACCATTCTTTAACATATCTTCATCCACTACAGTGGCGTCCATAGTTAAATGCTGCAATTTACCTCTTGGGTCGGTAAATCTTAAATCAACAAATTCTGCATCTTTATCTTTAATAAATTTTAAAACGTCGCTAGCACTCATTTTCTCTCCTTTATAATTCTGAACGTTGTATTACCAAAAAAAGACTGATAATTAATGCTCTTTTACTTAATAACACCTATGCAATTTTTACATAAATGTATAATTAAACGCTTAAAATAACTAACAATTAAAAGTTGAATAATGACTTTATTAGACAAAGAACCTGTAAGAAGAGTTGAGAAATCGTTAAAAGAATTTGATCCAAAACAAAATGTTATTATTTTAGAAACTTCGGCGAGAACGGCTGTAGAAGCAGCTTCATCTTTAGGTTGTGAAGTAGGAGCAATTGTCAAAAGCTTACTTTTTAAAACAGAAAATGATTTCACTCTATGCTTAATTGCAGGAGATAAAAAAGCTTCACTAAATAGGATAAAAAAGGAATTAAATATTAAAGATGCATCTATGGCTTCAGCTGAACAAGTAAAAAATGTTACAGGTTATACTATAGGTGGTGTTTCACCTATTGGTCATCTAAATAAAATTGAAATTTTTATAGATAAGTCTTTAGAAAGATTTAGTTCTCTGTTTGCAGCTGCAGGACATCCTAACTGCGTATTTAAAATAAATTTTACAGATTTACAAAAAATTACAAATGGTTCAATTAAAGAAATAACGGAATGAGACAAGCAAAATTATTAGATTATTTATTATTAATTTTATTAGCTTTAATTTGGGCCTCAGCTTTTTTTAATATAAAAATTGCAACTTATTCTTTTGGACCTGTAACAATTGCTTTTCTCAGAGTTTTTTTTGGAGCAGTACCAGTTTTATTACTTTGTTATTATAAAAATATAAAGATTGAAGCTTTTTCTAAAGATTGGCATTGGTTTGCTATGATTGGATTCATAAATTTAGTTGCACCATTTTTTTTAATTGCATACGGAGTACAGTCTGTCCAGAGTAATTTAGCTGCCATTTTAATGTCCACAACACCTTTAAGTTCAACAATCTTAGGGCATTTTTATACAAAAAATGAAAAGTTTAATTTTATAAAAACTTTTGGAATTTTAATTGGATTTTCAGGAATACTTTATTTATTTTCGGATAATCTATTAATTGATGATGATAACTTTTTATCAGCATTATTAATCCTTCTTGGTTCTACTTGTTATGTAGTTGGAGGTGTTTTAACTTTAAAAATCAGCAAGAAAAAAAATGAAAATGTAACAGGCTCGATATTAATTTGGGCAGTAATTATTTTAATTCCATTGGTAAGTTTTATTGAACAACCATGGAATGTCACTCCAAGATTAGACTCAACAATCTCAGTTATTTATTTGGGATTATTCTCTACTGGAATTGCTTGGTTATTAAGATTTAGGATATTGGTGAACAATGGTCTAATATTTCAATCACAAGTGTCATATTTGATTCCTATTTTTGGAACTATTTTAAGTTACATTTTTTTAAAAGAGTTAATTACAATTAAAGTATTAATTTCATTAATTGCAGTTTGTGTAGGTATTTATTTTGTTAGAAAAGCAGACAATAAAAAAACTATTTAAAAGAATATTCTAAAACCCATTCTTGATGCTACAAAAATAACTAATAAAGATGTTATTATAGCAAGCACTCTACTTGAAAAAATTTTCAAATTTAAATAATTTCCACAGAGTCCACCAAGTAAAACAGATAAAAATAAAGGCCAATATAGCAAGACTTTATTTAATACAGCATCCTTTGTTAACTGTCCCAATATACCAGAAATCGAATTGATAAGAATGAATAAAGATGCAGTAGTAACAATGTTTTTAGGACTATCAGCTTTTAGTAAAAAAAGAATAGGACTAAGAAAAATTCCACCACCTATACCTACTATTCCAGAAATTAGACCTAAAAAAGATCCTATTAAGATTGAAAAAAAAAAGTTAAGTTTTTTTATTGTTATATCATTATCTTCATATGATTTATTTTTTATTAATAATAATAAGCCTGCAAGAGATAAAACAATAAATAATATAATTTCGAAAAGATCTTTTTCAATTTTTAGCGTCCCTCCTATAAAAGCAAGTGGAATTGAGCCAATTAAAAAAGGTATTAATAATTTGAAATTATGATTTCCAGCTCTTACATAGTTAATAGAGTTACCTGTAACAACAATTATATTACAGAGTAAAGCTATTACAGGAAAAATATAGTAGGGGATATCCCAAATAAGTAATAAAGCTAAATAAGTTGATCCACCACCAAAGCCAACACTTGAATATAATATAGCTGTTATAAAAAATAATATTGATAATATAATCATATTAAAAAAAAATTATGAAAGTAAATATAGCACTTCTAACTGTAACAGATACTAGAACATTTGATAATGATAAATCGGGAGCAATCTTGGTAAATAAAATTAAAGAGGCCAATCATATTTTGATAGATAGAAAAATATGTAAAGATGAAAAGGATGAAATAGTTTTAATATTAAAAGAATGGCTCAAGAATAAAAAAATCGATGTTATCATAACTACAGGAGGAACAGGTCTTACAGGTAGAGACATAACTCCGGAGGCACTAGAAGAAGTTGCTGATAAACAAATACCAGGATTTGGAGAAATTTTTAGAAATATTAGTTTGAAATCAGTTGGTACATCAGCAATACAATCTAGAGCTTCAGCAGTGTTGTCAAATGGCAAGTACATTTTTGCTTTACCAGGATCATCTGGTGGAGTTACAGATGCTTGGGAAGGAATTTTAAAACATCAACTAGATATAAATCATAAACCATGTAATTTTGTAGAATTGTTTCCAAGATTAAAAGAAAAATAATTATTTTTGATATTTTTCTTTCCACTCAGAATATGGCATTCCATAAACATGTTTTCTAGAATCTGGATCTGAAATAGTGATACCTTTTTTTTCAGCTTCTTCTCGATACCATCTGGATAAACAATTTCTACAGAAGCCTGCCAAATTCATTAGATCGATATTTTGAACATCTTTTCTTTCTCTTAAATGTCCAATCAATCTTTCAAAGGTAGCTGATTGTAATTCTTTTTTTGTATTATCATCCATAATTTTATATGTTAGTCTTTTATTTCACTTATGAAATTATCTGGATCATATCAAATTAATTTAGAAAAACAAAAAGTTTGGGAAGCTTTAAATGATCCAGAGATATTAAAAAAAGCTATACCAGGTTGTGAAGAATTTATAAAAAAATCAGACACTGAGTTTACTGCTAAAGCTACAAATAAAATTGGACCTTTTAATGCAAGTTTTACAGGTGATATTGAATTAGGAGATCTTAACCCACCAGATAGTTATAAAATATCAGGTTCAGGAAATTCCCCAGTTGGATTTGCTTCAGGAGAAGCAAGTGTAAAATTAGAAGATCACGATAATGGAACTAAACTTTCTTATGAAGTGCAGGCAAACGTTGGTGGAAAAATAGCTCAAGTAGGCTCTAGATTAATTGATATGACAGCAAAAAAAATGGCTGATATATTTTTCGGTAAATTTTCAGAATTAATTTCAAAAGATGAAAATTTATCAAGAGAACTTCCAGATATCAGTAAACTAAGTTCTGACAGTTCAATTACAAATAATAAAAAAACTAATCCAAAAATACTTATTTATTCAGCTATAGTTTTAGCAGCGGCAATAATTATTTATTCATTTTTTTAAAAACCTTATTTTTAGATAAAAAATTATTATAAAATTCACGCAAAAGTAGAATTATAATTTAATTAATATTTGCTTCTCCATTTCACTTGTGATGTAATTATTTAATTAATTAAGGGGGACATGCGATGACAAAAGTTACATTAGAAGTTAATGGAAAAAAAGTCAGTAAAGATGTTGCAGACCACACACTTTTATCAGTTTTTTTAAGAGATAATTTAAATTTAACAGGAACACACGTTGGTTGTGATACTAGTCAGTGTGGAGCTTGTGTAGTTCATGTAAATGGCAAATCAATAAAGAGTTGTTCAACATTAGCGGCAGACATTGATGGTTCTAAGGTTACTACAATTGAAGGCTTAGCAAAAGATGGAAAACTTCATCCTATGCAAGAAGCATTTAAAAAGACACATGGATTACAGTGTGGATTTTGCACGCCAGGAATGGTTATGAGTGCTGTAGATCTATTACAAACAAAAAAAAATCCTAGTGAACAAGAAATTAGAGAATGGTTAGAAGGCAATATCTGTAGATGCACAGGTTATCAAAATATAGTTGCAGCTGTAAAAGATGCTTCAACAAAAATGTAATTTGAAAGGAGAAAAAAATGGCAAGTCTAGTTGGATCAAGGGTCGAAAGAAAAGAAGATGGAAGATTTTTACAAGGAAAAGGGAGATATACAGCAGATATTAATATTGCAAATCAAACATATGCTATTTTTGTAAGATCTCCTCATGCGAGAGCAAAAATTAAAAGTGTAGATACTTCTAAAGCATTAAAATCATCAGGAGTAGTTGGAGTATTAACTGGTAAAGAAATTGCAGAAGATAAAATTGGAGGTCTGATCGCTGGATGGGCAATTAGAAGTGAAGATGGCTCTGAAATGAAAGTTCCAGCAAACCCCCCATTAGCAAAAGATGTTGCTAACTTTGTGGGTGAACCTATAGCAGTTGTTTTTGCAGAAACTTTAGATGAAGCTAAAGAAGGTGCAGAAAAAGTAAAAGTTGATTATAAAGTTTTAAAAGCTGTAGTAGATCCAGCTGATGCAATGAAAAGCGAAGCCATCCATGATGGTGTAGATAAAAATCTTTGTTATGATTGGTTACTAGGAGATAGAAAAGCTGTAGATGAAGCTTTTGCAAAAGCTGACAAAATTATCAAAGTAGATTTAATAAATAATAGATTAGTTCCTAATGCGATGGAACCAAGAGCATGTGTGGTTGACTATAATACTGCTTCAGAAGAAATTACTTTGTATACTACAAGTCAAAATCCTCATTTATCTAGATTAGTTATGTCGGCGTTTGGTGGTGTTGCACCAGAAAATAAATTGAGAGTAGTAGCTCCTGATGTAGGGGGTGGATTTGGATCTAAAATTAATGTTTACAATGAAGAGATTGTTTGTAGTTGGGCATCAAAAAAAATAGAAAGACCAATAAAATGGGTTGCTGAAAGAACAGAATCTTTCTTAACGGATACTCATGGAAGAGATCATGTTACTCACGCAGAGTTAGCTGTAACTAAAGAAGGTAAGTTTTTAGGATTTAAAAATGAAACTATTGCTAACTTAGGTGCTTATGCAAGAGTATTTGGAACAGTAACTCCGACATATTTATTTGGACCATGTGCTACAGGTGTTTATGTAATTCCTGCAGCTTATTCAAATGTTAAAGCTGTTTATACAAATACTGCTCCAGTTGACGCGTATAGAGGTGCTGGAAGACCAGAAGCAACTTATACAATTGAAAGATTAGTTGAAAAAGCTGCTATGGAATTAGGTATTGATAAAACTGAAATTAGGATGAGAAATTTTCCAACAGAATTTCCATTTAAACAAACATTAGTTCATACAGTAGACTCCGGTGATTATGTTGCTGGTTTAGAAAAAGCTAAACAAATGGCAGATTATGCAGGATTTGAAGCTAGAAGAAAAAAATCTGAAGCCAACGGTAAACTGAGAGGAATTGGAGTTTCATCTTATTTTGAGGCTTGTGGAATTGCACCTTCAGCTGCAGTTATGTCATTAGGTTGTGGAGTAGGGCTATGGGAGTCAGCAGAAGTAAGATTTAATCCTACCGGACAAATATCTGTTTTTACAGGTGCACACAGTCATGGACAAAGCCACCAAACAACATTTGCACAAATAGCAGCAGATGAATTAGGTGTACCTATGGAAAACATTGATGTTGTTCATGGTGATACTGATAAAGGAACATTTGGAATGGGTACCTATGGTTCAAGATCATTAACCGTTGGAGGTATTGCAATTGTTAATGCTTGTAAAAAAATTGTAGCTAAAGGTAAAAGAGTTGCAGCTAAAATGCTTGAAGTTAATGAAGATGAAATTGAATTTAAGGATGGAGAGTTTGTAGCTTTAAAATCTAATAAGAAAAAAACTATTGGAGAAATAGCTTTTGCTTGTTATTTACCAGGTCAAAGAGATGAAATGAAATCTCCAATACCTGAAGGAGATGAGCCAGGTTTAATAGAGTCTTCTTTCTTTGATCCTGCAAACTTCTCATTTCCAGCAGGTTCACATATTTGTGAGGTAGAAATTGATCCTGAAACTGGAAATGTAAAAGTTGAAAAATACACAGCAGTTGATGATTTTGGAAGAATAGTAAATCCAATGATCGTTGAAGGACAAGTTCATGGAGGAATTGCTCAAGGAATAGGTCAGGCTTTGCATGAAAATACTCAATATGATGAAACAGGACAACTAATGACCGCTTCATATATGGATTATACAATGCCAAGAGCAGATAATTTTCCAGAGTTTAATTTAGGTTTCACATGCACTCATGCAACATCTAATCCACTTGGAGTTAAAGGTTGTGGAGAAGCAGGTGCAATCGCTTCACCACCAACAGTTATGAATGCAGTAATTGATGCATTAGGTGGTCAAGAAATTTCAATGCCTGCAACAGCTGAGAAAGTCTGGAAAGCTTGCAAGACATTAAAAAAATCTAACGCTAAAGCAGCATAGGAGTTACTTATGAAAACATTTAATTATCACACACCAAAAGATGTTAAAGAAGCTTCAAAGTTAGCATCAACTAGTTCTGCCTTTTTAGCAGGAGGCATGACAACTATCCCTTCAATAAAATTGGGATTAGCAACTTACAAAGATATAATTGATATTAAAAGTATTAAAAAATTGTCTGGTATTAAAGTAAGTGGTAAATCTGTAACAATTGGTGCTACAACTAAACATGCAGAAGTTGCAGCCTCAAAAGAAGTTCAAAAAACAATTCCAGCTCTTGCAAAATTAGCAGGGAACATTGGAGATGCACAAGTTAGAAACAGAGGCACAATTGGTGGATCAATTTCTAATAATGATCCTTCAGCTTGTTATCCTTCGGCGTGTATGGCACTTAACGCAGTGATTCATACCAATAGTAGAAAAATTCCAGCTGAAAAGTTTTTTACAGGCATGTTTGAAACTGCTTTAAAAAAAGGGGAACTTGTTGAGGCAGTAGAGTTTCAGGTTCCTGAAAAAGCTGATTATCAAAAACACCCAAATCCAGCATCAAGATATGCTATTATTGGAGTTTTTGTTGCTAAACATAAAAAAGAAGTAAACGTAGCGGTTACAGGCGCAAAATCTTGTGTTTATATTGATAAGGATTTATCAAAAAAATTATCATCAAGTTTTTCTTCATCAGTAATTGAGGGTATGAAAGTAGATGATTCTGAAATGAATTCAGATATGCATGCATCTTCTGAATATAGAGCCAATCTAGTTTCTTTATATGCAAAAAAAGCTGTTGAAGCTTGTTAATTAGATATTATTTTTTCAAATGAAAAATTCATTTGATGAAAAAATTTTAGAAGAAGCTCATGACTGGGTTAAAGTTAATCAAAAAGTTGTTTTAGCTACAGTTATTCAAACATGGGGCTCTTCCCCAAGACCAACTGGAAGTAGAATGATAGTAAATGAGAAGGGTGATTTCTCTGGATCAGTTTCAGGGGGGTGTGTTGAATCTGCGGTCGTTAGAGAAAGCATGGGTTTACTTAAGGATAACAAACCTCATAAAAAAATAGAATTTAAAGTTTCTAATGAAAGTGCCTGGGAAGTAGGCCTTGCTTGTGGTGGTGAAATTACAGTTTATTTAGAACAAATAAACTAATGAAATTAGAAACGTTAAAATCAATTATTAGTAAAAAAAAAAATAAAACTGAATTTGCAATAATTACAAATCTATCAACAGGCGAAAGCGAAATTTTTGAAAAAGAAAAACCTTTAAGCAAAGAATTAGAAAAATATTCTAATCAGATTAATGAATTTTTTAAATCTAAAAAGAATGGAGTAATTGATGGGACAGAAATATTTATAGAAACTTATATAAAACCAATTAAAGTAATTATAGTTGGGGCAGTTCATATAGCTCAATATTTGGTAGAATTTGCAAAAAGTTTGAATTTTGAAATTTCTATAATTGATCCAAGGGGTTACTTTGCATCTGAGCAAAGATTTCCTGAAATGAAGATAATTAATAAGTGGCCAGATGAAGCCTTCAAGCAGATTGAAACAAATGAAAATACAGCTTTAATAGCTTTAACTCATGATCCTAAGATAGATGATCCGGCATTACAACATGCTTTAAATAAAAAATTTTATTACGTTGGTGCACTTGGAAGTAAAAAAACTCATGCTAACAGATGTGAAAGATTAAAAGAAGCAGGTTTTAGCTCAAATAAAATTAATTCTATTCATGGACCAATTGGTATAAAATTGGGTGGAAGATCTGCACCTGAAATAGCATTATCTATTATTGCTCAGCTAGTTGCAGAAACATATAAAAAATGAAAAAAATTTATATTGTATTTGTTTTGATATTTTTAACTTCTTCTGCTTATGCCGATAAATTATTGAAAAGTGGTTTCTTAAGTGGAGAATGGGATTTAGATATAAACTTTAAAGTAGATAACCCTAAAGATAAAATTATAATAATTTATAACCATGGGTCAGATGAAAATGATAAACCTTCTAAAAACTGTCAATGGAAGAATAATGTAAGAAATTTTGCAGCTTTATCTGGAAAAAAAATAAAAAATAAAGAAATCTTGGTTTATAGCTTTTGTTCAGATAACCTTGGAGGAGATGATTGGAAAATATTTTGGAAGAAAAAAGACGTAAAATATCAAGGTACCCCAAAACTAGAAAAAAGAGTAGAAGCTAATCATGAATTGATTGAAAAATTTATTAATCTTGGAGTACCAAACAATCAAATTTTTATTTCAGGACACTCTTGTGGAGGATGGCTTACTATGATGTTTATGGCAAAATATCCAAATAAAATTGCAGGTGGAATCTCTACTCACCATGCATGCTATGGAAAATTATCCACAAAATATAAAGTTAAAAAAGTTGGTGAAGAAGAAGCTTTAAAAAAATTTAAAAAAAAGAAACCTGTTGCATCATATTTTAGAACATCTCAAATAAAAGCTATAAGTGAAGCAAAAAACTTACCAGTTTTGATCTTTACTCATCCAAAAGATCCATTTGATGGCTTGTTGTCAGATTGGGTTGAAGATATTCCAGGCACTGAAAGAATTGTAATCAGTGAAGATTTTAAGATAAACAACAAGTCTTGTAAAAGAATTGGGATTAATAATGGAGAAAGGTGGACTGAGCCACTTACAAATGGTCACTGGATGTCCTTTGGTGATTGTTTTCAATATTATAATTCAAAAATCTTAGAATTTGTTCAATCTAAAATTTAAAAATGATTAAAGCAATTTTGCTTGCTGCTGGTCAGTCAAAAAGACTTAAATCAGAAAATAAATTATCAAAGATTTATAAAAAAAAACATTTAATTAATCATACACTACAAACATTACACAAAAGTAAAGTTAACAAAGTTATTATTGTTTTTGGTTATCAGCATAAAAAAATTAAAAAGATAATCAAAAAACATAAAAAAAATATTTTTATCTTTAATAAAGATTATAAAAAGGGAATGGCCTCATCTATTAAAACCGGTTTAAAAAAAGTATCAAGAACTGACAAAGGTTTTATTGTTGTCCAATCAGATATGCCTTTTATAAAAAAATCAGATATTAATAAGATTTATAGTTCAATTAAATTTAAAAAATATTTGGTCTACGTTTTAAAGTATAAAAATAAGATCGGTAATCCTATTGGTTTTGATATTTCTTTGATCAAAAAATTTAAAAATATTAAAGGCGAATTTGGTGCAAAATTTATGGTCAAAAGACTTAAGAACAGAACAAAATTTATTAGGATAAGTACAGCTAAATCTTTTAAAGATTTTGATAAGGCTTCAGATTTTAGAATCTGATTTATTAAAATTGATTCTAAAAAGTAAAAGAATTATTAAAATTATCAGAAAAATAAGTGGTTTAAAAAATATAGTCTTTGATAACCAAATAAAATGAAGTACCCCAAAAATAGAAATTATATAAATTAATCTATGAATTTTTTTCCAATTTTGTTTTAAAATTCTTATCATCTTGTCTGATGAAGTGATTGCAAGAGGAATTAATAAAAGCCATGCAGAAAATCCAATAAATACAAATTTCTTTTTAAGAACGTCATCAATCAATGGCTCAAAATCGAATCTGTAATCAAGTCCAACATAACTTAACATATGTATTGAGGCATAGAAAAAAGCGAACAAGCCAAGCATTCTTCTAAATTTAATCCATTCTAAAGATTTTGTAATTTTTTTGAGGGGCGTCATTGAGAGAGTTAAAAAAATAAAAATAAGTGTCCACTCGCCAAAATGGTTTATAATCCTATCTACAGGTTCTGGCCCTAATTTATCGTAAAATATTTGATAGGTAATTATATAAATTGGCCAAAGGGATATTAAAAAGACAGCAGGCTTAAAATAATTTTTCAATTTATTTTAGTAATTCTTTTTTAAATCCATACCACTATAAAGATGAGCAACTTCATCTCCATAACCATTGAACATTAAAGTTTTTATCCTTGGTGCTAAAATACTTTCTCCAATTACTCTCTCTGTGGCTTGAGACCATCTTGGATGGTCAACTTCAGGATTTACATTTGAGTAAAAACCATACTCTCTTGGTGAAGCATTTTTCCAGGCAGTGTTCGGCATTTTTTTTGTTAATTTAATTCTAACAATTGATTTCGCACTTTTAAAACCATACTTCCACGGTATGAATATTCTTAATGGTGCTCCATTTTGATTTGGCAAAGGTTTGTCATATAAACCAGTTACAACTGTCGTAAGAGGGTGCATTGCTTCATCTAATCTCAAACCTTCAATATAAGGCCAGTTTAAAACAGGATATCTTTGACCAACCATTTCTTCAGGATTATAAACAGTTTCAAATTCAACGAATTTTGCTGATGGTTTAATCTGAACTTTATTAAGTAATTCACTTAATGAAAAACCTAACCATGGTATTACCATTGACCATCCTTCAACACACCTAAGTTTTAAAATTCTTTCTTCAGATTTAATTGCTAGAATTTCTTCAATAGGGAGCTCTAAAGATTTTTCGACCTCACCTTCAATTTTAATACTCCAAGGTCTTGTAGTAAAATTTTTTGCTCTTCTATGAGGATCACTTTTACCAGTACCGAATTCATAAAAATTATTATAGGTCGTTATATCCTCATAACTATTTGGTTCATTTAGATTACTGGCTTTAGCATTTATTAATGGAACTGAGCTTAATGTGAGTGCACCTAATCCATAGCCCATAGATTTAATAAAAGATCTTCTGTCATTATAAATTTTTTCAGGAGTAATTTCCGAATATTTAAACTTTTTCATTTTTTATTGGATTTCCTTTTAACCAAGCACTATCTTCATTTTCGTAATGTTCTTTTTTCCATATTGGAGATCTCTTTTTAATTTCTTCAATAATATATCTTGAAAGTACATAAGCTTGATCACGGTGTTTGCAAGCGACTGCGATAATTATGCTTATCTCTCCTAAGTTAAGACGTCCTTTGGCATGTTCTATAAAAACTGCTTTATCTTTAATATTTAACTTTTGATCTGCTTCATTATAAATTTCCTCAAAACTTTTAATCACCATTTCATCGTGACTATCATAAGTTATTCCTGTTACTGTTTTATTATCGTTAATATTTCTTACAGTTCCTAAAAAATAAATTGATGCTCCAAACTTCGAGTCTTTAATAAATTTTTCAGCGTTTGAAGTAAGTATTTTCTCTTTTTTAAAATCTACTATTTTTGTATGAAGCATTAACCTCCCCCGATAGGAGGTATAATACCAATCTTTTGATCTTTTGTGATTTTATAATTGTCGCTAATTATTTCGTTATTTTCTGAACAAAAAGCTGAGGAATTTACAACTTTAATGAAGTTTTCATTTCCACTAAAATTTTTATATATGTACTTAATGATTTCATTTCTTAAATCATTTATTGAAGATTTATCTTGAACCTCAATCACTAAATGATCGTTATCACTGAAATCTCTACTAGCACCAAACAATTCTAATTTGATTTTCATTTTTTGACCTTAGATGAAAATTTTAAATTTTCATAATTGAATTTAGATTTATTCTTATTAATAAAATCATCCATTAACTTGACTTTTTCATCTTCAAATTCTGCAACCTTTCTTTCATTAAGGTCTACATACAAAGCTAGAATTTCAATTGTTGAGGCTAGGAATTTTTTTTCTTTGTGAATCATTTCCATTTTATATTGAAGTCTTTTTTTATCATGATCAAAATAAACGCAATTAATATCTACTTCATCATTTAGTTGAAGCTCTTGATTGTAAGTTATGTGAGACTCTACAATCATTGTACTTTTCTTAGTTGTTTTTGCTGAGTGCTCACCCATCTGAAAAATATTATTTAATGTATCAGCACCATATTTATCAAAAATTAATAGATAATATGAAACATTCATATGATCGTTGTAATCAATCCAATCTTTAATTACTTTTTGAGTACTTAAATAAACTGACATTAAATATTAAAAAATATTTTTTAGGAACTCAGGTAGACCATCTGGATTTTTCCATAATCCACTTTTTCCACCTTCTTTAATTAACAACTTGACGTTATCAATTTTCAAATGGGGATTTACTATTTTACTTAAATCATAAATAGTTATTAACGCAGCATTAACACCCATGATTGCTTCCATTTCAACACCTGTTTTAGCAACTGCAGATACTACACAAAAAACTTCAAGTGAATTATCAACTTCATTCATTATAATTTTAGTAGCAGTATGATCAATTGGAAGTGGGTGACATAAAGGAATTAGTTCACTTGTTTTTTTAACCCCTAATACAGCCGATATCTCAGCCAAAGTAATTGGATCTCCTTTAGGCATCTTTTTATTTTTAATTAAATCAAAAACTTCTTTTCCTACATAAATTTTTCCAGAAGCTAATGCTCTTCTAAATGTTTCTTTTTTTGAAGAAACATCAACCATATTAAAAGAGTTTTTTTGAAATATTTCTTTTGCCCAATCTTTGAGTTCTTCTTGATTAACAATCTTTAAATTTTTCATTTAACCACCAGTCTTTGAAAGATTTTTTGTTAATCCAGTTTCTCCAAGCTCAAGATAATGAGATTCTTTTTTAAACTTCATTTGTCCCAAAATTAGTTCTTTTAATTCTTCAGTTTGATCATCTTTTTGTAACAAATGTCTTATACTTATTCCAGTATTTCCAAACAAACAAAGCCTCAAGTCACCTTTTGATGTAATTCTAAGACGATTACATGATTTACAAAAATCTTTAGAATATGGCGCGATAATTCCAAACTTACCTTTGTAATCTGGATTTATATAATTTAATGATGGACCTGCATCCTGGCCTAAGGTTTGATAAATCCACTTATTTTCAATTAAGTAATTTTTGAATATCTTAGATGAAATATGATATCTATTAAAATAATCTAAATTATCTCCAGTTTGCATTAATTCAATATATCTAAAATTTACTTTATTAATTTTTATATATTCAGCCCAAGAATCAAAATCTTTTTTAGAAGAATTAACACCATTTAAAAGAACTGCATTAATTTTAATATTATCAAAATTTAAACTTTGTAAAATCTCTATACCTTTTAGAATTTCAGGTAATCTGTCATGTTTTGTAATACTTTTAAATGTTTCCCTATCTAAACTATCAATACTAATATTAATTCCATCTAAACCACTATCAATTAGTAACTTTGCTTTTTGATCAAGATGATATCCATTCGTTGTAATGACAATTTTTTTAATAGATGTTTCATTTTTTAAAATTTTTACAATTTCATAAAAATCTTTTCTAACTGTTGGTTCTCCACCTGTTAATCTTATTTTCTGAACTCCTAATTCAGAAAATCCTTTAGCCAACCTTCTAATTTCATCTATGTTGAGAAATTTTCTATTGTCACTCTTATCTGCTTGATAACCATTGGGTAGACAGTATCCGCATTTAAAATTACATACTTCAGTGATGGACATTCTTATATAAGGAAATTTTCTTCCAAATTTATCTTGCAAGTGTTGCATAAAATAAACTTATACTAGAATTAATAATTAATAAATTTAAATAAATAGTAAAACTCAATAATGAATTTCAACCAAAAATTGTAATTTTTTTTTTATTATTAAATCTTTTTAAAATTTGATAATAATAATCAAATTGGAGGTCTTTTATGAGCAAAAATAAATCTAAGCTTAATTTAAATCGAAGAAATTTTTTAACTGGAACTGCAACACTAGCGGGTATCGCTGCAACTGCTTCAGTCGTTCCCATTACTATTGCTAATGCAAATCATAATGAGGGGAAAAAGGGATTACCTGATTTTATAGATTGGAAAGATAGGGATGCTCTAATTGTACACTCAGATAAAGGTATTGAAACTCATAGAAGCGCTATAGGTGAGAGCTTAATAACGCCAAATAGAAATGTTTATATAAGAAACAATATGCCTACAATGACAGATCAACAAATTGGGGATCGAAAAAATTGGAAAGTTTCAATAGAAGGCGTTAAAAATCCAAAAACATTCTCATTAGCTCAACTTCAAAAATTAGGTCATACGACTATGGCAACTATCTTACAGTGTTCAGGAAATGGTAGAGGTTTTTTTGAACATAAAGTAAGAGGATCTCAATGGGAGACAGGAGCTGCAGCTTGTATTTTTTGGACTGGTGTACCCATGAAAACAGTAGTTGAAGCTTGTGGAGGCATTAATAGTGATGCAATTTTTATGACTTCTGCGGGAGTTGATCATGAACCAACAGGGTTAGATCCTAAAAAAGCTATGATTGAAAGATCAGTGCCTAAAAAAGTATTTAAAGATGCAATGCTAGCATGGGAAATGAATGGTGTTCCGATACCAAATGCACATGGAGGACCACTAAGAATGATTACTCCAGGTTACTTTGGAATAAACAATGTCAAACATCTTGGAAAAGTAGCTTTTACAACAAAAGAATCTTCCGTGAAATACATGAAATCAAGCTATAGAATTTCTCCTATTGGAAAAAAAGGATCACAATATCCTTCTTGTTGGGAAATGCCCGTTAAATCGTGGATAACAAGACCAACTGATGAAACTGGAACTGTAAAAGCAGGAAAAGTTCAAATTGTAGGTGTTGCTATGGGAGGAACTAGAAAAGTAAGAGGCGTGAAAGTTTCTGTTGATGGCGGTAGTAGCTGGAAAAAAGCGAAGTTTATAGGTCCTGATCTAGGTAAATATGCTTGGAGACAATTTGTATTAGAGACAACTTTAAGTGCAGGAAAATATAATATTGCTAGTTTAGCTTCTAATGGTTCTAAAAAACAACCTGAACTAAGAATGGAAAATAGAAGAGGTTACGCACATAATGGTTGGAAAGACCACAGTGTTAATATTACTGTAGTATAAGAGACCAAAATAGTTAAAGTTAATTAATGAAAATTAAAATTTTTTTATTAATTTTACTTTTTTCTATAATATCTAAATTTAATATTTCATATGCTGATGAAGCAAAAATGAATAAGGGTTTAGAAATATTTAATGAAACTGCAGGATGTGCTGCATGTCATGTTTTGAAAGCTGCTGGTGCAGAAGGAAACATTGGTCCAAATTTAGATACTGTATCAAATTTAACAATAGAATCTATTACCGACATCGTTACTTACGGTCTTGGGGTTATGCCAGCTTTTGGAGAGGGAGAAATTTTAACTAAGGAAGAAATAGATATAGTATCTTTCTATGTTATGAATTCTGTGAATAAATAAGTAGCATTTCCCCTTTAACTTCTAATTAAAGGGGAAATAGAATTTATTTTCCAACTGGTCTATAAGATGCAGCAGCTTTAGAAGCAATTTCAGCAGCTTTATTAAAGTCTACAGACTCCATAATAGTCATATCTTTAATAGTTCCTGTAGCTTCCATTAGCATTTTCATTCCTGCAGCAGTTTCAAAATTTGACCCTTCTACGATAGCTATAAAATCATAAGCTCCTCTTAAAGTCATCATTTCAATTAATTTTGCTCCTGCAGCTTCAGTTATTTTTTTTGCAGCCTCTTGTCGGTTATCAGATGGATTTTTTACAAATCCAGCTAAACCTTGTTCAGTATATCTCCCTAGTACTACAAATTTCATAATTACTCCTTTTTTTTAATTATTTTAGCTTATCATTGTTACAGAATTATTTAATCAGTAAAAATTGCATAGTAGACACAACTTATAGTAATGTTAGATTAAAATTATGTACGAAAAATTTGGACAATTTATTGATGGTAAATGGCAACAATCATCTGATAAAGGAACTTATGAGGTTATTAATCCTGCCAATGAAGAAATTTTAGGACATGCCTCAAAAGCTACTTCAAAAGATGTGGACGCAGCACTAAAGTCAGCTGAAAAAGGATTAGATGTTTGGAAGAAAACTGCTCCTTGGCAAAGATCTTATATTATCAGGCGAATTGCAGATAAGATTAGAGAAAAACAAGAAGTTTTAGCAAAATGGATGACATTAGAAGTTGGAAAACCTTTGATAGAAGCAAAAGGTGAAATAGCTGGAGCAGCAGATATTTTTGAGTGGAATGCAGAAGAAACTAAAAGAATTTTTGGTCAAACTGTAGAAAGTAGATTTGAAGATACTAGAGTGCATGTTTATTATCAGCCTGTTGGAGTTGTTGCAGCATTAACCCCATGGAATTTTCCAGCTGTACTATCAGCTAGAAAAATCTCAACTGCTTTAGCTGCTGGATGTTCAGTTATTATAAAACCTGATGTGATAACTCCTGGAGTAGTTATGGAGATGGTAGATATTTGTAGAGAATGTGGTGTACCTCCAGGTGTAGTAAATCTTTTATCTGGTGATCCTCCAAGTATAGCTCAACAATTAATTGCTTCAGATATAGTAAAAAAAATTTCTATTACAGGGTCATCAAGAGTTGGAAAATTAATATTAAAACAAGCTGCAGATAAAGTTCAAAGAGTAACTATGGAGCTTTCAGGCCATTCACCTTTTATTGTATTTGATGATGCTGATATACAAAAAGCAGCTGACATGGCTATATCAGCTAAATTTAGGAATAATGGACAAGTATGCATATCTCCTAATAGATTTTATATTCATGAAAGTAAAAAAGATGAATTTGTAAACTTATTTGTTGATAAAACTAAAAAGTTAAAAATTGGAAATGGTATGGATCCAAATATTCAATTAGGTCCATTAACAACAGAAAAAAGATTAAATGAAGTTGAGGAATTAGTTGAAAAAACAAAAAAAGAGGGGGCAAAAGTTTTACTAGGTGGTAAAAGACCTGCAGGATTTAATAAAGGATTTTTTTATGAACCAACTATATTTGACAACGTTAAAGATGATTTTACAATAATGAAACAAGAACCTTTTGGACCTTTAGTACCTATGCTTTCTTTTAAATCTTTTGATGAAGTTATTAAAAGAGCTAATAATCATGAGTTAGGATTGTGTAGCTATGTTTGTACAAATTCTATGGAAACAGCTCATATAGCATCAGAGCAATTAGAAACTGGATCTGTAGCTGTAAATACAGGTGTTGTGGCAATTGCAGAAGCTCCTTTCGGAGGGATTAAACAAAGTGGATATGGAAGAGAAGGTGGTTCAAATGCAATTAAAGATTATTTAAATGTTAAATATACTCACTTAGGAATTAGAGGTTAATGAAATTATTAAGATTAGGAAATACTGGAAAAGAAAAACCAGCAATTATAGATAAAGACGGTAATTATAGAGATTTATCTTCAATAGTTAATGATTTTAATCCTGATACATTGAGTTTTAATACAATTGAAAAAATCAAGAATACAGATATTTCAAATTTACCAAAGTTAGATTCAAATTTGAGAATTGGAGCATGTGTTTCAAAACCCTCAAAATTTATTGGAATAGGATTAAATTTTAAAGACCATGCAGAAGAACAAAACTTACCAATCCCTAAAGAACCAATTATTTTTTCAAAATTTACGAGCTGTATAACTGGTCCAAATGATCCAATTATTATTCCAAAAGGATCTAATCATACAGATTGGGAAGTTGAACTGGGTTTTGTAATAGGAAAAAAAGCAACTAATGTAAGTGCTGATAAAGCACTAGATCACGTTCTTGGTTTTTTTCTGGTTAATGATTTAAGTGAAAGAGATTTTCAAAAAAATAAAGGCTTAACTTGGGACAAAGGTAAAGGCTTTGATACATTTGGCCCAATCGGTCCTTACATTGTGACAAAAGAAGAAGTGCCGGATTTTCAAAAATTAAATATGTTTTTAGATGTTAATGGAAAAAGAATGCAAACAGGTAATACTGGAAAAATGATATTTGATGTTAAAACTTTAGTTTCTTATATGAGTTTTTGTATGACTTTACACCCAGGAGATATTTGCTGTACAGGAACACCACCTGGAGTAGGTGAAAACATGTCTCCTCCACATTTTTTAAAAGGAGGTGAAGAAGTAATTTTAGGTATTGATAAACTCGGCACGCAAAAGCATCAGGTTCTTCCTTATAAAGAATAAAAATTTATTTTGAATAATGCAAAAAAGAGATCTTTATTATGAAAGAATTCCTACTAAACTTTTAAGAGAAGACGTTAGATATATTGGAAATATATTAGGAAAAGTTATTAAAGATCAAGAAGGTCTAAAATTTTTTGAATTGGTTGAAAAAGTTAGAAAGTTATCAAAAGCTAATAAAAAAAATACTAAGTTTAATCAATCAAACAAAAAAGTAATAAAAGCTATCAAAAAACTTAGTCCAAAAAATACATTTAAAATAACAAGAGCTTTTACTCATTTTATGAATTTTATAAATTTAGCAGAGTTGATAGATGCATCTAGAAGTTTGAATGAATATGAAAATAGTAAAAAAAAAATCACAAATAATAATTTATTTATTGAAGAAATATTTGAAGATCTTTTTAATAATAAAAATATCTCAGAAAAAAAAATATATGATACTGCTAAAAATCTTAATATAGGTATAGTTTTAACAGCTCATCCAACAGAAGTAAAAAGAAGAACTCTTATTCAAAAGTATCATAAAATTATAGAAATTCTTGAACAAAGAGAATTATTAAAAAAATACCCTTCTAAAATAAAAATACTAGATAAAAAATTTTTTGATGAACTGACAATAATTTGGAATACCGATGATTTAAAAAGATCAAAACCCTCACCATTTGATGAAGCGAGATGGGGATTAGCTATTATTGAAGATAGCTTATGGGACACAATTCCAAAAGTTTATAGAAGGTTAAATTCAATATTTGTTAAAAATATGGATAAGGGACTACCAAAAAATTTCAATCCAATTGAATTTGGATCATGGATGGGCGGAGATAGAGATGGCAATCCAAATGTTACAGCGAATGTTACAAGAGAAGTAATTTTATTATCAAGATGGGAAGCTGCTAAATTATATGAAAAAGCTTTAACAAAAATAATTAGATCTTATTCAATGGAAAAATGTTCAAAAAAAATTAAAAATAAAGTTGGCAAATCATACGAGCCTTATAGAGTTTTTTTGAGACCTCTAAGAGATAAGATGAGGGTGACTCATAGATTAATTGAACAACATTTAGTAAATAAAAAACCGTTAGATCAAAATAAATTACTTAGTTCTAGAGAAGAAATATTAAAACCTTTAAGGGTAGTAAGAGAGTCTTTAGAGCAAAACCAAAATGAAAATATTGCTAGTGGTGAACTACTAGATCTCATGAGAAGAGCTAAATGTTTTGGTATTAATTTAGCAAGACTTGATATAAGACAAGAATCTTCAAGACACAGTCAGTTAATTAATGAATTTGTTAAAAGAAAATATAATAAAAATTATTTTAAGTTTAGCGAAAAAGAAAAAATAAATTTTTTAAAATCTCAATTAAATTTAAAAAAAAATAAAATTAATAATTTTCAATTTAAGAATAGGGAAAATAAAGAAATTTGGTCTACTTTTAAATTACTTTCCAATGAACCATCTGAATGTTTAGGAGCCTATGTTATATCAATGACAACTTCAGCTTCTGATATATTATCTGTATTTTTTTTACAAAAAGAAGCAAATATAAAGAATAAATTAAGGGTAGTACCTTTATTTGAAACTTTAGAAGATTTAATTAATGCCAAAGAAATAATTAAAAGTTTATTTTCACAAACCTGGTATAGAAAATTGATCAAAAATAACCAAGAAGTTATGATAGGATATTCTGATTCCAGTAAAGATGCTGGAAAAATTTGCGCTAGCTGGCATCAATATAAAGCCCAAGAAGAAATAATTAAATTAGGTAAAAAATTCAATATTAATATTACTTTTTTTCATGGTCGTGGAGGATCTGCAGGTAGAGGAGGGGGACCAATTCAAGCCACATTAAGATCTCAACCACCAAATTCAGTTAATGGAAAAATAAGAATTACTGATCAAGGGGAGGTGATACAGCAAAAATATGGATATGAACCTTTAGCAAAATATAATTTATGTAGTTATATTGGAGCAGTAACAGAGGCAACATTAAATCCTCCTCCAATTCCTAAAAAAAACTGGAGATCATTAATCGAAAAAATGTCAGAAATATCTAAAAACTCCTATAGAAAACATATTAATCAAAATTCAGAATTTATAAAATATTTTAAAACTGTCACACCCCATAAGGCACTTGGAAAGCTTTTAATTGGATCAAGACCATCAAAAAGAAAAAATGTTGATAATATAAAAAGCTTGAGAGCTATTCCTTGGGTTTTTGCTTGGACTCAGATCAGACTAATGTTGCCAGCTTGGCTCGGAATTGCAGAAGCTTTGAGGTATTCATATATTAAAAAATTTAGAAAAACTTTATATGATATGGAAAGAAATTGGCCTTTTTTTAATTCAATGTTGGATATGTTAGATATGGTTATTTCAAAGGCTGATCCAGAAATATCAAAAATTTATGAAGATTATTTAGCTGATGAAGATTTGAAGAGAGTTGGAAAAAAATTAAGGTTTCAATTTGATGTTATTAAAGAATTAAATAAAAAAATAACTCCTAAAGAAATAATTAATTCTAGAAAACAATTTAGAACATCTGTAATAGTGAGAAATATATACTCAGAAGTTCTAAATATTATTCAACCCATAGTTATTAAAAAATTAAAAAAAAATAAAAACGTAGAAAATAAAAAGTATTTAAATGATGCTTTATTAACCTCAATAGCTGGTATCTCGGCTGCAATGAAAAATACTGGCTGATGATTGAATATCTGTTACCTTTTACTGCGGGCCTGATTAGTTTTTTATCACCTTGTGTTTTACCACTTATTCCAGGATATATTTCATTTATATCAGGACAATCTCTACAAGAGTTATTGTCAGAAAAAAAAGTTAATTTTTTCCCTTTAGTTTTATTTTGTTTAGGTTTTTCAACTGTATTTATAATTTTTGGAGCAACAGCTTCATTTTTAGGACAAATCTTATTACAAAATTCTCAAGTTTTAAGAATTGTTGCTGGAATAATTATTATTATTTTTTCGCTTCAGCTTATTGGATTTATTAATTTCAATTTTTTAAATGTTGAAAAAAGATTAGAAGCCAAAAAAACACAAAGTATTATCTTTCCCTACATAATTGGTTTAGCTTTTGGGTTTGGGTGGACACCCTGTATTGGCCCAATTTTGGGCTCTATTCTTGCTTTGGCTGCAATAGAGGAAACTTTAGGAAAAGCGGTTTTTTTATTAATCTTATATTCTTTAGGATTAGCTATACCATTTATTCTTTCAGGTTATTTGATTCAGAAATTTTTGTTATTTTCTAAAAATTTTAAGAAAAATATTAATTTGATCTCTAAATTGGGTGGAATAATTCTATTAATAACAGGTATATTAATTTTAACTGATCAATTACAAGCAATTGGTTTTTATATAATTGAAATCTTTCCTTTTATGCAAAATTTCGGTTAAAAGAGTTTAATGAAAATTTATCAAATAGATTCCAGTGCAAGAAAAAAAGGATCAACTTCTAGAGAATTAGCAAAAAAACTTCTAAATAAGATTAAAAAATCAGGAGATGAAATAATTTATAGAGATTTAGATGATGAAATGCTTTTTGTGAGTGGACTTACAGAATCTGGAATGAATATTGATGAAGCAGATCAAACTGAATATCACAAGAAAATGTTTGAATTATCTAACAAGCTAGTAAAAGAAATTAAAGAGTGTGATGTTATAATAATTTCAGCACCAATTTATAATTATGGTCCGCCCGCAACTCTTAAAGCTTGGTCAGATTTAGTTGCAAGGGTAGGTGAAACCTTCAAATTTAAATCAAATGGAAGAAGAGAAGGATTGTTAAAAAATAAAAAAGCTTATCTCGTAATTACTTCCGGAGGAACTAAGTTAAATAGTGATGAAGATTTTTTAACTCCTTGGTTAAAATTTATCCTAAATTTTTTTGGAATAGAAAAAGTTGATGTAGTTAGTGCCGACCAAATGGCGTTAGATTATGAAAAATCAATCAAAGATGCAGAAAAACAAATTGAAAATATTTCTTAAAGATTAAATTTTCTCTTTAAATGCTTAAGTTTTCCCTCTGTACTATCATAATCAATATAACACCCTTGTAAGAAACGATACCCCTCGTTTGTATCATATGAGGTTCTACCATGTAGCAACCTGTAATTATCCATCATTAATAAATCACCAGGAGATAACTTAAATTCAATTCTATATTCTTTTGAATTATAAAGTTCAGATAATTTTTTTCTTGCTGAATAAAATATTTCTAATTTTTCTTTATCTATTAAAGGTACAAAATCTAATCTAGGACTAAACCTTACTTGTTTAAAATCCCCGTTTGTATCTAATTGAATCATTTCAGACCAATCTTCTAAAATAACACTATTATCTACAAATTGAAATCTAACTTTAATTTCACTTAGTATCTTATAATAATCTGGAAATTTTTTTTTTAGTTTTTGAGTAACAGTGTAACCATCAACTAAAGTTGACAAACCTCCACTTACTTCATTTTTAATACAATGCAACATTTGTATGCAAGGAACTGGATTTCGATAAGGATTATCAGTATGAGGAGCTAAAGATAGAGATGTGTAAGCTAAATCATTAGGATTAGGTTTTGATTTTACATCAAAAAACTCTCCAAAATTAGTTCTTCTAATACTACCAATTGAGTTTGCAAATTTTACAATAAAATTATTTTGTGTAGGTACATTTTTAAATATTACAAAACCATACTTATAGAAATAAATTAAAGCTTTATACATTTCCTCTTCTTCAAAAAAATTGTCTTTAAATTCAAAATTATTTAAATTTTTTAATGAAGAATCCCATTCAACTTTATTTATATATTTAACATCATTTACATTTGCAAATTCCTTGAAAATATTTTGAATTTCTAATTTAGTGTAAGAACCATCATTAAATGTAATTTCCAGAAAATTTTTTGATAGATTTAAATTTTCAATTTTTACATCTTTTTTGAGTTCAGTAGGGTCAAATAATCTTTGCTGAGTTTTTTTATCAAGATGAATATCTCCATTTACTCTTTCTCTAAGCCAAAAAGGATGAATTTCTTTTTTTAAACCCTGATTTTCAAAAAATACCTTGTTATCTTTTAGTTCAATTTTCATAAAGATATTAAATCATTATTTAAAATTAAGCTTTAATCAATAGTAATAAAATAGTATTAGTCCACTGTGCCAATATTAAAAACTAGTGATTACAAAGCTTATTCTAAATTTATAGAAAATTTAGCAAAAAAACTGACTAAATTTTATTTTTTAAAACTTAATAAACCCTTTAAAACTTCTAATAAATTTAAGGGAAAAGGATATGATCCAGTAACAACTGCTGATAGAGCATTTGAAAAATTTATTAGAAAAGAAATTAAAAAAAAATATCCCAACCACCAAGTAATAGGTGAAGAATTTGGTCACAAAAAATCTAAAAGTGATTATTCATGGGTGATTGATCCAATAGATGGAACAAGATCATTTGTTATAGGCAATCCTACCTGGAGTAATTTAGTGTCTTTGAATTATAAGGGTAATCCTGTTGTAGGACTTGCAAATTTTCCAATACTTAAAAAATTTTATTTCAATATTTCTGATAAGATTGCATTTGTTTCTCAAAACGGAAGAAAAAAAAGATTAAAAGTAAATCTTAAAGCCACATTCTCTAAAATGAAAATGTCAGCAGGATTCCATGGTGGCTTAACATTAAATAAACAAAAAAAAATTCCACAAATATTAAAGCGAATGCAATTTCCTTGTGCAGATGCTTTAAGCTATTCTCATTTTACTGAAGGTAAACTTGATGTTGTTATACAATATGGAAATAAAATTTGGGATATTCATGCTTTGATTCCAATAATTAGAGCTGCAGGAGGTTTAGTTACAACTTGGGAAAATGATGATGCTAAAAAGGCTGGAAATATAATTTGTTCAGCAAACAAAAGTCTTCATAATAAAATGCTTAAAATTTTAAAACCTGTTTCTAAGTAGTCTTACCAAGGAGGTTAACTATTAACACTCCCGAAATAATCAAAGTTAAACCAATAATAGTATAAAGATCTGGCATTTGATTAAATTTATATATTCCAACAAGTGTTGTAGCTATTATACATAAACCAGCAAAAGAAGCATAAGTTATACCAACAGGAATAGTCTTCATAACAATAGATAATGTAAACATACAACCAACTATAGTTATTGCTGTCAACAAGCTTGGTAATAACAACGTAAAACCATTTGCACCTTTAGCAAAACCATTTGCTGCAGTACCTAAAACAACTGCAAGTATAAGAACTATGTATGCAATTATGTTACTCACTAATTTAAGAATATTCTTATTCGGTGATTTTATCCACTAATTTTTTTATTGGTGGACCAAGAACAAGTGCAGCTATTATTGCTATAGGTAAACTTACTGACCATGCCTTTAAAAACCTATTGATATATTCGTTATCCATTCCTGTGTTTATATAAGTAATTATAAGTGTCATGAGCAAACTCATGCCAAAACCCATAATTAAAATGAATATGAAATCAAAATATTTTTTTGGAAACATTATTTAGACATTGGAGTAGCACCAGTTTCTAAGCTAGTAATCTTTCCATCTTTATATCTATAAACTGCCATTACAGCTTCCACATTTCCATCATTAAAAGTTACGATAGAATGATGTACACCAACTTCATCATTTTCATACACGATACGAGCTTTATCTTGGTTTATATCACCACTCATTGCCCATTTGATTACATCAGCTTTTCCTAATGAATTTCCAGATTTATGCATTATAAACTCAAAATCATCATGCAAAAGCTCATTCATAGCTGCTTCATCTTTCTTATCTATTGCATCAGTGTATCTTTTTAATATCGACATTATTCACCCCACATTCCGTGAAACTCATAAACAATAGCTGGTTCATTTCCCACTACCCATCCATCATGTCCAGGCTGAATAGCATATGCGTCTCCAGATTTATAAGTTATTTCGGTTCCGTCATTATGTTTTGCGCAAACAGCTCCTGAAACAATTACACCAAGATGTGTTGCTTGACAGCTATCACCCCCAACTGTTGGTTTAATATCTTTCGACCATTTCCATCCAGGTTGCAATGTAAGTTTCATTACCCTCTGGTTTCCAACTTTTACAGCTTCTATTTTTGCGTTATTAAAATTATCATTAACCTCGTCTGCTTTTTCGAAAGATTTTACTTCTACTCCTGCCATAACCCCTCCTTTTATTTAAACGTATATTTTATCAGCTAAACCGTAACAAAGTACAGCACTTAAAATAGTTAAAAATAAAGGGGCATAGATTGCTTCATCCGAAGTTTTATCTGTATGTCCAAGTTTATTAATTTTTGTACTATAAAAACCAACTATAAAAGCTGATAAGTTTTGTAAAAATATTAGATTAAAAAATGCCCATGTTGCCTCTAAACCATTTGGTCTGATGAATCCTACATAAATTGCCATTACAGTTGATCCAATAAATATAGATCCAAAAAATCTTACAATCCCAGCACCTGTATCATGCATTCCATATTGATTTAAAAAAGATTGTGTTTGAAACACACATCTAAATCCATAGTAAGCAAACCCTATGAAGTGAACTAAAAATACTGCTAAGTAAATTATTCCATTAAATTTTTCTATCATATTTTGAATTCTTTAACTAAATATTGGTCTTATTTCATCTTCAATAGTACCTTCTATTGCAACTTCTTTCAATTGCTCTAAAAGTTTTATATATTCTGGATCTGCAGACATTTTAGCGTCAGCATCATTATCACCTTCAAACATAGTTCCAATTAAAGTTTCTCTTATTGTTCTTGGGTCTCCACCCATTTGAAAAGAAAAATAGACATCATGGTTAGGATAATGTTTTTTTCTAACAGCAGCTAAACCTTTCCCAATTTCCATAGCTTTTCCTAGGCCATCATCTTTTACTCTCATTGTTCTTGTATAAATTACTTTCATTGTTAATCCTTTTTTTTATTTAGCATTAAAATCTATAATATCATCTGTACACTCAACAAATTTATGAGGTTCGTAGAAATCGTTCATAGATTCTAACTGTTTATTAATTGCATCAGGATCAGTACCTTTCCACCAACAAAACATTGTTAAGTTATCACCTGGCGTGATCCAGCTCATTTGACATTTTGCGTTATCACTAGTCATTGCTTTAGTCATGTCTTCCATTGACATTGAACCAGTAACTTCAATCATTTTAGCTTTTGCTTCTTTTGATTTAAAAGTATGTGTTACTATATAGTTTTTCATATTTATCCTATTTTATTTTTGTTAAATCATAGATTGAATAGCTTTCTAAAACAGCATCCATGATAGGTTTTGATACCTCAGTTCCTTCAATAAATTTATGTAATGCAGGTTCATCAGTACAAAATATCTTAAACATTACAGTACTTTTATCTGGCGTTACCGTTCCAATAGTTTTTTCTACTACTGCAACTTTAGCTCTTTCTGCTAAACCTTCAGGCGATTGCATGAAACCCATAAATTTTTCAAACATACCTTCTTTTAATTTAGCTACTACTAACATTTCTTTTTCCATTTTTTCTCCTTTCGTTAATTAATTTAATATGTGTATTCACCACTCATTTGATTCATTGAGTGAGCAAATCCTTCTTTGCCTTTAAGATTCTGTCTGCTAGAAAAACCAGTTCCTGAAATTTTTTCATATTTTCCAGTTCCTCCAATAATTTTAAAAGTTCCAGATCCTCCTTGACCACCAGTGCCTTTACCTTTGTAATTCATAAATACTTTTTCACCATCAGCTAAATAAAAAGTGCACATACCTGTTTCATCATCAAATTTTCCACTTACCAATGTAAGTCCTCCAACACAATTCATTGTAGATTTATCAAATATACTCTCTGGGTTTTTATCTGAAAGACCTGCGTTTCCATCGTAAGTAATTGCCATGTTACCATTGCCAGCATTCATAATATTCATTTCCCAAGATCCCATTCCACTTGCATTAAATTTCCCTGAATTAGCAAAAGCCATTGTAGAAATAATTGTAAATGTTAAAGTTATTATTATTTTTTTCATTTTTACTCCTTTTTATTAATATAAAGTTTGAATTACTTTTTTTACTCTTTCAGCCCCGTCAGGAACTAAAGCTTCAACGTAAGAATGACATTTATCAGTTTTAGCTTTGTCATATTTTGATCCGTAATGTTTATCTACTGCTTTATTAACTCCTTCATCCCACTCCTTTTCAGGAATACCTATTTCAAGAGCATAGGATTTTAAAACTTTTACAGTTGATATGGATTTTTCTTTCATAGCGTATTCAAATTTTTCACCAGATGGAAGAAAGTAGTTAGCCATATAAATACCAACACAGTCCCAAGCTTTGGACTTATCGTTGTCACTCATACCAGCCAATGATGAAGTAGATATTAGAATTGCTGTACAGTAAGTAGCAAATATTTTTAAAGTTTTTTTTATTAGCACAGTTTTTCCTTTAAAATAAAGATCTTCTCCGATCTTCATTTAATTTTCTTACGTTAATTAAATATATGAAAAAAAAGTAACAGTTTTGTTACATAGCAGCTATGCGATATTATAGCCAACTAGGGATAGGTAGCTTTTTTTCCTCTAAAAATTTTTTGTTAAACATCTTAGAGTTGTATTTATCTGACTTATCACAAAGAATAGTGACAATAGTTTTTCCTGGGCCTAATTCTTTTCCAAGTCTAATTGCTCCTGCAATATTAATTCCACAACTTGTACCTAAACTTAAACCTTCATTTTGTATTAAATCATAAAGAATAGGTAAAGCTTCATTATCATCAATTGAAAAAGCATCATCAATTTTTGCATTTTGAAAATTTTTAGTAACTCTACTTGAGCCAATCCCTTCAGTAATTGAATTTCCTTCTGATTTTAATTCACCGTTCTTTATATAATTATAAAGAGCCGAACCTTTTGGATCAGATAAATAAATTTTAATATCTTTATTTTTCTCCTTAAGAGCATTACTAACTCCTGAAATAGTTCCTCCTGTTCCAGAAGAACAAACAAAACCATCGACTTTACCTTCAGTTTGTTCCCAAATTTCAGGACCTGTTGTTTGATAGTGACCTTTAGCATTAGCAATATTATCAAATTGATTAGCCCAGACGACACCTTTATTATTTGTGTTTTTCAATTCTTCAGCGAGTCTTTGAGCAACTTTTACATAATTACCTTCATCTTTATAAGGTTTAGGGGCGACTAATCTTAATTCTGCTCCGATATTTCTTAAAGTGTCTTTTTTTTCTTGAGTTTGATTATCATTCATTACAATAATAGTTTTGTATCCAAGTGAGTTTCCTAAAAGACATAATCCAATTCCTGTGTTACCTGCTGTTCCTTCAACAATTATCCCTCCTTCAGAAATCAATTTTTTTTCTTGTGCATCTTTTACAAGAGCTAAAGCAGCTCTATCTTTTACAGATCCGCCTGGATTAAGATATTCAGCTTTTCCATAAATATTACATCCGGTAATCTCTGATGCAGCTCTTAACTTAATTAAAGGAGTATTACCAATTGAGTCGATAAAATTATTTTTAATATTTATCATTACTATTTGTCCTCGTCTGTAACCGCATAAGGCTTAAATCCTTTAGTAGCATCTCCAACTTTTTTTGCAGGAATTCCTGCCATTACAGATTTTTCAGGTACATCTTTTGTTACAACTGAATTTGATCCTATTAATGAATTTTTACCGATTGTTATAGGACCTAATATTTGAGCTCCAGATCCTACAACAACATTATCTTCTAAAGTTGGATGTCTTTTCATATCTCTTTGTTGATTAGAATTAATACTAGGCGATACTCCACCCAAAGTAACGTTGTGATATATAGTTACATTATTTCCAATCTCAGAAGTTTCACCAATAACAACCCCCATACCGTGGTCGATGAAAAAATTTTTTCCAATTTTTGCTTTAGGGTGAATTTCTATCCCGGTTAAAAATCTTGAGAATTGAGATATTATCCTAGCGATTAAATCAAATTTTGCTAAAGAGAAGAAATTAGCAATTTTATAAAAAAAAACAGCTTTCACACCAGGATAAGTTAAAATTAAACTTAATTTAGATTTTGCCGCAGGATCTCTGTCAATTATAGATTGCAAATAATCGTTCATAATATTTGATAGCTTGATATAAAAGTTATGTGAGATATATAATTACTAAATTACGAATTAAAAGGAGATATTATGTATAAAAATACTAACTGTTTTCACCTGGCAATTCCTTGCGGAGACTTAGAAACAGCAAAAAAATTTTATAGTGAGACTTTAGGCTGTCGTCTTGATAATTCTGCTCAAGAATGGGCTGATGTTGATTTTTGGGGAAATGAATTAACACTTCATGCTAGTGAACATAAATTAGATAATGAAAGACATGATGTTGATATGGGAAATGTTTCCGTTCCTCATTTTGGTGTTCACTTATCAAGAAAAGATTTTGATACTTTAAAAAATAGATTAAAAGAAAAAGGTGCTAAATACTATGATGAACCTTATTTAAGATTTAAAGGCACAAAGTATGAGCAAGAAACTTTCTTTGTTAAAGATCCAAACGAAAATATATTAGAAATTAAAACATTAACAGCTAATTCAGAATAGTTTCATCTAAATTAGATGGAATTCCTAATTCTAGGTTTTTTTACAGGTTTAAGTTTAATTTTAGCTATAGGGGCTCAAAATATATTTGTAATAGAGCAGGGTTTAAAAAAACAGTATATACTTTTAGTTTGTTTAATATGTTCTATATCTGATTTAATCTTAATTTTTTTAGGCATTTTTTTATTTGAATATTTTAAGGGTTATTTTACTGATAATATAGAATTAATTTTAAATACATTATTATTTATTTTTTTAATTTATTTTATAGTTAATAAATTTAAGTCAAGACATCATCAAGCTGATTTAGATTTTAATAAAAAAAAATCATCATTAAGAAATGTAATATTCAAAACATTAGCATTTACTTATTTAAACCCTCATGTTTATTCAGATACCGTTTTTTTTCTTGGAAATTTTTCAAAAAATTTTTTTATAACACATAAGTATTTATTTGGTTTAGGTGCATCAATAGCTTCTTTTATATTTTTTTTTGCTTTGGGTTATTTGTCTAAATTTTTATCAAAATATTCAAATAATGTAAAAACTTGGAATGCAATTAATACTTTTATTATAATGTTTATGGGATCTTTAGCTTTATACATTTTAATAGAAATTTTTTTAAATATTAGAAAACTATTTTAATTAAAGGCTTTGTGTGGCAAGTTGTTGCACCATTCTTGTCTTGAGATAAAAACTAACTATTTAAATATCATAAACTAAATTTAAACATCCCCAAGAAAGGACTAAATTAAATAATGAATAAAAGTTTAATTAAAATATTAACATCATTTTTTTTGATTATATTTGCCAGCAACTCTATGGCTGCAGATGAAACAATTGAAATGCTTAATAAATCAGGTAATGAAATAATGGTTTACTCTAAAAAAGTTGTAAGAGTAGATGTTGGAGATACTGTATTTTGGAAAGCTACTGATAAAGGACATAATGTAGAGTTCATAAAAGGTGGAACTCCAGAAGGCGTTGACAAATTTAAATCTAAATTTAATCAAGATACTGAATATAAATTTACTGTACCTGGCATTTATGCTTATTGGTGCACACCACATAAAAATATGGGAATGATTGGATTTGTCGTAGTTGGTGGAGATAAATCTAATTTAGAAAATATTAAAAAAATTAGATTTTCTGCTAAATCAAAGAAAATAGCACCAGATTTAATAAATTCTCTATAATAAAATAAAATATTAAGGCCGCTTTAGAGTGGCCTTAATTTGAAAATCCATACTTTCTTAATCTTACATCTCCAGTTCTAGCATGAGCTTCCATTCCTTCGTATCTGGAAATTCTAGCTGCTGCTGCTCCGACTTCCTTTGTAGATTCTTTTGTCATTCTCTGAAAACTTAATGTTTTAATAAATTTACCAACAAAAAGACCTCCAGTATATCTACCTGCACCTTTGGTTGGTAAAATATGATTTGTTCCTGAACATTTATCTCCATAAGCTACAGTTGTTTCTTCTCCAATAAACAATGAACCATAATTTTTTAATCTTTTATGAAACCAATCAAGATTTTTAGTTTGAACCTCTAAATGTTCTGGAGCATATTCATCACTAATTTTTGCAACTTCTTCATCTGTATCACATAGAATCACTTCTCCATAATTTTTCCATGCCGCTTCTGAGTTTTCTCTTGGTAATTTTGGTAAATCAGCGATCAATTCAGGAACTCTTTTCATAACATAATCAGCAATTTTTTTACTTGTAGTAAAAAGCCATGCAGGTGAATTATATCCATGTTCTGCTTGACCTACTAAATCATAAGCTACCATTTCAGGATCTGCAGTTTCATCAGCTATTACTGCTATTTCTGTTGGTCCTGCAAATAAATCTATACCAACTTTTCCAAACAATATTCTTTTAGCTTCAGCTACATATTGATTTCCTGGACCTACTAAAATATCTGCTGGAGCATTTCCAAATAATCCATTTGTCATAGCAGCTATAGCTTGAACCCCACCTAAATTCATTATCACATCCGCACCACATAAGTCAGCAGTATAAACTATTGATGGATGAACCCCAATTTCTGGTTTAGGAGAACTACAAACTAAAATATTTTTTACTCCAGCGACTTTAGCAGTAGTTACACTCATAACTGCTGAAGCTATATGCGCATATCTTCCAGCAGGAACATAACATCCAGCAGTGTTTACTGGAATTAATTTTTGACCAGCAAATAAGCCCTCAGATAATTCAACTTCAAAATCTTGACCATAATTTTTTAATTGTGCTTCAGCAAATTTTCTAACTCTTTCATGAGAAAAACTTATGTCATCTTTAGTTTTTTGATCTAAATTTTTTTTTATTTTTTCAATTTTTTCTTTTGAAACTATTACATCACCTTCATATTTATCAAATTTTTTTGAAAGTTCTTTACATCCTTCTTCTTTAGTTTTCTCTATATCCTTTAAAATACCTTCAACTATTTCTCTTGTTTTAGAATCATCAGTAGAAGATGTTTTTGGAGATTTTTTTAAATATTGTATAGTCATCGATTATTTTTTTGAGCGTCCTTTATTAAAGTATAAAAGCTTTTTATTCAATTAATTAAATTAAAATTAATCTAATGCAACTACTGCAGCTGCAATAGAAGCTAGTCTTGCTTGAGATTCATCAGATCTACTTGTAATTACAACTGGAACTTTTCCACCTATAACTACTCCTGCTGCACAAGCTCCCATAAAGTAAATCATCATTTTTACTAAAGCGTTGCCAGCCTCAACATTTGGAACTAGTAATACATCTGCTTCACCTGCTACAGCATTTTTAATTCCTTTTATAATTGCTGATTTTTTCGAAATGCTGTTATCAAATGCTAATGGACCAAATATATCAGCATTTAAATTTTCTTTTTGAGCCAATTTTGTAATTTCAGCAGCCTCTAATGAGCTAGGCACACTTTCCAAAACTTCTTCTGTAGCTGATAAAACAGATACTTTTGGTCTTGAAATTCCTATTCTATTAGAAAAATTTATAACATTTTTGAGGATATGCATTTTAGTTTTTATATTTGGCATAACGTTTAAAGCACCATCTGTGATAATTAATGGATTATCATTTTTATCAATAGTCATATGCCAAATATGACTTAATCTTGATTTTCCTAATAAATTATATTCGCGTTTTAAAACTTCTTTCATAAGGACATCAGTATGTATGTGTCCTTTAACAATTATTTTTACTTTATCTTCACTAGCGAGTTTAGCAGCAATTTTAGCAGTGTTGTTTTCGACAGGCTCATCCAAAATTTCATATTGCGAAATATCCCATTTTAAATCTTCAGCACATTTTAATATTTCATGCTTGTTTCCAATAAAAATTGGTTCTATTAAATTTTCATTAACAGAATCCTGAACGGATAGCATTGGCAAGGGTTTTCCTGCATTAACAATAGCAACTTTAACCCCTTTTTTTTTATGCGCCTTATCTAATAGATTATTTGGACAAACAATTTCTTTATTTGAGAGCATTATTTACAATTATATTAAAAATTTAATATGTATATAGAAATAATTAATCAAAAGTTATAGTCTATTAATTAACATCATAGAGAGAAAAAACATGGAGATTGTAACCAAGATAGCACCAATTGTATTAGCATTAATTATGTTAGGATTGGGTCTTGGCCTATCAGTAAAAGATTTTACAAGAATACTAAGAAATCCGAAAGATTTTTTTGTTGGGTTTTTTTCACAATTAGTAATTTTACCTATTGTTGCTTTAGGAGTCGCTTTAATATTGAATCTTCCCACAGCATTGGCTATTGGTTTAATGATTATTGCAGCAGCACCAGGAGGTGTTACTTCAAATGTATTAACAAAATTTGCAAATGGTGATGTTGCTTTATCTATTTCTTTAACCGCGGTAACAAGTTTAATTAGTATCGTTTCTGTACCGTTTATTGTTATTACTTCTGCAAATTTTTTTGGCGAAACAATTTCAAAAGAAATTTCAATGTTCGGTATTGCAATGAAAATGGCACTAGTGGTAACTATACCTGTAATAATTGGAATGATAATTAGAGCTTTTGCTGAAAATTTTATTTCATCTAAAATTAATATTATTAACAAATTAACAGGATGGTTATTTGTAATTGTTTTTATTGCTATATGGATAGAAGAAAAGGATAATATTTTTAATTATCTAGCTCAAGCAGGGTTAGCTGTTTTAATTCTTAATATAGTTATGATGATACTAGCATATTTTTTAGCTAAAAAGTTTGTAACAGGAATTCCTCAACAGAAATGTATAGCATTAGAATGTGGATTACAAAATGGAACTCTAGCAGTATTTGTAGCAACATTAATTTTTGATGATATTGTCTATATGATACCTACAGGAGCTTATGCACTTCTTATGTATATAACTGGTTTTATATTTATATATATTTTGAGAAAATCTAATTAGAATTAATAACCTTAATTTTATTAAAAACTCTATAAATAAAATTACTTAAACTGAGCATATTTTTATCTTGTAAATTTGTACTTCTCTTAAAAGCAAGACCTCTAATGTTTACTGATATTAATTTTTTTTCATTTATAGCAAGATAATCATTATTTATTAAATATTTTACTTTCCTTACAACGGTGGGTCGGGGAATACCAGTAATCTCTGAAATAGACATTGCATTTAAACCTGTTTTATCAGCACTCATGGCTAATTTTTGAAATGTTTTCAAATTTAAATCTTTAACTCTAAAATTTTTATTGTCTGCAGCGTTAAGCATAACTAGAAATCCAATACAAAAAGTTTCTAAATCTTTAACTTCCGCTCTCCATCGATTAGTAAAAATGAACAAAAATTTATTAAATTGATACCAGCAAAATGTATAATTTTCTTTAAGTGAACTTGTAATTTGATGAATTTCAAAAGTTTTGCTAATCTCATTTTCTTCCTTTAATAATTTGTTGAACTCGTATAGCAATGAACTCACCTCATTTAACGTTGTTATTCTATTATTTGCTGGAAAGTATTTAGATATAACAGTCCTATCTATGAATATTTTTTTTTTAAATTTTTTGATTACACCTTTTTTTTCAAGTTCGTAGACTTTTCTTCTAACACTCTCTTTTGGTATTTGGAGATCTTTTGAAATATCACTAATATTAATTTTTTCAATTTCGAGTGTTTTTTCTCTAAAAAAAGTCTCAAAATCAATTACTATTGCGTGTCTTCTAAAAAATACGAAATCCTTATTAATAAGATAAACTACAATTAGATATTTATCGATATCTTCAAAAACATGATAAGCTCGTATAAACCAATTGCTTATCAGCTTATAATAACTAGGTGCTAGTTTACTAAAATTTTTGTTAATAATTTTAAAAATTTTATTTTCATCAATTTGAGAAGATATACTTGGAACAGATTTCATATTTTTTAAAAAACCCAATTTGAACTATAGATTACTAAAAATCAACCCATTTTGGACAAGAGAAGAGTATTAAATTTTTTATATTTATGATTAAGTATGTTTGTGAGTACAGAGAGCTTAAATAGAACATCTAACGCAGTGGAGAACCCCTCTCAACCAGTTGAGACTCCAAAAAGAGTGAACGTAGATGTTCTAAAGCGAAAACTTTTAGAAGAGAGTAAAAAAGAAAAAAAAAAAAGATCGATAATTCTTTACTCAATTATAGCTTCTTTAGGAGTTTTGACAATTTTAACTTATTAAATTTTTCATTACCAAAAATTATCTTTTTTTATAAATTATCCAAGGAGAAATATCTTTATATAAAAAATAATTATCTAATATAAATTTATCAGCGTTTGGTGCATTTTTTCTACTTTTAAACCAATTTATTTTTGATGAATAAACGATATAATTTGGTCCTGATGCTTTTAGTTCTCTAATGAAGTCATTTTCTGTCCAGTTTTGAATAATATGAGCATTAACATAATATTTTGTACAAGTAGGTTTGCCAACTAAATATGGTATTGCATTATCATCTGTAAACTGTTGAACACAACTTTCGTCTTTAGTTAGATCTTTATATATTTCAATAAAATTACGATAATCACTGTTTAAAAATTTTTTATCATCAACTTTTGTCATCATATGAAAATTTTTATTAGAATTTAAAATATTTAAAATGTTTGAATAATTATTTTGAAAAAAAAATAAAAAACAGATTAAAGTAGATAGAGTAAAAATATAAATTTTTTTATTAAAAAAAATATTAATTTTACTAAAAATTTTTGAATCACTAATTTTATCAATTAAATAATAAGAAATAAAAAAAAATATCAATAATGTATAAAGTCCTGAAGTGTACTTTATATGAGGACCATCTGATCTCATTAACCCAGATTTAAAAAAAATAATTGAAGAAATAAATAGATAAAATAGTAAAAATTTTGACTCAAGGCTTTCTTTTTTTAATTTGTCAAAAATATAATTAATTAAAAAAACTCCTGAAATAACGATTAATAATAAAGCTTTTGTATGTCTTGTTGATTTATCAGTAAAAGGTTTAGGAAATTCTAGTCCAATTAAGTAGTCTGAAATATTTAATATTATGAAGTACTGATTAATAAACTCTTTAAATTCATTATTTGATATTAAACTATAAAATATTAACCAAGATAATATTATACCTAAAATAATCTTATAAAAATCATCAAATTTTTTTATTAAAAATAAATATATTAATACAATTATTAATAAAACATTTATATATGTTCCAATATCCCAATAAAACAAAAGTGATAATAAAGAAAAAAAACCTACCAGAAACGAACTGAAAATATTATTTTTTTTTGAGGTTATAACGTTAAAAACTAATAAGGTAAAAATTAAATATATAAAAATTCTAGGATGTAAAGGTGTTACATGTTCATAAAAACTAGCTAATGTTATGGTAGATAAGGTAAAAATTAAAAATAAAATTTCTTTGTGGTTAGTAAAATCAAGACTATTAATAATTTTTCTACAAATTAAAATAATAAATATTTTATTTAAAAGAATTAAAAATTTGAAAGAAAATCTTTGAATTCCTATGGAATAATCATCAAACATATAATTAAAAAAAATTCCTATAGAATTTCCCAAAAAACCATAGTCAAAAAATGTCCCAGTCCAAATCTTATTTTTAGAAAAAAAATTTAACTGAGCTGTTAAAATAGTACCTTCATGATGGCTATCAAGTGCACCTAAAAAATCTTTATGATTTAAATTGTAAAATTCTAATATTGAAAATATTATAAATATATAACACAAATAATTTATATTATTATTTGAAGTAGAGCTTTTGGTCTGAAAAATTTTGGAAGTTATTAATTCTTTATTATATTTTAAAAAAGCGCCAAAATATAAAATGAGTGGAAAAATAATAAAAAACAATCCTCTTAAAGTATCATTAAGAGGGTTAATTTTATTTATAGAGTATTCGCCTATAATAGTATTCGAAGAATTGTATGGAAGGGAAATAAAGCTCCAAACTATAGTTGAAAAAATTATGCCTAAGATTAGAAACAACCAAGGTATAGTTTTTTTCATTAAGTGTTTTTTTTCCCAATTAGTCCATATTTCACCCCTAAAATCTTTAAATGATTCCGGTTTAAATATTTTAATTTCCTTTAATTTTTTATCGTAAGAAATTTTCATGATTAAATAACTAATGAATTAAGATCTTTACAAAGTTTTCTTATTTTATTTTGATCTAAAAATTGATTATTACCAAAGTAAACTGAAAAAAAATGCATATGCTCCGTATTTTTTAAACTAATAATTCTCTTTTTATTTACCAGTCTTTTTAGGTAAGGCTGACGCAATTGGTTCCCTAAACTTCCTAATCTATATTCTACAGAGTTTTTATCTAATATAGTCAGGATTT
>JACWEA010000010.1 GCA_014653775.1 Pelagibacterales bacterium SAG-MED30
AATCTTAGCATTTTCTCTACCTTGACCTATTTACATTCACAAATGTATATGCAGAAACTTTTTCTAATGCTTTATCGAAAGCTTATAAAAATAATTCTGAGTTAAATGCCGAAAGAGAAAATATAAATATTTCAGAACAAGAATTAAAAATTTCTCAAGGGAATTATTTACCTTCAGTAACTATTTCTGGCTCAAAAAGCCAAGAAGATACAAATAAACTTACAAATCAATCTGGCGGGGATGCAACCATAAATGATGTAGACCCTTTTACTCAATCAATCTTAATTTCACAAACTTTAATTGATTTTGGGAGAGGTGCTGAGTTATCAAAAAGTGAAATTGGTTTAAATCTTGCTAAAGCTAAACTTTTAAAAAAAGAACAAGATATTTTATATAAAACTGTTGAAGCTTATACTGCTTTAATATTAGCAAATGAAAAATTAAAAATTAATAGAAATAATTTAGAACTTTTAAGTAGACAAGTTGAGTCTGATGAAATTAGATTAGAAAGAGGCCAAATAACTTTGTCTGATGTTTCTCAATCAGAGTCATCATTGGCAGAAGCTCAAGCAAAATTAATTCAAGCAGAAAATGAATTATTAACAAGTAAGTTAAATTATGAAAATATAATTGGTAATTTAAATAACCCAAAATCTTTAGATAAAAAATCAATTAATAAATATCCTTTACCAGAAAGTTTAAATTCAGCTATTGAACTTTCTAAAAAAAATAATCCAGATTTAATTATTGCACAATTAGAATATGAGCAAGCTCAAAAAGATAAAACAATTGCAAAATCAGATCTAGCACCAAGTGCAAATTTATCTTTAGAAAGATCTTATACAGATGATTTAAGTGCAACATACGATGAAAAAGAAAAAGATACACTTAAGGCAACAATTACATGGCCATTCTATTCAGGTGGTAAAAATTTGGCTTCATTAAATAAAAGCTCAAGTTTAGAGACAAGATCTAGATTAATTTTAGACAGTGTTACAAAACAAAACCAGGCAAATGTTGCTGGCTCCTGGTCTAGCTATCAATCAAACAAAAGTTTGCTAAATTCTGTTCAAGCCCAAGTAAGAGCTGCTGAGATTGCAAATGAAGGAATTTCTGCTGAATATAACAGTGGCGCAGGTAGAACAACTTTAGAAGTGATACAATCCAACTCATTACTTCTTAATGCTCAAATTTCACTTGCTGATTCTGAGAGAAACTTCATTCTTTCCCAATTTCATCTTCTAAAGTCTATTGGTTTACTTCATAGTGAATACCTAAAAATTAAGTAAATATTCAAAATTTTAAGGCAAAATAAATAAATCTTGCTAATGAGAACAAAATGTGTACATTTATTTTATGATTCGAGTATTAAAAAAATTAAAAAAAAAGGCAAAAAATGACTAAAAACAACCTTAAAGTAGTTAAATCTACTAAAGATCAAGAAACAGATATTAAAGAAAAGAACAAAGCATTAGATGCTGCGATAAGCCAGATAACTGACAATTTTGGAAAAGGTTCAGTTATGAAACTTGGTGAAAAAAGAGCTATGGATATTGAGTCAATATCTACAGGATCTCTAAGTTTAGATTTAGCCTTAGGAATAGGTGGACTACCTAAGGGAAGAATTATTGAAGTTTATGGTCCAGAGTCATCTGGAAAAACAACATTAGCATTACAAGTTGTTGCTGAAGCTCAAAAGGCTGGTGGCATTTGCGCATTCGTTGATGCAGAGCATGCTTTAGATCCAGTGTATGCAAAAAAATTAGGTGTAAATACTGAAGAGTTATTAATTTCTCAACCAGATGCAGGTGAGCAAGCTTTAGAGATAGCTGATACACTAGTAAAATCAGGCTCTATTTCAGTAATCGTAATTGACTCTGTTGCAGCTTTAACCCCAAGAGCTGAAATTGAAGGCGAGATGGGCGATCATCATGTTGGTCTTCAATCAAGATTAATGAGTCAGGCTTTAAGAAAACTAACAGGTTCGATTTCTAACACAAACACAATGATGATTTTTATTAATCAAATTAGAATGAAAATTGGAGTTATGTTTGGAAGTCCAGAAACAACATCAGGTGGAAATGCACTTAAGTTTTATTCATCTGTAAGAATGGATATTAGAAGAATTGGTGCCATTAAAGATAAAGATGAAATTATTGGTAACTCTACAAGAGTGAAAGTAGTTAAAAATAAAGTTGCGCCACCATTTAAAGTTGTTGAGTTTGACTTAATGTATGGAAAAGGAATTAGCAAAATGGGTGAGTTAGTAGACCTAGGAGCTAAAGCTGATATTATTGAAAAGTCAGGTGCATGGTATGCTTATAAAGGAGAAAAAATAGGTCAAGGTAGAGAAAATGCTAAGATTTATTTAGCTCAAAATCCAAAAGTTGCTGCTGAAATAGAAATGGCAATTAGAGAAAAAGCTGGAGTAATTTCTAAAAAAATTGAAGGAAATCCATTGAGTCCTGAAAAAATTGAAAAAGAGAAGAAAGTAGCTGAAAAAGAAGAAGCAGATAAAGAAGCTACTTCTCCTAAAAAAAACTAGAATTAAAGATCATCTTTAAATTATAAAAGGCGCTTAATATAAGCGCCTTTTCTCCCTTATCCCTAACTAGACATAAAATAAAAAAGCTGTATTTTAGAAATATGTCTCAGAAATCATTAAATCAAATAAGAGAAACATTCTTAAAATACTTTGAAAAAAATGACCATAAGATTGTTGAGTCTAGCAATCTAGTCCCAAACAACGACCCAACATTGATGTTTGCTAACTCTGGAATGGTTCAGTTTAAAAATGTATTCACTGGTTTAGAAAAGAGAGACTATCAAAGAGCAACAACTTCACAAAAATGCGTAAGAGCTGGTGGAAAACATAATGATTTAGAAAATGTTGGCTATACACCAAGACATCATACTTTTTTTGAGATGTTAGGAAATTTTTCATTTGGTGATTATTTTAAAGAAAAAGCAATTCATTATGCTTGGGATTTAATTACTAAAGATTTTGGATTGGATAAAAATAAAATTTATGTGACTGTTTTTCATGAAGATGATGAGGCATTCAATTTTTGGAAGAAAATTGCGGGTTTTAATGATGATCGTATTATAAGAATATCAACATCTGATAATTTTTGGTCAATGGGAGAAACGGGTCCATGTGGTCCTTGCTCTGAAATTTTTTACGACCATGGTGATCACTTAAAAGGTGGTTTACCAGGTAGCAAAGAGGAAGATGGTGATCGATTTATAGAAATTTGGAATTTAGTTTTTATGCAGTACGAACAAGTTTCGAAAGATAAAAGAATAGATCTTCCTAAGCCGTCAGTTGATACCGGAATGGGTTTGGAAAGAATATCAGCTTTACTTCAAGGAACTCATGACAATTATGAGACTGATCATTTTAAGAAATTAATTCAATCAACTTCTAATATAGTAAAGAAAAAACCTAATCAATCAAATCTATCAAGTTTTAGAGTTATAGCAGATCATTTGAGAGCAAGTTCATTTTTAATTGCCGAAGGAGTTTTACCATCTAATGAAGGTAGAGGTTATGTGCTTAGAAGAATTATGAGAAGAGGGATGAGACACTCTCACTTATTAGGATCAAAAGAGCCAGTATTTTATAATTTATTTGAAACTCTTAAAAATGAAATGTCAGGAAGTTATCCTGAGCTTAAAAGAGCAGAGTCTTTAATTAAAGAAACTTTGAAAATGGAGGAAGAAAAGTTTTTAGTTTTATTAGAACGAGGAATAAAAATATTAAATGAAGAAATATCTAAAATAGATAAAGTTCTACCTGGAGATATCGCTTTCAAATTGTACGACACTTATGGTTTTCCACTAGATCTTACTGAAGATATTTTAAGAAATAAATCTTTATCAATAGACACTAAAAAATTTCAATCATTGATGAAAGAAAGTAGAGAGCTTGCGAAAAAAAAATTGGAAGGGGTCTGGAGATGCTGCAGTTGAAGATATTTGGTTTGGTATAAAAGATAAATTAGGATCTACAGAATTTTTAGGTTACGAAACTGATCAAGCTGAAGGTGTCGTTTTGTCTTTATTAAAGGAGAACAAAGAAGTTAAAGAATTAAGATCTAATGAGGAAGGAATGATTATAACTAATCAAACACCTTTTTATGGTGAGTCGGGTGGCCAAGTTGGTGATACTGGAGAAATTATAACTGGCGATTTTAATTTTGAGGTGACTGATGTTCAAAAAAAATTAGGAGATATTTTTGTTCATTATGGAAAAGTAAAAAGTGGTACTATTAAAATTAAAGATAATGTTGAAATGAAAATAAATAAAGTTAGAAGAAATGATACTAGAGCTTATCATTCAGCTACTCATTTACTTCATGAGTCGCTAAGAAGAGTTTTAGGTACTCACGTAACCCAAAAAGGTTCATTAGTTGAGCCTAGTAGACTCAGGTTTGATTTTAGCCACATGAAGCCAATTTCTAATGAAGATATTGAAAAAATTGAAGTGTTTGTAAATTCAATGGTTTCAAAGAAAACTGATGTAAGCACAAGATTGATGACCCCAGATGAAGCTGTTGAAAATGGGGCTTTAGCATTATTTGGAGAAAAATATGGTGATGAAGTTAGAGTTCTTTCAATGGGTGATGAAAATGGAAAGTATTTTTCTACAGAATTATGTGGTGGAACACACGTTAAAAACACTGGAGATATTGGAAAATTTAAAATTATAAGCCAATCATCAATTGCAGCAGGTATTAGAAGAATTGAAGCTTTGAGGGACAAGCAATTAGATGATTATTTAAATAATAAAGAAAAATTATCGAATCTATCCTCAGAAAAAAATGATGAAGTAATTAAAGATTTAACAAAACAAATTATAAAATTAGGCGGAAAACCCTCTTTAGATGAGTTAGATCAAAAAATATTAATTAAAAATTTAAACAAACAATTAGAAACCTTATTAGTTAAATCAATTCTGAGTGATAAAAGAAAAAATAAAATTAAAGATGAGGAAATAAAAGGAATTAAAATAAGATTTCAAAATGTTGAAGGCCTTCCAACAAAAGAATTAAGAAAACTTGTTGATGATGGTAAAAAAGAATTAGGTGAAGGAATAGTAGTAGTTTTTGCGATCAAAGATGACAAAGTAGGAGTTGCTGTAGGAATTACTAATAAATTAACTGAAAAATTTGACGCTGTTAAGTTAGTAAAATTAAGCTCAGAAATTATTGGTGGTCAAGGAGGAGGAGGAAGAAAAGATTTTGCTCAAGCTGGAGGTCAATATCAAACTAAAATTAATGAAGCTTTTGAAATAATTAAGTCTTTAATTTAATTTCTTTTTTAAATTTTTATCAATTACATCTAAAAATTGATTAGTTGTTAGATACTTACTTGATGGGCCTATTAATATTGCAAGGTCTTTAGTCATAGATCCGTCTTCAACACATTCAATACAAACTTCCTCAATTGTCCTTGCAAATTTAATAAGTTCCTCATTTCCATCTAATTTACCTCTATGAGCTAATCCTCTAGTCCATGCGAATATAGATGCTATTGGATTAGTAGATGTCTCTTTACCTTCTTGATGCATCCGATAATGTCTTGTAACAGTTCCGTGAGCAGCCTCTGCTTCCATAATTTTTCCATCAGGAGTTAACAAGGTACTAGTCATTAAACCTAGAGATCCATAACCTTGTGCCATAGTATCAGATTGGACATCTCCATCATAATTTTTACATGCCCATATATATTTACCGCTCCATTTCATTGCACAAGCAACCATGTCATCAATTAGTCTATGTTCATATGTAATTTTAGCTTTATTAAATTTTTCCTTAAATTCTTTATTAAAAATTTCCTCGAATATGTCTTTAAATCTTCCATCATATTTTTTTAGGATAGTATTTTTTGTCGAAAGATAAACTGGCCAGTTTTTTATAAGACCGTAACTAAAACATGATCTAGCAAAGTCTTCGATTGATTTATCTAAATTATACATTGAAAGTGCTATACCAGGTCCAGTGAAATTAAATACTTCATATTTAATTTCATCTTTACCGTCTTCCGAAGTCCATTTAACTTCCATTCTTCCTTTTCCGGGAACTTTAAAATCAGTAGCTCTATATTGATCACCAAAAGCGTGTCTTCCAATCACTACTGGATCTGACCATGATGGAACTAATTTTGGAATGTTAGAACAAATTATAGGTTCTCTAAAAACTGTTCCTCCAATAATATTTCTTATAGTTCCATTAGGAGATCTCCACATTTTTTTTAAATTAAATTCTTTAACTCGATCTTCATCTGGAGTAATTGTTGCACATTTAATCCCAACACCTATTTTTTTTATTGCTTTTGCAGATTCTATAGTTATTTGATCATCAGTGTTATCTCTACTTTTCATACCAAGATCGTAATATTCGATACCAAGATTAAGATAGGGTAAAATCAATTTGTTTTTAATAAAGTTCCAAATTATTCTAGTCATTTCATCACCGTCTAACTCTACAACGGGATTTTTTACTGTGATTTTACTCATTTATATGAAGTATATCTTATTAATTGAATTTCGCTATTTTATATACATATTAATCGAAAATTATCAAATAGAAGAATATGTTTAGCAAAGTTTTTCCAAAAATTCATCCAGAGGGATATAAGTTTATTGTTATATCGGTAATTATAACAATTATTCTTTATAGCTTAAGTAATTTTTTAGGACTTGTTGGATTAGTACTTTCTATATGGGTTTATTATTTTTTTAGAGATCCTGAGAGAATTATAATTGAAGATGATAATTATTTAGTTAGTCCTGCTGATGGTGAAGTGATTAAGGTTGAAGAAATTGATGGACCAAAAGAACTTGGACTTGAGAATAAAAGATTTAATAAAATCAGTATCTTCATGAATATTTTTGATTGCCATGTAAACAGAACCCCATGTGCTGGTCAAATAGAAGAAATTTTATATAAACCAGGAAAATTTTTAAATGCTTCTTTTGATAAAGCTAGTGAAGATAATGAGAGAAATTATTATAAAATTAAAGATAAACATGGAAATGATATTATTATTGTTCAGATAGCAGGACTTATTGCTAGAAGAATAGTTTGCGAAACAAATAAAAATCAAGAATTAAAACAGGGCGACAGAATTGGAATGATAAGATTTGGAAGTAGAGCTGATGTTTATTATGAAAATTATGACTCTTTAGTTAAAGTTGGTCAAAAAGCTGTTTCAGGAGAAACACTGTTAGCTAAAAGATAAAATGGAACCAAAAAAAAATAATTTAAAAATTGTAGCAGATAAAAAAACTGCAAGGATGATTTTACCAAATATACTCACTTTAATTGGAGTTTGTATTGGTTTAACGTCAATTAGATTTGCATTGGATGGTAGTTATGAATTAGCAATTATAGCAATAATTTTTGCAGCTTTAATTGATGGTCTTGATGGAAGAATAGCAAGATTAATTAAAGGGACATCTAAAGTTGGAAAAGAATTAGATTCACTCACAGATATGATTAGTTTTGGAGTTGCCCCAGCATTTATTATGTATTTCTGGAAACTGAATACTTTAGAGAGATTTGGTTGGTTGTTATGCTTAGTGTATGTGATTTGTGTAGCATTAAGATTGGCAAGATTTAATATAAACTCGAATCAAGAACCTTCATGGAGAGATAATTTTTTTGAAGGGGTTCCATCACCAGCTGGAGGTATATTAGTATTAACTCCTTTAATTATAAGTTTAAGTGGATTTGACTATATTCAATTAAACTACAACATAATTGTACCTATATTTTTTATAGTGACTTCATTTTTATTAATCAGCAAATTTCCTACTTATTCTTTTAAAAAAATAATTATACCAAGAAAAACAACTATTTTTTTGTTGTTCGGAATAGTTTTATTCTTTGGTTTAATTTTAATTTATACATTTAATGTTATTGCAATTAGCACTATTGTTTATGTGCTTTTATTACCAATTAGTTTATTTCATTTTCAAAAGATAAAAAAACGACATGAAAATGACAAATTTCAAGATGATGATGAACTTGAAGACGAACTTTGATGAAAAAAAATGTAATTGTTTCATTAGCAGATGCTAATTATTTTCCTTTATTAGAAGAGTTAATAGACTCGATAAAAAGATTTAAAGAGAGCGATAAAGTTGCAATTTGTATTTTAGACGCTGGGTTGACTGAAGAACAAAAAGAAAAGTTATCAAATAAAGTAGATGAAATTAAATCAGCTGTATGGGATATTGAAGTTCCAGGTTATAAAGTAAAAGGAAAAGAGTGGCTTAAAAGTCAGGTCTCTAGAGCCTTTTTACCAAAATATTTTTCTAATTATGAAAAATATCTATGGATAGATTGTGATGCTTGGGTAAACGATTGGAATAGCATTGAGTTATATTTTAAAGCTTGTGATAATGGAAAATTAGGGATTACCCAAACAATTGGTCCAGGATATAAAATAACTTCAAAAGTTAATTGGTTATTTGGAAAATTAGCAATCATAAAATCTCAGAATTTTAAACATGCAGTAAAATCAAACATTGGTTATGATAAAGCTAGAAAATTAGCCTTTGCACCTCATATTAACATTGGAGTTTTTTCATTAGAGAAAAACTCTAAAGGGTGGGAAGTTTGGCAAAACAACTTATCGAAAACTTTAAAAGCTGGAAATATTTTTGGTTCAGAAGGATTGGCAATTAATATGGCAGTCTATATTGACAATTTAGAAACTGAGTTTTTACCTTTAAATTGTAATTGGATTACTAGCAATTTACTTCCAAAATACGATGAACAACAAAAAACTTTTGTTGAACCATATTTACCTAATTATAAAATAGGAATAATGCACTTAGCCGCTGGAATTTGGAAGGATGGCAAAGACATGAGGATAGATAAAAATGTGCAAATTGAAATTGAAAATTTAGAAAATAAAAGAATATTTAAAAGTTTAAGATTTAGTAAATAATTGAAAAAAAATAAAATTTCAAAAAATTGGGTTAATAAACAAAGAAGAGATATCTATGTGCGAAAATCTAAAGTTGATGGATATAGAGCTAGATCAGCATACAAATTAATTGAAATTGATGAGAAGTTCAAAATTTTTAAAGGTGGTATATGTGTTGTAGATATCGGAGCAGCCCCAGGTAGCTGGTCTCAATATGTTTCAAAAATAGTAAAAAGTGGAAAAATAATTTCAATAGACTTAAAAGATATGGAAAAAATTAGCAACACTATTCAAATTAAAGGAGACTTTACTGAAAAAGATACTCAAAATCACATCAAAAGTTATCTTAATAAAAAAGCTGATATAGTTATGTCTGATATGGCTGTAAATACTACTGGAATAAAAAATATAGATTCAATTCAAACCGGTGAATTATGTAAAGAAGCTATTATTTTTGCAAAAGAAGTGATTTCTGAAAAAGGGTTTTTCATTTCAAAAATTTTTATGGGTAGTTCATTTAATGAAATTGTCGCACTTGGAAAAAAAATATTTAAAGAAGTTAAGGTTTTTAAACCTAAATCAAGTAGAAAAGATTCAAAAGAAAGTTTTATAATTTGTAAAAATCTTAGATAGACTCTTTAAATTTAAAAGGAATCATATATAAATGATTATGGTTCCTATTAAAGAAGCACTTACCTTTGATGATGTTACATTATCACCAAAATACTCTGCTATTTTACCTTCTGAAGTTGACACTGGTATTAAATTAACAAAATATTTAACACTTAAAATTCCTCTTCTCGCGTCAGCGATGGATACTGTAACTGAAAGTAAAATGGCTATTGCTATCGCAAAATCTGGAGGAATAGGAGTTATTCATAGAAATTTAGATATAAAAAAACAAGTAGATGAGATTAAAAAAGTTAAAAAACAAAAATTATTAGTTGGGGCTGCAGTTGGAGCTGGCCCTAAAGAACTTCAAAGAGCAAAGGAAGTATTAAAAGAATATGTAGATTTAATTGTAGTAGATACAGCTCACGGACATACTAAAAAAGTGTCTGAAATCGTTAAATTTATAAGAAAAAACAAAGATAAAAGAACAGCTTTATGCGCAGGAAATATAGCAACACCAGAAGCAGCCAAATTTTTATTAAAATTAGGCGTAGATATTATAAAAGTTGGAATTGGACCAGGCTCAATATGTACCACTCGTTTGGTAGCAGGGATAGGCGTACCACAATTAAGTGCAATACTCTCGGTAAGAAATGGGATTAGGAAAAAAAATGCAAAAATTATTTCAGACGGTGGAATTAAATACTCTGGAGATTTAGCAAAAGCATTTGCTGCAGGTGCAGATGCTGTAATGATTGGATCTTTATTTGCAGGTACAGACGAAGCTCCTGGGAAAATAATTAAAAAAAATGGAAAACTTTTTAAAAGCTTTAGGGGTATGGGTTCTGTAGGTGCCATGAACAAAGGATCTGCTGATAGATATTCTCAATCCAAACAAAAAGATATATCAAAGTATGTTCCTGAAGGTGTAGAAGGTTTTGCAAAATACAAAGGAAATGTTGGAAATATTATTTATAAATTAATAGGAGGCTTAAAATCTTCTATGGGCTATTTAGGTTCTAAGCAAATAAAATACTTAAGAAACAAACCTAAATTTGTAAAAATTACAAAAGCTGGTTTTTACGAAAGTATGGTACATAATGTAGATATAATTAAAATGGATACAAAATATTAATGCTCAAGATTCTTAAAATATTTTTTTTAACAATTTTTTTAATAAATTTTTCAAATATTTGTTTTAGTGAAGAAGATTTTTATAGTGAAGGAGTTAAGCTTTTTGAAAAAAAAAAATACGAAAAAGCTAAATTTTTATTTGAAAGAAGTATCGTATTTGATCCCAAACATTCAAATTCATATTTATATTTGGCAAAAATATATAAACATAACAAAGACCAGAGAAACGAAGAGAAAAATTTAGATACTACATTATTAATTGATCCAACAAATGAAGAAGCAATTTTAATGTTGATGGAAATTGGTTTAGAAAAAACGAACTATTCAAAAGTGAAAAATTTATCTGAAAGATTTACTAAAGTTTGTGTAAATTTATGTAATGAAAATAAAAAGATATTGAATGAGCTTGAAAACCTAGAGCCAAACAATAATGAGTCTTGATACAAATTTAGACAAAATCTTAATCATAGATTTTGGTTCACAATTTACACAATTAATAGCAAGGAGAATAAGAGAGCTTGGAGTATTTTCAGAATTAGTAAGTCACAAAAAAATTACAAGCAATCATATTAACAACAATATAAAAGGGATAATTCTATCAGGAGGACCTTTGAATGTTTATCAATTAAGTCAAAAGACATTTGATAAAAGAATAATAAATCTTGGTATACCCATATTAGGCATATGTTTTGGACACCAAATCTTATCTAAATTTAATGGTGGCAAGGTAAAACAATCTAAACATAGAGAATTTGGACTGGCAAAAATTTATAAAAAAAATAATAGTATATTGGTAAAAAATTTTTTTAATAAAAAAAAAACAAATCTAGTATGGATGAGCCATGCCGATCAGGTTTCTAAATTACCTAAAAATTTTAATGTAATCGCTTCAAGTCAAAATTCAAAATTTGCTGTTGTTGAGAATAGATCTAAAAAATTTTATGGGGTACAATTTCATCCAGAGGTAACTCACACAAAAAATGGAAAAAAATTTATCAGTAATTTTATTTTTTTAATATGTCGAATTAAGAAAAATTGGTCCTCCAAAGATCAAAAAAAGAAATTAATAAAAGATGTAAAAAAACAAGTAGGGGGAAACAAAGTTATATGTGCACTTTCTGGAGGAGTAGACAGTAGCGTTGTTGCTCAACTATTAAATAAGGCGATTGGTAAAAAGCTATATTGTATTTTTGTAAATACTGGTCTTCTTAGAAAAAATGAGGAGAAGCAAGTAGTTGAAACTTTTAAAAAAAGATTAAAGATTAATTTAATTTATGTAAATGCTGAAAAGCTATTCATTAAAAGATTAAATAATATTTCTGATCCAGAAAAAAAAAGGAAGATAATTGGAAATTTGTTTATTGAAATTTTTGAAAGATATGCAAAAAAAATTAAAAATGTTAAATTCTTAGCACAAGGAACACTTTATCCAGATCTAATAGAAAGTAAATCTGTCACTGGGAGTCACACTTCAAAAATTAAATCTCATCATAATGTTGGTGGTTTACCTAAAAAAATGAAACTTAAACTTGTAGAGCCATTAAAATTTTTATTTAAGGATGAAGTTAGAAAATTAGGATTAGAGTTAAATTTAAGTAAAGAAATCATTTCACGACATCCTTTTCCAGGTCCTGGTTTAGCTATTAGAATGCCAGGTATAATTACAAAAGAAAAAATAAATATTCTTAAAGATGCAGATCATTATTTTATACAAGCTTTGAAAAAAAATAATCTTTATAATAAAATTTGGCAAGCTTATGCCGCTTTGCTTCCTGTAAAAACTGTTGGAGTTATGGGCGATAATCGAACATATGAATATTTATGCTTGTTAAGAGCTATTACTTCTGAAGATGGGATGACAGCTGACTTTTTTGAATTTAAAAAATCATTTTTACAAATGATTTCAAATAAAATTGTGAATAGCATTAGAGGAATTAATAGAGTAGTTTATGATGTTACATCTAAACCTCCTAGTACAATTGAACTAGAATAAAATGAATGGAAATATTAAAAATATTTTAAATAAAAAAAATAAATCAAAATTAGTTTGTCTCACAGCTTATTCAAAAAATATTGCTTCTATTTTGGATAATCATTGTGACATAATTTTAGTAGGCGACTCACTAGGTTCTGTTCTTTATAATTATAAATCAACAAAGGAAGTTACCCTTGATACAATGATTAATCATTCAAAAAGTGTAAGACTTGGAGTGAAGAAATCTTTGATGGTTGTAGACATGCCATTTAATACATACCGTAATCCAAAAGAAGCTCTTAAAAATGCAAAATTAGTAATAAAAAAAACTAAATGCGATGCAGTTAAATTAGAAGGTGGAAAAAAAATTATATCTATAGTTAAAAAATTAGTTAAAAATAAAATTCCAGTAATGGGTCATCTTGGTATTTTGCCACAAACAGATAAGAAATTTACATTCAAAGGAAAAAAATCATTAGAAAGAAATAGAATTTTAAAAGAGGCTAAATTACTTGAGGCAGCAGGAATTTTTTCAATTGTCTTAGAATGCATTGAAATTAAATTATCAAAAGTGATAACAAATAAATTAACTATACCAACTATTGGTATTGGTTCTTCTGCAAATTGTGATGGTCAAGTATTAGTAATTGATGATCTAATTGGCCTAAGTGAGAGTAAATTTAGGTTTGTTAAAAAATACGTTAATATGAGTAAAATTATTAATATTGCAGTTAAAAAATATAAATTTGAAGTATTGAAAAAAAAGTTTCCTAATTCAAAACATTCTTTTAAAAATTAAATTTATTAACCCATAGTAAATGGATCAGACATTGGTTTATCAGATGAATTATACCATGTTGTTTTTATTCTGGTATATTCTTTAATAGACTCTATGCCTGCTTCTTTTCCATAGCCACTATCTTTTAGTCCTCCAAAGGGTGCCATAGGTGATATAAGTCTATAAGTATTTATGAATACGATTCCTGCTCTTATAGCTTTTGAAACTCTAAGCCCTCTAGAAAAATTTGAGGTATAAACCCCTGATGATAATCCATATTTATTATCATTCATCTTCTCTATTACCTCCTCTTCTTTATCAAATTTCATAACAGATAAGATTGGACCAAATAATTCATTTTCTGCAACTGGTAGATTATGATTTTTACACTCAATGATTGTTGCTGGAAAATAATAACCTTTATTAGAAACAGAAGATCTTTTTCCCCCACATCTAATTTTGCCACCTTGCTCAATTGTAGCCTTAATATTTTTTTCTATATTTTCTAACTGCTTAAAACTATTTAAAGGTCCCATCTGTGTATCTTTATCCATAGGGCCTCCTAATTTAATTTTTTCAGCTTTGGCAATCAACTTATTAAGAAATTGATCATAAATTTTTGAATGAATGTAAAGTCTTGATCCCGCAATACAACTTTGACCGCTAGCACCAAATATTCCTGCAGTAATTCCATTTAAAGCATTTTCTTGATCTGCATCATCAAATACTACAACAGGACTTTTTCCCCCAAGCTCTAAACTTACTTGAGATAAGTTTTCAGCAGAATTTTTTACAATATGTTTTGCAGTCTCTGGTCCACCTGTAAAAGCGATTCTTTCTATAAGATGATGAGTAGTTAGTGCCTTACCACATGGTTCTCCAAGTCCAGTAATTATATTAATTACACCTTTAGGTACTCCAGCTTTTTCAATTAATTTTGCAAACTCTAATAAAGTTACAGGTGCAAGTTCAGATGCTTTTATTACAACAGTATTACCCATTGCAAGAGCAGGTGCAAGTTTAACAGCGGTTAAAAGCATTTGAGAGTTCCAAGGAATAATTGCCGCTACAACACCTATAGGAATTCTTGTTGTTGTAACTTGCATATCAGGTTTATCAATTGGAACAACAGTGCCCTCAACTTTATCAGCTAGACCTGCAAAGTAATCATAGTATTCAGCAATATAATTTGCTTGAGTTTTTGTTTCTCTATAAAGTTTTCCAGTATCAATAGTTTCTATTTTTCCAAGATGTTCAGCATTTTCTCTTAGTTGATCAGCAATTAATCTTAAATATTTTGCTCTATCTCTTGGATGAAGTTTAGACCAATTATTTTCAAAAGCTTTTTGAGCTGATTGAACAGCTTTATCAACATCTTTATCATTGGCTTCAGGAACAGTTGCCCAAACTTCATTATTTTCTGGATTTAAAGTTTCAATTTTTTTTCCAGAAGATGAATCTTCCCATTGACCATCAATATACATCTTAAAATTTTCAATTTTTGACATTTAATTATTAATAAATTTTTTAATATTCATATTAACATCATCTGAACATTCTATACTACAAAGATGTTTTCCATTTTTAATTTCAATATAAGTAGAATTAGCAAGGTCTTTAACCAATTCTTTCGACATAGTTGGAGTCGAACCAACATCTTCAGAACCAGTCATTACTAAAGTTTTTCTATCTATTTTTTTGATAGCTTCGAAATCATCATAATGATTAGCAAATAACTGATAGGCTTTAAGAAAATTATTATGATCTTGTGGTTTTTTATTTAAAATATTCATGAATAAATCGTAAGTTTTTGGATTATCATCAAGATATTTATCACTAAACCATCTTTTTAAAGCTTGTTTAGAGATTGGCTTATTTAATTTAGCTTGATTATATCTATCTAACACAAGAGATCTTTCTTGATCTGATCTTTTATAAGTAGTTCCAATTAATATAAGTTTTTCAACTTTATTTTGAAAACGAGAAGTAAAATCTAATGAAATTAAGGATCCCAAAGAAAAGCCTACAAGATTTATTTTTTCTATTTTTAAATAATCTAAAATTCTTAGAAGTTGATCAGAAAAATCTTTAAGACTTAATTTGTCTTTATTGCAAGGAGTTTTTCCATGACCCAACAAGTCATAGGTCAAAATTGAAAACTCATTTAAGTAATTTACTTGATTATCCCACATTTGATGGTTCAGACCTACTCCATGTATAAATACGATAGGGATTGAATCTTTTTTATTAAAAAAATAATAATTTTGATTTGGATCAAAATTCTGAGACATGAAATTATTTAGGATCTAATCCCATTTCTTTCATATCTTGATATCGATCTCCAGTTCTAGCATGAGCCCTACCACTTGATGCTCCACCTATAGCAATTACTATCTCATCATTAAAAGGCGCATCGTGGATAGTAAACTCATGAGTCAAATAATATGGCCTCAAACCTGAGTCTGTTTTATGCATCATTGGTATCGATATCTTAGATCCAGCAGGACCTCTCGTGTTTGTAAAACTCAAATAAGAGGTACCTCCAACTGCATCTCTAAATTTGTTTCCGAATCTCAAAGTATGAATAAAAGCTGAAGCATGTTCTATCTCGCCATTTAATCCTACGGTTCCTGCTTTACCATATGCTAAAATTTTTTCAGGTGATCCTATTTCTTTTATTAATTCTGGAACTAAAATATCACCAAGCTTTGGAGCTAAATCTAAAATGATAGGCTTTAAGTCTTCTACAAATCCTTTTTCTGCCCAAGGATTTTTAAATACTGCAGCTACAGAAACTAATAAGACAGGCTCTTTAGCTTTCTTCCCACCTTCGATGAAAGTTTTATCAACAAACTTTGTAAACTTTCTAAGCTCTAAATCCATTAACTTGCTTTTTCTATATTAGAAGAATCTAAATTTATTTTTGGAATTACTTCGTCATTAAATAATTTAATACTTCTCATGCAGGCTTTATGATCTATACCAGGAAAGTTAGACCAAACTTGAAGATTTTGTAAATTTA
>JACWEA010000011.1 GCA_014653775.1 Pelagibacterales bacterium SAG-MED30
TCATTATTAACACGCCCCAAGGAGTTAAATTCCATCGCTCTATGAAGAGTGTTTCAATTGCTCGACCAGCCCCTAAACCATCAAATACTGCACCAAAACATAATGCGGCTAAGATAATCCACATAAACATACATGATACACCTAAGGTTTTTTTAAGAGTATTTTCCAAAACTTGTCTATTAAATCTTTTTTTATAAATTGCCGCTAAAGTTGCTAAAAAAGCTCCGACCGCGGAACATTCAACTAAGCTTGCTATACCCATTAAAAATAGACCTGTCATAAAAAAAAATATTAAAAAAGGAATTATTCCTGCTTTCAACAACCTAATTTTTTCTACTGTACTTATATTTCTTTCCTCTTTTTTTAAAGGTGGTCCAAGCTCTGGTTGAAGTTTACATCTAACATAAATGTAAATTAAAAATAATGAAGCCATCAATAACCCTGGAAGAATTCCAGCCATCCAAAGTTTACTAACTGGTTGACGCGCAATCATACCATATAAAACCATTACTACACTTGGAGGTATCAAAATTCCTAGTGAACTTCCAGCCTGTACAACTCCGGTTATCATCCTCTTATCATAATTTCTTTTTAACATTTCTGGCAAAGCAATTGTTGCACCTATAGCCATACCCGCAACACTCAAACCATTCATTGCTGAAATAGCTACCATCATAAACATTGTTCCAATAGCAAGGCCACCTTTTAATCCTCCAAATAAAACATGAAACATCTTATAAAGATCATTTGCAATTCCTGACTCCGATATCATAAAGCCCATATAGATAAATAAAGGCAACGTTAACATTGGATACCATTTGAAAAGTTTCCATGTTGCTGTATATGGCATCTCCATCGAGCCATCACCCCATATTAATAGTGCTGAAGCTGATGCAACAAAACCAATTGCACCAAATACTCTTTGTCCAGTAAACATCATAACAAGCATTGTTATAAACATGAAAAGAGCAATAAATTCGTAACTTAAATATTCAGCTAGCATAATTATAAATTTATATTTTTAACTTTAGCGATATCTTTAAATAATGTCGAAAAAGCCTGTAACAACATTAATAATATTCCAATTAACATCAGACTTTTTATTGGCCATACATAAGGGGCCCAAGCCGTAAAGAGTTTTTGTTTAGTTTCAATAGTATAAATTAAACTTGTTATTGAGCCAAAAAATAAAATTGCTAAAAAGAAAATTAAAAAAATACTTGTGAAAATATCCATCTTGGCTTTTCCTTTTTTTGAAAGTTTCCCATAAAATAAATCCATACGAACATGATCGTCAGAAAGCATTGAATAGCCTCCTCCTAATAGATAGTATGCCGTAATCGTAAACTGAGCCATTTCTATTATCCACATTAATGGAAAATTAATAATATTTCGTGTAACAAATGATAAAATTAAAAGGAACATCATAAAGAAAACCCAGTACATAACGAACCTACCAACTTTCTCACAAATAAAGTCTACTATGTTTACATAAAATGAAATGAATTTTGGCATTTTTAAATTTTTATTATACTTTTTGCATAAATTTAGACCATTATGAACGTAAAAATGAGTGTACTTTACATATTAATTAAAATTCTAAAGTAATATTTTCTTCATTTAGGTCATGAAGAACTAAATTATTTCCACTACCTAATCTATCTACAACTAAAAAATTCATATCTTCTGTCGATATTAATGGAAAATGCCAAATACCAGGATTGTAATTAACACCTATCCCTTTAGGAATAATAAAAGACTCAATTTTATTCAAGTCTGGTTTTTCACCTTCAGGAGCGACAAACGCTAAAAACACAGTTTCTTTCATTGGAATAAATGCTTGGCTTCCAAGTGGATGCTTTTCCATCATGTCAACCTTCATAGGAAAAGATCTTTTAAGTGCGGAAAAAATACTAATTGTTGATTCACCATTATCTTTCTTGGTATTCAAGTTCGCTATACCATCATATCTTTTTGCATAGCCATTATTTATTTCTAAAGGTTTAATGTCATTAGTTGTTATCATATCACCAAATTTTTTAAAATTTTCTTTAGTTATAAGTTTAGGTTTTATTATTTTTTCAGTCATTCTACTTTTCCAAAAGCTCTTATTCTAGAAATTCCACCATCTGGGAATATATTAATTTTAATATAATTTACTTTTTTATTTTTCATTATTTTATTATTAAAGTTATGTTTTTTATGAGCATGAAGTTTAATCTTATTTAAAAGGTAAGCCCATCTTTTAGATTTGTTTACAATATTTTTTTCTGAAATTTTATCTGGAATATACGCTGCTTGTACTGAACATTTATCAGGATAATTTCCTTTAAAATGATGAGTATCTAGTTGAATTTTATTAATTTTTCCTGGTGATGAACATTTTACTATTATCCAGTCAAAATTTTTTCCTCTACTTCTTCTAGTTTCCCAACCGTCACCCATATTTTTTCCAGTCCCTGGAGCAAGTATATTTTCTGCTCTTCCAAAATGTTCATTGTTGCAAGCAATAGGAACAGCGCCATTCACTACTGATGTTAGATTTTGAATTTGTTTATTAACTTTATTTATGATTTTCATAGAGCCATATATTCTTAATCTTGCTACTCCACCATCAGGAAAAATATTCAATTTTATATGAGTAAAATAATTTTTATTTTTTACATTAAAAAAATGATGACTATTTGCTTTGGTTCTACTTTTTTTAATAATTGTAATCCATTTAGTTTTTTTATCGGGTTTTTTTTTTTTACTAATACAAGCCTGTAATGAAACTTGATCAGGATGATTTCCAGAAAAATATGATGTATCAATATCAACTTTTTTTATTAAACCTGGTTTTCCAAATTTTAAGATTAAAAAATCAAATCCTTTTGTTCTTTTTCTTCTAGTTTCCCATCCATCCATCCATTTTCCATGTTTATCAAATACTCCCTCTTTAAATACTGGAGGCCAAGGATTAATAATTCTTTTAGCAGGTGCAAAAAACTCATCTGTTTTGTAAACTATTTTGGAACCTAATCTTGACTGAGCTAAATCAATTAATCCATTTAAGTAAATAATATTTTTTTTTTTCATTATAGCTATTTATTCGAATAATTTTTTATCCAGTAATTTGCTATATCTATTCTTTTACATATCCAAATATCTTTAAATTTTAAAACATAATCTAAAAATCTTTTTAAAGATTGAATTCTTCCAGGTCTTCCTATCAATCTACAATGTAAACCAACTGACATCATTTTAGGATTTGTTTTACCTTCTTCGTACAATGAATCAAAACTATCTTTTAAATAATTGAAAAAATGATCTCCAGTATTAAAACCTTGGTTAGTTGCAAATCGCATATCATTATTATCTAAAGTATATGGAATAATTAGTTGTTTTTTCTTACCTCTATATTCCCAGTAAGGAATGTCGTCACTATAGCTATCACTGTCATATAAAAAACCACCTTCATCAAAAACTAAATCTCTTGTATTTGGGCTACATCTTCCTGTATACCATCCAAGCGGTCTTGAACCAAAAATTTTCTTAATAGTTTTAATTGCTTTTTGCATATACTTTTTTTCATCTGATTTTTTTATATCTTGATAATCAATCCAACGATAGCCGTGAGCAGCAACTTCGTAATTGCCATTTTTTATTGCTTTACAAACTTCAGGATTTTGTTCTAAAGCTAGTCCTACACCAAAAACTGTAACTGGAATATTTTTTTCTTTAAATAATTTATCTAATCTCCAAAAGCCTGCTCGAGAACCATATTCATAAATACTTTCCATGCTAATATGCCTACCTTTGATTGCTTTTGCTCCTATAATTTCTGATAAAAAAGTCTCTGAATATTTGTCTCCATTTAAAACACAGTTCTCTCCTCCTTCTTCATAATTTAAAACTATTTGAAGAGCTAATTTTGCATTGTTGGGCCAAGAGATTTTTTTACCCTTTGATCCATAACCCACTAGGTTTCTATAATTTTTATTTGCCATATTAATTAATTATATCTTGTAAATTGTTAAATTGGCCAATTTTAAAAATAATAGCATCTTCTTTTTTAAAACCGTATTTTTCAGCATTTTCTTTAAATCTAACTGGAGGTTCCATAATAGGCTCTAAAGATAAAACAAAAGTTCCCCAGTGAGTTCCTATAACTTTTTTGCTTTTTAAATCTCTGCCTATACTTAGGGCTTCTTCGGGATTAGTATGATAAGTAGATTTATCTTTATGAGGTGAAATTGGATAAAAATTATAAGCGCCAATGTTAATAAAGGAAATATCGATTGGGCCATATTTATTTCCTAAATCTTTATAAATGTTTCCAACTCCAGTATCGCACGCAAAAAAAATTTTTTTTCCATCATATTCAATTAAAAAATTTCCCCATAAAGTTTTATTGGTATCCGTTAAGCTTCTTTTGGACCAATGAACAGCTGGGAGAAATGTAATTTTTAATTTTTCATTAACATTTATTTCATCATACCAATCCATTTCATTTACATCTTTATATCCATTTCTTGTAAAATATTTTCCAAGTTTAAGAGGAAGCATCACTTTTGCATCTTTAAAAGGAAACCTACGAATTGTCATCATATCTTGATGATCATAATGATTATGAGTAAGTAAAAATAAATCAACTTTAGGAATTTCATTCAATCTTAGGGCTGGTTCAGTAAATCTTTTTGGACCAAATATTAATGGTCCTGCATTTTTAGAAAAGACTGGATCTGTTATAATTGTTGTGTTTCCTAATTTAATAATAAACGTAGCATGTCCTATCCATGCAATGTAATCATCATTTTTTAATTTTTCTAAATCTGATAATACTTTTTCTTTTTTAACAACGTGATCTTCTGGTATAGTCATATCAAGTTTTTTTTTCTCTTTATTAAAAACTTTGAATGACCATTTAAAATTTGTATCTCTTTCAGGAGATCCCTCTGGGTTTCTAAATGTGCCATCAGATAAATGATGATAAGGTTTTTTGTCCATTTCTATAGATAAACAATTATAAGTAAAAATTAAAATAAAAAAAATTGTAAAATTAAAGAATTTTATATTCAAAATTCTGTGTGGTTTCATTAGTTTGTAAAAGTTTAGCACCATTTCTAGTATGAAATTTAGTTGCCATTTCTGTAAGAGGTGAAAGTGTCACTAGTCTATTTAAATGATTAGATTTTTTAATTTTTTTAAAAACTTCTTTTACAATTAATTTTCCCCCACCTTTTTTTTTAGACCAAACTGTATATGCAATTGCAATTTGTCCTATGTTTTGATCTCTTTGAGCACTTTGTAAATATGCATCGTGGCTAAGTTTATTTAGTTCATCAACATTCTTTGGTATTTGATTAGTATATGCAAAACACATTACGGCATGAATTTCTCCGCCATACTTTACTCCATATATTTTTCTTCCATAACTTCTTCTAAAAACATTGTCTAATTCTGGTCTAACAGGATCTTCGTCTGTATTACATTTTTTTAGCTCAACTAGTTCTGCTCCCTTAATCCAGTCGAATAAATTATAAATATTTTTCCCAATAATTTGTTTATTTTTTCTTATTCTAGCTTTGAGTCTAGGTTTAAATTTTTTAATATTTTTTGAATTATTGGTATCTAAATATTTAGCAACTAGTTTTTCCCTTACATTTTTGAATATTTCTTTCATTGGATATATTTAATTTTCCTATAATTACCTAATAAGAATTGAACATCATATGATCATTTATCAAATTAGCTATGACAATTTTTCATAAAATTAGTAATACAATAAGGCAACTATTAACCCTAAAATGACTAATAATATTATCGAAATAATTTTGTTAATTTTAACCTTAAATTTTTTATATATTATCTCATTTATTTTTTCCCAAAATAAAACAATTAAAAAGAAAATTACTGCTGGAATTATAAATTTAATCATTATTGAGTTTATTAATTTTCGTCACCAACATAAACAGATACTCCTCTAGTATTGATATCTACATCAAACTTTTTATGTAAAGGAGGAAATGCTCTTTGTGAACAGTCTAATCTATCGCAGGTTCTGCATGATACACCTATTGGAATTTCTGTAGATTTATCATTTATATTCATGTTTTCTGTATATACAAAGTCTTTTGCATATTTTGCTTCACATCCAAGTCCAATTGATAAAATACTTTTTGATTGACCAAATCTACCAATTCCTTTTTCAACTGTTCTTGCAATACAAACATACTTTTCACCATTACTCATTTTACTCACTGCAGCTTGAATTACACCAGGTCTTGTAAGGGCTGAGTAAACATTCCATCTTGGACATGCTCCTCCATATCTAGGTATTTCAATTCCAGATAAAGAAAATCTTTTTGAAATATTTCCAGCCATATCAACTCTTAAAAAATGGAAAGGTATTCCTGGTAATTTTGGATCTTGTAAACAAGTGACTCTATGAGCAACTTGTTCAAAAGATGTTGCAAAAGTATTTTGTAACAACTCTAAATCATATTTAAGCTTTTTACATTCTGAATGAAAAGGTTTGTAAGGCATTAATATTGCAGCTCCACAATAATTCAGTAGAGCTACCTTTGATAACTTCTTAGATTCCTCAGAAGGAAAAGTAAAATTAGATAAGTAATCTTCTATTTCTTTATTTGCTCCCTCTTGAGCAATTTGAGCTGCTGCATGGAGCTTTTTAGTTTCTAAAGAACTGTAATCACTCAATAATAATTCTTTTTTATTTTTATTAAAAATTTTTGAAAAAGGTTTGTCTTCTTCTGGAATTATATCTTTTACTGTTATGTCATATTCTACTTTTAAATATTCACAAAGAGCGATGTATCTTGTTCGATTATTTTTTTGTACTTTATCAAAAACTTTATTTGCAAAATCTTCAAGTTTTGGAAAATAATTTTTATTCTCTTGAAGAAAATCAGAAATAACTTCGCCGGGAAAAGAGTTTTTTCTATTATCAACAATTTTACCTGACATTTTTTCAATTTTGTTGACTAACTCATGATCTTTTTTTTTTAAAATATCGCCTAATCTTACAATTGCTTTTCCAATTTTTGGATTAGTACCTACAAGATCTTTAACCTCAGGTCCTAGGATATCTAAATCCTCGAATAATTTATCATCTAAAATTTCAGATAATGTGTTTTCTAGGTTAATATCTGTTTTTGAAGTTAATTGAGAAAGCTCAATATTTAGCTTTTCACAAATTTTCAGTAAAAGATCTCCATCAATTTTTCTTTTGCCTCCTTCAATAAGATTTAAATAACTAGGAGATATACCTAGATCCTCTGAAAGTTTGTTTGCTTGAAGCCCTAACTGTCTTCGAAAAGCCTTGATTTTTGGTCCAATTTTTAAATTTGATTGACTCATATTTTCTATATGTAAATTTTGTAAATTTATTTTTACAATTTTTTTCTTTAATTTACAAGGATTTTAAACTTTTTAATAGATTTTGTAAATCCTGTAAATTATAAAATTTACATGGACGAAAAATTAAAAAATAATGAAAATGAGGCTCAAATCATAAATCATGAAGATCTAGCTAAACACAATAGCAGAGGAATTTACATGAGAGATGATCATTGTGATTGGGGTTCAAGTGGAATGAATGACCTTGTTGAGACTCTAAACGACAACAACTAATTCGTTCAACTAATCAATTTTCAAAAAAAAATTAATATTAAAGAATTATAAATGAGCGCAGAGAATGTCTCCTATGACTTAAAAAGATTTGCTGGAATTAAAAGAGATTATACTCCTGAAGAAGTAGAAAGATTAAGAGGCTCGATAAAAATTGAATATTCTTTATGTAAACAACAATCTACAAAATTATGGAAATTACTTAATACTGAGTCCTTTGTTAATACTTTAGGTTCTTTATCCGGGAACCATGCAGTACAACATGCAAAAGCAGGTTTAAAAGCAATTTATTTAAGTGGTTGGCAAGTGGCAGCAGATGCAAACAGCGCTGGTGAAATGTATCCAGATCAATCACTTTATCCTTATGACAGTGCACCTAAACTTGTGGAGTCAATGAACAATGCTTTAATTAGAGCAGACCAAATACAGCATATGGAAATAAAAGATGGTGACATGAAAGAGGAAAAAAAAATTGATTATATGTTACCAATCATAGCAGATGGTGAAGCAGGATTTGGAGGACCATTAAATGTATTTGAGCTTGCAAAAAAATTTATAAAAGCTGGAGCTGCGGGTGTACATTTCGAAGATCAGTTAGCAAGTGAAAAAAAATGTGGCCATATGGGAGGTAAAGTCCTAGTTCCAACTGGAACTATGATCAAAAACTTAAAAGCTGCAAGACTTGCTGCTGATATAGCTAATGTTCCTTTGATTATTTTAGCGAGGACAGATGCCAATGCCGCAAAACTAATTACAAATGATTACGATGAAAATGACAAAACATTCTTAACAGGTGAAAGGTCGCCTGAGGGTTTTTATTATGTTAAAGCAGGAATAGATCAAGCTATCTCTAGGGGTCTGGCTTATGCTCCCTATTCTGATTTAATTTGGTGTGAAACAGCCACTCCTAATCTAGAGGAAGCTAAAAAATTTGCAGACGCAATACACAAAAAGTTTCCAGGAAAAATTTTAGCTTATAATTGTTCACCTTCTTTTAATTGGAAAAAACATTTATCAGATTCACAAATAGCTTCTTTCCAAGAAGAAATTAGTAAAATGGGTTATAAATTTCAATTTATTACTCTTGCTGGATTTCATACTCAAAATATTGCTATTTTTGAACTTGCCGCAAAATATAAAAAAGAAGGTATGAGCGCATATTCAAAAATACAAGAACAAGAATTTGCACGTGAGAAAGATGGTTACACTAGTGTAAAACATCAAAGAGAAGTTGGAACATCTTATTTTGATGCTGTTTCTAATACAATAAGTAGTGGAAAAAGCTCTACTACCGCAATGGAAGGTTCTACAGAGTCTGAACAGTTCTAAAAATTAAGTCTATTAATTTTTAATATTATATCCTCTTTTTAAGAGTACTGAGACCATAGTTATGCAAATGATTAAAAATAAAATCATCAAACTTATGCTTATCCAAATATTAAAATCGGAGACGCCATAAAAAGAATATCTAAGACCATTAATTAGATAAACTACCGGATTAAAATAAGTCACCATTTGCCAAAATTCTGGCAACATATCTAAAGAATATAAGCTACCACCTAAAAAAACCATTGGTGTAACAACTAAGGAAGGAATAACTGACATTTGTTCAAAATTTTTACTCACTAATCCAATTAAAAAACCAAATAAAGCAAAAGTAAAAGAAACTAATAATAATAAAAAAATCATTAGTAATGGATATTTTACCTCTACCTCAACAAAAAACATTGATGTTATAAATATCATAACTCCAACAATCACTGTTTTAGTTGCTCCAGCTCCTACAAAAGCTAAAACTACTTCTAGAGTTGATATTGGAGCTGCTAGTATCTCATAAATTGTTCCATTAAATTTTGGAAAAAAAATTCCAAAAGAGGTATTACTTATAGATTGAGTTAATAAAGTCAGCATTAATAAACCAGGGACAATATAAGATCCGTAACTAATACCATCGATATTTTGAACATAACCTCCAATTACAGATCCGAAAACTATAAAATATAATGAAGTAGATATCACAGGAGACAAAAGTGATTGTCCTAAAGTTCTTCTGAACCTATCCATTTCGTGAAGATAAATTGCTTTAAAAGCGTAGTAATTAAATTTCATTATTTTCCCTTACTAAACTAACAAATATTTTTTCTAAATTACTTTGTTCTGTCTTAAGATCTTTTAACTTTAATCCTGAGTCTTTCAAATCTTGTAAAAGATTTGTGATCCCAGTTGCTTTTTCACTTATATTATAAGTGTAATCTAATGACATTTTGTTATCTCCAATAGTTAAATTATATTTTTTCAATGCAATAGGGACTTCTTTAATTTCATCTTGTAATTCAACAGTTAATTTTTTATGACCCATTTTCTTTAAAAGTTCTTTTTTTTGTTCTACAATTATAATTTCACCCTGATTGATTACCCCTACTCTATCTGCTATAGCTTCAGCTTCTTCAATATAATGGGTTGTCAAAATAATTGTTACACCCGTTTCTCTTAGTGACTTAACTACTTTCCACATTTCTTGTCTTAACTCTACATCAACTCCTGCAGTAGGTTCATCTAAAAATAAAATACTAGGCTCATGAGATAGCGCTTTAGCAATTAAAACTCTTCTTTTCATTCCTCCCGATAATTGTCTAAGTCCTATATCTTTTTTATCCCAAAGACTTAACTGCTTTAAAACTTTTTCTATATGTGATGGATTTGGTTTCTTTCCGTAAAGACCCCTTGAATAAGAAACATTATTAAAAACTGTTTCAAATGCTTCTAAAGTTAATTCTTGAGGAACTAAACCTATTCTCGAACGTGTCTCTCTATAATCTCTAATGATATCAAATTCTTCAACTTTAACTTCTCCTGAGGACGGTTTTACTATTCCACAAATAATATTTATTAAGGTAGTTTTTCCTGCTCCGTTTGGTCCAAGCATTGCAAAAATTTCTCCTTTTTTTATATTTAGATTAATATCCTTTAAAGCATTAAAACCATTATCATAAACTTTTGTAAGACCATTAATTGATATTTGATTATCTGACATTGAAACAGATATATAACTATTAATTCTTTTAATACAATCGAGTAATATTAAAACTTTTTAATTTTTAAAACTATAAATGGTAAAAAAGTTGCTATTACAAAAGACAAAAATAAAAGCGATTGTATTATAAAAGGAGCAAAAAGTTCCTTAGGCATCAAAACACCAACTAACAAACTTTTTGAAAAATCAGGTGTAGGAAAAACCAAAAAACCAACAATTAATCCGAAAATAATTGAGAAATATGCAGTTTTTTCATCAACATCTTTATTATAAAAACTATAAAAAACTGTCAAAACAAAAGCACAACAGAATAAATCAGCTAATAAAAATAAATATAAAATATCATATCCTTTTGATGCAATTATGAATGATATTATTGATAATAATACGATAATATATTTAGAAAAGTTTAAATAATTTATTTTCTTTTTAAAATTAAAAGTAGCTTTTCCATCTACTATAATCAAACTTGATATAGCATTTATCAAAGTATCGACTGTTGAAATAGTCAATGCCAGACCAAGTATTATTACTAATAAAGATAACAATTCAGTTTGTTCTTTAAGAAGCAAAGAAAAGAAACCAAGATCGGGTCTGGTAGTTGAGTCAATTGTAAAGGCAACCATTCCTATAAAACCCATATAGAAAACTATTGGAACAATTATAAAAAAAGATAATAACAAACTTTTTTTTAATACTTCAAAGTTTTTTGCTGCATATACTCGTTGCCAATTACCTTGATGAAATAAATTAGTTGCAGCCACTGCAATAAAAAAAGTTAAACCAGAAGTATAACTTGGTATATAATCGCTACTTAAAAGATGAGGATTTTTTTGTTTTATAAAATTAAAAGAAAATTGAGGACCCGTAAAAGAAATTATATATGATAGAGAAATCAATAATAAAATTCCAATTACTATCATTTGAATATTATCTGTAAATATTGAAGCTCTTAATCCGCCATACAAAGTGTAAGATAAAGTCGACAGCAAGACAATTAAAGCTGTAATCCAAAGTTTTGTTCCTGATATATAATTTATTAAAACTGCAATGGCAGTTACTTCTGCGCATAAGAAAATAAACATATAAAAAATAGTCATTAACAAAATAAGTTTAAATAAACTTTTTCCAAATTTCTTTCTCATGAATTCAATTAAAGATGATCCTTTAGGAAATTCTTTTCTAATTTTTTTTCCTAAATAAATTAAAAAAATCATTGGAAATGCTGTTCCTAAAGAATAACCAATAATAGCTCCAACACCACCCCAAGTAGCTGCTGAGACTGGACCAAATAAAATCCAAGCACCCAAAGCCGAAGCAGTTAAACTTGTGGTTAATGAAAATAATCCAATATTTCTATTAGCTGTTAAATAATTATTTAATCCTTGTTTTTTTTTCGAATGATATAAGCCTAAAAATGCAAAAATTAGACTAATAATAATAACTAGCGTCAACGACGTGGATTGATTTATTAAATAGATTTTATCCATAATTATCCCTTTCTGAATTACCGGACAGGTTCTTAGGGTTTAATCTCAGTCTGTTAAGACACCCCTTAAGTTATTATTATCTTTTATTATCCATTATTTCAATCATACACTTAGTGGCATATTCTCTCCACTCTGATGGGCTTTTACCTTTAAGGCTATTTAAATGATTACGATTGTTTTGAATATCAAATTTGTATTTAACTTTATCTTTTTCATCTAAATTAGTTTCCATATTTTTTAAATTTTTTTCCATTGCACTAATCCAATCATTACCGAGCTGAATACATTTTTGATCATTCTTTTCATCACAAATTTGTTTAAAAAAATTAAAGATTATGTCATCAGTCTTAGCTGAATTTGTCATTTTATAAAAATTTATTTTTTAAAGCAATTATTAACTAAAATTGCCATTAAAATCCAAATTACAAAAACTTCTCCATTTGTAAAAGAATAATCAGCACCTGAAAAACCTGCAATGAAATTTATCGCATAGATAATAAATGTCGAAACAACCAGACTTACTATTAAATTTATTAAACCAGATATATATTTTGACATATTAATACTTTAATTTTTTTTTAAAATAATACAAATTAAATTATCATTAAATTTCAATATTTTGTTAAATTTTAAATCTATCTCTTTAATTCCATTTGATATCTGCTTTTTTGTCATAGGCAATAAGGTCGATATAAATCTATTTTGAATCATTTTTAAATATTTTTTTTTTGTTATTTTTACTTTGTAAAAAAATTTTTTTGAATTTTTACTAGAATCTAGTTGAGACAAAAATTTTAATATCATTTTGTCTCTTTGAAGAGATCTTTTTAGTTTTTTTTTCATCAATTCAAATGACGGTATTTCATTTTTAAAAGGGTCCAACGTAAAAATAAATATTTTCCCGTCTGTATTAAGGTTTTTTTTACATTCATTAACCAATTTTTTTATACTATTTAGACTTAACAAATGAATTGTTTGTTTAATTAAAATTAAATCAAATTTTTGTTTATTATTCATAAAAAAAGATAAAGCATCTTTTTTTATGAATTTAATTCTTTTATCTTTATCAATGTGATTTATTAAATCTATTCCTATTGGTTTTATTTTAAGATTTAATTGAGAACTTAAATCTCCAATGATTTTTCCCCGGCCACATCCAATATCTAAAATTTTTGAATTAGACCTAAATTTAGTATTTTTAGATAAAAATTTATTAAATGACTTAATATAATTATATGAAGAAAGCCAAGTTTTATTATCCCAATTTTTAATGACAGCTGATTTCAAATTTTTTTAATCTCCAATAATTATATGGCCAAGGAGTTAAAAAGCCCACTAAGAGCATAATTGGTACAACCCACCATGTCAATATTGCACCACCAGTTAAAAAGTAATCAGTTAAGTTCATAGCAATTTCCATACTTATCATTGATATAAAACTCATTCCAATTGCAGTTTTAAAAGCTTTTGAAAAATCAAAACTTTGTCTCATTAATATAATTGTTTCCAAAATGATACTTGTAATCAAGCCATTAATGATTGCTAAAATCATAATTCCTAAAACAGGAAATGGAATTTTTGTTAGCTGAAAAAATAAAATTGTACCTAAATCTCCGATTGCACAACCCAATAAACACCAAGCGGTATTTTTAGCACTTCTTTTCCAAGTATGTTTACATGACCAATGAAAATTAGCCTTCGCAGTTGTGTCCATTAAGTTAATTTATATCAACTTTAGCAATCATTCCAACTTGATAATGGCCAGGAACATTGCAAGCTACTTCAATGTTAACTGCATTATCAAATTTCCAAATGATTTCACCCTTTTGTTTTGGTTCAAGTAAAACACTATTGCTATGTGAATGGGACATAGCTTTATCCATTTTTGCCATTTTTTTCATTTTTTCTTTATCAATGGATTCAGCTAAAAGAATATCATTTTCAACCATTTTCATCATTTCTGGTTGATGTTTCATGTGCATCATTTTATTTGCAATATTAAATTCGTGAACAAGCATACCAGCATTTTCAACTTCAAATTTTATTGTTTCGCCTGATTTAATTTGAAATGAACTTGGCTCATAATAATTGTCATACATTACAACTTTAATTGTTCTTGAAACCTCGCTCTCTTTACCTTTTGTGCCAATTTTCATATTTTTATCTGCGTAGGCAAATGTATTGAAAAATAAAGTTATAAGTAAAATTTTAATTAATCTCATGTCGAAAAAATAATATTTTAAAATGTTTTAACAATGGGTCAATTTGTACTATTATGTTATTCTACTAAAATGATTTTCAAACAATTATTCGATACAAAATCTTCGACATACACCTATTTAATTTCATCCGGAGAAGGTAGAGAGGCATTACTTATAGATCCAGTAATAGAAAATGTTAGTGAATATATAAATTTACTTAAAAAATTAGATTTAAAATTAGTAAAAGTGATTGACACTCATATTCACGCTGATCATGTAACAGGAGCATCTAAGCTTAAAGATATCACAAAA
>JACWEA010000012.1 GCA_014653775.1 Pelagibacterales bacterium SAG-MED30
AGAACATGCAAAACCTGATGCATTGATTATGCATCCAGGTCCCATGAATAGAGGTATTGAAATTGATACAATATTAGCTGATGATATTAATAAAAGTGTTATCAAAGAACAAGTTGAACTTGGGGTGGCAGTAAGAATGGCTTGTTTAAAAATTTTTTGTATATAAATGAAAAAACAATTTTTTATAAATGCAAATATAATTGACCCTCATAATTCAATAAATGAAGTTGGTGGTCTAATTATTGATGAAGGTGGAAAAATAGAAGCTGTAGGAAAAAAAGTAAATACAAACAATCTACCTAGTAGGGAAAAAGTAATTGACTTAAAGGGTAAATATATTTTTCCAGGACTTGTAGATATGAGAGTTTTTGTAGGTGAGCCAGGTTATGAATATAAAGAAAATTTCAGAACTTTAAGTGAAGCTGCTTTATCTGGTGGCGTAACATCAGTAATTACAATGCCTAATACTGATCCAGTTATAGATAATGTTTCTATAGTTGATTTTTTAAAAAGAAGGGGAAGAGATAAATCAAAAATTAATATATTTCCTTGTGCATCTCTTACAAAAAATATTGAAGGTACTAATATGACTGAATTTGGACTTTTACAAAAAAAAGGAATAATTGCTTTCACAGATGGTATAAAGACAATTCAAAATCCTAGATTAATGTCAAGAATAATGAATTCTGCAAAAGATCTTGACAGTTTGATTATGCAACATGCAGAAGATTACGAACTAGCAAAAAATGGCATGATTAACTCTGGTATTATAGCAACAAAGTTAGGCTTATCGAGCATACCAGAGATCGCTGAAAGAATTTTAATAGAAAGAGATTTAACTTTATTAGAAAAAGTTAAGTGCAGATATCACATATCACAATTATCATCTCAAAAATCTGTTGAAGTAATCGAACATAGAAAACAAGTAGTAAAATTTACCTGTGGAGTTTCAATTAATAACCTTTCATTAAATGAGAATGATATCGGAGATTTTAGAACTTTTTTAAAATTATCTCCACCACTAAGAAGAGAAGAAGATAGAGTTGCATTAGTCCAAGGTTTAAAAGACGGAGCAATTGATGTTATTGTGTCAGACCACAAACCTGAAGATGAAGAATCAAAAAGACTTACATTTTCCCAAGCTGCTACAGGAGCTTCAGGCATAGAAACACTTTTATCACTTAGTTTAGAATTATATCATAACGAATCTCTTAAATGTTAGGTGATATCAAAAGAATGCAGATAGATCCTTCTCAATGTTATTTTCTTCACCTAATTATAAAAGTTTCAAATATTAAAAATGTTCTTGAGATTGGAACTTTTACGGGACTGAGCGCTCTCACAATCTCACTTGCGTTACCTGATGATGGAAAACTAATTGCTCTTGATAAAAATAAAGAAACAAACAAAATAGCATTAGATTTTTTTAAAAAAGCAAATCAAGATCATAAAATTCAAACAATAATCAAGCCTGCTCTTGAAAGTTTAAAAGAATTAAAAAATAATAAATTTGATATGATTTTTATTGATGCTGATAAAATGAATTATAAAGAATATTATGAAAAATCTTTAGAACTTTTAGATAAAAATGGATTAATCATAATTGACAATGTTTTGTGGCATGGAGAAGTGGCTGATGAGAAAAATAATGATAAATTTACTGTAAAAATTAGAGAATTTAATAAATTTGTATTTGAAGATAAAAGAGTAGAGCAAATTATATTACCATTAGGTGATGGAATGACTGTTTGCAGGGTACTATAATGTTTAAAGTTTTTGGTTTTTATAAATTCATAAAAATTAAATCTTTAAAGAAAGATAAAGTTTTTTTACAAAAGTTTCTTTTCTCTAATAATATAAGAGGAACCATAATCATTGCTAAAGAAGGAATAAACGGGACTATTTCTGGTCGAGTCAAAGATATAGATAAATCAACAAAAAAATTGAAATCTTTTTTTTCATTTAAACAATTTGATAGTAGTAATGAATCTAAATCTAAATTTCAGCCTTTTCATAAACCTAAAGTTAAGATTAAAAAAGAAATTGTTCCAATGAATTTAACTATCAATTCTAAAGATAGAAATATTAAAACTCATTTAAAACCAAAAGATTGGAATAAACTAATTAACAATAAAGATACTCACATAATTGATACTAGAAAACCTTTTGAATATAAGGTTGGAACTTTTAAAAGATCAGTAAATCCAAATGTAAATAATTTCAGAGATTTTCCTAAGTACTTAAATAAGCTTAAGAAAAATAAACCAGTCGCAATGTTTTGTACTGGTGGAATACGTTGTGAAAAAACCTCAGTTTATTTGAAGAATAAAGGATTTAAAAATATTTACCAATTAAATGGCGGTATTTTAAACTATCTAAAGAAGATTAAGAAAAAAGAAAGTTTGTGGAAAGGTGAGTGTTTTGTTTTTGATAATAGGATTAGTCTAAAGCATGGATTAAAGTTAGGCACTTATTCTATATGTAGTGGATGTAGAATGCCTATATCTTCTAAAGATAAAAGATCAAATAAGTATGAGGAGGGTGTTTCTTGTCCAAATTGTCATAACAACTTAACCGAAAATCAAAAATCACGTTTTAGAATGAGACAAAGTCAGATATACAAAGCAAAACAATCTGGAAAAAAATATATTTTTCAAAAAGAATTTAAATAAGGATAACTTTGTCTAAATCAATAAAATTAACTAAAGATCCAATTTGGTCATTACTCAGAAAAGTTACTATTCCAGCTAGTGTTGGATCATTGTTTCAAACCTTTTATAATTTAGTTGATACTTGGTTTGCTGGAAGAATTTCAGCTGAAGCTATAAGTGCAATTGCGAAATCTTTTCCAATCTATTTTACTATTATTGCTGTTGGTGTTGGGTTAGGAGCAGCTACTAATGCTTTAATTGGAAATTCTATAGGTGAGAAAAAAGAAAGAGTTGCATCAATGTATGTTGCACAATCCTTAATTTTTGCATTAACAGTTTCAATATTTGTTACTCTGTTTGGTTTAAATACATCAAATTATCTTCTAGGTATTATGGGATCAGATACAGATGGTATAGCACTAACTAGAGAATATTTAGATATTATATTTTATGGTACTTTTATTGTATTGATCCAGATTTCTTTAAATGGAACTTTAAACGCTCAGGGGGATACAAAAAGTTATAGAAATGTTTTAATATTTAGTTTTTTCTTAAATATTTTTTTAAACCCTTTGTTCATATGGGGATATGGTTTTATTCCAGGTTTTGGTATTGCTGGACTTGCAATAGCTACTGTAATTTCACAATCAATTGGTACAATCTACTTAGCTTACAAAGTAAATAATTGTAAAATTAGAGAATATCTTAAAGCTCGATGTTTTATTCCTAAATTTGAATACTTAAAACCACTTACAGAACAAGCAGTGCCTATAATGTTTAGTATGTTATTTATTGGAGTAGGCATATTTAATATTCTATATTTCATTGGTAAGTTTGGTGATTTAGCAACTGCTGGTTATGGAGCAGCTTTAAGAGTGGAACAAGTATTTTTACTTCCAGTTATTGGATTGAATACAGCAGTTCTTTCTATTGGTGGTCAAAACTTTGGAGCTAAAGCTTATGATAGAATTAGAGAACTTTATACAAAGGCTCTGTTATTTGGTTCCTCATTTATGGCAATCGCTGGAATAATAATTTTTTTTGGCGCAGAATTTTTTGTCTCTTTATTTACTGATAATCAAGAAGCAGTGAATAGTGGAGCTATATATCTAAAAGTTGCAGCTTTAATTGGTCCAATTTATCCTGTTTTCTTTATTACTACCGCTGTATTTCAAGCAGTTAAAAAACCTCTTTATAGTCTTTATTTAAGTATATTGAGATTAACTGCGTTTCCTTTTTTAAGCTTGTGGTATGTAATTAATATTAGAGGTGGTGACTACGAGGATATTTTTTATACAATTATGGCAACTAATTGGGCAATGGGAGTTGTTGTTTTAATATTTATTGGTTATTTTTTAAATAATGTATTTAAACAAAATAAATCTCTTTTTAGTTATTAGCATTTGTCTAATATTTTTTTTTCTAACTTATAACGATGTTAAGTCTATAGAAGTTAAAGTTATTGATGGTGATACTATTCATCTAAACGGAGAAAAAATACGTTTTACCGGTATAGATACTCCAGAACTAAAACAAACATGCAATAAAGATAATAAAATTATCCCATGTGGAATTGAAGCCAGAAAATTATTAATTGATAAAATTGGCGCTAATAAAGTTAAATGTAAAAGAGAAGGTAAAGATCAGTTTAAAAGAACTTTAGCTGAATGTTTTGTAAATAATCTTAGCTTATCATCTTATTTGGTAAGAAAAGGTTATGCTTTTGCTTATAGAAAATATTCTAAAAAATTTATAGATGATGAAAATTATGCAAGAGAAAATAATTTAGGTATGTGGTCTATGAATTTTGAATACCCATGGGATTATAGAAAAAAAAATTAATCTTTTTTTAACTTCTTCTCAAGTTTTCTTACAAAATAAGAAACTATTAATATCAAGATTAGATATTCAAGTATCAAAAAAGTATATATTTCTAGTGGTCTATAAGTTGTAACTACTAATTCATTAGCTTTTCTTGTCAGGTCCCCAATACCAATTATTGATACTAAGGAGGACATTTTTAATACGTAAACAAATTGATTTCCAATAGCTGGTAAAATATTTTTGATTGCTTGAGGTAATATGACAAGTCTTAATTTTCTAAAGAAATTTAAACCCAAAGAGCTTCCAGCTTCCCATTGAGCTTTTTTAATTGAGTTTATTCCAGCTCTAAATATTTCAGCCTGAAAAGCACTTTCACTTATTGATAGAGCAATAATACCAGAAACAAAAGGGCTAAAGCTTACTCCAGTCATTATTGGAAGTCCGTAATAAATCCATAAAATCAAAACTAGAAGAGGGATTGCTCTTACTATTTCAACATATCCAATATTTAAATAAGTTAATAATTTACTTTTTGCCAATGATGGAACAGCAACAATAAAACCAATTATCATTGAAATAATTATTGAGACAACTGAAATAAAAATTGTTGTAGTTAATCCACTTAATAAGAATTTAAGATTAGTTAATCCCTCAAAATTATTTGGGGACAGAATTAACCAATTGAGCTCATTTTTACCACATGAGTTTAAAGGCAGTATCAGAAGTAAAAAAAATAAATTTTTCACTCTCTGATTTATAAAGAATTAAAAATTAATTACTAATTGATTATAAGCTTTTTAAATTATATTTAGCTAGTAAGTCAGTAAAGAAACCTGATGATTTTTTCTTTTTGATCCAATCATTAACATAACTATTCCACTTATCATCACCCTTTGGAACCATCATTGCTAAGAAGGCTGGATTTTTTTCTCCATCAGGAACTATAGCTAGTTGTGGGTATTTGATTACTAATTTATTTGCTTCGGTTGAACTTGTAATATTTCCATCTGCTCTTCCAGCTAAAACTTCTTGAAAGTCTCTTGCTGGAGCTTCAACAGAATTTAATTCTGATTTAGGGAAAAATTCTTTTGCTTTTTCTTCTTGAGATGTACCTAGAGTAGTAGCGATTGTTACATTCGAATTATTGAGCGAATCCCATGTTGGGAATTTTTTTAAATTTTTCTTAAGAACTAGAGGAACAGTTCCATATTTATAGTAAGTATCTGTAAATCCTGCTACTTCAGCTCTTTTAGGAGTTTTTGTTACACTAGTAGAAATATCATATCTTTCAGATGTAATACCAGAAACAATTGTTTTCCATTCAGCGGGTACAAACTCAACTTTAACCCCCATATCTTTTGCTAGTTCATTCATTACATCAATATCAAATCCTTTATATTTATTTGTAGCTGGGTCCTTCACTGTCATAGGATCCCAATCACCAGTTGTTCCAACTTTTAAAACTCCCAATGATAAAATTTTATCTAAATTCGATTCTGCGTTTAAAGAAAAGGGTAAAAGTGCAAATAATGCTATTAAAAATATTTTTTTCATATTTCTTAATAACTTATTTAAAATTTAAATGAGACTATAATCTTGACGCACTATCATTCATCCAAGAGAATAAATGTTGAGCAAATGAGCGTCTAACAAAAAGGTTTATCTCACTTTTGTTTTGGTTTTGAACAATAACATCAACTTTTGCTAGAATTGTTTGAATAACAGCACCTTTTTTAGTTTGAAAAATATCGAAATTATATGGAGATCCTGTTTGAAATAAATCGTAAATCTTATCCCCTTTAAGATTTATCATTGAAAATTGATCAGTAACGTCTGTGATAGCACCAAGATTTTGTTTGGAAATATTTTTATTTAATAATTTTTCAATTTCATAAGTATTTGTTTCTTCATTTTGAGATTCATTAGAAAAAATCATCCATTCATCAGTACTTAACCAAAGTGCTGTTAATTTATCGTTTTGAGTGAAAGTATTAGCTTTTGTTGGCAAAAGCATATTAAGTGTCTTACCTGAAGCTGATAAAAATTCTCTTTTTTTACCTCTTATGATTAATTTCATAATTGGTTTTACCTCTTTCATTTGAAGATCTGGATATACTGTTGTTTCAGGAAGTACTTGATTATAATTAAGCATTTAATCTTTTGTTCTCCTTATCTAAAAAAACTGGATCAGCTACAGTCACATTTATATTTTTTTTTTCCATTGGGATGATTAATCTTTGACCCATCATTTTTTTTCCACCTCTTATAACTCCTAGTGCTATAGATTTATTAAGGTTAGGACTGTAATAACTTGATGTAACATGACCTAACATTTCAATAGGGGATTTGTTTATATCAGAAACTATTTGAGATCCTTCTTCTAATACTTCATTGGGATTTTCAGTAAGCAAACCAACTAATTGTTTTCTGTCTTCCTTGATAGTGTCTGACCTATATAATGATCTTTTACCAATAAAATCATATTTCTTTTTACTTACAATCCAATCCATCTGTAAATCAATTGGTGTCATCGTTGCATCAGTATCTTGACCAACAATTATAAAACCTTTTTCTGCTCTAAGTAAGTGCATTGTTTCAGTTCCATAAGGAGTGATATTAAATTCTTTTCCTGCATCCATACATTTTTCCCAAACTGATTTACCAAAATTAGCTTGGATATTAATTTCATAACTATGCTCTCCTGTGAAACTGATTCTCATAACTCTGCAATTAATTTTACCGATTTTTGCATTTTTAAATGACATATGTGGAAAACTTTCATCTGATAAATCTAAATCTGGAATAACCTCACTTACAATTTTTTTACTATTTGGACCACAAACACTTACTGTTGCAAAATGATCTGTTACAGATGTTAAATAAACATCTAATTCAGGCCACTCCGTTTGTAGGTAATCTTCCAATTTACTCATTACATTAGCGGCCCCACCTGTAGTTGTTGTCATTATATAATGATTTTCACCTAATCGAGTTGTAACGCCATCATCATAGACCATACCATCTTCATTGAGCATTAGACCATATCGACATTTACCAACTGCGAGTTTCGACCAAGCATTTGTGTAAACACGATTTAAAAATTCAGAAGCATCAGTTCCTTGAATATCAATTTTACCAAGAGTAGATGCATCTAAAATTCCAGCACTTTCCCTTGCTGCTTTACTTTCTCTTTGAACAGCTTCGTGCATACTTTCATTTTCTTTTGGATAATACCAGGCTCTTTTCCATTGGCCTACATTTTCAAACTCTGCTTTATGTTTTACATGCCAATTATGGATTGGAGTTTTTCTGAATATATCAAAATATTCTCCAACATTTCTTCCAACAATAGTTCCAAATGTTAAAGGAGTGTAGGGTGGTCTAAAAGTTGTAGTGCCTAATTCACCCATTTTAGTTCCAGCAGTTTCAGAGATTATTCCTAATGCGTGCATATTTCCTAGTTTACCTTGATCTGTGCCCATGCCAGTGGTTGTGTATCTTTTAACATGTTCAATTGATCTAAAACCTTCTCTTAATGCAAGTTTTATGTCTTTTGCTGTTGCATCATTTTGATAATCGACAAAAGGTTTTGTTTTTCCGAATGTTTTATCTGATGGTAGTAACCAAATATTTCTATTTGATTTATTAATAAAAGATGAAACTTCAATATTATCATATTCTGAATTTTTAATTTTTAAAAACTTTTGTAAAGATTTTGGTACATTTATTAAAATTTCATCTAAGAAGAAATCACCATTACAAGCCCCTACACTTATTTGATTTGAAGGAAATTCATTAGGGATAAATACTGAATCTTCTTCTCTAAATTTTAATTTTCCTCCAGATTGTGTAAATAAATGAACAACTGGAGTCCATCCACCTGAAACTCCTAAACAGTCACAGTGTAAGTTTTTTTTAGAACCTACAACTTTTTGTCCATCTTTAGAAAGTTGCATTATTGATATTTTCTTAATTCTCTTATAGCCAGAAGTATCAACAACTGTAAATCCTTTAAAAATTTTTATGTTATTTTTTTCTGCCTCATAAATTAATTTAGAATCTACATTTTCTCTGTTATCAATTATTGCTTTAACATTTATTCCTTTTTGAATTAAACTGATTGCAGTTTCATAAGCACTATCATTGTTTGTAAAAAGTATATTTTTTTCACCACAAGCAACTCCATATAAATCAGCATATCTTTTGATTGCCGAAGAAATAAAAATACCTGGTCTATCGTTATTATCAAATATTAAAGGCCTTTCTATAGATCCAGTGGCATTAACAACTTTTTTTGCTCTTATTTTTAAGAGTCTATGTCTTATTTTTTTTTCTCTAATTTCAATTGGCAAATGATCAGTTAAATTTTCTTTTGCTAATAAAAAATTATATCCATGATAAGCAGCAACACTTGTTCTGGTTTTTATTTCTAAATTTTTTAATTTCTTGATTTCATTAATTTCTTTTTCTAACCAAGATCCAGAAGTTTGATTGTTGATTTTGAAATATTCTGAATTTTGATAAATTGTTGTTCCTCCAAGATAAGGTTTTTCTTCAACTAGCAAAGTTTTTAACCCATTTTTAGCAGATGTCTTTGCTGCCATAATTCCTGATATACCAGAGCCTATAATTAATACATCACAATGGATGTATCTATGTTCGTAAATATCAGGATCAGGTTCAGTAGGAGATTTACCTAGTCCAGCAGATTTTCTAATAAAGTACTCATATTTTTCCCAAAAATTAGCAGGCCACATAAATGTTTTATAATAAAAGCCTGCAGGTAAAATGGGGGAAAAAAAATTATTTATTCCACCGATATCAAAATTTACACTAGGCCAACAATTTTGACTTGAAGCCTCTAGACCTTCATAAATTTCGATCTCGGTTGCTCTTACATTAGGTTCAGTTCTTGATGTATTTTTATGAAGTTGAACAATTGCATTTGGTTCTTCTGAACCAGCAGTCATTATCCCTCTTGGTCTATGATATTTAAAACTTCTTCCTATTAAATGTATGTTATTAGCTAAAAGTGCTGAGGCTAAAGTATCTCCTTTATAACCATAGTATTTTTTATCATTAAAAATAAATGATATCCGATTAGTTTGATCGATGAATTTGCTTGAATTAATTCTTAGGTTTTTTGACATAATTATAATTTGGGAGGACTCTCACCCATTTTGTAAACAGTTTTTATTTCATCATTTGACGTATCTCTAATTATGTTAAACCATTTTCTACAACCATGTGCATGGTTCCATCTTTCAAATTGAATACCTTTAATATTTTTTCTCATAAAAAGATATTCAGCCCATTCATCGTCACTTAATTCAGTCGGTTGCTTAGGTCTAATTATATGAGCTTCACCTCCAGCTTTAAATTCACTTTGATCTCTTTCACCACAATATGGACAATTTATTAAAAACATTAATGTGCTACTGCTGCAGCTCCATGTTCATCAACTAGATCACCACTTACAAATCTATTTAAATTAAATGACGCGTTTAATTTATGAGGCTCATCATTAGCTATAGTATGAGCAAACAAATCTCCTGAACCAGGAGTAGCTTTAAAACCACCTGTCCCCCAACCACAATTAAAATAAAGGCCTCTTATTGAAGTTTTACTGATTATTGGACTAGCATCAGGACAAATATCAACTATTCCTCCCCATTGTCTTAGCATTCTCATTCTGCTAAAAATTGGATAGAGTTCTAAAATTGCCTTTAATGTTCCCTCGACAATTTCGTGACTACCTTTTTGTGTGTAGGATATATAATCATCAGTACCTGCACCAATTACTAATTCTCCTTTATCTGATTGACTAACATAAGCATGGACTGCATTAGACATAACAACTGTATCTATAATTGGTTTTACTGGTTCAGAGACTAAAGCTTGTAGTGGCTTACTTTCTAAAGGTAATTTTAAACCCGCCATATTTGCAATAACACTTGAATGGCCTGCAGCTACAACACCAATTTTTTTTGTTTTAATAAATCCTTTTGTAGTTTCTAATCCCTCTACACTATCACCGTTTCTTTTTATTCCTTTAACTTCACAATTTTGAATTATATCAACACCCATTTTATCTGCTCCTCGGGCATAACCCCAAGCAACTGCATCATGTCTAGCTGTACCAGCTCTTCTTTGTAAAGTGCCACCTAATACTGGATATCTAATATCTTGAGATGTATTGATTATAGGACAAAATTTCTTTACTTCTTCAGTAGATAAATAAACAGCATCAATTCCATTTAATCTATTAGCATGAGTTCTTCTCTTTAAATCTCTAACATCTTGCAAGTTATGTGCTAGGTTCATAACTCCTCTTTGACTAAACATTATATTATAGTTGAGTTCTTGAGATAAGCCTTCCCATATTTTTAGTGCATGATCATAAAGGCCTGCACTCGCATCCCATAAATAATTAGATCTAATAATGGTGGTATTTCTGCCTGTATTCCCACCTCCTATCCATCCTTTTTCAACTACAGCAATATTTTTCATATTGTGTTTTTTGGCTAAATAATAAGCTGTTGCCAAACCGTGTCCACCACCACCAATAATAATGGCTTCATATTCTTTTTTTGGCTCAGGATCTTTCCAAGCTTTTTCCCAATTTTCGTGATGAGAAAAAGCATTTTTAAAAAGTGAAAATATTGAATACTTATTTTTCATAATTATTGAATAATTACTTTATTAATATTGATTATTCAATACAATCAAAGGCGACAAATTTCTTGGAAGAGTGGGTGAGAGGCTTAAACCAGTCGTTTGCTAAATGACCGTGCGAGGAAACTTGTACCGAGGGTTCGAATCCCTCCTCTTCCGCCACAATTAAAATAGCGGATTATTTTTGAAAAAATTCTTCATAGGTATAGGTTTTTGTTCTAATATATATCGATATACATTATAATTTTCTAGTACTCTCTGAACATAATTTCTAGTTTCTTTAAATTTTATTAATTCGATCCAGTCAATATAATTAATTTGGTTTTTTTGAGGATTTTTATTTATTTTTTTCCAGTATCTAACTCTTTTAGGACCAGCATTGTATGCAGCTATAGCAAATGGATATGCACCTTCATATTCAAGTATTAAACCAGCAATATAATGAGATCCTAAATTTATGTTATATTCAGGATCTGTTGTTAATCTAGATTTTGAATATGGTAGATTAGCTTGTTTCGCGACTAATTTAGCTGTGTAAGGCATTAGCTGCATCAATCCTTTTGCTCCGGCGTGACTATTGGCACTTAAATCAAATTCACTTTCTTGTCTTATTATAGATAAAATAAATGCACTTTCAGGAATTTTTCGTCCGTTAATATATTTTGGAGTACTAATAATTGGATAGTTATATTTATTATGAAATCTTTTTTCGTAAGAAGCTATTTTTGAAATTTGAATTGCAAAATCAAAACGTTCAATATTAGTAGAAAGTTCAGCAGCTAAAATCTCACTTCCTCCTTCTACATTATCATTAGCTAAGTGCCTAAGCATATGCTTTGTATATTTGTCTTCATCTAGTTCATCTAGTAAATAAATTAATTTAACAATTTCCTTTTTAAAAAAATAATCTCTGTATTCTTTTTTTACTTCTATATCTTTTGAAAGTTCAAATTTAGCATTAGGATTTAATTCCATAAAAGCTAACTGACCATAATAAGTAGTTAAATATTTAGCGGCTTTATTATACCATTCGATAGATAATTCTTTATCACCAAGTTTTTTATATGTTTTACCTAACCAATAGGCTCCTCTTGCTACACTAATTGGATAACCGACATTATTATAAAATTTTTCAAAATGATCTCTAGCTAGTAATGGATCTTTTAAAAAACTGAGAGCAATCCAACCACTCATCCACTCCGCCGCAGCAAACTCAGCTCCTTCAGTCATAGCGTGGTTACTAGATATTTTATAAGCTAATTCGTATTTTTTTTTATAGATCAATGATCTAGATATTATTTCTCTTTCAATCCACCACTTATCTGGTCTTACTAAATAATCTTTTGTATTCTTAATTTTTGTTAAAATTTCAACAGAACTGTCAACTCTTCCTCTTTTTCTTCTCCATTTCAATCTATCATAATTAAGTCCTGCATCATTTTTAAATTTTGATGGAACTTTTGATATAGCATTATCGACGCCATATGATTTGCTCATCAATAATTGTCTAGCTGTATATAAAAGCTCATAATCTTTTGGTAAATATCTTAATAATCTTTTTAAATCCCAGTGTTTATTATTCCAAGCAAGATAATCTGCTCTCTTTATATAATCATTAGCATTTAAATATTTTTTAAATTTTTTTCTATAGAATCTTAATTCAGATTTAGTTAATTCTGCATTAATCCAACCATCTTTAATTAATTTAGTTCCTTTTTCTTTATCACCAGTCATAATATAGCTTTCGCCAAGTATCAATTTACCAAACCCACTTAAAGGTTCTGTTGATCCAAACCAATTTATGATTTTTTTTGGTGAAATTTTTTTTGTAGAGAGTTTATGCTCTGCTAAATATTTTATTCTACCAATTCTTGGATAATTTTCATTTGTATCTATAAATAATTTGTAATCATAGTATGATGCATTATTTCCTTTCGTTATGAGATGTCGCCATTGAACAAAATTATATATAGACTTATCTCTAGCTTTTTTTGCAGTTTTTAAAGCGAGAGGCCAATTGGCTTTTTTTATCTCAGAAATAGCTTTTTTTGCTAATTTAAAATCTTTTTTACTATAATATTTTGATGAAATAAATTTATCCTTTTTGTTTATACCAGCTATAATTGGTTTCTTTTTTGGTATTAAAAATTTAGGCTGTTTTTCATTATTTT
>JACWEA010000013.1 GCA_014653775.1 Pelagibacterales bacterium SAG-MED30
GGAATTAATCTTGATGAAACATTTAAAATCGTAAAAAAATTTACAAAGGTGAAAAAATTGCAGATATTTTGGTTATAAGCACTAAATCAATTAAACCAATTAATTGTCCACCAAATTTAAATACTGCTGCAATAGATGAATTTTTACTAATTTTCTTGGTTGCTGCTAGAGCAAATGGAATATCAGTTTTTAAAAATTTATCAGAACTCAACCAAAAAGAAAGTCCTAGGCTTTTGTGGGGATCAAAAATTTTATCATTTATGGGAGTTAAGAATAAAATAACTAGAGATAGTTTAAAGATATATGGAAATCCAAATTTAAAAATTAAAAAAAAGATAATCATAAAAAAATTCTTAAAAGATCACAGAATATTTATGACAAGCGTAATTGCGGCTCTTGTTTTTGGAGGGAATTGGCAAATACATGATAAAGATTCGATTAAAACTTCTTTTCCATCATTTTTGAAAAAAATTAAGTTTTTAGGTGCTAAAACCCTTTAAATTTGAATATTAAAAGATCTAAATAAATGGAAAATTTAAGATTCAGTATTGATAAAAAGATTAATTTTATCTAAAAGTGCTGAGTTTTTTAAAAAAAACAATAAAAGGAATAAAATTTAATTAATGGAAATATACAAAGACCTTTCAAGTCCAGCCTCAAAAGAGTTCGAAAAGTTATTAAATAGTCAATTATCAAAAGCAAAAATTGAAGAAGGAAAAATAATAAATGGAAAAATCAATAAGGTCACAGAAAAATTTGTATTTTTATTTGTAGAGGGCCTAAAAAGCGAACCTGTATTAGATATTAATGAATTAAAAAGTATGGGTTTAGCCGACAAAATAAAAGTTGGCGAGACTATCTCAGTACTGTTGGAAAAAATTGAAGACAAAAATGGAGAAGTTCTAGTATCCGCTAGTAAAGCTCAAAAAATTAGAGGGTGGGATAAACTTGTTGAAGCTTATGAAAAAAATGAACCAATCATGGGCCGTATTACATCGAAATGTAAAGGTGGTGCAATTGTTGAACATGTTGATACTGGTTCATTAATGTTTTTACCTGGGTCTCAGATTAGTGACAAGCCTTTAAAAGATATTAGCCATTTAATGAATGAACCTCAAAAATTTGCAATCATTAAAATAGATAAAATTAGAGGGAATGCATGCGTATCTAGAAAAGAAATTATTTCATCTTATAAAAAAGAAGATAAAAAATTAATTATAGAAAAATACAAAGTTGGACAAATTATAAAAGATGCAGAAGTTAAGGGGCTCTCATCATTTGGAGCGTTTTTTAATGTTAATGGAGAAATAGATTGCCTTGTTCATTTGCAAGAGATCTCATGGTCAAGAGTTAATCATCCCGAGGAGGTTTTTACAAAAATTGGAGAGAAGCACGATTTAAAAGTCATAAGTGTTGATAAAAATAAATTACAAGTTGGTTGTTCAGTTAAACAATTGACACCAGATCCATTCGAAAGAATCGATGAGTTCGAATTAAATAAAAGTTATGATTTTAAGGTTATTAAATTAATGGACTTTGGTGCGTTTTGTGAACTAGTTGATTTACAGGGACTAACAACGCTTCTACACTCAAGTGAATTAAGTTGGACTAAGAAAAATGTTTCAGCAAAAAAAATGTTTAAGGTAAATGACATCATAAAATGTAAAATTACGGAAATTCAAAGAGAAAAACGAAGAGTAGCAATTTCTCATCGACTAACACAAGAAAATCCTTTTGAGACTTTTGCAAAAAATTATGCAATTGGAAGTATAGCTGAAGGGGAAATCGTTAACAAAAATGAGTATTCTTTATTTGTTAAGGTAGGAGATCTCGATTGTGACTGCTTCTTACATGTAAATGATCTGACGTATCTTAATAACGGTGAAGAAGAACTTGCTAAATACAAAAAAGGCGACAAAATAAAAGTTAAAGTTTTAGAGATTAAGATTCCTGAACAAAAAATCCGAGTGGGCCTTAAGCAAACTATGCCTGATCCGTTTGATTATTTTTTAGACAAGAAAAAAAATCAAACTATAACTGTAAAAATTGTTTCAACTGACAACAAAGGTCTAACTGTGCAACCAGAAAATTGTTCATTAAACTTCCAAATTAAAAAATCTCAAATAGCAATAAATGCAGCAGATGCAAGACCTTCAAGATTCACTGGAGGTGAGCGTATCGATGTTGCCATTGCAGATTTGGATCTCCAAAAACAAAAAGTAACCCTAAGTATTAAACTTCTTGAAGAAATTGAAAAGAAAGAAGCTTTAGAAAAATATGGTACTTCTGAAGGAAGTGGAAAGTCGCTGCCTTTCTCTACGCTTGCTGCTGATCTAAAGAAAAAAGACAAGAAAAAAGAATAACAAAAAGAAGATTAAATTGGCTATTGTAAAATCCAAGCTTTTAAAACAACTCTCTCAAAACTATCCTAATTTTTTAAAAAAAGATCTCGAAAAATTTACCGATATAATATTAAAAGAAATAAAAAAAACGCTCAGAAGAGGTGAAAGGGTAGAACTAAGAGGATTTGGTGTATTTTCAGCTAAAACTCAAAAAGCTAGAATTTCAAGAAATCCTAAAACTGGTGAAAAAGTAAATACTCCAGAAAAAAAAACAATTCACTTCAAAATGGCTAAGGATTTGTTTAATAAATTAAATAATGAGAGAGAATAAAATATTCGTCGCCTGTGATAGCACTAATATTTCAAAAATAAAAAAAATAATAAAAGAAACTCAAAATTCCAAGATAAAAGTTGGTTATAAATTTGGATTGGAGTTTCTAAATTCTAAAAATGGTAGAAATTTTGTATCTAAATTAAAGAATAAAATTATTTTTACTGATCTTAAAATACATGATATTCCAAATACATGTGTGTCTACTATAAAAGCAATTAAAGATTTAAAAGTGAACTACTTAACAATTCATATTAGTTCTGGTTTAGAGGCTTTAAAAGCTTGTAAAAAAGTTTCAGGTAATATTAAATTAATTGGCGTAACAATCTTAACTTCTCTAGATAATAAAGCTTTAAGAAATATAGGTTTTAATAGGAATGTTAAAAAAATAGTTTTAGATCAAGCAAAATTAGCACAAAAAGCAAAATTAGATGCAATCGTGTGTAGTGCCCAAGAAGTAAAAATAGTAAGGAAAGTATTTAAAAAAGAAATTATCACTCCTGGTATAAGAATTAATTCAAAAAACAATGATCAAAAAAGAATTTTAAATCCAAAACAAGCATTTAAAAATGGAAGTGATTGGCTTGTTATAGGACGGCCAATTACCAAAGGTAATATTAAAGTTAACATACAAAATTTAATCGATCATTTAAATCAATGATCCTAAAATCAAAAATTTGTGGAGTTTCAGACTCTAAAGTGTTAAATTTTATAGTTAATCATGATCACCCACCACAATTTGTGGGATTTATAGTTAATTTTCCAAAATCAAAAAGATATATCGATATAAAAAATCTAAAAGAATTAATTAAGATTGATAAAAAGAAATCTTTATATGTAGCAGTCTTAGTTAATCCTGAAAAAAATATTTTAGAAGAAATTAAGGACCTGCCATTTGATTATTATCAGCTTTACGATTGTGATCCTATTAAAATAAAATCAATTAAAGAAAAATATGGAAAAAAAGTTATCACTGCAATAACTGTGAAAAATATCGAAGATGTAAAAAAATATAAACAATTTTTAGATACAACTGACATTTATTTATTTGATAGTAAAGGATATGAAAATAGCATGTCATTTGACCACACACTAATAGAGAACCTAAATTTAAATAAAAAAATTATGGTTGCTGGTAATATTCAAATTAACGATAATCTTGAAAATTTAAAAAAAATAGCAGATATTATCGATATATCTGGTGGATTAGAAACTGATGGTTTAAAAGACATTTCGAAAATTGAAATTTTTTTAAATAAGATGCAAAATTTATAATATGATGCTCAAAAAAAAAATTCCCTTAATAGATCAACATGACAAACATGGATTTTGGGGTGGTAAATTTGGTGGATCTTACATACCTGAGACATTACGGAAGCCTATAGATGATTTAACAATAAAATTTGAAAAATTAAGAAAAGATAAAAAATTTTTAGCTGAAAGAGACTATTATTATAATAACTGGGTTCATAATGGCCCTACTCCTTTTATTAAATTAAATAATTTAACTTATCATTTAGGTGGTGCACAAATATATGCCAAAGTTGTTTCTGCGGCACGAGGCGGTGCGCATAAAATCTACGGTGCGATTACTGCAGCAATGCTTTGTAAAAGAATGGGTAAACGTCATCTGATATCTGATACCGGTGCCGGTTACAACGGTAAGATGTTTTCTATTGCAGCTAAGCACTTTGGCTTAAAATGTACAATATTTATGGGACATAAAGATTACTTGCGTCAAAAACCTAATGTAGATGCGATGAAAAAAAATGGTGCCGAAATCGTTCAAGTTTACACTGGATCTCAAACTTTGGTGGATGCAGTTTCGGAAGTAATGAGATTTTGGGTGGCAAATCATGAAAAAGTTCATCTTGGAGTTGGATCTACTGTTTCAGCAAATATATTTGTTAAGATTTGTGGATGGTCAACAGCACAAATTTCTAGAGAATTGAAAAAACAAATAATTGACGAATTCGGTAAAATTCCGAAAAAAGTTAAGCTTTTAAATTGTGTAGGAGGTGGCTCGTCGGCGTATGGAATGTGGAGTGAATTTATGGATTTTGATAAAAGACAGGTTAGTTTCGAAGGTGTAGAAGCTGGAGGTCCTCAAAATTCAAAAAAACATGCTGCTCCCTTAAGCAATAATTCTAAAATTGGTGTTCTTCATGGTGCTGCTCAAATGGTTTGCCAAGATAAATTTGGACAAATTTCAGAAACAGAGTCAATAAGTGCTGGTTTAGATTATCCTGGTGTCTCACCTCTCCATTGTTTTTTAAAAGAAACTGGAAGAGCAAATTATGTTTCCCAAACTGATGAGGATGCGCTCAATGCATATAAATTAATTAGAAAACTAGAGAACAAAATTAATCCTTCTCTTGAACCTTCACACGCATTCGCTCGTGCAATTTCAATAGCCCCTAAACTTAGTAAAGATACTGTTATAATAGTGAATAGTTGTGGGGACGCTTTAAAAGACAAGCATATAATTAAAAAAAGATTAGGTAAATATTAATGACTGCTTCGTTGATCAGCCAAGCATTTAAAAAATGTAAAGAAGAGGGAAGACCTGCTCTATTAACTTATACTGTAGCTGGTGATCCCACTAAAAAAATATCATTAGATATATTAAAATCTATATCAAAAAATATAGATATTATAGAATCTGGTATGGCATTCTCAACTCCAATTGCAGATGGGGGAGATATTCAAACATCAGCTCATCGAGCAATCAAAGCTGGAATTAATCTTGATGAAACATTTAAAATCGTAAAAAAATTTAAAAAAATAGAATATTCAAAACCAGTAATTTTAATGGGTTATTGGAATTTAATTTTACAATTTAATGAAAATAAATTTATTAAGATGTGTAAAAAATCAGGTGTTTCTGGTTTAATTATTGTAGATCTTCCTCATCCAGAAAATAAAGCTTTTTCAAAAAAATGTAAGAAAAATGGAATTACATTTGTACAACTTTTAAGTCCAACTACATCTAAACAAAGAATGAAACAGATAATCAAAGATAGTCATAATATGATCTATTATATTTCTCAAAGTAGTACAACTGGTGGAAAATTAAAAGTTTCTCCTAGAAAAATATTAGAAGAATATTCAAAAATAAAAAAACTAAATAATAATAAAAATGTGGTTATTGGATTCGGAATTACAGAAAAAACTATAAATTCTCTTAAAAAAGCTGATGGATTAGTTGTGGGAAGTGCAATTTGTAAGGAAATAACTAACTCAATTAAAAAAAGACAAAATACTGTCACAAATGTTACTAAGATAGTAAAAAGATTAAAAAATAAAATTAAATGAACTGGTTAACAAAAATAATTAAAGCAGGTGAAAAAATTAAAACTGCTTTACACAAAAGAGCAACTAGAGAAGAAATTTCTAATAGTGATTGGACATCTTGTTGTAAGGGTCCAATACTAAAAAAAGATTTAGAGAATAATTTGTGGGTTTGTCCTGACTGTTATAAACACCATAAAATTAAACCTAAGCAAAGATTTGATATTTTGTTTGGTAAAAACAATTACGAAATATTAGAAACCCCTCTTCCACAAGATGACCCTCTTGGATTTGTCGATAGCAAGCCATATAAAGTTAGGTTAACAGATGCAAGAAAGAAAACAGGTTTAAAATGCAGCATGATTGTTGCTACAGGTCTTATAAATAATATAAAAACTACCGCTGTAGCATCTGATTTCGATTTCTTGGGAGCATCAATTGAAGCTGCTGAGGGCGAAGTTATTCTTTATGCTGCTCAATACTCAATAGAAAATAAAACACCATTAATAATTTGTACAAGTGGTGGTGGAATGAGAATGCAGGCCTCAATGATAAGTTTAAGTCAAATGCCACGTACAATTTTAGCAATTAATGAACTGAAAAAACATAATTTACCTTATATCGTTTTATTTACTGACCCGACAGCTGGAGGAATAACTGCAAGTTATGCAATGGTTGGTGACATTCACATAGCTGAGCCAGGTGCACTAATAGCTTTTGCAGGAAAAAGAGTAATTCAAGGTACGGTTAAAGAGGAACTGCCTGAAAACTTCCAAACTAGTGAATATGTTCAAAAAACAGGTTTTGTAGATTTAATTGTAGAAAGAAAAGATTTATCTGAAAAAATTGGAACTTTATTATCAATATTGTTAAAGAAAAATTCTGCTATAAGCACTGAAGAAAATGAAACTTCAGAAGATAATCAATCGCTTACAAAAGCTGCATCCTAAAGAAATCGATCTAAGCTTACATCGTATAAAAAATCTTTGTAAAAAACTTGGAAATCCACAAGATGAAATAAATTGTATTCAAGTATGTGGAACTAATGGAAAAGGAAGTACTATATCTTTTTTAAGATCAGTACTTAGAGAAGCAAATATAAAATGTAACATTTATACCTCTCCCCACGTCCAGCATATTAATGAAAGGTTCGTCTACAATGATGAGATTATAAGTGATGAAGATCTTGCAGATTTATTAATTAAAATTGAGGAGATTAATAATGGTCAATCTCTTACTTATTTTGAAGCTCTTACAAGTGCATTTTTTTATGGATGTAAAAAGTATAAAAATAATCTTGTAATTGCAGAGTTTGGTCTCTTTGGAAGAGGAGATGCTGTAAATATATTAAAGAAAAATCTTTGTAATATTGTGACCTCTTGTAGTGAAGATCACTTAGATTGGCTACCAAAAAATGAGAGAACAATTGAAAGAATTATTTTTGAAAAAACTTCATCTTTACTTAATTCAAATATAATAGTAGCAAAACAAACATCTAATAAAATTACAGAATGTATAAAAAAAAATATTGTTAATAATGATGCAAATAAATATTTTTTTAATGAAGACTATAATTTTATTTTAAAAGAAAATGATTTTTTTTATTACGAAGATAAATATGGTGGTTTAAAAATTCCAAAACCCAAAATGAATGGTCAATTTCAACTTGAAAATGCCTCTACAGCTATTGCAACATTAAGAATTTTAGAAAATTTAAAAATTAAAGACCAACAAATAATAGATGGTATTAAAAAAGCTCATAATACTGCTAGATTGGAAGAAATTAAATCTGGAAAGTTAAAAGACATGGTAAAAAATAATATGTTAATTCTTGACTCATCTCATAACCCTGGAGGATCAAAAGTTCTTAATGATTATCTTCAAACTTTAGAATGTAAAAAACACGTAATTATTGGAATGATGGCTAACAAAGATCATAAAGAATATATAAGTTATTTTAAAAATATTTCATCTCTAACAACTGTTGATATACCTAATCAAAAAAATGCAATGAGTGGAATAGAGTTAAAAGAAAAATTTAAAGATATTCCAAATGTTCAATATAAAGAAAGTATTGAAGAAGCAATTAAATCAATACCTCTAAAAAAAAATGATTTATTGATAATTACAGGATCTTTATATTTAGCAGGGGAAGTATTAAATTTGAATTAAATATTTTTATCTAAAAATTCTTTCATGTGACCTTCAGGAACTCCGCCTACTTTTCTATCTACTTCAATACCTTTTTTGTAAATAATGACAGTTGGTACTCCTCTAATTCCTGCTGCAGATCCTGTGTTGATTCCTCCATCTTCAATATCAGCGTAATAAAAGTTAGCTTTATCTTTAAACTCATCAGATAGTTTATCCATTACAGGTTTTAATGCTTTACACGGACCACACCATTCAGCTGAAAATTGAATTACAGATACATCTTCATTCTTAATATTGTTTTCGAAGTCTTCATCTTTAAATTGTTTTAGCATATTGTTGATATAATTAATTAATAAAATTATTCAATAGCTAAAAATGGTTTTTTTATTTTTTTTAATTATGCATCTGAATACTTTTGCTCCAAATTCATCACATAGTCATTAATTCCATCAAGAAATTTTAACTTTTCATCGACCGTTTTAAATGAAAACATCTTATCCTCGTTTTCTCTAATTTCATCACACTCAGAATAAAAAGCTGAAACAGTCCACCATTTTTCTTTATTGGTACTTAAAATTCTAGAAGCAATCCTTCTTTTTATTTTTTTATAAATATCTTTTGGTAATATTTCTGGAGCCTCATTAAATATTAGACTATGGCCAAATGTTACTAATCTTTCATCTTTAAATTTATCTAATAAAGCAAATTTCTCTTTCCATTCTGAGGAATGAAATTTTTCAAATAATGGAACGTCTTTGTTGAATGTATCAAAACCGCCAGAATAGATTGTCTCCTCTGGTTCAGCATCTTCTTGTGATGCTGTTTCCATTTTTTCTTCTGCTGCCTCTTTTAAAATATTACATATATCCTGAGAAAATTTTTCATTAGATTTCATTAATTCTGCTCTTTTGTTTAACAAATTAATTCCAATTTTTTTATATGGATCTACTTTTAAACTTAAACTTTTATCTAAAATTATTGGTGCTTTATTAGATTTAATTGTTTTATAAAAACGAGGTGATTTTTTCATCTCTTTTTTCAAATCCTGATAATTAAGTTTTTGAAGTTCTTCAATATTTGTAGATAAATTTACCACTTGCCCCCATTTATAAACTGGATGCATACATGAATTTGGGTGCAAAGGAGCAACTAAAAATAGATAGTTTTTACCAAAAAAATTCTCATTAATTGTAAACATTTTTTCTTGTTTTATTAAATTTTCAACAACAACTTTACTTTTGGTCTTTAAATATTCGTGCCACAAATCAGGTTGCTTATTCTTTAATAAACCCATAACCTTTACAGTTAATTCAGTGTCAAAAAGAGCTCCGTGGGCCCCTGAGGAATCAAAGCCATTAAGTCTTGCTAACGACTCTAATTTCATAGATTTATTTCCTTTGTGATTGAGCTCAGTTTTAAAAACATTTTGATCAATAGCGAATGCTGCTTTGATCATGTTTAATGCATCATGCCTTGAATTGCCTTCTGTATTAATCAAATATGGTTTTCTTAATGATTTAAAAAACTCTCGCCTAAGAATTTCATCATCGAACCCAACCGAGCTGAATCCTATAAACGTTGCAGGTGACCATTCACGAAATTTTTTCTCTACTTGTGCAATCATTTGGTAATGGCTCAAGTTGCCTTTTGTAATCAAATCAACATTTGATTTATTTATACATAAGGCAGTCGCAGACGGAACTCGATCTTGTGGCATCCTGCATCTAGCAGTGAATCTTTCTTTTTCATTAAAATTTTCGTCCAATAGAATTGCTCCAATCTCAATCATAGTAGCCCAATCTAATTGTGCCGAGTCCGTTTCTATGTCCCACACTACATAATTCAATTTGCCGTCCTTTGTGAATAATATTGTTCTACCTTTTCCATAAATTGATTTTGATAATCTATTAATTTTTCACCCTCAACTATAAATCTTTGAAAAATATTGTCCTTGGTACATAAAAGGATTGTTGCTTGGGTAATATTTGATCCATGAACTTTATTGTGGGCTAATGAATATGCTGCACATTGTAAATAATAATCATCAATCCATTCGTCTTTTTTTGGTTTATTGCTTTGTTTAAAATCTATAATCGTTTCTTTATTTTCGTAAATACCAATACAATCCGCTGTACCTGAAAATTTAGATGGATAATATAAAGTTGCTTCACACCCCCAAATCTCACTTAACTTATCTCTTAAACCATTTTCTATAATTTGATCTGCCATCATTTTTTCACGAGTGTTATCGCCAAGTAAATCCATATTTAATTTTCCAAGCAAAAATTTTTCTAAATAATCGTGCATAGAACTTCCACGAGTAGTTGCTTCTCTTGAAATAATTTCGGCTTGTTTGTGGCCAACTCTATTTTTCCATTCAGCTAATTTTGCTTTTTTTTCTTCAGATTCAGTTGCTTTTAAAATAGTTGTAACTGAAGGCAATAACTCATCATTAACAGAATAATGTCTTGAACCTTGTACAATTGATCTAGTAGATTTAGGATAAATAAATTTATTATTCCACTGCATGTGATTTCTTATAATCGGTATTTTTGGAAAAAAGAAATTAATTTTTGAGCTGTTTATTTCTTTCAACAAATTTTTCTACATTTTCTGTTTGAACAGCTTTCTCAACCTGTTCGGGATCTTTTATATTTTCTAAAGTTCTACTTATTGACCTTGCGTCAGTACCAAATTTATCTACTACAGTCATAGCTTCTTCTAATTTTTTTCTAAGTGTAATTATATTATCAAAATGTTTTCCAAATCTAGTAGTGATGGTTTTAAGGTGATTATATATTTCTGTAGCTCCTTTTTGCACTTTCAGTGATTGAAATCCCATATGTAAGGACTGTAAATAAGCAGATAGAGTATTAGGGCCACAAATTACTATTTTATATTTTTTCATTAATTCTTGAGTTAATAATTCTTTAGTGCTTGGATCCTGATATTCAGTTAATTCTTTATAAAGACTTTCCGTTGGTGCATATACTATTGCAAAATCAGTCGTTTTAGGTGGCACAATATATTTTTCCATAACACTTTTTGCTTTTGCTTTAAATGCACTTGCTAATTTTGTTCTAGCATCAGCAACTTCTTTTTTATCATCAGCATCATGTGCATCAGTAATTGCTTTAAATTTTTCTACTGGAAAATGAGAGTCTACTGGAACTAAAACATCGCCTTGAAGCTTGATTGCAAATTCTACATTTTCACTTGTGTCCTCTTTCATCTTAACATTTGTCATAAATTGAGATGCTGGCAATAAATCTTTAATTAAAGCATCAAGAGAATACTCTGCTAAGGTTCCATATTTTTTAACTCCTGCTAAAATTTTGGTAATGCCCTCTTGGCTTTGATTTAGTAATTGTACTTGTTGATTAAAGTTACCAACTTTCTCATCAACTTTGGTAAGGGCCTCAGTCATATCCTTTGTAACTCCTGTTGAGAGAGCATTAAACGAAGTCGACATTGTGCCAAGTGAAGTATTGATAGTATTATTTAAGGTATCTTTTAATGTGACTATTTCAGTTTTTAAATTGGCTATTTCTTCAGACTCTTTGCTATCTTCTATTGGTTTAGATTTCAAGTTCAAATACAAAATTACTAATGTTGCTCCTAACAATAAAAATAAAGTTATTAATAAAATCGTGTCCATGATTCGTAAATTGTATTATAATATCAAATTAACTTGATAGTAATTTAATTAGATATTTTAACCCTTTTTTATTTAAATTTTTCTTTGAAGTAAAAATACATGCTTGGGATTTTAAAATTTCACCATCTTTAAGGATACGTAAATTATTACTTTTGATAGTTTCTCCAGTAGAACTTATGTCTGTAATTAAGTTGGCAGACCCTATAAAAGGATAAGCTTCAGTAGCACCCAAACTTTCAACTAATTGAAATTGAGTTACGCCCTTAGAGAACAAAAATTCCTTGGTTAAATTTGGATATTTAGTTGCTACCCTAAGTCTTTTTTTCTTTTTATCTCTAAATTCAAATGCAATTTCTTCTAGATCAGCTACAGTTTGAACATCAATCCATGGATCAGGAATTGCAACAACTAAATTTGCTTTTCCAAATTCATATTTTTTAACTACATTAATACTTTTTTGAATATTAATTTGACTTTCTTTAAGTAAATCAAATCCTGAAAAACCAATATCTAATGATCCGTCTCCT
>JACWEA010000014.1 GCA_014653775.1 Pelagibacterales bacterium SAG-MED30
GAATATTTTTAAATAGAAAAAATATTATTGTAATACTAATGAGTATTGAGTTAATACTTTTAGCTGTAAATATTAATTTAGTTGCATTTTCTATTTATTTGAATGATTTAACAGGTCAAGTATTTACACTGTTTATACTTACAGTTGCTGCTGCCGAAGCAGCAATCGGACTAGCAATAATCGTGGTATATTTTAGAAACTCTGGGACGATTAGAGTTGAGGAAATAGATAAACTTAAAGGTTAAAATGGAATTATCTGTAATAACATTACCATTAATTGCATCAATCATATCAGGCTTTTTTGGAAAATATATAGGAGATAGAAATTCAGAGCTAATTACTAGTTTTTTAGTTTCAGTGTCTGCAATTATATCTTTAGTTATTTTTTATAATGTTATTATTTATGATTATGAAGAAAATATTATAATAGCGACTTGGATCAATTCTGGAAGTTTAAATGTTAATTGGTCAATGAATATTGATCCTTTATCGTCAGTTATGCTTGTTGTAGTCACTTTAATATCTTCATTAGTACATATTTATTCAATTGGTTATATGTCACATGATCCCCATAAACCAAGATTTATGGCTTATTTATCTTTATTTACATTTGCGATGTTAATGTTAGTTACTTCAGATAATTTCATTCAATTATTTTTTGGTTGGGAAGGTGTTGGTCTTTGTTCATATTTTTTAATTGGTTTTTGGTTTAAAAAAGAATCTGCTAATGCAGCTGCTATAAAAGCCTTTTTAGTTAATAGAGTTGGTGATTTTGGATTAGCTTTGGGAATCTTTTTAATTTTCTATTTATTTGGAACAGTAAATTTTGATGAAGTTTTTAATCAAATTCCTTCAGAGTCTGCGGCCGGTATTACACCATTTCTTAATAAAGAATTAATATTTTTAGGTTTAAATTTTAAGGCTGTAGACTTAATTTGTTTACTTTTGTTTTTAGGAGCAATGGGAAAATCTGCACAAATTTTCTTACATACCTGGTTACCCGACGCGATGGAGGGTCCTACGCCAGTATCAGCCTTAATCCATGCTGCTACTATGGTTACAGCAGGAGTATTCTTAGTAGTAAGATGTTCTCCATTATATGAATATTCAGAATTAGCTTTAAATGTAATTACTATTGTTGGAATGACTACAGCAATATTTGCCGCCACTGTTGCTTTGGTTCAAACAGATATTAAAAAAATTATTGCTTATTCAACCTGTAGTCAATTAGGATATATGTTTTTTGCAACAGGTGTTGGTGCCTATAATGTTGCAATGTTTCATTTATTTACCCATGCATTTTTTAAAGCTTTACTATTTCTAGGTTCAGGTTCCGTTATCCATGCATTTAAGGATGAGCAAGATATAAACCAAATGGGCGGTGTATGGAAAAAGTTACCTTACACTTATGTTTTAATGATTATAGGAACCTTAGCATTAACAGGATTTCCATTATTATCAGGATTTTACTCAAAAGATGCAATTATTGAATTTGCGTATTTGAAGGGTAATACAATAGGGTATTACGCTGCAGGAATTGGTATTTTTACAGCATTTTTAACTTCCATTTATTCTTGGAGATTAATATTTAAAACTTTTCATGGCAATTATAACAATAGAAATATTAAAATTGAAGAGACACACGAGTCCCCACTAGTAATGCTTATACCTCTATTTTTGTTAGCTATAGGTTCAATTTTTGCAGGCTTTATTTTTAAAGAATTGTTCATAGGAGATCATGGAGTAACGAGTGATTATTGGGCTCAGTCAATATTTTTTCTAGAACCTTTAAGTTCAGAACGCCCTCCAAATTGGATTGTTTATTTCACTCCTTTACTAGTAATTATTTCTATACCTTTTTCTTATTATTTATTTGTAATGAATAAAAAATTTGTTGATGAAGTAGCTAAGGCAAATCAACCTCTATACAAATTTTTATTAAATAAATGGTACTTTGATGAAATGTATGAAAAAGTAATTATTAACTCATCAAAAAAAGTTGGAATATTTTTATGGAAATTTTTAGATTTAAGAATTATTGATGGTTTTGGACCTGATGGAGTATCAAGAATAATTAAAAAACTATCTATTAAAGCAAATAAATTTCAAAGTGGTTACATCTATCATTATGCGTTTATAATGTTGTTAGGTTTTTCAGCATTATTAACATTATTGATTATTAAATAATGAATTTTCCTATTATTTCAGCATTAATTTTATTTCCTACGATTGGATCTATCTTTTTATTTTTTTCCAAAGACAATTCAGAAAATAAATTAACAACCAAATACGTTGCGTTATTTACCTCAATAGTTAATTTTTTATTATCAATTTATTTGTGGTTTTTATTTGATCCAACAGTTTCCAACTTTCAATTCGTTGAAGACAGAAAATGGTTAGTTGGTTTTATTAATTATAAAGTAGGAATTGATGGTATTTCAATTTTGTTTGTAGTTTTAACAACTTTTATTACTCCGTTATGTATAATATCAGTGAATAATACTATTAAAAGCAGATTAAGAGATTTTCTAATAGCAATTTTAATAATGGAATCTTTTATGATAGGAGTCTTTTGTGCACTAGATTTATTTGTATTCTATTTATTTTTTGAAGCGGGTTTAATCCCAATGTTTTTAATAATAGGAATTTGGGGAGGCCCTAAACGAGTTTATTCAGCTTTCAAATTTTTTCTATATACTCTTTTAGGATCAGTATTGATGTTAGTTGCAATAATTTCTATTTATTGGATAACTGGCACAACTGATGTTGTTGAACTTTATGAACTCGGTATTGACACTAAGTATCAAAATCTTTTATGGCTAGCTTTTTTCAGTTCATTTGCAGTTAAAACTCCAATGTGGCCTGTTCACACGTGGTTACCAGATGCTCATGTAGAAGCTCCAACTGCAGGTTCTGTGTTATTAGCAGCCATTCTTCTTAAAATGGCTGGTTATGGATTTATTAGATTTTCATTAGGACTATTTCCTATTGCATCTGATTTCTTTACACCATTAATTTACTTTCTGAGCGTTATTGCAATAATTTTTACTTCTCTAATAGCTTTAATGCAGGAAGATATGAAAAAACTAATTGCTTATTCATCAGTTGCACATATGGGTTTTGTAACCCTTGGTGTTTTTACAATTAATCAGCAAGGAATTGAAGGAAGTATAATTCAAATGATAAGTCATGGTCTTGTTTCTGCAGCATTGTTTTTATGTGTAGGAGTAGTTTATGACAGAATGCATTCAAGATTAATAAATTCTTATGGAGGAATAATTTCAATTGTACCGAAATATTCAGTTTTATTTATGATATTTACTTTAGCAGCTTTGGGACTTCCAGGAACCACAGGTTTTATTGGAGAATTTTTAATTTTGATGGGAGCTTTTAAAGATAACTTTTTAGTTGCAGTGATTGCAAGTCTTGGAGTTATTTTAGGAGCTGCTTACATGCTTTGGTTATATAAAAGAGTAGTTTTCGGAAAATTAATTGACAAAGAGTTAATAAAAATGAATGATTTAAATAAATCAGAGTATTTAATTTTAACAAGCTTAGCAATACCAACAATAATTTTTGGATTTTATCCCGATCCTTTAATCAATACTATAGAAGTTTCAGTTAACGATTTGATAAATATGTATAATTTTAATTTATATAATAAATCATAATGAATAATTTACACTTAGTTTTACCTGAAATTTTTATATCATTATCTATTATGTTTTTATTAATTTTAGGAGTTTTTAAAAAAAATAGTTTTTATCTAATCCACAATATGTCTTTATTAGTTTTACTTATCACAGCTGTAATTACATTTAATGAAACAATAAGTATTAATAATGAACTTTTATTTAGCCAAAGTATAATAATTGATCCACTTTCATCTTTGATGAAAATAGTGACTTTATTAGCAGCTTTTATTGTTTTAGCTGTTTCAACGAATTATTTAAAGATATTTAATATTTTTAAAATTGAATATTCAATTTTGATTTTAAGCTCAGTCCTTGGAATGATGATAATGATAAGCGCTAATGATTTGATTGTTTTTTATATGGGTCTTGAGCTTCAATCATTATGTTTATATGTATTAGCAACATTTAATAGAGATAATTTAAAATCATCTGAAGCTGGATTAAAATATTTTGTATTAAGTGCCTTATCCTCTGGTCTACTATTATATGGTTGTTCACTAATTTATGGATTTTCTGGATCTACAAATTTTGAAGTTATCTCAACTCAATTAAATTCCAATGACTATGCATTAACTTTTGGAATTGTATTTATTTTAGTTGGACTAGCATTTAAAATATCTGCTGTTCCTTTTCATATGTGGGCACCTGATGTTTATGAAGGATCTCCAACAACTGTAACATTGTTTTTTACAATGGTTCCAAAGATAGCTGCTTTAACAGTTTTTATTAGATTTTTATACGTTCCTTTTTTAAATTTAATAGATCAATGGCAAATGATAATAATTTTTTTTATCATTAGCTTCTATGTTATTTGGTGCAATTGCAGCTATAGGACAAACAAATATTAAAAGAATAATTGCTTATAGCTCCATTGGACATATTGGTTTTGCATTAGCAGGCCTATCTACAGGGTCTAATGAAGGTATACAAAGTTCAATTTTATATATTTTAATTTATATAGTTATGAACTTAGGTTTTTTTTCATGTTTATTAATGTTTAAAAGAAATAATGAATATTATGAAAATTTAGATGATTTATCAGGATTGTCTAAAAACCATCCATTGTTGTCGATTTCTTTATTAATTATTTTATTTTCTCTTGCTGGAATTCCACCACTTGCAGGTTTTTTTGCTAAATTTTACATTTTTACTTCTGTTATAGAGCAATCGATGTATTTTTTAGCTATAGTTGGATTATTATCAACTGTTGTTGCAGCTTTTTATTACTTAAGAATTATTAAAATAATGTATTTTGACAGTGAAAAAGAAAAATTTGATAATGACCACAACTCTTGGTTAAAATTTTCTTTAACATTATCCTCAATATTAATTCTATTTTATTTTATATTTCCAAGTGAAATAATTAAGATTGTTTCAAGAATTAATATTATTCAATGAAAATAAAAAATTTTAAATTTAAGCAGGTAGTAAGCACCAATAAAACTGCTATTAGAATTATAAAAAAAACTAAATTAAACTATGGGATGATTATTTCTGATTTTCAAAGAAATGGTAAAGGACAACATGGAAAAAAATGGATCTCCTATAAAGGAAATTTGTTTTTAAGTTTTTTTTTTAATATTAATAAAATTAAAATTCCTATTAATAAAATTACTAAAATTAATTGTTTATTAGTAAAAAAACTAATTTCTAAATTTTATAAAAAAAATATTATTTTTAAATCACCTAATGATTTATTAATAAAAAAAAAAAAAATTTGTGGGATATTACAAGAAATAGTTTTTAATGATGATAAAAAATATTTAATTATTGGTATTGGGTTGAATGTTATAAAAAGCCCTGAAATTAAAAACTATCCTACAACTAATTTATTAGAATTAACTAAAAAGAAGATTAATAATAAATATTTAGCTAATCAACTCAAATTAATTTTTGAAAAAAATTTTATTAAATATTATAGGATTGTTAATTAATTATGTATTTAATTGGTGATATAGGAAATTCTGAAATTAAAATTTGTTTAGTAAACTCTAAAAAAAAAATTATTAAAAAAATTAATTTTGATTCAAAAAATATTTCTTCAAAAAAAATTAAAAATAATTTTAAATTCTTAAATAAACATTACTCAAATATTAACAAAATTTTATTTTGCAGTGTTGTTCCTAAAATTTTTAAATTAATAAAACATTATTTAAAAACAAAAACAAATACTAAATGTTATGAAATTAAAAGTTTAAATTTATCTTCTTTATTAAAGATAAAAATAAAATATAATCAAGTAGGTTCAGATAGAATTGCTAACTCAATAAGTTTAGCTAATCCTCAAAAAAATTTTATTATTATAGATTTAGGAACAGCTACAACTTTTGATGTATTAATTGGTAAAGATTATATTGGAGGTATCATAGCACCAGGTATAAAAATTTCTCTTAATACTTTGTCTGATAATGCATGTTTGATACCTAAAATTGATCTAAAAAAAATTAGAAAAGTTATAGGCATAGATACTAAAAGTGCAGTAAGATCTGGTTTTTTTTGGGGTTACGTTGGTTTAATTGATAACATCATTAATTTAATTAAAAAAGAAACTAAAAAATCTTTTAAAATTATAATTACCGGAGGATTTTCCAAATTGATGAAAGACACAATTAAAACAAAAGTAATTGAAAATAAAAATATAACATTAAATGGTCTAATAAAAACTTTGGATTTAATTAAATGAAAAAAGAATTACTTTTTTGTCCACTAGGTGGTTCTGGTGAAATTGGCATGAACATGAATCTTTTTGGATATGGTCAACCCGGGGATCATAAATGGATTATGGTAGATATTGGAGTAACTTTTGCAGATGACTCAATTCCTGGAGTTGATCTTATTTATCCTGATCCAGGATTTATAGTTGAAAAGAAAGATAATTTACTTGGAATTGTTTTAACACATGCACATGAAGACCATATTGGTGCTATAGCTCATTTATGGCCAAAACTAAAATGTAAAATATTTGCAACTCCTTTTACTGCAGTTTTAATTCGAGAAAAATTTAAAGAAAAACAAATAGACATTACAAATCATTTAAATATTGTTGAATTGAATGGAAAGGTGTCTTTAGATCTTTTTGAAATTGAATATATAACTTTAACTCATTCTATATTAGAACCAAATGGATTAAGAATAAAAACACCAGCTGGTGTTATTTTACATACAGGTGATTGGAAAGTTGATCCTAATCCTTTGATTGGAGATAAAATAAATGAGAAAAGATTAAAAGAAATTGGAAACGAGGGAGTATTAGCAATGATTTGTGACTCCACAAATGTTTTTAGTGCAGGAAGATCTGGCTCAGAATTAGATGTAAGAAAAAACATATTAAATATTATGTCACGTTTAAAAAAAAAAATAATTATAACATCTTTTGCATCAAATGTAGCAAGAATGGAGACAGCCTTTTATTGTGCAGAGAAAACAGGTAGACAAATTTCTTTAGTAGGAAGATCTATGCATCGTATTTATAAAGCAGCTCGTCAGTGTGGATATATGAAAAGTACTATTGATCCAATTGATTCACGAGAGGCTAAAAATATTTCTCGAGAAAAAATTGTTTATTTATGTACAGGAAGTCAAGGTGAACCTATGGGGGCAATGATGAGAATTTCCAGCAATATACATCCTGATGTTTTTATTGAAAACGGAGATGCAGTTATATTTTCATCAAAAATTATTCCAGGTAATGAAAAAAAACTTTATAAACTTCATAATCAATTAGTTAAAGATGGAATTGAAGTAATTTCAGAAGAAACAGAATTTGTTCATGTTTCTGGTCATCCTAATAGAGAAGATTTAAAGGAAATGTATCAATGGATAAAACCAAAATGTTTAATACCTGTACATGGTGAGCACAGACATATGATAGAACACATTAATTTTGCAAAAGAAATGCAAGTTCCTAATCCAGTTCAAGTAGAAAATGGAGATATTGTAAAATTATTTCCTGGAACAAAACCTGAAGTTTATGATAAAGCTCCAAGCGGAAGATTATATCTTGATGGAAATGTAAGTGTTGATCCTGATTCACAATCAATTAAAGATAGAAGAAATTTAAGTGCAAATGGTTATCTAGAAGTAACAATTATGATTACTCCAAAAGGAAACATTCACAATGATCCAATAATTTCTTTTCGTGGAATACCAATAGATGATAAAGAAGATTTTGTTTATGGTTTGGTAGAGTCAATAGAAAATATATCTAGAACATTTAAAATTGGTAATAAAAAACAGGAACATAGTTTAATAGATACGCTTAAAATTGCTTGCAGAAAATTTACTAAAGAAAGAACAGGAAAAAAAACCTTTTACTAATATTAATTTAGTAAGAATTTAATTGTATATTTAGATTTAAGAAATATTATTAACATACATGTACTTATCTAAAACATTTATTCCAATATTAAAAAATAATCCATCAGAAGCTAAAATTAAATCTCATCAACTAATGTTAAGAGTCGGAATGATAAAACAATCTTCGGCAGGAATTTATTCTTGGCTGCCACTAGGTTTTAAAGTAATGAAAAAAATAGAACAAATAGTTAGAGAAGAACAAAATCGAATTGGAGTACAAGAAATTTTAATGCCAACAATTCAATCTAGTGAAATTTGGAAGGAAAGTGGTAGATATGAAGATTATGGAGAGGAGATGCTTAGAATAAAAGATCGCCAAGATAGAGAAATGCTTTATGGACCTACTAATGAAGAGCTAATTACAGATATTTTTAGGTCATCAGTAAAATCTTATAAATCTCTTCCACAACTTTTGTATCATATACAATGGAAATTTAGAGATGAGATAAGACCTCGATTTGGAATTATGAGATGTAGAGAATTTTATATGAAAGACGCTTACTCATTTGATATTTCTGATGAAGAAGCTTTTTTTTCTTATAATAAATTTTTTCTATCTTATTTAAGAACTTTTAAAAGATTAGATTTAAAAGCAATTCCTATGGCAGCAGATACCGGACCTATTGGAGGAAACCTTTCTCATGAATTTATTATTCTAGCTGAAACTGGTGAGAGTAAAATTTTTACTGATAAAAGAATTTTTGATGTGAATAGCGAAGAAACAAAATTAGAAAAAAAATCTTTAACAGAATTAAGAAAAAAATATGAACAATATTATGCAGTTACAGATGAAAAATTTAACAAAGAAGAATTTGAAAATAAAGTTTCTGAACGAAATCGACTTAAAACTAAAGGTATAGAGGTAGGACATATTTTTTATTTTGGTGATAAATATTCTAAACCGATGGGAGCATCTGTAGATTTACCAGGTGGAAAAAAGGATTTTGTTAAAATGGGCTCTTATGGGATTGGAGTTTCAAGATTAGTTGGAGCAATTATAGAAGCTAAATATGATGATAAAAATGAAGTCATGAAATGGCCAATATCTGTTGCTCCTTATGATGTTGGTATTTTACCTATGATTAATAAAAATGATAATTCAGCTTTGGAAAAAGCCAATAATATTAATAAAGAATTAATTTTAAATAATCTTGAAGCAATAATTGATGATACTGATGAAAATTTATCATCAAAAATAAAAAAAATGAATTTAATAGGCACTCCTTTTCAAATTATTTTAGGAAAGCAAAGTGAAGGAGATTTAGTTGAATTTAAAGTAACTGGTCAGGAGCCTAAAAAATTAAATTTAAAAGAAATTATTAATTTTATTAAAAAAGAAAAATTAAAAAAATTGATTTCAACTCTTGAAAAAGAAATTACATTAAGATTTTTAAAAACCAGAAAAAAAGATGGTTTTTTAAATGTGATATCAATTTTTTCATTTATAGGTATTGGTTTAGGAGTAGCAGTTCTAATTATAGTAATGTCTGTAATGAATGGATTTAGAACTGAATTAATAAATAAAATTGTTGGATTTAATTCTCATATAACTGTGAAACCTTACGAAGAAAAAATTTTAATCGATGAAAAGATAAAAAATAAATTAAATTTTGTTTCAAATAATTTAATTTTTAGCAATTCTAGTGAAGCAATTATTGTAAATACTGGTAACTCAAAAGGAGTAATTTTAAGAGGATATCTTGATAATGATTTTTCAAGTTTAGATGTAATTAAAAATGATAAATTCATAGGTAGTTCAAAAATTGAAAAAAATAATATTTCAATAGGAAAGGAACTTAGTTTCAATTTAGATTTAAATATTGGAGATAATATTACCATTATGTCTTCATCTGGAATTGAAACTATCATAGGAAATTTACCAAAAAATCAAACATTCACAGTATCTTCAATATTTGATAGTGGTTTAGCAGACTTTGATAATAATATTATTTTTTTAAATTTAAAAACTTTAGAAGAATTTTCTGATTTATTAAAAAAAGACAGAAATTTAGAAATTTATTTAAAAAATCCTCAAAATATTGAAGCACAAAAACAATTAATTCAGAAAATTTTTTCCAATGAATTTGTTTATAGTTGGGCAGATATGAATAGTTCATTATTTTCAGCGCTAAAAGTTGAGAGAAATGTAATGTTTATAATCTTATCTCTAATTATAATTGTAGCTGCATTTAATATCATTTCTGGCTTAACAATTTTAGTTAAAAATAAAACAAAAGATATCCCTATCTTAAAATCAATAGGAGTATTAAATAATTCAATTATTAAAATATTTTTTTTAGTGGGTTTAATAATCGGTATCTCAGCAACCTTTTTTGGTATCTTATTGGGTGTTCTTTTTTCAATATACATAGAACATATAAGAATATTTATTAGTAATATTTTCAATATAAGTTTATTTCCTGAAGAAATTTATTTTTTAAGTACTATGCCTTCTGAAATTAATCTTTATTCAATTTTTCTAATTTCAATTTGTTCAATTATGACAACAATTTTGGTTTCAATTTTTCCAGCTATTAATGCCGCTAAACTTGATCCAATTAAATCATTAAAATATGAATAATTTAATCGAATTATCAAATATTAGTAAAATTTTTTATTCAGATAAAAATGTTAAAGTTTTAAAAAAAATTAATTATAATTTTAAAAAAGGAAAAATATATTCTTTAATGGGTCCTTCTGGCTCAGGTAAATCAACTTTACTAAACTTAATTTCTTTAATAGATGAACCTTCATCAGGCTTTGTTAAAATTGATAATAAAAAAATTGATCCTAATAACAAAAGAAATAACGACTTAATAAGAGCAAATAAAATTGGTATAAT
>JACWEA010000015.1 GCA_014653775.1 Pelagibacterales bacterium SAG-MED30
TGAAAGAAAGCAAAGTTATAGTTGCAATTAATAAAGACGGGGAGGCACCAATTTTTAGTGTCGCTGATTATGGTCTTGAAGCTGATTTATTTGAGGCTTTGCCTCAGTTCATGGAAGAGTTGAACAAATTAAACACTATACAAAAATAATCCTTACAGTTAAAAACTAGAATATGTCTAGAGAATCGATGGAATATGATGTTGTAATTGTTGGTGGGGGTCCATCAGGTTTATCAACTGCAATAAAGTTAAAACAATTAGATCCAAACTTAAGTGTTTGTCTATTAGAAAAAGCATCAGAAATTGGAGCTCATATTTTAAGTGGAAATGTATTTGAAACTCGTGCTCTAGATGAATTATTACCAAATTGGAGAGAATTAAATTCTCCAATCAAAACAAAAGTATCTAAAGAAAAATTTTTATTTTTGGGAAATACTAAATCTTTAAGTTGGCCAACTTGGCTACTACCTGCTGTACAACAAAATCATAAAAATTATATTATTAGTCTTGCAAATTTATGTAGATGGCTTGCTGAACAAGCTGAAAATTTAGGTGTAGAAATCTTCCCAGGATTTCCAGCAAGTGAAATTTTATATAACGAAGATGGATCTGTTAAAGGTGTTGCAACTCAAGATATGGGCATAGACAAAGATGGTAATAAAAAAGATAGTTTTGAACCCGGTATTGAACTTTTAGGTAAAGTAACTGTTTTTGCAGAAGGTTGCAGAGGCCACTTAGGCAAACAATTGATTGAAAAATTTGAATTAAACAAAGGTAAAGATCCTCAACAATATGGAATTGGTTTTAAAGAAATTTGGGAAATAGAGGATAAAAATCATGAAGAAGGCTTAGTTATGCATACAGCTGGATGGCCATTAGATAACAATACATATGGTGGTAGTTTTATGTATCATGCAGAAAATAAACAAGTTTTTCTGGGCTATGTAATTGGTCTAGATTACAAAAATCCACATTTATCACCTTATGATGAATTTCAGAGGTTTAAAACACATCCAGCAATTAAAAAAATTATAGAAGGTGGAAAAAGAATTTCTTACGGTGCAAGAGCTTTAATTGAAGGTGGATTTCAAAGTTTGCCAAAAATGTTCATGCCCGGTGCTTTACTGGTTGGGTGTGATGCGGGAACTTTGAATATGCCAAAAATTAAAGGATCTCATACAGCGATGAAAAGTGGGATGATTGCAGCCGAAACTATTAATGAACACTTAAAAGAAAATAAAGATTTATCTATTTATGAAGATAAATTTAAAAATAGCTGGTTACATAAAGAGCTTTATGAAGCTCGGAACGTGAAACCTAGTTTTAGCTGGGGATTAATTTTAGGAATAATTTTCACAGGTATCGATCAAATTTTATTTAGAGGAAAACTTCCTTTTACACTTAAACATAAACATGCTGATCATGAAACATTAAAACCTGCAAATCAAATGCCAAAAATAGATTATCCAAAATACGATAATGTAATAACTTTTGATAAAACAAGTTCAGTTTATCTAACAGGGACCAATCATGCAGACAATCAACCAGTTCATCTAAAACTTAAAGATCCTGATTTACCAATAAATTATACTTTAGAAAAATTTGACGAACCTGCTCAAAGATATTGTCCTGCAGGTGTGTATGAAGTTCAAAAAGAAAATGATGTAAATAAATTTGTAATTAATTCTCAAAATTGTATTCATTGTAAAACTTGTGATATTAAAGAACCATCTCAAAATATTACTTGGGTTACTCCAGAGGGTAGCGGCGGTCCAAGATATGGAAATATGTAAATTAGGACAAATCTATTGCAAACTTTTTTAAAGTTTCAATAGGTACATGTTTAAGAGTGTTTTCGTGAGTTCTTTTCAAAAATATTGGACATCCTTTACCAGCCTCAACTGCTCTTGCATACCAACCAGCACACAAACACCATCCATCTCCATCTTTTAAACCTGGAAACCCAAATTCAGGATGTGGGGTAATTAAATCGTTACCTGCTTCTTTCATCCACTCTAAGCATTCGGTAGTAACTTTAGCACAAACTGTATGAAGTCCATGATCATTCTCGTCAGTGTTACAACAACCATCGCGAAACCATCCTGTTAAAGGATCATTTGAACATTCCTCCAGATCTTCACCTAGAACATTTTTTTGTTTTTCACTCATTTAAATTTTAGTTGGATTTGGTTGACCTTTATAAACTTCTTCAGGGTCGAATTTTTTTTCTTTCTCAAGAAATTCCATTTCAACTTTTCTTCCGTTTTCTATTGGTCCCATAGGAATTGATCTATAAAAACATGATCTATAACCAACATGACAACTAGCTCCATCACCGATATCAACAGTTAACCATATTGAGTCTTGATCATCATCAATTCTTATTTCAGTAACCTTTTGCGTAAAACCACTTGTTTTACCTTTGTGCCAAATAGTTTTTCTTGATCTGCTATAATAATGTGCTTCTTTAGTTTCAATTGTCTTTTTCAGAGCTTCTACATTCATGTATCCATGCATTAAAATATCTTTTGTTTTTGAGCACATGGTAATCACAGGAATTAATCCATCATTATCAAACTTAGGCGAAAGAAGATTTCCTTCTTCAATATCATAGATATTTTCTCTTTTTTTGAACATACGGGGTGATTATTTAGCACATATCTAAATATATTAAATATTTTTAAATTGAGGTATTTACTGTATAAAAAGGCGCTATGAAATTAGTAAAAGACACAGAAGACAAAAATTTAGATACAAAAAAGGTTTCGGATAAAGAAGCTGAAGATGCCATTAGAACCATTTTATCTTGGATGGGTGAAGATCCTAAAAGAGAGGGCTTGTTAGAAACTCCTAAAAGAGTTGTAAAAGCATTCAAAGAATATTTTCAAGGTTACAATGAGGATGCAAAAAAAGTATTAGATAAAACTTTTGGTGATGTTGAAGGTTACAGCGATATGGTTGTTCAAAAAAATATTTCTGTTCAAAGTCATTGCGAACATCATATGGCACCAATTATTGGTAAAGCACATGTTGCATACATTCCAAAAAAAAGAATAGTGGGTTTAAGTAAATTAGCAAGAGTGGTAGAGGTTTTTTCTAAAAGACTACAAACACAAGAAAGATTGACTATGCAGATTGCGAATACACTAATGGAGTCACTAGATGCTAAAGGTGTAGCAGTAACTATAGACTCAACCCATCAGTGTATGACTATGAGAGGAATAAAAAAAGAACAAGCTTCAACAGTAACAAATTATTATTTAGGTCAGTTTAAAGAAGATTTAAGTTATCAAAATAGATATTTAAGATTTATTAGTATATCAAAAGATTAAAGTGTCTGATCAATTCAAAGCATTAATTTTAGATCAAAAAGGTGAAGAGTTCACTAGAGAAGTAAAATCTATAGATAAAAATTTTTTAAAACATGGCGATGTTACAATAAAAGTAGATTATTCAGATCTTAATTTTAAAGATGGAATGATATTAAAAAATGGTGGAAGATTAGTAAAAGAATTTCCTCATATTCCTGGTATTGATTTCTCTGGAACAGTATTAGAAAGTGAAAACTCAAATTTTAAAGAAGGCGATGAAGTAATTTTAACAGGATTTAGAGTTGGCGAAGTTTTTTATGGGGGATATTCTCAAATTGCTAAAGTCAAAGGAGACTTCTTAGTTAAAAAGCCTAAAAATCTTACTAGCAAACAAACAATGATACTTGGAACTGCTGGTTTTACATCTTTAATGAGTGCATTTGCAATAAAAGCAAGAGAAGAAATTCTTCTAGGTGAAAAAGTAAATAACGTTTTAGTCACTGGCGCAACAGGAGGTGTTGGAAGTGTTGCTGTTATAGTATTAAATAAGATGGGTTATAATGTTACTGCAGTTACAGGAAAAGACTCAAAAGCTGACTATTTAAAATCTTTAGGAGCTAAAACTGTTGTTAATCGTGCCGAATTTGACAAAGATCCAAGACTTATTGATAAAGGTTTATGGGATGGAGTTGTAGACACTGTCGGTGGAAAAATATTAGCTAATGCTATAGTACAAACAAATTCGAATGGAATTATAGCAGTTTGTGGAAATGCTAATACTAATGAACTTAATACGAATGTAATTCCATTTATGTTGAGAGGCATAAAAATGTGGGGAATAGACTCTGCAAACTGTAGTATTAAGAGAAGAGAATTTATTTGGGGTGAGGCAGCAAACTTGATAGATTTTAATTTATTGGAAAAATCTATTCAAACAGTTAGTTTAGAAGAATTAATTGAGACTTATCCTAAAATATTAAAAGGTGAAATCTCAGGAAGAGTTTTAGTAGATTTAAATAAATAATGGATTGGGATAAATTAAAGATATTTCATGCAGTTGCTGAAGCAGGGAGCTTTACTAATGCTACTGTTAATTTAAACCTTAGCCAATCAGCTATAAGCAGACAAATTCAATCTCTAGAGCAAGATTTAAAAGTTCAATTATTCGAAAGACATGCTAGAGGCTTAACCCTCACTGAAAATGGTGAATATGTATTTAAAACTGCCCATGAAGTCATTTCAAAATTAAAAGAGGTGGAAACATCTTTAGGAGATCAAAAAAACAAACCTACTGGAAAACTAACAATTACAACTGTTCGAAGCTTCGGAACTCATTGGTTAACTCCAAGAATTCAAGAATTTATGCGTCTAAATCCTGAAATAGATATTGAACTAGTTTTTGATGACAAAGAGCTGGATTTAAGCACAAGACAAGCTGATATAGGTATTTTTATGAGAAGACCTAAGCAATTAAACTATATTCAAAAAAAACTGGTAGATATAAAGTATCATATATATGGATCTAATAAATATTTAGAAAAGCATGGAATGCCGAAAACTGTAGGTGATTTAAACAAACATCAATTTATATCATTTGGAAAAGGTGCACCTTCACCAGTTTATAATCCTGATTGGGCATTAAAACTTGGTATGCATGATGGAAAAAAAAGAAAGTCTATAATGAAGGTTAATAGCGTAATGGGATTATTATTAGCTGTTGAGTCAGGAGTTGGTCTAGCAGCTTTACCTGACTATTTAGTAAGTAATTCAAACAATGTTATTAAAGTTTTACCTAAGTCTGAAGGTCCTATTACAGAAGCCCATTTTGTATACCCACAATCATTAAAAAATACCGCAAGAGTTCAAGCATTTAGGAACTTTTTATTCAGTAAAATAGGCGACTGGAAAGCCTAAACCCCTTAAAACAAGAAAAATCAACACAACTTTAAGGTGCGACATTAGTGCGATTGATAATCATTCGCAATGATAATAGTTATCATTCTCAATAAATTATGTGGAAGAATATGGAGAAATAATGAAAAAAATATCAATTTTGACATTGATCACATCTTTATTTGTAACAACTTTTGTTGTTGCAAACGAGGTAAATGTTTTTAATGCAAGACATTATAAAGCAGACTCTGAGCTTTATTCCAAGTTCACAAATATGACTGGAATTAAAGTTAATCTGATAAATGGAAAATCAGGTGCTTTAGAAAAAAGAATAATTGAAGAGGGAGCTGATTCTTCTGCAGATCTTTATATCACTGCTGACGCTGGAAGATGTGGTGCTATGGATAAAAAAGGCCATCTCCAAGGTGGTTTAACATCTGCAGCTATAAAAGCTGCGGTTCCAAAAAGCTTTAGAACAAGTAAATGGGTTGGAATAGCAAAAAGAGCTAGAATAATTTATTATTCACCCGAAAGAGTTACTGGTGCTGAATTATCAGGAATGACTTATGAAGGTCTAGCTGATCCTAAGTGGAAAGGAAGATTAGTAATAAGAAAATCTAGTAACATATATAATAAATCTCTTGTAGCTTCATTAATTGAAAATAATGGAAAAAAAGCTACAGCTGAATGGGCAAAAGGAGTTGTAGCAAATATGGTTAGAGACTCTAAAGGAAATGATAGAGCTCAAATTATGGCAGTAGCTGCTGGAGAAGCTGATATTGCTGTTGCTAATACTTATTACTTGGCTCTAATGTTATCTGGTAAAAAAGGTGCAGAGCAACAAGAAGCTGCTAAAAAAGTTAAAGCTTTCTTCCCTAATCAGAATGATAGAGGAACGCACATGAATGTTAGTTGTGTAGCTTTAGTTAAAGGAGCGCCTAACAAAGTTAATGCCATTAAACTTGTAGAGTTTTTATTAACTCCACAATCTCAAGAGCATTTTACAAACAATACTTTTGAGTTTCCAATGATTGATGGTGTTTCACCAAGTCCATTAGTAGTTAACAACTTAGGATTAGACTTCAAACAAGATATGAAAACTAAGTTATCTTCTTATGGAAAAAATCAAGCTACTGCATTAGAAGTAATGACAGCTGCTGGTTGGAAGTAATAAATAAGTGAAAACTAAAAAAAAATTTAGTTCTGATATTGATTTAAATAAATCTTCCAAATCATGTTCCCCATGTAAATTGGAGTGTGAAAAAATTGATAAAAGAATAAATCAAAGAAAAATGTCTCAAATTAAAACTAAGGAGGTTCCGCATATCCTAAAAGTATTTAATTTTTGATTTTCTTAAATAGTGTCCGAAGCAAATGGGGATTTACTCCGGACACTTTACTTTTTTCATGTTTATAAGGCGGATTATAATATGAAATTTAATAGCTGGTATCTTTCATCTTTATTAATTTCTTTAATCGTATTAATTCCAATTATTACCGTATTTACAAGTTTTTTTGAAAATACATCTAATTATTATGAAATTTTAAAAAATACTTTTTTAATGGAGTATATATTTAATTCATTTATTTTATTATTATTTGTATTATTACTAACATTCCTGATAGGTACTGGAACCGCATATCTAGTTTCTTTTTATAAATTTCCAGGAAGTAATTTTTTCAAATGGGCACTAATACTATCATTTGCAGTGCCACCTTATATTTACGCTTATTCCTTAACAGCTTTTTTTGAAAATTATGGTACTGCGTTTACTATTTTAAAAAATTTATTTGGTGATGCAAATTATAATAAGAGTATACCCAAATTTGATGGTATGTTCGGTGCAATAATATCAATTACTTTTTCCTTATACGCTTACGTTTATATTCTTACTAGAGCATCATTTTTATACCAGTCACAGAATTTGATCGATTTAGGTAGAAATCTTGGCTTTTCTAAATTTAAATCGTTTTATAAAATAATATTACCTAGCGCTCGACCAGCTATAGTCGCTGGATTATCATTAGTTGCAATGGAAACTTTAGCTGAGTTTGGAGCAGTTGATTTTTTTTCAATAAATACTTTAACTACAGGCATTTATAATTCATGGATAACATTTGATGACTTAGCTTTTGCTAATCGAATATCTTTTTTCTTACTATTGTTTATTTTTTCGTTATTTATATTAGAAAATTTCTCTAGACGAAAAGCAAAATATCATTTTAATTCGAGAGAAGGATTGAAGCAAAAAGAAAAATTTAAACTTTCTGGTTTTAAATCCTTCTTAGCATTTTTGTTTTGTTTTTTTATATTTTTTATGAGTTTCTTATTTCCATTATGTCAAATGTTATACTGGACAATATTATTCCCAGAGAATTTGCAAGATTTAAAAGTAATAAATCTTTTATTAAATACTATTTACCTGGTAGCGTTATCTAGTTTAATTTTAATAACATTTTCTTTAATTTCTAATTATGGTAATAGAGTTTCAAATAATAAAACTCTAAATTTTTTGTCTACATTGTCAATTTCAGGTTATGCAATTCCAGGAGTAATTTTAGCAATAGCTTTTATTACTTTTATAGCATGGTTTGATGATAATATAATTAAGTCCTTAGGTTTTTTATCTATAAAAAAATTATTCATAGGCTCAATTCTTGGATTGGTTTTGGTTTATTTTATAAGATTTTATTCTTTAGCTTTTAATGGAATAAAATCTGGATATGAAAAAATTAATATTTCAGTGGATGAGAGTGCTTACTTACTTGGTTACTCTAAAAGAAAAACATTTATGAATATTCACATTCCATTTTTAAGAAATTCTCTTTTATTTATCATAATCTTGATTTCATTAGAAATTATAAGAGAATTGCCTATAACTTTAATCTTAAGACCTTTTAATTTCGAAACTTTTGCTACTACAGCCTATATATCTGCTTCTGAGGACTTGTTAGAAGCTGCAGCTGTACCATCATTATTTTTAATTTTGATTGCAAGTTTGTTTATTATGATTACATCAAAGTATATTCTAAGAGAAAAATATGAATAAAAATTTTTTTGAAGTAAAAAATGTTGATTTTAATGTTGATGGTAAAGTTAAAGTAAGAAATGTATCTTTTTCGATCAAAAATGAAGGAGATGTAATATGCCTTTTAGGTCCATCCGGCATTGGAAAAACTACTATATTAAGAACAATTGCAGGATTAGAAAAAATAAATAATGGTTCAATAGAATTAAAAGGTAAAATTTTATCATCTTCAAAAAAAAATGAAGAACCAGAAGACAGAAACATATCTCTTGCTTTTCAAGAAAATAGTTTGTTTCCACATTATACAGTTGAAGAAAACATAATATTAGGCTCCGAAAGAAATAAAGAAAAAAAAAATAAAAAAATTAGTTTTAAAGAAATAGTGGCTTTATTGGATATTTCTCAAATATTGAGTAAATATCCCCACCAAATTAGTGCAGGTGAAGCTCAGAGAGCTTCTCTTGCAAGATCTTTAATAACTCAGCCTGACCTTTTGCTATTAGATGAACCTTTATCAAATGTTGATCAAAGTTTTAAGGAAGAAATTCAGGTAAGATTAAAAAAAATATTAAATAAATTAAAAATTTCCACAATAATTGTTACACATGATTCTTATGAAGCATTTTATTTAGGCTCAAAATGTGGAATAATTTTAGATCAAGAGCTCAAGCAATTTGATGATCCTTATAAAGTTTATCATTTTCCAAATTCAGTTGAAGTTGTTAATTTTTTAAATAGAGGAATATTAATTCCTGCCAAAGTAACTGGAGAAAATTCATTAGAGAACGAAGATTTAGGCACAATAAAAGGAAATTTTATAAAAAATTATCCAAGAGGATCTAATGTAAAATTATTAATTCAGCCAGAAGATTTAGAACATGATGACAAAAGCAATTTAAAACTTGAAGTAGTTGATAGAAAATTTAGGGGTACAAATTTTATCTATACCCTTAAAGCTCCTAGTAATACTTTAATTCCAGTTTTTGTACACTCACATCACATTCATCAGCATGAAGTAGATGAAAAATTTGGTATCAAAAGACCAATTCATATTGATCATATTGTTTGCTTCTAATAAAAGATATTAGAATAAAATGCATAGTAGTTTTAAAATTTTTTTGAAAGGAATCATTGATGTAAGCCCATTAATGATACCAGTGGCACCATTTGGTTTAATATTTGGTGTTTTAGCAATTGATATTGGATTTAGTCCCTTAGAAACAATGGGAATGTCTTTAATCATATTTGGTGGAGCTTCACAAATAGTATTATTGCAATTATTTTCAGGAGGAGCTTCTTCTTTAGTTATTATTAGTTCAGTTGGGGCAGTGAACTCAAGACATTTACTTTATGGAGCTGTAGTTTCCGAGCACTTATCAGATTTAAAATTGATTTGGAAAATTATTATTTCTTATTTTTTAAATGATCAGGCATTTGCAATATCAAACGAATATTTAAAAAAAAATAAAAATAGTAATAGATATTTTCACTTAGTTGGTGGTGGAGCAACTTGTTGGATAGTTTGGCAATCAACTACTTTATTGGGAATTATATTAGGTTCTGCTATACCAGAAAAACTAGGATTAAGTTTTGCTGTTCCTTTAACTTTTTTAGCATTGTTAGTAAATGATTTTAGGAAATTTATAAATGTGGTTGTAATAATTATTTCTGGTTTAGTGGCTACGCTAGGATATAATTATATTCCTTTTAAAGCTTATGTAATAGTTGCTGCTTTGGCTGGATTAGTTACAGCAATTATATTAACAAAAAAGAATAAAACAAAATGAGTAACTGGGCTTTAATTATATATTGTGGATTAATTACCTATCTTACTAGATTTACGATGATAGCTTTAATTAAAAAGGAAATGTTTAATGACAGGATAAGGGAAGTATTATCTTTTGTACCTTCTGCCATATTTCCAGC
>JACWEA010000016.1 GCA_014653775.1 Pelagibacterales bacterium SAG-MED30
TATTAGAAAATTGAAAAAAAAAATTTTAATAATTTCTGGAGGGATATCTAAAGAAAGAGAAATAAGTCTTGTAACAGGTAAGGAAGTTTCAAAAGAATTAAAAAAAAATGGTTATACAGTTGAGAACTGTGAACCAAAAGACCTAATCCATATTGTAAAAACTTTTAAACCTAAAATTATTTTTAATGCCCTACACGGTCAATTTGGAGAAGATGGCTATATACAATCAATTTTAGAAAGTCTTAAAATACCTTATACCCATTCTGGAGTTATAGCTTCTGCAAAAGCAATGGATAAGGAAATTTCTAAAAAAATCTTTAACAAAAATAAAATTTTAACTCCAAAATATTTCAAATATAGTTTTGATAAATCAAAAAGTGAACTAAATAGATTAATTGAGAAAAAACTAAATTTCCCAGTAGTAATTAAACCAATAAATGAAGGATCAAGTGTAAATGTTTTTATATGTAATAAAAATGAAATTCATCAAAAATTAAATAAATTAAAAATATATAAACAAATTTTAGTGGAAGAATTTATTCCTGGGCGGGAGATTCAAACAGCGATTCTTGGTAAAAAAAAACTTGGTGCAATTGAATTAAAACCCAAAAGAAAATTTTATGATTACGAAGCCAAATACAATGTTAAAGCAAAAACAAAACATATTATACCCATCAAATTAAACAAAGATAAATATACAGAATTGATGAAAATTTCTCTCAAAGTCCATAATCTAATTGGATGCAGAGGAGTTAGTAGATTAGATTTTAAGTTTAATAAAAATAAATTTTATCTTTTAGAAATAAATACTCAGCCTGGAATGACTAAACTTTCTTTAGTTCCTGAAATATCTGCTTATAATGGTATTAATTTTATTAATTTAATTAAGATTATTTTAAAAGATGCATCAACGAATAAGTAAAAAAATTGTAGTTTACTTATTTCTTTTTTTAACCCTAGTAACTATAAATAATATAAATCTTTCAGATTTTAATTTCTTAAAAATAATTACTTTAAATTTAACAGGATTAAATAATTTTGAAAAAAAAAATTTTGAAGAAGATTTAAATTTTTTAAAAAAAGAAGATCTTATATTTTTAGATAAAGACAAAATTTCAAAAAAAATTTTTGCAAATAAAATAGTCGAAGATTTTTCCGTATTTAAAAATTATCCTTCTGAATTAGAAATATTTATTAAAAAAACAAAATTTCTAGCTATCACAAAAAAGAATAATCAGGATTATTACATAGGATCTAATGGAAATTTAATTTATACAAAAAATTCTTTAGAAAGACTGCCATTTATTTTTGGTAATGTAGAACCTGATGATTTTTTAAAGTTAAAAACTCATATAAATAATTCAGAATTTAATTTTGATCAAATTAAAAATTTATATTTTTTTAAATCCAAAAGGTGGGATATTGAAACTAAAGATGATTTAATTATTAAGCTTCCTTTAGATCAAATTGAAATATCTTTGAATAATTTATCTAAAATTATAATTTCAGAAGAGTTTAAAAATAAAAAAATAATTGATTTAAGACAAAAAAATCAAGTAATTTTAAATGACTAAATTAAAAGATTATAAATTTTTTTTACTCATAGGTTCAACTAAAATTAAGTTTGAAGCAATTGATACAAATAATGAAATTTATTTTTCAAAAAAAGATTTAATTGATAATTCATCAAATATAGAAAACTTAGATACATTAGAAAAATTTTTAAAAAATCACATTTTTGACATTGAAAAAAATTTGGATAATTATGTAAAAGATATTAATTTAGTTATTGATCACAAAGATTTTTTATTTGTAAATTTATCAATGAAATATTCTTTTGATGGAATTAAGTTTAATCAAAATCGACTAAATAGTTTGTTAGTTGAATTAAAGAGCCAGTTTAAAAATACCATAGGAAATTTTGAAGTAATACACATGGTAATTAATAAATTCATAGTTGATGGAAAAACGTACTCGCAATTAACTGAACTAACTAATTATGATAAAATTCATTTAGAAATAAAATTTATTTGTTTAAACAAAAATATAATTTTAAACTTGAAAGATATTTTGTCAAAATATCAAATAATGGTTAGAAATCTCATCTGTTATGAGTATTTAAAAGAATTTGAAGATTTTAGTGATAGAAAGAGTTTAATTTTTGCTCATAAAGTTTTAAATGGCTTGAACCATAACGAAGTTTTTTTTTCAAATAAAAATACTAAAAATATAAGCTTTTTTGAGAAGTTTTTTAGTTTTTTTAGTTAAAACTGTATTTTCTCGTAACATTTGTTGTTTTTTGTTTTTTAAATCTAGGCATTAAAAAACTCTAATGTCTCTACTTAATCAAAAAACTATTAAAAAAGATGTAAGAGTTAAAGGAGTAGGCTTACATAATGGGAAGGTAGTAAATCTTTGCATAAAGAGTTCGGAACCAGATACTGGAATAGTTTTTAAAAGAGTAGATTTAAAAATAAATAATTTAGTTTATCCAAATTTTAATAATGTAAGCAATACTTCATTAAATACGACAATTTCTAATGAACATGGAGTTAAAGTTTCTACAATTGAACACTTAATGGGAGCTTTGTTTGGGTTAGGTATAGATAATGCTATTGTTGAAATTGATAATGAAGAAGTACCAATTTTAGATGGATCGGCCAAAGAATTTATTAAAAAAATTTTAGTTTCAGGATTTTCTTTTAGCAATAAGCCAATTAAAATAATTAAAATTAATAATAAAATTAAAATTGAAAAAAATGACAAGTTTATTTCAATTGAACCTTCAAAGTTAAGTTTAGATATCGATTTTGAATTGAAATATAAAAATCAAACTATTGGTAATCAAAAAAATAAAATAAATGTTTACGAAGACGATCTAGATGAAGTTTTTAATTCTAGAACTTTTTGTCTTTTTGAGGACATAGAAGTAATTAAAAAAAATGGATTGGCTAAAGGTGGAAGTCTAGATAATGCAATAGTTGTAAAAGATAATGAGATATTAAATAAAGGTGGATTAAGAAATTCTAAAGAATTTGTAAATCATAAAATTTTAGATTGTATTGGAGATCTTTATACTTGTGGTTATAGAATGATAGCTAGCATAAAATGTTCTCAAGGTGGTCATTATCTTACTAATCAGTTAATGAGAAAAGTTTTTGAAAATAAAGAGAACTTCTCTGTTATCGAAATTCAAGAAAGAAATTTACCCCACACACTTATTAATAGATCTTTATTAAGATCTATAGCATAATTTTTTTTTACCTTTATAATTAGTTAATCTAAAAATTTATGAAAAAATTAAATATAATACTTTCTATTTTTTTATTTTTCATAGCTGCTTGCTCTAAAGAAGAGAAAGAAATTTCTATCATAAAAGAAACAAGTCAAGATCTAGAAATGGTTTCAGCTTATAAAGAGGCCTATCAAGCTTTAAACGAAGGAGACCCATACTTTGCTGCTAAAAAATTTTTAGAAGCTGAACTATTATTCCCTCAATCAATTTGGGCTCCTAGGTCAGCATTAATGGCGTCTTATTCATATTATATGCAAAATTATTATTCAGAAGCATTATATAATTTAAATAGGTTTTTGAAGACTTATCCTACAGACAAAAATATACCATATGTAAATTATTTAATAGCTATGTGTTATTATGAAACCATAGAAGATGAAAAAAGAGACTCTGGGCCATTATTAAAAGCAAAGGATCAATTTAATTTTATAGTTCAAAATTATCCAGACACCGAATTTGCTTTAGATGCTAAGTTTAAGTTAGGTTTAATTGAAGATATTTTAGCTTCTAAAGAAATGTATTTAGGAAGACATTATATCAAAAAAGAAAAATGGATAGCTGCTATTAATAGGTTTAAGATTATCATTGATGATTATAATCAAACTATTTTTGTTGAAGAAGCATTACATAGATTAGTAGAGATCAATTATAAATTGGGTTTAATTGAAGAGTCTCAAAAATATGCAAATGTTTTAGGATATAATTATTTATCCAGTGAATGGTATAAAAAATCCTATAAAGTTTTTAATCAAGATTATTCATCTAAAATACAAAAGCCAACTAAAGATAAAACTAGTGTTTTAGAAAAATTTAAAAAACTTTTTGATTAGGATGAATAAAGATTTAATTATAAAAAAATATAAAAAACAAATAAAATCTTTAAATTATTACAATAAAAAATATTATAATGATAACATTTCTCAGATCACTGATTCTGAATATGATAATCTTAAAAAAGAAATTATAGATTTAGAAAAAAAATATAAATATTTAGAATCTAAAGTATCTCCTACAAAAACTACTGGCTATAAGCCTTCAAAAAATTTTAAAAAAGCTCTACACAGAGTTCCTATGCTTTCTCTAGCTAATGCTTTTAATGAAGATGATCTTTTAAATTTTGAAAAAAAAATACTAAATTTTCTCTCTCAAAATATTAATTCAAATATTTATTATACAGCTGAACCAAAAATAGATGGTATTTCTGCATCTTTATCTTATAAAAAAGGAAAATTAATTAGTGGATTATCCAGGGGTGACGGTAAAGAAGGAGAGGATATAACCTCAAATCTTGCAACTATAAAAGATATTCCCAAAATTATATTTGCAAAAGATTTTCCTGAAGAAATTGATATCAGAGGAGAAGTTTTTATACAAAACAGTGATTTTGATAAGTTAAAGGAAAAGTTTGCAAATCCAAGAAATGCAGCCTCAGGTTCATTGAGACAAAAAAATTCAGAAGATACGAAAAAGATACCCTTAAAATTTATTGCTTATACTTTCGGTTTTGAAAAAGGTTTAAAAATAGATAATCAATTTAATTACCTTAAGAAATTAAGTGATTGGGGATTCAAAACTAATCCATTGAATAGATTAATAACTGGAGTAAAAAATTTAATCAAAAATTATAATGAAGTAGAGAAACAAAGAGCAAATTTAGATTTTGATATAGATGGAATTGTTTACAAGATAAATGACTTTGTTTTGCAAAAGAGATTGGGGTATGTTGGTAATGCTCCAAGATGGGCGATAGCTCACAAATTTTCTTCTAATAAAGCAATTTCTGAAATATTAGATATCGATATTCAAATCGGAAGAACTGGAGCTTTAACACCTGTAGCAAAAATTAAACCAATCAATATTGGTGGAGTATTAGTATCAAATGCAACATTGCATAATGAAGATGAAATAAATCGAAAAGATATCAGAATTGGTGATACTGTAATAGTAGAGAGAGCAGGAGATGTAATACCTCATATTCTTTCTGTAGATATAAAAAAGAGATCAAAAAAAAGTTCAAAATTTATTTTTCCAAATAATTGTCCTTCTTGTGGATCAAAAACAATTAAAGAATTTAATTTAATCACAAAAAAAAATGATGCAGTTAGAAGATGTTCAAGTGAGGGGTATTATTGTGAAAAAATTTCTGTTGAAAAATTAAAACATTTTGTATCAAAAGAAGCATTTAATATAGAAGGATTTGGTAAAAAAATTATTGAGAATTTTTGGAAATTAAATTTGATTAAATTTCCTCAAGATATTTTTAAATTAAATTATAAAAAAATTGGAAAATTAGAAGGTTGGGGTAATTTATCAGTCGAAAATCTGAAATACTCAATTAATGATAAAAAAAATATTTCTTTAGAAAGATTTATTTACTCATTAGGAATTAGACATATAGGATTAGAGAATGCTAAACTCTTATCAAAATATTTTGGATCATTTTCACAATTTAAATATCTATCTAAAAATAATAGATTTAAAGATTTAATAAATATTGATGGTATAGGGGAAACTCAAGTCAATTCATTAAAAAATTTTTTTTCTAATGAAATGAATTTAAAAGTTTTAACCGAATTAGAAAAAATTTTAACTATAAACAATACTGTATTTGAAAGAAAGAATGGTTTATTAAAAGAAAAAACCTTTTTAGTTACAGGAAAATTGAATGGAGTTAGTAGGGCTGAAATTAAATCATTAATTGAGGAAAATTCTGGGACTACAGTAAGCAGTGTATCAAAAAAATTGAATTATTTAATTATTGGAGATAAGCCAACTAAAAGAAAAGTTGAAGATGCAAGGAAACTTAAAATTCAAATTATTAATCAAGTTCAATTTTTCAAAATGTTAAATAAAACTAGTTAGCCATTTTTTTTCTTTTAAGTTCAAATATTTTGAAATATTTGAGTAAACATTTAAATGATATTTAAATAAGTAATTTTTTTCTAAAGAAGTTAAGAGTTTAAAATTGATTAAATCTTTTTCAATCGGAGCTAAAGTTAAATTTTCAAAAAAAATCTTTTTATTTGTTTTTTTGACATAAACTAAGTTTTCAATTCGAATTCCGAATCTATTTTTTTTATAATATCCTGGTTCATTACTTAAAATCATACCTTCTTTTATTTTGACTTTATTTATTTTTGAAATTGATTGAGGTCCCTCATGAACATTTAGAAAAAATCCCACTCCATGACCAGTTCCATGAGCATAATCTAAATTATTCTGTTTAAGAAATTTTCTAGCTCTTTTATCAATTTTTTTACCAATATTGTCTTTATTTATATTAGTAGTAGCCACCGCAATATGACCTTTTAAAACTTTTGTAAAAATATTTTTAATATTTTGACTTGGTTTAGAAAAACAAATTGTTCTAGTGACGTCTGTTGTACCGTATTTATATTGGCCTCCAGAATCACATAAAAAAATATCCTTTTTTTTTATAATTCTGCAATTTTCTTTTTTAGCACGATAATGAACTATAGCTCCGTTTTTCCCTGAACCAGCAATTGTATCAAAGCTAGGATAAAGGTAGTTTTTATTCATTGATCTAAATTTTTCTAATTTATTTTGTGCCTCTACTTCTGTAATTTTTTTTTTATTTACGTTTTTCATCCAATAAATGAATTTGGTTAAAGCAGCACCATCTAATATATGAGCTTTTTTCATATTATTAATTTCGATTTTATTTTTTATTGCTTTTAAAAGATAAGTTGGATCTTCTCCTTTTATAATTTTGAATTTAGATTTAATTATATTTTCATAAAAAATTGAGCAAGAGTTTCTATCAATAATAAATCTTTTACCTTTAAGATCTAAAATTTTTTTTGGAAATTCCTTGGTATCTATAAATTCGTTTGATTTTATAACTTTTTTTCTAAAAAGTTTTTTACATTTCTTGAATTTACTAATTAATAAGATTTTTTTTGTTTTACTTATTATCAGTCTGGAATTTGGAATAGGACTATTGGGTCCGTCTCTACCTCTTATATTTAAAATCCACGCAACATTTTCTGGGGCACTTATAAAGAGATAATCTGATTTTTCTTTTTTAAGATATTTGGAAATTTTATCTAGTTTTGAATTAGTACTTTCGCCAACTATATTTTTCTTTAATGAAAAGAAAGGAAATGAGTCATCAACCTTTTGCTTTTGAATTTCATCGATCAAATTTTTATTTATATATTCAATTTTGTTATTTTTTAAAAAAAATTTTTTAATTTGTTGATAAGTAAAAAGTTTTGGATCAATTCCTAATTTAAGATTTTTAAATAAATTACAATTGTTTAATTTTTCAAAGCTTAATATTTTAAAATTTTTACCAGACTCTATTTGGCTTTGAATGGTATATCTACCGTCTGTGAATAAATAATTTTTTTTTTTTAAAATAATAGCAAGCCCTGCGGACCCACTAAAATTTGATATAATTTTTAATCGGTTAATTTTTGAGTATTCTGTAAAATAATCATCATTTTTAGGAACAATGTATCCATCAATATTATATTTTTTAAATTTACTTCTTAAAATTTGAATTTTTTTAATCACTTTATTTTATTCTTTTTTGATATCTTATCCATCCAGGACTTCTGGTCCCTTCTTCAATTTCAAAATCTTGATTAAAATCAAAATCATTTGTGTCATTAATTTCTTCATCAAAAAATGAATTTTTTTCTAAATGTTTTTCTGGTAATTCATCTATAAATCTAGAAGCCATACTATCTATCCAATCTCCTTGGTAAAATCTATTCATTGAGAAAGATATTATAGCTTTTTTCTTAGCTCTAGTAATTCCAACATAAGCTAGACGTCTCTCCTCTTCTAGACCTTTTTGACCTTTTTCCTCGATAGATTTTTGATGTGGAAACAATCCTTCTTCCCAGCCAGGTAAAAAGACCACATCAAACTCTAACCCTTTAGCGGCATGCATTGTCATCATATTAATTTTTTCTCCATCCCATTCTTGATCTACAGAAGTTGCTAGAGACACGTGCTCTAAAAAATTTTCTAGGTTATCAAATTCTTTCATTGCGTTAAGTAATTCTTTGATATTTTCTAATCTATTTTGATTATCCAGATCTTTTTTATTTTTTAGCATTGCTGAATATCCAGACTCATCTAGCACGATTTGTAACAATTTTACATGAGTAGATTTTTTAATCTTAAAATCATATCTCCATTTATTTAATGAATTAATAAACAAACTTAAACCAATTTTAGCTTTAGGTTTAATCAAATTTTTTTCAAGCATTTTTATTGATGCTCTTTCCAAATTTAGATTATTCTCTTTTGCAAATTTGTGGATATTTTTAAGTGTACTTTCTCCTATAGATCTTTTCGGATTATTAATAATTCTTTCAAAAGCTAAATCATCTCTTTCTTGATAGATTAATCTTAAGTATGCAACACAATCTTTAATTTCTGCTCTTTCATAAAATTTAGTTCCTCCCAAAATTCTGTAAGGCATTCCAATTTTAAGGAATCTTTCTTCAAATTCTCTTGTTTGAAAGATAGCTCTTACAAGAATTGCTATATTGTTATAAGAAAATTTTTTTTTAATTTTCTTTTCTATTTCGTCCGAAACACCTACCGCCTCATCTTTACCATTTTTAAAACAGTTTAATTGAACTAAATCTCCTTCTTCCATAGTTGTGATTAATGTTTTTCCAACTCTATTTTGATTATTTGCTATAAGATTAGAAGCTACAGACAATATATTTTGTGAAGATCTATAATTCTGTTCAAGTCTAATTACTTTTGTATTTTTGTATACTTGATCAAATTCTAAAAAGTTTTTAATTTCAGCACCTCGCCAACTATAAATTGATTGATCATCATCACCGACGCAACAAATATTTTTATTTTTTTCAGATAATAAATTTAACCACTTACTTTGAATAAAGTTAGTATCTTGATATTCATCTACAAGAATATATTTAAAATTTTTTGAATAAATTTCCCTTACATCTAAATTATATTCTAAAATTTTTACAGTATGTAAAATAAGATCTCCAAAGTCACAAGAATTTAAATCTGTTAATTTTTGCTGATAAATTTTATAAAGAGGAAGAATAGTTTTCTCGTAAAGATCTTTTTTATTAACTATAACCTCTGGTGGATAGTATCCTTTATTTTTCCATCGATCTATAATTGCTAATATAAATCTAGGCGACAATTGTTTGACATCTATATTTTCAGCTTTACAAATATTTTTGATAAGTCTTATTTGATCATCAGAATCTATAATCGTAAAGTTAGAGTTTAGGTTTACAGCTGAGGCATGTTTTCTTAATAATTTTGCACAAATAGAATGAAATGTGCCAAGCCAAGAAAGCCCTATTGCTGCAGAGCCTAAAATTTTACTAACTCTATTTTGCATCTCTTTCGCAGCCTTATTTGTAAAAGTCACTGCTAAAATTTGGTTAGGAAATGCTTTTTTTCTTTTTGATAATATTAGCTATTCTAGAGGTTAAAACTTTAGTTTTTCCAGATCCGGCTCCAGCAACTATTAAAAGTGGGCCATCTAGATGCATTACAGCTTCTTTTTGAGCTTCATTCAAGTTTTTTAGATAATCAGAGTTTACCATTCAAATTATTAATTTATAAGTCTGCACAAATG
>JACWEA010000017.1 GCA_014653775.1 Pelagibacterales bacterium SAG-MED30
TATCACTCCAATAGTAAAAATTATCGCTCCAAGAGTTAAATAATGACCTAGCCCAATATTAATCATCAATTTTAACTCCTTTATTTGTCTCAACATCTTTAATTTCTATACCTTCTGTTCTTTCTCTTGAAATTTGTTTAAAATAACTCTGTTTTTTAACACCTGATCTTTGTCTAAAAGTTAAAACAATAGCGCCAATCATTGCAATTAAGAGTATCATTCCACTCATTTGAAATATATGAATATAATCCGTGTATAAAACTTGACCTAAGGAATGGGTGTTACTAATTTCATTATTTAAAGAATAATTTAAACTATTAAATAGTTCAGGTTTATATTTCCAACCTCCTATAACAATTATTAATTCAAAAAAAATTATAGTGCTTATAATTAAACCGATAGGAATATGTTTTGAACTATAAGCTGATGAAAACCATTGATTTTTTTGTTGAGTAACATTCAACATCATGACTACAAATAAGAATAATACAGCTACCGCACCTACATAAACTATTAACATTATCATTCCTAAAAACTCAGCTCCAATCATGATAAATAAACAAGAGATGCTAATAAAATCTAAAATTAGAAAAAAAACTGAATGGACTGTATTTTTTGAAGCTGTAACCATAATTGCTGAAACAATAGCAATCGTTGAAAATACATAAAAAAATATAGCATGTGCAATCATTTTTTTTATCTATAAGTCTTATCAGCTCTAATATTTGCTGCTAATATATTTTCCCACCTATCTCCATTATCTAAAAGTTTTTCTTTTGTGTAATAGAGCTCTTCTCTTGTTTCGGTTGAAAATTCAAAATTTGGCCCTTGAACAATTGCATCAACTGGGCAGGATTCTTCGCAAAGACCACAATAAATGCATTTCATCATATCTATATCGTATCTTGTAGTTTTTCTACTTCCATCTTCTCTTTCAGTAGACTCGATTGTTATTGCTTGAGCAGGACAAACAGCTTCACAAAGTTTACATGCTATACATCTTTCTTCACCATTTGGATATCTTCTTAAAGCGTGCTCTCCTCTGAACCTTGGGCTAATTTTTCCTTTTTCGAATGGATAATTAATTGTTTTTTTAGATTTAAATAATTCTTTTATCGCGATAAATAATCCTCCAATAAAGTCGATCATTAATACAGTTTTAAAAATTCTTGATAATTTCATTTAATAAGTTGGTAAAAGATTAAAATAAAATAAGTAACTAGCAGTCAATACAACCCAAATTAAAGAAAAAGGTAAAAATATTTTCCAACCTAATCTCATTAATTGATCATATCTATATCTTGGGACTATAGCTTTAACTAAAGCAAAAAGTATAAATAAAAATAAAATTTTAAAAATTAACCATACTGCTCCTGGTACTAAATTAAATGGGTATAAATCTATTGGAGATAACCATCCTCCTAAAAATAAAATTGAACCTAAAGCACACATTAGGAGTATATTTGCATACTCACCAAGCCAAAACATTGCATACATCATTCCTGAATATTCAGTTTGATATCCTGCAACTAATTCAGCCTCTGCCTCTGGTAAATCAAATGGCGGTCTATTTGTTTCTGCTAATGCTGAAATAAAATATATAACAAACATTGGAAATAATGGAATAACAAACCATAAATCTTCTTGCGCTAATACAATATCATTTAAATTTAAAGATCCTACGCATAACAATACATTAATAATGATAATTCCAATAGATACCTCATAAGAAACCATTTGAGCTGCTGATCTAATAGAACCTAAAAAAGGGTATTTAGAATTAGAAGCCCAACCACCCATAATGATTCCATAAACTCCTAAAGACGAAACAGCAAATAAGTATAAAATTCCAACATTTATATTTGCTAAAACTTGATTTTCACTAAATGGTATTACGGCCCAAGATATTAAAGCTAGAGTCATCGTCACTATTGGTGCTAAGACAAAAATAACTTTATTAGAACTGGCTGGTATAATTATTTCTTTGAATATGTATTTTAATGCATCAGCTAAAGACTGAAGTAATCCAAATGGACCTACAACGTTCGGTCCTTGTCTTTTTTGCACAAATGCCCAAATTCTTCTGTCTAACCATACTATCATTGCTACTGAAACAAGCACAGGAACTAATAAAAATAAAATCTTATAAACTTCCAAAAAAATAATACTTAAATATTCCATATTAATTGTCAGTTCCAGTAAGTTTTTTTTCTAATTTAGAATTATGACACTCATGCATAGTTTTTGATGCTCTAGCAATTACGTTTGAAAAATAATAATCTTTAATAGTTATTTGCAAATTATCTTCTTTAATTTGTTTTTCATTTTTATCTTCAATACTGGATTGATTATAATTTTCTTTTTTTAAATTAATATAGTTGAACATACTGCTTTCGAGCTCATCTTTGTCATTAAATAATTTTCTATTATTGATAAATTCCGCTAAATTATTGATAATTTCCCAATCTTCTTTAGCCTCACCTGGTGGATAAGATGCTTTAAATGCTTTTTGGATTTTTCCCTCTAAATTTGTGTAATAGCCATTCTGTTCAGTATAAGCAACACCTGGTAAAATAATATCAGCTAACTCTGCACCTTTATCTCCATGACTACCTTGATAAATAATAAATTCATTATTTTTTTTTAAAATTTAAGTTATCTTGTCCTAATAGATAAATGATTTCGAATTGATTATTCTTTAAACTATCAAAAATATTTTTGTCATTATTTAATATGCCTAAATCCAAATTTCCTACTGTTGAAGCATCCACTGACAATACATTTATTGGATTCCAATCTTTAGTAATTTTATTATTAATTTTAAAAAAATTTTTAATTAATGTAAAAATTTCTTTTGCATAGATTAATTGAAAAAAAGACTCTCCTAGTATAATTAAAGGTTTTTTTGAACTTAAGATCTCTTTTGAGATATTATCATTTCCTTCAAATATATTACAGATTGTTTTGATTTTTCCATCTAAAAATTTATATGGATATGTTAAATCACCAACATCATTTAGAGATATAATTGTGGTTTTTTTATTAACAAAAGATTTTCTAATTCTTGCATTTAAAATAGTAGATTCAAATCGTGGATTAGCGCCTATTATTAAAATTAGATCACTTTCTTCTATTCCATTAATTTTTGAGTTAAATAAATAATTTTCCCTATTATTGATATCTACAAATCTATTAGATGATCTAGAGTCATAATTATTTGTACCTAATGTACGATCAAAAAATTCCTTAAAAATATAACCAGTTTCCATATTGTTTAAATCTCCTACAAATCCTGCAATTTTATCTTTTGCAGTATTTTCAATTTTTGATTTAATAATTTTAAAAACCTCTTCCCATGAAGCTTTTTCAAATTTACCACTATACTTTATATATGGTGTATCTAATCTTTGATTTAACAACCCGTCACATGCATATCTAGTTTTATCAGATATCCATTCTTCATTAATATCTTCATTTATTAATGGAAGAATTCTTTTTACTTCCCAGCCATATGTATCTACTCTTATATTTGATCCTATTGCATCCATAACATCTATGGATTCAGTTTTTTTTAATTCCCAAGGTCTTGCCTCAAATACATAAGGCTTTGAAGTTAATGCTCCTACAGGACAAAGATCAATGACATTACCAGACAATTCTGATTTAACAGATTGTTCTAAATATGTAGTTATTTGCATATCCTCACCTCTACCAATAGCGCCTAACTCTGGAACACCTGCTATCTCAGTAGCAAATCGTATACATCTAGTACAATGAATACATCTTGTCATTTGAGTTTTTATTAAAGGACCCATATTTTTATCTGGGACAGCTCTTTTGTTCTCTTTAAATCTAGATTTATCTATTCCATAAAACATTGACTGATCCTGGAGATCACATTCTCCTCCTTGATCGCAGACTGGACAATCTAAAGGATGATTGGCTAATAAAAATTCCATTACACCTTTTCTTGACTTTTCAATTTTTGGTGTATTAGTTTTAATTACCATTCCATCTGATGCAGGCATTGCACAAGAAGCTATTGGTTTAGGAGATTTTTCCATTTCAACTAAACACATTCTGCAATTACCTGCTATTGATAGTTTTTTCGTGATAGCAAAACCTTGGTATTTCAAAACCAGCTTTTTCACAAGCTTGTAAAACTGTTAGACCTTCTTCAACTTCTACGTCAATATCATTAACTCTTAATTTAAGCATTTTTATCTAATAGGTGTTGGTCAACAAGATAAGGGATATTTTTATTTTCCTTAACTATTGGATCAAATTTATTTCTCTTTTTAATCACATCCTTGAAATGTCTTAGTAATCCTTGTACAGGCCATGCTGACCCTTCACCAAATGCACATATTGTATGACCTTCGATCTGCTTTGTTACTTCACCTAACATGTCCACTTCATCTTTTGATGCTTCTCCTCTTACCATTCGTTCAAGTATTCTCCACATCCAGCCAGATCCTTCTCTACAAGGTGTACATTGTCCACAACTCTCATGTTTATAAAATTTTGCAATTCTAGCCATGCACTTAATGATGTCTTGATCTTTATTAATAACAACAATCCCAGCTGTTCCTAGTCCGCTTTTTTCAGTTATTAAAGAGTCAAAATCCATAGTCAACGTTTCACATTTTTCTTTTGGAATTAATGGCATTGATGAGCCACCTGGAATTACTGCTTGTAAATTATCCCAACCTCCAATAACTCCTCCAGCGTGTAACTCTATTAACTCTTTTAAAGGTATACTCATTTCTTCTTCAACATTACATGGATTGTTTACATTTCCAGAAATACAAAAAATTTTTGTGCCAGTATTTTTTTCTCTTCCTAAAGAAGAAAACCATTTACCACCCCTTCGAAGAATTGTTGGAACTACTGCTATGGTTTCAACATTATTAATTATTGTAGGACATCCATAAAGTCCTATTAATGCTGGGAAAGGTGGTTTCAATCTAGGTTGACCTTTTTTACCTTCTATACTTTCAAGTAATGCTGTCTCTTCACCACAAATATAAGCACCTGCACCATAATGAATATAAATGTCTAAATCCCATCCAGTGCCAGCTGCATTTTTACCAATTAAATTTTTTTCATAGGCTTCATCAATTGCATTTTGAAGCTTTTGCCCTTCAACAAAATATTCACCTCTAATATAAATATAACAAACATGAGCTTGGACCGCATAAGATGCTAATAAACATCCTTCAATTAATTTATGAGGTTCAAATCTTAATATATCTCTATCTTTACAAGTGCCTGGCTCTGACTCATCTCCATTAATTACCAGATAATGAGGTCTTGATCCAACTTCTTTAGGTGCAAATGACCATTTTAATCCTGTTGGAAAACCAGCGCCTCCTCTTCCTCTGAGTTGAGATTCCTTAATTTCGTTAATTATCCAATCTCTACCTTTATCTGTAAGTTCTTTAGTGTTAACCCAATCACCTCTTTTTTGAGATGAAATAACATCTGATCCTAAATCATTATACAAATTCTGAAAAATTCTATCACTATCTTTAAGCATTTTTTAAATCCATTAGTGTTTTTCTATTATTTTCAGGTTCATTATTTATTCTTCCTCTGTAAGAACCTGGTTTAGGTGTTTCACCTTTTAAGAGTTTATTTAAAATTTTTAAAGTTTTATCTTTATCAAGATCTTCATAATAATCATCATTAATTTGCATCATAGGAGCATTAACACAAGCGCCCAAACATTCAACTTCCATCCATGAACAGCTTTTATCGCTTGATAATTCAAATTCATTTTTTGAAATTTTTTCTTTACATGCATCAACTAATTCATTTGCACCTCTAATCATACATGGTGTTGTGGTACAAACCTGAACTAAATATTTTCCTACGGGTGATAAATTATACATTGAGTAAAAAGTAGCGACTTCATAAACTTGCATGTAAGGCATATTTAAAAATTTTGCGATATATTTCATTGCAGCTAAAGGTATCCAATTGTTGTTTTGTCTTTGAGCAATATAAAGTAACGCCATCACTGCACTTTGTTGTTTACCTTCAGGATAATTTGAAATTATAGCATTTGCTGCCTCTAATGATGAAGAATTAAATTCAAATTTTTCTGGTTGATCTTTAGCGGGTCTTTTTAAACTCATCTATCTACCTCTCCAAAAACTATATCCATAGAACCAAGTACCGCTGGTACATCAGCTAACATATGGCCTTTAATTAAATGATCCATAGACTGTAAATGAGAAAATCCAGGAGCCCTTATCTTACATTTATATGGTTTACTTGATCCATCAGAAATTAAATAAACACCGAATTCTCCTTTTGGTGCCTCGACTGCAGTATAAATTTCATCTTGTGGAACACGATATCCTTCAGTAAATAATTTAAAATGATGAATTAAAGCTTCCATTGACTGTTTAATCTCTTTTTTTGGAGGAGGACTAATTTTTCCATCTAAAGATTTAATTGCCCCTTTTTGCATTTGAGCCAAACATTGTTTAATAATTGAAACACTTTCTTTCATTTCTTCAATTCTACACAAATAACGATCATAACAATCTCCGTTTTTACCAACTGGTATCTTAAATTCTAATTGATCATAACAATCATAAGGTTGAGATTTTCTTAGATCCCAGGGAACTCCTGAGCCTCTAATCATTACTCCTGAAAAAGAGTAATCTAATGCATCTTCTTTACTAACAACGCCAATATCAACATTTCTTTGTTTGAAAATTCTATTATCTGTCAATAAATTCTCAACATCATCAATTACTTTAGGAAATGTTTCGCAAAATTTAGCTATATCTTCTTCTAATCCACCAGGTAAATCCTGGTGAACTCCACCAGCTCTAATATAGTTTGCATGTAATCTAGAACCAGATGCTCTTTCATAAAATGTCATTAATGTTTCTCTTTCTTCGAAACCCCATAAAGAAGGTGTTAAAGCTCCTACGTCTAAAGCTTGAGTCGTAACATTTAAAATATGACTTAGTATTCTTCCTATTTCACAGAACATTACTCTTATAAATTGAGCTCTAATTGGAACATCAATTTTTAAAATCTTTTCAATTGCAAGAGCAAAAGCATGTTCTTGGTTCATTGGCGCAACATAATCAAGTCTATCAAAATAAGGTACTGCTTGCATATACGTTTTATTTTCAATTAATTTTTCAGTTCCACGATGTAATAGACCAATATGAGGGTCTGCCTTTTCCACTACTTCACCATCTAATTCTAAAATCAATCTTAAAACACCGTGAGCTGCAGGATGTTGGGGACCAAAATTTAAATTATAATTTTTAATTTTTTTTTTCATTATTATCTGTTTGTTCTTTTATATATTTTGTGCCTTCCCAAGGACTTTCATAGTCAAAATTTCTATAATTTTGTTCTAATTTGACAGGTTCACTAATTACTTTTTTTTTATCTTCGCTATATCTTACTTCTGTGTGACCAGTTAATGGAAAATCTTTTCTCAAAGGATGTCCTTTAAAACCATAATCGGTAAGTATTCTTCTAAGATCTGGATGGTCTTTAAAACTAACACCATACATATCAAACACTTCTCTTTCCATCCAATTAGCAGAAGGAAAAATAGATGTTATTGAATTTATAACTTCATTTTCATTTATAAAATAACTTAAAATTAATCTTTGATTAAATTCATGGCTTAAAAATAAGTAAACAATTTTAAATCTTTGATTTTTCTCAGGATAATCAACAACTGTTATATCAATTAATTGTCTAAATTTTGTATCTTTATTAGTTTTTAAAAATAATATTACATCTACCAAAACATCTTTATCTATTTCAATATAAATTTGATTATGTTTGATTTCAGTATTGTTAATTTTTGTAGTTAACTCTGAATTAATTCTTTTTTCAAGATCTGTTAAGTTCTGCATTTTTATCTATTTATAGAACCTTTGTTTCTGATTTTTTTTTGCAGTTGTAATATTCCGTAAAGAAGAGCTTCTGCAGATGGTGGACATCCAGGAACATAAATATCAACAGGAACAATTCGATCACATCCTCTTACAACTGAATATGAATAGTGGTAATATCCTCCACCATTGGCACAGCTTCCCATAGAAATTACGTATCTTGGTTCAGGCATTTGATCATAAACTTTTCTTAAAGCTGGTGCCATTTTGTTAGTGAGAGTGCCAGCAACAATCATTACATCTGATTGTCTTGGAGATCCTCTAGGGGCAGCACCAAATCTTTCTAGATCATATCTTGGCATTGCTGTTTGCATCATTTCAACAGCACAACATGCAAGACCAAAAGTCATCCAATGTAATGATCCTGATCTTGACCAATTAATTAAATTATTTAATGAGGTAGTAATAAAACCATTCTTGCTAAAATCTTTAGCAAGTTGTTTAAACTCTTCAGGTACTTGATCTATTTTATTGTTCATTTAAATTAATTATTATTCCCAGTCTAAAGCACCTTTTTTCCATTCATAAATAAAACCAATTGTTAGTATGAATAAAAAAATCATCATTGAAGTAAAACCAAGGATTCCAATGTTACCTAAGGAGATAGCCCAAGGAAAAAGAAAAGCTATCTCTAAATCAAAAATTATAAAAAGTATTGCCACCAAGTAAAATCTAACATCAAATTCCATTCTAGAATCCTCGAAAGGTTCAAAACCGCATTCATATGCTGATAGTTTTTCAGGATCTGGATGTTTAGGTGATAAAATAAAATTTATTACCACAAAAGCACAACTCAAGCCTAAGGCTATTATAAGAAATAAAATTATAGGAAAATAATCTTTTAGTAATTCCGCACTCATTGAGGAATATATATCATTTTTTATAGGTAGATGAAGTGGTGATAGGTCACATTATGCTAAATATACACTA
>JACWEA010000018.1 GCA_014653775.1 Pelagibacterales bacterium SAG-MED30
AAATTCCATTTTAGTTTTTATGGATAAAACTGAAGTTTCTAAAGATAAAAATATAAAACTAATTTCCATGCATGATGAGATGAGTTCATCTTATCTATCATATGCGATGAGCGTAATTGTTAGCCGTGCTCTACCAGACATACGAGATGGGTTGAAACCAGTGCACAGAAGAATTTTATATGCTATGCACAAAGGTGGATATGATTGGTCAAAACAATTTAGAAAATCTGCAAGAATAGTTGGAGATGTAATTGGTAAATATCATCCACATGGAGATCAATCAGTATATGATGCACTTGTTCGAATGGTTCAAGATTTTTCAATGAGTCTTCCTTTAATAGATGGACAAGGTAATTTTGGATCCATTGATGGAGATCCAGCTGCTGCAATGAGATATACGGAAACTAGACTTTCTAAAGTATCACAGTTTTTAATCGATGATATTGATAAAAACACTATTGAGTTCAAAAGTAATTATGATGAAACTGAAAAAGAACCATCAGTATTACCTGCTCAATTTCCTAATTTATTAGTTAATGGAGCTGGTGGAATTGCTGTAGGAATGGCAACAAGTATTCCACCTCACAATTTGGGCGAAATAATTGATGGAACTTTAGCTCTTATTGAAAATAAAGATATAACTGTAACACAATTAATGAAATTTATACCAGGTCCAGATTTTCCAACTGGCGGAGTTATTATTGGCAAAGATATGATAAAGCAAGGTTATAAAAGCGGAAGAGGATCATTTAAAATTAGAGGGGAAATATCTGTTGAACAAGGTAAAAATGGAAGAGAAAGATTAGTAATTACATCTATACCTTATCAAGTAAACAAATCTGTATTAAATGAAAGAATAGCCCAATTGGTAAGAGAAAAAAAAATTGAAGGTATAAGAGATATTCGGGACGAATCTAATAGAGAAGGGATCAGAGTTGCTATAGATTTAAGAGGTGGTGTAGAGCCTGAAACTATTAAAAGACAGTTATATAAAAATACTCAAATAGAAAGTTCTTTTGGTTTTAATACTTTAGCTATTGTAGATGGTAAACCAGAAACTTGTGATTTAAAAAAGTTTTTATCGAATTTTTTAAGTTTTAGAGAAGATGTAGTAATTAAAAAAACAAAATTTGATTTAAAAAAAGCTGAAGAAAGAGCACATATATTAATTGGATTATCAGTCTCAGTTGAAAATTTAGATAAAATAATTAAAGTAATACGATCCTCTAAAACACCAGATGATGCAAAAAATACTATATTAAAAAATAAATGGAAAATAAACAAATCTCAAAAGATGATATCTTTAGTAGAGAACAAAAAAATTAAAGGTTTATATAGTTTTTCTGAACAACAAGTAAATGCAATCCTGGAATTAAGATTACAAAAACTTACTGCTCTTGGAATTAATGAGATTGAAGCAGAAATCAAAAAACTTTCAGAGATGATTTCAAAATATAAAAAAATTATATCATCTAAGAAGGAATTATTAAAAGTAATTGGTAAAGAATTAATCGATATTAAAGAAAAATTTAAAGTTAATAGAAGGACTGATATTATTGATGCTGTATTAAATTATGATATCGAAGAAACTATTCAAAAGGAAGCTGTAATAATAACTGTTACTTTACAGGGTTATATAAAAAGAGGATCACTTAACAATGTAAAACAACAAAAAAGAGGAGGAAAAGGAAAATCTGGAATAACTACACGAAATGAAGACAGTGTTGTGCAAACCTTATCAGTAAATACACACACATCTGTATTATTCTTTTCTACAGAAGGCCTAGTATATAGAATAAAAGCTTGGAAAATACCTGTTGGATCTACAGCTTCTAAAGGAAAATCCTTATTTAATATACTCCCTCTAAAAAACCACCAATCAATAAGTTCTATAATGCCATTTCCAGATAATAAATCAGAATTAAAAGATTATCAGATAGTTTTTGCAACAGCTCAAGGAAAAATACGAAAAAATAGTTTGGAGGATTTTTCTTCAATAAATTCTGCAGGTAAAATTGCTATGAAATTAGATACAAATGATAAAATTGTAGGAGTAAAAATTTGTAAAGAAAATCAAGATATAATTTTAGGAACAAAATTTGGAAAATGTATAAGATTTGAGTCAAAAAAATTAAGAATTTTTAAAGGTCGATCATCTAAAGGAATAAGAGGTATTAATTTAGCTACTAATGATCAAATAGTGTCGTTATCAATAATAGACAATGATAAACAGAATAAAAGAAATACAAAATCTAAAGATGAAAAATCCGAATTAAAAGCAAAAGAAAAATTTATCTTTACTATTACAGAAAATGGATATGGTAAAAAAACATCCCATTATGACTACAGAGTAACTAATAGAGGAGGAAAAGGAATTATAGATATCAAAAATTCACCAAGAAATGGCAATGTTTCCTCTTCATTTCCAGTTTTTGGTGGTGATGAAATATTAATTTCTACTAATAAAGGGAGAGTTATAAGAATTGTTGCTTCAGATATACGAACTGTTGGAAGGGCCACTCAAGGACATAGAATTCAGAAATTATCTGGTGATGAAAAAGTTGTTTCAGCAAATAAAATTGATGATAACTTAATTTAATGAAAAAAGTGGCTATTTATCCTGGTACTTTTGATCCAATAACTTTTGGACACATAGATGTAATAAAAAAAGGATTAAGAATATTTGATAAAATCGTAGTAGCTGTATCTAATGTAGATAATAAAGATTATTTATTTGATTCCGATGAAAGAATTGAAATTGTAAAAAAAGCATTATTTTCAGATTTAAAGTTGAATAAAAAAAAAATTATAATTATTTCTTTTAAATCATTAACTACTGAATTATGTAAAAAATATAAATCAAACGTAATTTTAAGAGGTTTACGAGCAGTATCTGATTTTGAATATGAATTTCAATTAGCTGGCATGAATAGAAAACTTAATAATAATATAGAAACACTTTTTTTGATGTCAGATGTAGAAAATCAAATTATTTCATCTAAATTTGTTAAAGAAATTGTTAAATTAAATGGAGACATAAAAAAATTTACTACAAAAAGTACAATTAAATCTTTAAAAGCAAAAATATGAATAAAATTTTAATTAAAATATTAATTTTCTTTTTAATTATAATAAATCAATCAATGTCAGAGGAGAATATAATGATACTAAAATTAAAAGATGGTGATGTAAAAATAGAATTATTTTCGGACATAGCACCAAATCACGTTAAAAGAATTAAAGAATTAGCTGATAAAGGTAAATATGATAATGTTGTTTTTCACAGAGTCATAGATGGTTTTATGGCTCAAACAGGTGACGTACAGTTTGGTAATTCAAGTACTGATAATTTTGATTTAAGAAGAGCAGGTATGGGTGGATCTGATCTACCTGATTTAAATCAGGAATTTAATAATTCTCCTCATGATCGTGGTACTTTATCTATGGCCAGATCTTCAGATCCTAACAGCGCTAATAGTCAATTTTTTATTTGTTTCAAACCCGCGCCTTTCCTAGATAAACAATATACTGTTTTTGGCAAAGTAATTGAAGGAATGGAATATGTTGATAAAATTAAAAGAGGTGATGAAAATAATAATGGTGCTGTAAAAGATCCTGACAAAATTATAAGTTTTAAATCTTTATAAAATTTAATTAATGGCATCAAAAGATTTTGCCTTTAAAACTATTAGCAAAGACAAATTTGCTAGAACTGGTTTAATTGAAACTCACAGAGGAAATATTAATACACCGGCATTTATGCCTGTTGGCACACAAGCTACGATTAAAGCTTGTACTATTGATGATATCAAAAAAACTGGTTCAGAAATAATTCTATCTAACACATATCATTTAATGATAAGACCTGGTGTAGATAGAATTAAAAGTGTAGGGGGTTTGCATAAATTCATGAACTGTGATTTACCTATCTTAACAGACTCGGGTGGTTTTCAAGTAATGTCTCTATCTAAATTAAATAAAATTGATAAAGAAAAAGGAGCAATTTTTAATTCACACATAGATGGTAAAAAATATTATTTAAGTCCCGAGGAAAGTATTAAAATACAATTAGGTTTAAATTCAGATATTGTGATGATTATGGATGAATGTCCAAAGAAAAGTAGAGATTATAAACTTATAGAAAAATCCATGAATTTATCTCTTTACTGGGCTGAACGATCAAAAAAAACTTTTGGCCACAATCCCCACAAAGCTTTATTTGGAATTATACAAGGTGGTTTATTTAAAGATTTAAGAGAAAAATCTTTAGAGGAATTAATAAAAATAGGATTTGATGGTTATGCTATCGGAGGACTTGCTGTTGGTGAAAGTCAAAACGAAATGTTTAAAGTTTTAGACAATATTAAAGATCTTTTACCTGATAATAAACCTCATTATTTAATGGGTGTTGGTACACCTTCTGACATACTCGGAGCAGTTAAAAGAGGAATAGATATGTTTGATTGTGTATTACCAACAAGATCAGGTCGCACAGGTTTGGCGTTTACGTGGGAGGGAAGGGTTAATATAAAGAATAATAAATATAAAAAAGATAACAATCCCCTAGACCTAAATTGTTCAAATTTAAATTTAAATAAATATTCTAAAAATTATCTAAATCATTTATTTAATACTAATGAAATACTTGCTTCTATGCTTTTGACTCTTCATAATATAAATTTTTATCAAGAATTAATGAGCGCTATTAGAGAAAATATCAATAATGGCACTTTTGACGAGTTTCATGATAAATACATTGATAAGTTGTAAATCAAAGACTTTTTTTAACTAAATTGCTATTTGAAATATTATAATAATTCTATATACACAATTTCATTCTTGTAAATAATATGGGCCGTTAGCTCAGTTGGTAGAGCAATTCCCTTTTAAGGAATGGGTCGTTGGTTCGAGTCCAACACGGCTCACCATTTAAACTTTAATTGGTGGGTAATCTAAAATTATTTCTTGAGTCCATTCGTTTATTTTCTTAATTCTATTATCAGCCGAAGGGTGTGTGCTCATAAATTCAGGAGGTGCTTTTCCTTTGTTATATTCTTTCATTCTTTCCCAAATTTTTACAGTTTCTCTTATGTCATAACCTGATAATGATGCAAAAATCATTCCTAAATAATCTGCTTCACTCTCTTGTTTTCTATTAAATGGATTCATTATTCCTAATTGAGATAATAATCCTACAGTATTCATGCCTGTTGTTCTGTTAACTTGTGATAATTTACCTCCACTAGCAATATCTATAATTTGTGTTCCTATATTTAACAAAGTGCCTCTGCTTGCTCTTTCAACCGAATGTTTAGCGACTGCGTGTGCAATTTCATGACCCATAACTGCTGCAAGGCCATTTGTATTTTGGGTTACATCTAGTATACCAGTGTATACAGCTATCTTACCACCTGGCATACACCATGCGTTTCTAACTTTTTTATTATCTATTAAAATATATTCCCATTTAAAAAGAGCTGTAGGATCATTCATTTTTTTTTTATAAAAATATTCCCCAATAGAATCTTCCATTTTTTTTCCAATATTTTTAATCTCTTCTAACTTTTTTGTATCCTTACTAAGCTTCTCCTTTTCTTTAATTTTTTCATAAATTTGAGCAGCTTGTGCATTTAATTTCGCCTCAGGTACTATCTTTAATTGGCGTCTTTCTGTGATTGGCGCTGTAGAACAAGAATTAAGAACAAATCCACAACAACCACAACTAACATAAGTTAAAAATTTTCTTCTATTCATTTTTATTCAACATTGATATTATATTTATCAATGAATCTAAATAACAAAATTTTAAATTATACTTTTTATAATTTGAATTATTTTTGTTATATAAGCAAATTATAATTAATGATTAAAAAAACCAAAAAAAAATCCTTAGCCCTGATTCTAAGAAATTACTTTATTACTGGTGTAGTAGTATTAATACCAATAGGATTTACTTTATATTTAAGTAAATTTTTAATCAGTTTGTCTTCGAAAATCTTACCTGTAAATATTAATCCAAATAGTTATTTGCCTATAGCAATTCCTGGAATTGAAATAATTATTACAATAATTTTTATTACAATTGTAGGAGGTCTTTCATTATCGTTTATTGGAAAAAGAGTTTTAAAACTTATTGATGACTTATTTAAAAGAATACCTTTTCTAAGAACAGTTTATTCGGCAATTTTACAAATGACTGAAACTTTTTCTAAAAAGGATAATGATAAAAAAAGTGTTGTACTTATAGAATACCCTAGAAAAGGTGTTTGGGCAGTAGGGTTTGCAACTAAAGAAAACAAAGGAGAAATGTCTCAAAAAACAAATAAAAAATTAATTAATGTTTTTGTACCAACAACGCCTAATCCTACAAGCGGTTTTTTATTAATGTTTCCTATTGATGAAGTTATTTATCTTAATATGAGTTTTGAAGAAGCTTCTAAGTTTATAGTCTCTGCCGGTACATCTACTAACAAAAACTAAACTATATCATTAATAACATCAGCTTGATCATACAGTTTCATTAAGATCTTATATTTACTAATATCATCATTTTGAGTTTCCATTTTTTTAATTTCTTTTTCAGCTAATTCAAATAGATCACTATTGTGAACTGGATCTGCTAACTTAAAATTTTTAATACCACTTTGTTTAAAACCTAGAATATCTCCATATCCTCTTATTTTCATATCTTTTTCAGAAATTTCAAAACCATTATTAGAATTTTTTAAAATATTTAATCTTTTTTTTGCATTTTCAGTTAATGAAGATTTAAACATTAATATACAAGTTGATTGTTTATTTCCTCTACCAACCCTTCCTCTTAGTTGGTGAAGCTGAGATAGACCAAATTTGTTTGCATTTTCAATTACAATTACATTAGCATTTGGAAAATCTATACCTACTTCAATTATTGTAGTTGAAACTAAAATTTTGAATTCATTATTTAAAAATTTATTTAACATTAATTCCTTTACGTCCATTTCTGTTTTACCATGAAGTAAAGCAACTTGACTTGGAAAAATTTTCTTTAAATATTCATATTTTTCAATTGCTGATGAGTGATCTAATTTCTTAGACTCTTTTATAAGAGGACATACCCAGAAAATTTGATTTCCATTTTTAATTTCTTTTTTAATAAAACTTATTACATCATCAATTTTCTTATCTAGTTTACTATAGGTTTTAATTTCTAATCTATTTTTTGGTTTTTCTTTAATTATTGATAAATCCATATCTCCATAGATTGTCATGGTTAAAGTTCTTGGAATAGGTGTTGCTGACATAAGTAAAACATCACAATTATCTCCTCCTTTGTCTGATAATTTTTTTCTTTGATTAACACCAAATTTATGTTGTTCATCAATAATTATTAAACCTAATTTTTTAAATTCTATCTTTTTTTGAAAAATAGCATGTGTACCAAATATTATATTAATTTTATTTTCTTTTAATTTTTTGAAATTTCCTTTTTGTTTTTTTGTTCAGATTTACTAGATAAGAGTTCAATAATTATATGTTTATCAAATATTTTTTTTGCTAAATTATAATGTTGTCTTGCTAAAATTTCAGTAGGAGCCATTACGGCAACTTGAAATCCAGAATTAATCACATTAAATGCTGCTGTTAATGCAACTATAGTTTTTCCACTACCTACATCTCCTTGTAATAATCTAAACATTTTATGATTTGATCTTAAATCATTATTTATTTCATTTAATGTTATTTTTTGATCATTAGTAAGACTAAAATTTAACTTAGATAAAAGTTTAATTTGATCTTTAATTTCAAAGTTTTTTTTTTGTTTTTTAACCTTTTTGATTTTTCTTCTAATTTCAGAGTGAACTAAAAAAGATGATAATATTTCGTCGTAGGCAAGCCTTTTATAAAAATTAGATTTGTATTGACCAACATTCTCTGGCAAATGTAATTTAACTATAGCTTCATTCCATGAAATATAATCAAATTTTTTTAATATGTTTTGATTATGCCATTCATTTAATTCTGGTAGATTTTTTAATATTTGATTAATTATATTATTATAGACTTTATCCGATATTCCTTCTGTTAGTGAATATTTATTATGTTTATTTTTAATTAAAGATGCATTTTCTGAAATATATTTTGGATTGGTGATTTGATATTTATTTTTAAATTGAGTTATTTTTCCACTGACGGTTATTTCTTTATTTAAGGGTAAAATTGTTTTAATATATCCCTCATAGCTATTAAAAAAAATACAATCTAATTCCCCTGATTCATCCTTGCAACTAACTTTATTAGGTAAATTTCTAATTCTCGGAAAATTGTATTTGTAGGGATATAAAGTTATAGTTTGAATTTCACCAATTTTTAGGTCTTTAATTTTAGTTGAAATACTTAAATCTGTATAAGTTCTAGGTAATTTCCATAACAAATCAAAAATAGTATTAATTTTTTTCTTTTTTAATAAATTAGATGTTTTAACTCCAATTCCTTTTAATTTCTTAAGATCTGATAGTAAATAATTGTATGTATTAATATTAACCATTTAATATTAATATATTTATTTGATGAATAACTACATAGATAATTTAAAAAAAAGACTAATTTATAGATCCCTTTATAGAGGCACAAAAGA
>JACWEA010000019.1 GCA_014653775.1 Pelagibacterales bacterium SAG-MED30
TTTTATATTTAATTTTTGGATCTCTATACTTTAGTCTTTTTTATGATGCAACTTTCACTCTTTATATTAATGGAAATGGTGGGTTTATTGGAAATTATCTGTCCAATAGTTTTTTACAAGATGTAGTTAATATTAATAAAAATATTACATACTATATTTTAGTATTATTAATAATTACTTTTTTCTTAATTAGTATTAATTTTAGTCTCAAAAAATTTTGGAATTTTTTAAAACGAATTTTAAATTTGATAAACAAAGATAAAAATAAAAACTTTACTGATAAAAGTGAAATAATAAATGAGTATATACCTCAAGAAGAAATTAAAGATCTAATCCAAGAAGACTTACCTTTTATAAAAGCTGATAAATTAAAAGAAAATGAAAAAACAAAATTTAGCCTTCCAAATTTTAGTTTATTAAAAACACCAACAAAAAAAGAAAGAGAGAATTCTAACAATGATGAACGAAATGATCCTGAGTTTTTAGAAAAAATATTATTAGATTTTGGCGTAAATGGTAATATAAAAAAAGTTAGTCATGGACCAGTTGTTACTTTAAATGAATTTGAACCAGCAGCAGGGGTAAAAGTTTCAAAAATTATTAATCTTTCAGATGATATCGCAAGAAATACTAGTTCAGAATCTGCTAGAATTGCAACGATACCGGGAAGTAATACTATTGGAATTGAGCTGCCTAATATTTCTAGAGAAAATGTCTATTTAAGTGAAATATTGAATAATTCAGATTTCAAAAAAAAGGAAATAAAATTACCTATAGCTCTAGGTAAAAGTATTTCAGGAATACCAATTGTGGGAGATTTGGCAGCAATGCCTCATTTGCTAATTGCAGGTACGACTGGCTCAGGTAAGTCGGTATGCATTAATACAATAATTTTATCTCTTTTATATAGACATACACCTGAAAAATGTAAATTTATATTAATTGATCCAAAAATGTTGGAGCTTTCAACTTATGAAGGTATTCCACATTTGTTATGTCCAGTAATTACCGAAGCAAAAAAAGCTGCTTCAGTACTCGGTTGGGTGGTGAAAGAAATGGAGAGCAGATATAGATTGATGACTAAAGAAGGTGTGAGAAATATTGATGGTTATAATTTGAAACACAAACTCCCCATGCCTTATATAGTGGTCATTGTAGATGAAATGTCCGATTTAATGCTTGTTGCTAGCAAAGAAATCGAAAACTATATTCAAAAATTATCTCAAATGGCGCGGGCAGCCGGAATTCATATAATCATGGCAACTCAAAGACCAAGTGTAGATGTTATAACTGGAACTATAAAAGCTAATTTTCCAACCAGAATTTCTTTTCAAGTAACATCTAAAATAGATAGTAGAACTATTCTCGGAGAGCAAGGAGCAGAACAATTATTAGGCAAAGGAGACATGCTCTATATGTCTTCAGCGAATAGAATTGTAAGAATACATGCTCCTTTTGTCTCAGATAACGAAATAGAAAAAATAAATAATTTTTTAAGATCTCAAGCAGAACCAGATTACGTAGATGAAATATTAAACTTTGCTGACGAAAAAGAAATAAATGAAGGTTCAAAAAATCTGAATGATAAAGATGAACTTTACCAAACAGCTGTGGAAATAATAAAATCTGAAGGAAAAGCCTCAACATCTTTCTTACAAAGAAAACTTCAAATTGGTTATAATCGTGCAGCTAGAATAATTGACATGATGGAAGCAGAAGGAATTGTGAGTAAGGCAAACCATGTTGGAAAACGTGATGTTTTGTAATGAGGAAAAATTTTATAATATTATTCTTAATATTTTTAATCTCTGAAGCTTCAGCATCAATAAAAGAAAAAATCATAAAAAATTTAAAAAGTACAAATAATTTAACTTTTAATTTTGAACAAAATATAAATGATAAAATAGAAAATGGAAAATGTACTTTGTCATACCCAAAAAAAATTTATTGCAAATATAATTTGTCAAATCAAAAAACTTTAGTATCAAATGGAAAATCAATAGTTATCAAAACTTCTAGTAGTTATTATCTTTACCCACTAGAAAGAACTCCTCTTAATTTGATTTTAGATAAAGATTATTTATTAAATAAAATAACCAACATAAAAGAAAGAGTCATAGATGAAAAATTTATTAATTATAAATTTTTTGAAAATGATCATGAAATAAATGTTTTTTTTGATTATGACACCCATAATTTAATTGGTTGGCAAACTATCGATATATATCAAAACTTAAGTATTACCTTCTTGTCGTCAGTAATGAAAAATCAAAAATTAAAAAATAATTTATTTAATTTACCAAAACGAAATTAAATTAAATCGATATTGATTCTTTTTTAAAAATCTTCATACCTCTGGCAATATAATTTTTTAATGCATTTTTATGATCTAAAGAGCAAGTATGTACCCATACTCTCTTAGCTTTTTTCAAAAAAGACTCTTTTATTGCAGATGACAAAAGATAAGAGCCTAATTTTTTATTTTGGTATTCCTCTAATAAACCCAAATATGCTATTTCAACTTCATTTTTATCTTCATGAAAAATAAGTTCAAAATAACCTGCAAGATCATCTTTCTTTTTAATAATATAAGTTTTTACTTTTTTATCAGATGTATACTCAATCCATTTTTTATCTGTCCATACTAAACGGTCAACCCAATGATGATCCTTTCCGATGTTTTTATAAAAAAATTTATTGAGTTGGAAATCTGTTGGTTCAACAAATTCGACTGAATATCCATCTAAAAAAAATTTGGAGTCATTTAAATCTTTTATTGATTTAATCTCTAGATAATTTCTTTCTATTTTTTTGTTCATTGCACCATTTTACCAACTTTTTCACCTCCAAATAAATGAAAATGAAAATGGGGTACTTCTTGTCCTCCATGCTCGCTTATATTAGCTAATGCTCTATATCCTTTTCCTGTATCTACCGATATACCCAATTTTTTTGCAACAATATTTATTCCTTTTAATAATCCAACCATTTCGTTTGGTGAGGCTCTCTCACTAAAATCATCAAGATCTATGTATTTGCCCTTAGGAATTACCAAGGCATGTATTTTTTTTTGTGGATTAATATCATAAAATGATAACACATAATCATCCTCGTAAATTTTTTTACAAGGAATTTCTCCTCTAAGTATTTTTGCAAAAATATTATTATCGTCGTAACTCATTTTTGTCTTTTATTTAATTCACTCATAACATCTTCTATTTTTACATCGTTAGCCTCTAAATACATTATTAAGTGATAAAAAACATCTGCTGCTTCATGTATTTTGTTTGAATTATTTTCAACTGCTTCAATAAGTTCATTTATTTCTTCTAGGACCTTTTCTTTACTTAAAGATTTATTACTGAGTAATTTATTTGTATAAGATCCATCGACAGGAGATTTTTTTCTTTCTCTTGCAAGATTAAATAAACTTTCTAAAGTATTAAGCATATTAAATTCTAACAGGAATTCCTTTTGAGTCCAAATAATCCTTAGCTTCTTTTACAGAATATTTTCCATAATGAAATATAGAAGCTGCTAAAACTGCACTGGCCTTTCCTAATTTAATTCCATCAACTAAATGGTCTAAATTACCTACACCACCAGATGCAATAACTGGAATATTTACCTTAGATGAAATTTTTAACATCAAATCAATATCATAGCCAACTTGCGTTCCATCTCTATCCATAGAAGTTACCAATAACTCCCCGGCACCATTTTCTTCCATTTGTTTTGCATACTCTAAAGCATCTATGCCGCTATTATTTCTTCCTCCATGGGTAAATACTTCCCATTTATCATCATTTTTTTTTGCATCAATTGCAACAACAATACATTGAGATCCAAATTTTTTTGAACTATCAATAACAACTTTTGAATTTTCTACAGCAGCAGTATTTATAGAGACTTTGTCTGCACCATAATTTAGTAATTTGTTGATATCCTCTATACTTCTAATTCCACCACCCACAGTTAAAGGAACAAAACATTTCTTTGAAGTTTTTTCTACAACATCATAAATAGTCTCTCTATTTTCATTAGACGCGGTAATATCTAAAAAACAAATTTCATCTGCACCACCATCACTGTAAATTTTAGCTTGTTCAACAGGATCACCTGCATCTTTTAGATCAACAAAGTTAATACCTTTAACAACACGACCATTTTTTACGTCTAAACAAGGTATTATTCTATTTTTAAGCATCTTCTTTTACTAAATCATCTAATTTTATATCTCCATCATAAATAGCCTTACCAACTATTATGCCCTCAATATTATTTAGAGTTTTGGCTTTTTTAATATCACCTAATGATGAAACTCCGCCAGATATAATTACAGGACAATTTGATATATCAGCAACTTTTGATGTTTCCTCAAAATTTGGGCTTTGTTTCATGCCATCTCGATTAATATCTGTGTAAATCAATCTACTTATACCATAATCATTTACTTCTTTTAAATAATCTAAAGTTAATTGATTAGAATTTTCTTTCCATCCAGATACTGATAAAAATCCATCTTTAGCATCCAAACCTAGAGCAATTTTGTTTGGAAATTTTTTACATGCTTCTTTTAAAAAATTTTTATCTTTTATAGCAGCACTTCCTAAAATTACTTTATCAACGCCAGCATCAGTATATTTTTTTATACTTTCAAAATTTCTAATACCACCACCTATCTCGACCTTAAGATCAAATTTACTCACTATATCTTTAATAATATTTAAATTTACTGTTTCACCAATTAAAGCTCCATCAAGATCAACAATGTGTAAATTCTTAAAATCATGATCTTTGTATTTACCGGCTTGCTCAACTGGAGACAATTCATATTCCGTTTTGTTATCAAAGTCTCCTTTAACTAATCTTACACATTTTTTATCTTTAATGTCTATTGCTGGAAATATTTTCATTTTTAATAAAATTTATAAATTTATAAAGTTTTCTATTATCTTTAATCCAGTTTTATCACTTTTTTCTGGGTGAAATTGAGTTCCAAATATGTTTTCTTTTTCAACAGAACATACAATATTTGATGAATAATCTGTTGTTGCAGAAATTACATTTTTGTCATTCGGCACAAATTCATAACTATGCACGAAATACATGTGCGAATTATTTTCTATATTTTGAAAAATCTTGCTGTCCTTTACAATATTAATTTGATTCCAGCCAATGTGAGGGAGTTTGTATTTTCCATTTTGATTATCAATTTTTGATACCTTACCAGATATCCAACCAAGTCCTTTCGTTTCAGTCTCCTCGTAACCAATATCGGCAAACATTTGAAGGCCAACACAAATTCCAAGAAGTGGCTTTTTATTATTTATTGCAAATACATTTAAAGTATCAGAAAGGCCATTAATTTTATTTAAAGCATCTACGCAGCTTTTAAATGAGCCCTGCCCTGGTAAAACCACTTTATCACTTGATTTGATCTTATTTAAATCAGAAGTTACCTCGATATTTACTTTGTCTTTGGCAACTTCTTTAAAAGAATTTATTACCGAGCTTATATTACCCGATTTATAATCAACAATTGTAACGTTCATTAAACTTATAAAGAACCTTTTGTAGAAGGAATTGATTTTTTATTCCTCGGGTCCATTTCTAATGCAGTTCTCAAAGATCTTGCAAGTCCTTTAAAGCAAGACTCAATAATGTGATGGCTATTATCACCATAAATATTTTCAACATGTAAAGTAATTCCAGCTGCCTGTGAGAAAGCCTGAAACCATTCTTTAAATAACTCAGTATCCATTTCGCCAAGTTTTTCTACTTTAAGCTTAACTTTCCAAATTAAATAAGGCCTATTTGATACATCTATTGCAACACGTGATAATGTTTCATCCATAGGAATCATTGCATGAGCATATCTTCTTATACCAACAGATTTTTTTAAAGCCTTTTTCAATGCTTCACCAATTGCAATTCCTGTGTCTTCTGTTGTGTGGTGAAGATCAATATGAGTATCACCCTTAGCTTTGATATTCATATCAATTGACGAATGTTTTGATAACTGTTCAAGCATGTGGTTAAGAAATCCTATTCCAGTATCAATCTTATATTTTCCTTTACCATCAATATTAAGATCAACACTAATGCTAGTCTCTTTAGTTTTTCTACTAATTTTGCCTTTACGCTTCATAATTAAAAACAGGTATACATATATTATTCAATTATAGCAATAATACTAAAACTGGTCTTGAACTATTGAATTTAATATCCATTTATTAGCTATGACAACAATTGTTTTAGTAAGAAAAAATAA
>JACWEA010000002.1 GCA_014653775.1 Pelagibacterales bacterium SAG-MED30
ATATTCTTATCAGTTTGGAATAAAGGAATCCTTGGAGTTGATATTTTTCAAATATTAATCGGAATTTTGATATTTCTAGTTTTTTTAATTTTTAGAGGATTAATTAGTAAATTGATCATAAAAAAACTAGAGATTATTTCAAAAAGAACAACTAACAAATTAGATGATACTTTTGTTCAATCTCTTAAAGGTCCTGCAAGATTTTTACCAATTGTTTTAGGTTTTTTTATTGCAAGTTATTATATGACCTTCTCAAGCGAAGGCCGAGAGGTAGTGGATACTATTAATAGGACTTTAATAACAATTTTAATTTTTTGGATTATTCATCAAATTATTGAACCAATTTCATATGTTCTAAGTGGACTTGATAAACTTTTAACAAGAGAGCTTATTGGTTGGATAATTAAATCGCTAAAAATACTTATATTTATTTTAGGTTTAGCGGCAGTACTTGAATTGTGGGGGATTAAAATTGGTCCAATCATCGCTGGGTTAGGTTTATTTGGTGTTGCAGTAGCATTGGGTGCCCAAGATTTATTTAAAAATTTAATTTCAGGAATTTTAGTCCTTGTAGAAAAAAGATTTAAAATTGGAGATTGGATTTCTGTTGATGGAATAATAGAAGGCATTGTTGAAAAAATTGGCTTTAGATCCACTACAATTAGAAAATTTGATAAATCTTTGGCTATCATTCCAAATTTTCAATTTGCAGAAAATGCAGTCATCAACATCAGTGAGACTTCAAATTGGTTAATTAGTTGGATAATTACCCTTCAATACGACACTACTGTCGATCAATTAAAAACTATAAGAGATCAAATAGAAAAACACATTAACAATAGCGAAGATTTTAATCCAAGTATAGGAGTAGCAGTTAGAGTTGATAAATTTTCAGATAGTTCAATAGATATGTATGTCCGATGTTTTACAAAAACAGATAGTTGGAATGATTGGCTATCAGTAAAAGAACGTTTAGCAATTGAAATTAAACAAATTGTTGAGAATAATAAAGCCTCTTTCGCTTTTCCAAGCTCTTCAATTTATATTGAAAAGAAATGATAGCTATTTTTTATTTAGTTTTACAAATATTAAAACTTTATTCTTATGTAGTTATAGCAAATGTTATCGTGAGTTGGTTGATAGCTTTCAATATTTTAAACACTCAAAACAGATTTGTTTACTCTATTTTAGAATTTAGTTACAGACTTACTGACCCAATATTAAACAAAATAAGACGTTATTTACCAAATTTAGGATCATTAGATATATCACCAATTGTCTTACTTCTATTGATTTGGTTTATAGAAATGTGTATGAAGCTCTACATCGCTCCAATGATATTCTAAAAATTTATGATTTTAATAGATGGAAAAAAAATAGCAGCTGAATTAAGAGAGGAACTAAAAAAAGAGGTTTCTAACCTAAAAGTTAAACATAATAAAGTACCAGGTTTAACCGTAATTTTGATTGGAGATTTAACACCTAGTCAAATTTATGTTCGTAATAAAGAAAAATCAGCTAATGAAGTTGGATTAAAGTCTGAAGTTATTAAATATCCTGACTCTGTAGAAGAAAATATAATATTAGATAAAATTCAAAAATTAAATAAAGATGAGACTGTATCTGGGATTTTAGTTCAATTACCACTTCCAAAACATATTGATAGACAAAAAGTAATTGAAACTATTGATCCTTCAAAAGATGTTGATGGTTTTCATCCAATGAATGTAGGAAATCTTTCCTCAGGTTATGAAAGCTCAGTACCATGTACTCCATTAGGATGTTATTTATTAATTAAAAAAATAGAGCCAAATTTAAATGGAAAAAAAGCTGTCATAGTTGGAAGATCTAATCTTAATGGAAAGCCAATGACACAGCTTCTTTTAAAAGAAAATTGTACTGTAACAATTACTCATTCAAAAACTAAAGATTTAAAAGCGGAGTGCTTAGAGGCAGATATTATTGTTGCTGCGGTGGGTATTCCTGAACTAGTTAAAGGAGACTGGGTTAAAAAAGGTTCAATTGTAATTGATGTTGGTATTAACAAAATTGATAAAGGTATTGTTGGAGATGTAGACTTTAAAGAAGTTTCAAAAAATGCAAAAGCAATAACCCCTGTTCCTGGTGGAGTTGGACCGATGACTATTGCTTGTTTACTTAAAAATACAATCGACTGTTTCAAAAGATCGCAAATTTAATAATTAAATCCTCCAGTTTTATTTGTTAAGTTGGTGTATGAAAAAACCTAAGTATCCTTATAGAATAGTTATTCTAATGGCTATACTTACTATTCCCCCGATAGGAGCAACACAATTAGGTTGGTACTTATTTGATCAGCAAACTGGGTTTGATTATGGTATGATCGTTGGAACATTTTCGGTAATATATGCTGCGTGGTTAATGTATGAAAAAAATTGGCGAGAGGAAGATGAGGATTAAATCATGGAAAAGATAATTTTTTTTGGACTTGTAATTCCTATTTTTATTTTTGTACTTTATTTAGGGGGCAGAGCTATTATGACAGGGTTCGGTGCAAAAAGCTCTAACAAATCTAATTCACAAATTGATACTAAGGAAGAAACAGAAAATTTATCTGCCAATTCTCAAAATTTAACTAATGAATTAAATAAATTAAATGAACTTCTAAAGGATGGCGTTTTAACTAAAGAAGAGTTTGAAAAAGCAAAAAAAAAAATTTTAGAAGATTAACTTTTTTTCATCATCCAAAGCTTATCATCAGCTAAAAAATAAATTTTTCCATTAATAGGATGAACTTGAATATCTCGAATTCTTCCAATCTTATTTTTAAAAATAATTGTTTCTTCTATATTGGATAAATCATCAAAAACTAATTTTCTTAGTGATTGATCCTTAAGAGAAGTGATTAAAGCATGACCGTTCCATTCTTTAAACTCATCTCCTTTGTAAATAGTTATTGCGCTGGTCGCTATAGAAGGCACCCAATAGTGAATTGCTTTAGTAAAGCCAGGCTTCCATTTTGGTCCAATTTTAGTTCCTGAATAATTCTTTCCACCCCATCCTAGTATTTTCCAACCGTAATTCTCACCTTTTTTTGCCTCACCAAACCAATCACCACCTTTTGCCCCATGGTTGCTTATGTAAATCTTTCCATCAAATGGTGATAAAGTTAATCCTTGAGGGTTTCTAATTCCTATTTGATAAATCTCAGGTAACCAATTTTTCCCCCCTACAAACTTTGGATTATCTTTTGGAATATTACCATCTTTATGAATTCTAATAATGCTTCCAGGATGTTTAGTAGGATCTTGAGCAATCATTCCTTGTCCCCTCTCACCTGCAGAGGCGTAAATATAATCTCCTTTTATAGCTAACCTTGAACCGAAATGATAACCTGAGTCTATTGGGGGCTCTGCTCGAAAAATATTTTTAAAGTTTAGTTCTTTTTTATCAAATTTTGCCTTAGCAATTGATGTGCTGGATTTCCAATTACCTCGATTTTCTGAATATGAAACATAAATAAAGCCATCTTCAAAAAGAATATCTAGAAGTCCTCCCTGGCCATAATCTAAGAAATTAAGATTATGTTTAATGTTAGAAACTTTATTTAAATTCACATCAATAATTTTTATCTTTCCACTTTTTTCAGTAACAATTAATTCGCTGTCATTTAAGAATGATGATCCCCAAGGTCCATCTAGTTTTACTAATTTTTTAAAATTATAATCTTGAGAAAATGAATTTGATGAAAAAAAAAGTATAAAAAATATTAAAAAAAAAAACTTTTTCACCTTAAGAAAGTTTAGATCTTCCACCGTCTACTGCAATTATTTGACCCGTAACCCAAGAGCTATCATCACTAATAAGAAACTTTGCAAGAGATGCAGAATCTTTTCCTTCACCCAATCTTTTTAATGGATGCGCCTTTGCAATTCCATCTGCAAGAGCTTTGTTTTTTAACATTGGTTCAGCAATTTTAGAATTTGTTAAACTAGGAGCTATACAATTGACTCTTATATTTGGTGCAAATTCAGCAGCTAGTGAAACAGTTAGTCCTTCAACTGCAGCTTTGGTAGAAGCAATTATTGCATGGTTTGTAAATCCTCTTTGAGCAGCAACTGTAGAGAATAAAACTATTGACCCTTTATTTTTTTTTAAACTTTCTTGGTATCCTTTTATAGTTTCAACTGCAGAATAAAGATTTAGTTTCATGCATTTATTAAAATCTTGTTCTGTAACCATTCTTAAAGGTTTTAAGTCAATTGAACCTACGCAGTAAGCAATCCCCTTTGTTTCTGGGATATCATTTTTTACTTTATCAATAAATCCTTCCTCCAAAACATCAGCTATAGTAGATTCACATCCTAATTTGTCAGAAATATTTTTAAGTTCAGCTTCATTTCTTGCAACTAAATGAACATTATTTCCTGAACTAACTAATTGTTCTGCTAAACTGGATCCGATTGAACCTGTCGCACCAAAAATAATATATTTTTCTGACATAAAAAATTTTTATTATATATATTTAATTATGAAGTTATTTTTTATACTTGGTAATCAGTTATTTCCATCAAAATACCTCGACCGCTTCAAAAAAGACCACATATTTTTTATGGCAGAAGACAATGGTTTATGTACTTATGAAAAACATCATAAGCAGAAAATACTATTATTCTTGTCTTCCATGCGATCTTACGGAGAAAAGCTCAAAAAGAGTAAATTTAAATTAAAGTATATAAAAATTGAAGATAAAGAATTTGAAGATGATTACATTAAAAAATTAAAAAAGATTATTAATTCAAAAAAAATTAAAGAGATTTCTAGTTTTGAAATCGAAGATAAGTTTTTTGAAAAAAAGATTTCTCAATTTCTAAAAAAAGAAAAAATTAATTGGAATATTGTTCAAACTCCTATGTTCTTAAACTCAAGAGGTGAATTCAAAAATTACCTAGGAAAATCAAAAAAACCTTTTATGGCAACGTTTTACAAAGAGGTTCGAAAAAAATCAGGTATATTGATGGGGGCTGATGGAAATCCAATTGGAGGAAAGTGGAGTTTTGATGAGGATAATAGAAATAAATTGCCAAAGGATATTTCTATACCAAAATTTCCTAAAATTAATGAAACCAATCATACAAAAAAATTAAAGCCTATCGTTGAAAAATTTTTTAAAAATCACCCAGGTACTACGGAGAATTTTTGGTTAGCAACAGAATTTGATGATGTAATTAAGCTTCTGAATTTTTTTATAAAAGAAAAATCAAATTTGTTTGGTGATTATGAAGATGCGGTAAATCAAAAAGATAACATTTTATTTCACAGTGCTTTAAGCCCTTATATCAATTTAGGTTTAATAACTCCTGAATTTATTATTCAAAAAGTTTTAGATTTTCACAAAAAAAATAAAATAAGAATGAATTCGTTGGAAGGTTATATCCGACAGATAATTGGTTGGAGAGAGTTTATTCGAGGAATTTATCAAAGTTATTCAGAGGAAATGGAAACAAAAAATTTTTTTAAACAAACTAGAAATATGAAAAAGTCTTGGTACGATGGAACGACAGGTTTGCCACCATTAGATTACGCAATCAAGAATGCATTAAATCATGGTTGGTCTCATCATATTGAAAGACTGATGATTTTATCTAATATTATGAACCTTTGTGAGATTAAACCAAACGTAGTTTATAAATGGTTTATGGAAATGTTTGTAGATTCTTCTGATTGGGTAATGGTACCAAATGTTTATGGTATGGGATTATTTAGTGATGGGGGAATTTTCGCTACTAAACCATACATCTGTGGTTCAAGTTATTTTATGAAAATGATGGATTTTAAAAAAGGAGATTGGTGTAATACAATGGATGGACTTTATTGGAGATTTATTGATCGAAATAGAAAGTTTTTTTCAAAAAATCCCAGATTATCTATGATGGTTCATATATTTGATAAAATGAAAAAAGATAGAAAAAAATTGATTTTATCTGAAGCTGATAAATTCATTAAACAAAATACAATTTAGTGAAAAAAGAAAATTTACCTTCAAAAATTTGCCCTGTTTGTAAAAGACCTTTCAACTGGCGAAAAAAATGGAAGTTAAATTGGGATAGAGTAAAATATTGTTCAAAGAAGTGTTCTAAGCTAAGTTAAATTTAGTGAATATAATCGTATTACAACACATTAAGATAGAAGATCCAGGATACATCAAAGAGTTAATGTTAGCTGATGGATTCAAATTAACTACTATAGAGTTAGATGAAGGTGAAAAAATACCAGATGATTTAACTAAATATGACGGAATGTTTTGTATGGGTGGTCCAATGGATACCTATATGGAAAAAGATTACCCATGGTTAATAGAAGAAAAAAAAAGAATTAAGGAATTTGTTGTAGATTTAAAAAAACCTTATTTAGGGTTTTGTTTAGGCTGTCAGTTATTAGGAGAAGTTATTGGGGGAAAGGTAGTTAAATCAAACTCAGCTGAGATTGGTATGATGGATATTAATTTTTTAAAAGAAAAGGAAGTTGATAATTTATTTTCAAAATTTCCAAATCAAATTAAAAGTTTGCAATGGCATTCTTATGAGGTTCAGGGCATTGAAAATAATAAAGACATAACTCTATTAGCTTCATCTCCAATTACTAAATATCAAATATTTAAATATCAAAATCATGCTTATGGAATTCAATTTCATATCGAAATTAAAGATACTACGGTAAACGAGTGGGGGTGTGTTCCTGAGTATAAAAAGGCCCTTGAAGATCAACTTGGAGAAGGAGCATTAGAAAAATTTGATCAATCTGCTAAAAATAATATGGCAGATATGAATAGTTATTCAAAAATTTTATATGATAACTTTAAGAAACTTTTATGAGAAAGAAAAAAAAAAAACAAAAAAAGTTAAAAAAGAAAAATCCAGTAGCAAAATTATTAAGATCACCAATGTTAAGAAACAAAATAGTAAAAAATAAGAAAAAAGTTTATGATAGGAAAAAGTTCAAATTAGAATATGAATGAAGATTGTGAATAATAAAGTCTTTGAATGGGCAGGTGTTATTACAGCAATTTTATACTCGTTGTTTGTAGCATTAAATATAGGAATAGAATTTTTTGGTTTTTGTTTATTAGTTTTATCTGCAATTCTAATTGGAATTTGGGCATATAGAGGAGGCCATAAAGGCATCTTATTTTTACAATTTTTTTATGCAACAGCTGGAATTATTGGCATGATTAGGTGGTTTTAATTGAAGGTTGAAATTATTTTTGGAATATAATTTTTAAAATTAAAAAAACCCTTGTTACAATACTGCCAAGAAAATTGATCCAGTTTTCTATATAAGAATTCTATATTAAGATTATTTGTATTTATATAATCCAAGTTTTCTCCAACTGTTGGGTATAAGCCATATGAGTCTTGGCTTAAAGTTCGTACTTCACTTAAATCAATAATTTCGCAATTGATTGATTTTTCTTTTAATCTTTTCTTTTGATCCTCAATTAATAGAGACTTAAATTTAATTACTTTTTCGCTAAGTTCTATAGCTCGATTTTCATTTTTGTTTGAAATTAAAAAAATTTTTTTAAAACTTTGATCTTTTAAATCAGTTATTTCAAAGGATAAACTATTTTCAAAAATAAGTAGATTTTTTTTCTGAAAACTTTGTGGATTGTTAAATTCCAATTTTGATGCAGAATAAGTTTTATTACTTGTTTTTGGAGGGGCATTCTCATTAAGTTTAATATTATTAAATCGGTTATTAGTAAATTTTTTAATGTTCCATTCTCTTGCTAGATAATTTTTACCTTGTGTTTGAATTCCAGCAACCCATCTCCACCCTAAAGTATTAGCAGCTGCGTCCCCATCATAAAGATGTTTCATAAAAAATTCAGCTCCTAATTGCCAAGGAAGTTCTAAAGAAAAGATCCAAATACTTGCAAACCACATTCTTGTGTGATTATGTAAATAATTGTTCTCTTTCAATTCGTTCACCCATTCGTTAAAACATTTGATATTTGTATTACCTTCAATAGCATTTTTGTAATTGGTGTTTTCTTTAAATTCTTCACGAATTTTTTTTAGTTCATTTAAGTAATCTGTCCAAACATTTGGTCTTAATTCCAACCAACCTTTCCAATATATTCTCCATAAAACTTCTTGAATAAATTTTTCATTTTTTGAAAATGAGAATTTACTTAATGATTTTTTAATTACTTCTAGCTCAGAAATTATACCATGAGTAATATAAGGTGAAAGACATGAAATATTTGATCTATTGTTAGGACCATAATCAAAATTTCTTAATTTTGAATATTCAAATAAATTTTGTTCAACAAATTTATTTAGTTTTTCAATGGCCAAAGCCCTTGACGTCCCAAAATTCATTAAATTTATTTATTTTTTTTCTTTTTAAGACCTAATTTATCACTGTGTCTTAATCTTAAGATCACAATTGCGCCGGCGATTAAAACTATAGCAATAGCTTCGTAAACTAATGCTGCTGGATCCATTTCTTTTCCTTGTAATATAATAAATCGAGCTAAAGCTGTAATCGCAATTAGCAGAGGTAAAGTTATAGTTATTGATTGCTGAGCCCAAAAAATTCTAACCATTGCCATTACTTCTAAATATAAAAACATTAGTAACAAGTCTGCTAAGGTAACAGACTGATTAATTATCATTGTTTTTATTTCTATTCCTACAGCAATTACTGTGCTTAAAAGAATAATTGATAGTAAAACTAGCTGAAGTTTTTTAGTTATATTTTCCATACTCTGAAATTATGAGTATTTTATAATTTACTTTCATTCCTTGTCATTTTTGTCGCAGACTAAAAACACCTTGTATTCATTCTAAATCAATATAGTTAGCATCTTATATAATGTTTAAAGTTATAATTATCTACGAAATATTCTTTTTTCTGTTTTGGAATATAATTTATTTTGGAGCAGACTTAGAAGACTTTGCAAAAAGCGACTCGTTAACATTTATATATTATATATTGTCAACCATGGCATTAGGATGGGTCTTAATAAGAACAATAACGTATACTTTTGGTAGTATTCCAGATCCCAGGGAAGTAGCTAAAAAAAAAAACTAACAAATAATTTTAAATTATTTTAATTTTTTTTTATGGAAATTTATAAAATTTTCAACATTTAATTTGTTGAAAGTTTTATTTTCTTCAAATGAAACTTTTTTCACTGAGTATGAATTGCTTTTAGTATTTCTTGAATAAATAGTAATATTTCCTTTATAAAGCTTTAATTTCACTGATCCATTCACCTTGTTTTTATTATGGTTAATTATTTTTTGAAGCTTAAATCTTTCTCTGGAGAACCAATAACCATTGTAAATTAGTTCAGCATATCTTGGCATAATCTCATCTTTTTTATGCATAGTTTCTTTATCAAGAGTTACAGACTCTATAGCCCTATGGGCATTTATTAAAAGTGTACCACCAGGTGTTTCGTATACTCCTCTAGATTTTATTCCTATAAATCTGTTTTCAACAAGGTCAACTCTGCCTATTCCATTTTTACCTGCTAATATATTTAACTTTTCCAATAATTTAGAAGGAGATAATTTTTTTCCATTAATTCCATATGGATCACTATTTTTAAAATTTATAGTTACAAATGTTGGTTTGCTAGGTGCATTTTCTGGAGACGTGGTTCTTTGAAAGATAAATTCTGGTGCATAGTTTTTTGGGTTTTCTAAAATCTTGCCCTCAGTTGAAGTGTGGAATAAATTATCATCAATAGAAAATGGAGGAGCACCTTTTTTATCTTTAGGTATTACTATGCTATGTTTTTTTGCATAATTGATTAAATCAGTTCTTGATTTTAATTTCCAAATTCTCCATGGAGCTATTATTTTTATTTTAGGTCCAAAATAATGATAGCCCAATTCAAATCTTACTTGATCGTTACCTTTACCAGTAGCTCCATGAGCAACAGCATAAGCTTTAAATTTTTTTGCTATTCTAATCTGATCTTTTGCTATTAGTGGTCTTGCAATCGATGTTCCTAATAAATATACTCCTTCATAAATTGCATGCCCTCTAATCATTGGGTAGACATAATTTTTAATAAACTCATCTTTAAGATTTTGAACAATAATATTTTTAACTCCAAATTTTTTTGCATTTTTAAATATTTTTTTTTTATCTATTTCTTGACCTATATCAGCAGTATAGCAAATAACTTCAGCATCATAATTTTCTTGAAGCCATTTTAAAATTATGGATGTGTCTAATCCTCCAGAATATGCTAGAACAATTTTTTTTTTAGGTTTCATTAATTAACCGCAAGCTTTTTTTGCAGTATTATATGATTTTGTAAAGCCTAGAAGTGAGTAGTGGTCAATAGTTTGAGAGCCTTTTTGATTATATCCAGTGATCATTAATCTTGATCCTTTTTTCATGACTTTAATCATTTTTTTTTCAATTTTATTATCAGCAATCCATGCAAAGCCCTGCTGAATAATATCGAATTTAATTTTTTTCTTTCCAGAAGTTGCAGTTACAGAATTATTTTTGCTAAATTCATATCCTGGGCTTACACTTATTTCATCTTTAATTTTTTCACTTGGCCTAAATGTTACAAATAATTTTGCTTCTCTTTTATTTGATTTTGGTGCTTGTAAAACAGGTGAAGATTGTGCAAAACAAACTGTTCCTGTTGGTCCAGTTAAAACCATGGTTTGCCAATCTTTAAATTTTCCAATTTCTTTCAACTCTTCTGCTTTAGAAGGCAAAAAACTAAATAGTATAAAAATAAAAAATACTGTTAAATTTTTTTTAATTATGGACATGGGTTAGGATAAATTTTTTGAACCTCGTTAATTTCTTTTATAACTTCTTCACTTAATTTTATATTTACACTTTCTATGTCAGTTTTCAACTGATCCATTTTTGTTGCTCCAATTATCACTGAAGTAACAAAAGGTTGGATTTCACAAAATTTAAGTGACATCTGTGCAAAATTTAGGTTATGTTTTTTTGCAATTTCAAAATATGCATCCACAGCTTTAAAAGTATTGGGTTTGTTATATCTAGTCCAAAATTCACCATCTCTTTCTAATCTAGAGTTTTTTGGAAGTTGATTATTTCTATACTTTCCAGTCAAGTAGCCACTTGCTAATGGAGAATACGCTAGTAATCCTATTTTTTCTCTAATTGAAATTTCTGCTAATCCTATTTCATAAGTTCTATTTAATAAACTGTAAGGGTTTTGGATAGACATCATTCTAGCTAATTTTTTATTTTTAGCTAACTCTAAACATTTTGTAACTCCCCATGGAGTTTCATTAGATAAACCAATGTATCTAATTTTTCCTTCTTTAATAAATTTATCTAAATGTTCTAAGATATCTTCAAACTGGTTCCATTCTTTATTTTCAGAATGTTCGTAACCAAGTCTTCCAAACATATTTGTATTTCTTTCTGGCCAATGTAGTTGATATAAATCTATATAATCAGTTTTTAATCTTTTAAGACTTCCATCCAAAGCATCTTTCATTTTATCTAAGGAATAATTATTTCCTCCACCTCTAATATATTCTCTAGACGGACCAGAAACTTTGGTTGCGAGAATTACTTTGTCTCTCTTTTTTGTTTTTTGAAACCAATTACCTATAATAATTTCTGTGTGGCCAAATGTTTTTTCTTTCGGGGGAATGGCATATAATTCTGCGGTATCCCAAAAATTTACACCATTATCTAAAGCATAATTCATTTGTTCAAAACCTTCCTCTTGACTGTTTTGTTCACCCCAAGTCATTGTACCGAGACAAATTGTACTTACATCAAGATCAGTATTCCCTAATTTTTGGTAGTTCATTAAGATTTTATTGCTTTAAATTTTTAATAATCTTTTAAGGCATCTTGAATAATTAGTAAAAGACTATATATTTCTTTCATTATGGAATTTAATAAAAAAGGAATACTTGGAAGAGCAAAAGAAGCTCAACAATCAGCCGTAGTTACGGATGAAGGCTTAAGAGCCTACATGTTAAAAGTTTATAATTATATGGCTACAGGAATTTTATTAACAGGAATAGTTGCACTTCTTACTTTTAAAATGTCAGTGGTTACCAATGAATCTGGTACGATTATAGGTCTTACTCAAATTGGTAATGCAATTTATATGTCAGGATTAAAATGGCTTGTTATGTTGGCTCCTTTGGGTATCGTTTTTTATATGAGTTTTGGAATTAATAAAATGAGCGCATCAAAAGCTCAGACTACTTTTTGGGTTTTTGCAGCATTGATGGGCTTATCTTTATCATCGATTTTATTAATTTACACTGGAATGAGTGTTACAAGAGTCTTCTTTATTTGTTCAGCTACATTCGGGGCAATGAGTATTTATGGTTATACAACTAAAAGAGACTTAACTAAATTAGGGTCTTTTTTAATGATGGGGTTAATTGGAATTATCATAGCATCAATAGTTAATATCTTTATGAAATCTTCGATGATGTATTTTGTAATTTCAATTTTAGGAGTTTTGATTTTTGTAGGTCTTACTGCCTATGACACTCAAAAAATTAAAAACATGTATGCAGCGAGTGATTCTGGTGAAATGATTGGTAAAAAAGCTGTAATGGGTGCTTTAACTCTTTATTTAGATTTTATTAACTTGTTTATTATGCTTCTTAGACTTTTTGGTCAAAGAAGATAAATTTATTTTTGAAGTTTTTTCCAATTAGTATTTATTAACAATTCATTAAGATCAAAAGAGTTTTTTAATACTTTTCCATTAGTATCAGTTATTAAATATTTAAGATTTTTGTTTTTTGGTTTAAAATTCTTACAAATTTTATAAAGAGCATTCTCTGCTGCGTTTTTAAACACACTAAATCCAACCTGTTTACTTGATATGCTGAGTCCATAGTCTTTCCAGGATCCTTCAGAAACCATTTTTGCGTATAGATCTAAGATAATTTTTAACTCATCCTTTTCAAAAAAATTTTTTTCTTCTATTAATCTATCGCTAACATTATTTATTATTAATCTTAAGTTATTATTCATTTATTTTATATTTATTCATTATCCCAATCTGAAAAGCAGCAAAAATAAAAGTAATAGGCAACAAGCCCCAAACTTTAAAATTTACCCAAAATTCCTCAGACTGCGTTCTCCATACTAATTCATTCAATATGGCCAATCCAAAGAAAAAATACACCCACCTTTTATTCAATATTTCCCATCCTTCATTCGTTAAAGAAAAAGATTTTCCCATTAATTTTTTGAGAACTGGTTCATCTGTAAAATATTTTCCAAATATTAAGGCTAGACCAAATAAAATGTTTATTATTGTTGGTTTAATATAAATAAAAACTGGATTATTAAAGTAAATTGTTAATCCTCCAAAAAAAGTAATTAAAATCCCACTCAACAAAGGGACTTTTGGTATTTTTTTCTCCAAAAACCATACAATTGCCAATGAAATAATTGTCGCAATTATAAAGGGAGGAATTGCAACTTTCAAATCTTTTCCACTATCGTAGTAGTAGTAAAAAAAAATTACTAATGGTCCAAAATCTGTGAGAAATTTTAAAAAAGATTTGTTCACAGCAAAGATATTACCACAATTAAGATTTTCATAGAAACTTTATATTTTTGTTATTGATTTTTATATTTAAATACCCATACTAAACCTAATGGCAATTCAAAAAGCTAAATTTTCAATCGGCGATATTGTAAAACATAAACACTTTGAATTTAGAGGTGTGATTTATGATGTTGATTTTGAATTTAATAACTCCGAGGAATGGTATCAATCAATTCCCAAAAATGTTAGACCAAGAAAAGATCAACCATTTTATCATTTGTTAGCTGAAAATGATGAAATTACTTATGAAGCTTATGTTTCAGAACAAAACCTATTAATAGACGATTCTGATGAGCCAATAAAACATCCATTAATTGAGGAGATTTTTTCTGGTAAAAAAGGCTCAAGTTATTTTAAGCCATCAAATTAAATCATTATTTAAACACAATTAGCTCAAAACTTAGACATACACATTAGATATATAGATATTATATCTGATCAAGAGTGTTATTTTTACTCCTATCATTATCTCCCTCTACATTCTTGATCAGACAATTCTTTCATAATAAAACATCTGTAGAATGAAGTTTGTATTTAAATTACTTGAGCCCAATAAGGTTTTTTCAATTACCTCTAAAGCACCTAAATATGTGATGGCTTTATTCATTATTGTAATTTCAATAGGATTGCTCGAAGCACTAATTTTTTCACCAGAAGATTACAAGCAAAGTCATTCAGTAAGAATAATGTATGTTCATGTTCCAGCAGCTTGGATCACTCTTGGTATTTTTACTTCGATGACAATTTTATCTCTAAGCGGGTATATTTTTAAAAATAAAAATTTTTTTTTAATTGCAAAAAGTTTGGCTCCTTCAGGATTAGTTTTTAATGTTATAGCTTTAGTTACTGGTTCAATTTGGGGAAAACCTACTTGGGGAACCTGGTGGGCTTGGGATGCTAGAATTACTTCGATGTTAATTCTCGCTTTGTTTTATTTAATGTATTTACTTACCTGGAGAATTTATGAGAATAAAGATTATGTTTTTAAAATTACAACAATAATTACTCTTATTGGAATCATCAATGTTCCAATAATTAAATATTCAGTTGAATGGTGGAATACTTTACATCAACCTGCATCTATTAATTTATTGTCAAAATCCTCAATTCATTCATCAATGCTATTTCCATTATTAATAATGACTGCGGCATTTGCGCTATTTTCTTTGTTAATTTTTTTAATGAAATATAATACAGAACTGATAAAAATTAAAAATAAAGGTTTAGATAGATTATGATTAACGAATTAATTTATATGAATGGATACGGACTTTATGTTTGGTCTGCGTTTTTATTTACATTTATTTCTTTTACATCACTGTATGTTGTTACAAAAATTCATTATGTTAAAGAAAAAAATAAATTCGAATCTAAATTTGGAGCACTAGACTCTAAGAAAGCAGAAGTTGCAAGATCACAAACTATTAATAGAGAAATTTTATCTAGAACTAGTAATATTTAACTTTTAAATCATGTATGGTCGAAAAGTTAAATTAAGATTTATATTTGTAATTCTTATATTACTTTCTTTAATACTATCAGTTTTTTTAATTTTAAATTCTTTAGAGGAAAATGTTGTTTATTTTAAATCACCTTCAGACATTCAATTATTAGAGGAAATTAAAGATAAAAAAATTAGAGTAGGAGGAATGGTAAAAGAAAATTCAATAGAAATTTCATCAGAGAAAATAAATTTTATAGTAACTGATTTTAAAAATGAAATTAATGTTGTTTATTCAGGTGTGGTACCCAATCTTTTTTCTGAAGGAAAAGGAGTGGTTGCAGAAGGATATTTAAAAGATAGAAGTTTTTTTGAAGCTACCAAAATTTTAGCCAAACATGATGAAAATTATATGCCTCCAGAAGTTAAAGCAATTCTAAAGGAAAAATAATATGTTATCAAGCTTGATTGGCTATTATTCTTTAATTTTTGGATTAAGTATTTCTTTACTAATTATTTTCTTTTCGGTTAAAAACTTTAACAACTTAAAAATTTTAGACAGTAAAATTTTACTATTTTCATTACTTCAATTAGTTTTAGTTTTAGTAAGTTTTTTAAGTTTAGTAATATCATTTATCAATTCCGATTTTAGCAATGAAACAGTTTTTAATAATTCTCATACAACAATACCATTATTTTATAAAATTACTGGAACATGGGGTAATCACGAGGGAAGTTTATTGTTATGGCTTTTAGTATTAACTTTATTTATTTTTATATTCTTAATTAAATCAAAAAATCAATTAAAAAAATATAGGATACTGACTGTTATATTCCAACAAATAATAATAATAGGTTTTTTTATTTTTTTAATAAAAACATCAAATCCATTTAGTTATCTATTTCCTATTCCTAAAGAAGGATTAGGTTTAAATCCTATTTTACAAGATCCTGCATTAGCAATTCATCCTCCAATTTTATATTTAGGATATGTCGGTTCGTCGATTATCTTCTCAAGTGTGTTATCTGCAACTACTTTAAATTATATAAATAGTGATTGGGCAAAACATATTAAGGACTGGATCTTAATCTCTTGGATATTTCTAACTTTGGGTATTTTATTAGGATCTATATGGGCTTATTATGAACTAGGTTGGGGTGGTTTTTGGTTTTGGGATCCAGTTGAAAATGTTTCTTTAATGCCTTGGTTAGCTTTAACTACATTATTGCATTGTATTTTAGTTTTAGAAAAAAGATCTTTATTTGGATCATGGGTAATAATTTTATCTATAGCAACTTTTACTTTGAGTATGTGTGGAACTTTTTTAGTTCGTTCAGGTATTTTAAACTCCGTACATACTTTTGCAAATGATCCAGAAAGAGGTTTATTTATTCTATCTTTCTTATTTGTATTGGTATTTATTTCAATTTTTATATTTTTTATATTTCATAAATCTGATGATAAAAAATTATCACCTATTTTTTTGTTAAGTAAAGAAACTTCAATTGTAATTAACAATTGGTTTATGATGTATTTTTTGTCTGTAGTTTTAATTGGTACAGTTTATCCAATTTTTTTAGATGCAATATCCTCTCAAAAAATTTCTGTTGGCCCACCATTTTATCATAAATTAATGATTCCATTTTTAATTCCTTTTTTAATTTTTATGGCTATTGGACCAAGACTAAAATGGATAAAATCTGATATAAAAAATAAATTAAGTCTAGCTATTTTATTAATCATTTCTCTATTATTTTCTTTTTTTATAGTTAAAAATTTTGATACAAAATATTTATTAAATAGTATTTTAATAGGAAGTGCTTTTTATCTATTTTTTATAACTGTTAGAGATTTTTTTTCAAAGAAAACTCAAAAGTTAAGTCAAAATATAGCTCATTTTGGATTTAGTTTATTAATTTTAAGTATTTTATTTAATAGTATTTTTTCAAATGAAATTATTACTAATTTAAAGGTTGGGGAAAGTTATAAAAATGATGATTTAGAAATAGTATTTAGTGATCTCACTAGAGAAAATAAAAAAAATTATGTTTCACTTACAGGTATTTTTTTTATAAAAGAAAAAAATTTTGATAACATTTTAAAACCAGAACTTAGAATTTATAATCAACCAAAAATTATTACGAGTGAGGCAGATATAAAAGTTACATTCTTAAAAGATAATTTTATTACAATTAACAATGTTAAAAATGAGGATCATTTTAATGTTAGATATTTGATTAAGCCTTACATGTTGTGGATTTGGGTCTCAGTTTTATTGATTACTATAGGCGGATTAATGAGTTTATTTAATAAAAAATATGAAAAATAATACAATTATAATTATTGTTATTTCTTTTTTCATATTTGTTTTTTTAATTTTTTATAAGGGATTAAATAATTCTAATATTTATAAACCATCTGATAGTGAAAATAAAATCGTTCCAAAATTTTCAGCTTATTCATTTTTTGAAAATAAATTAATTAATTCAGAGAATATTTTTAATCAAAAAAAATTTTATTTGTTAAATATTTGGGCATCTTGGTGTCTGCCATGTAGAGATGAACATCCATTTATAATGAGTCTAAAAGGAACTAATAAATTAGAAATAATAGGATTAAACTATAAAGATAATGATAAAAATGCTAAAAAATTTATCAATGATTATGGAAATCCATATTCTAAAATTTTATTAGATAAAGATGGGACTAGAGCAATAGAATGGGGAGCATATGGTGTTCCAGAAACATTCTTAATTTTTGAAAATCAAATTATCAAGAGATATGTAGGACCTCTTAACTCTGATTCAATATTAGAAATTAAAATATTAATTAAATGAAAACAGCTAAATTTATCTTACTTATTTTTTTAATATTTTCTTTTCATAGTGTTAAAGCTGATGAAACTGATCTTCAAAATAAAATTACAAAAAATTTACGTTGTTTAATTTGTCAAGGACAATCAGTTTATGACTCTGATTCTGATTTTGCTATTAGTTTAAAACTTGTAGTAAAAAATAAAATTAAAGATGGTTTATCTGAAAAAGAAATTTATGCTTTTTTGACGGAAAAATATGGAGAGTGGATTTTGTACGATCCTAAATTTAATAAAAATACATATATTTTGTGGTTTTTACCCCTATTGATCTTCCTATTTGGGGGTGCAATAGTATTTAAAAAACTTATAAATATTAAATAATAATCTGCTATTAAGAGAAATGAATTTTAAAAAGGTAAGCTTATTTATCGTTATTCTATTTGCAGCTACAAAATTGTTTGCAGTTGAAGAAGTAAATACGAATAATCATCAACTGAATTATTTTGCTGGAAATTTTGATTTTAGTGATGACAAACAAAAAGCAATTCTTGTAGGTTTCCAACATCAAGATGAAAATTTAAATAGAGATACTTTTCTTGGAAATGTTTCACCAATTACAGGTGGATTTATAACAGAAAATTCTGCAGCTTATATTTACACTGGAATAGAATGGAATGTAGATATGGGTGCAATGATATTTACGCCAAGTTTTGCACCTGGTCTTTATCATGAAGGAGATGGAAAAGACTTAGGTCATGTTTTAGAATTTAAGTCAGAAGTTCAACTTTCTTATATGTCTTCAGAAACAACGAGTTTTGGCGTTTCTTATAATCATGTATCTAATGCTAGTTTAGGAGATAAAAATCCTGGGGCGAATAGTTACATGTTTAATTTTCTTAAAAAATTTTAATATTTTTAATGAATTTAAAAGATTGTCATAATTTTAGTGATTTTAGAAAATTAGCAAAAAAAAAATTACCTTCACCTATCTTTCATTATATTGATGGAGCTGCAGATGATGAAATTACTTATGCAAGAAATACTAGTGCATTTGATGATGTTGATTTAGTCCCTAATGTTTTAAGAGGAGTTGAGAATGTAGATTTATCAACTACTATTTTTGGTAAAAAACTAGATTTACCTTTTTATCTAGCACCAACAGCGCTTCAAAGACTTTTTCATTACGATGGCGAAAGAGCAGTTGGAAAAGCAGCGCAAAAATTTAATACAATGTTTGGTGTTTCTGCTTTAGCTACAGTAAGTGTTGAGGAGATATCTTCTATGATAGATACTCCAAAGATGTTTCAGTTTTATTTTCATAAAGATAGAGGTTTAAATGATTCTTGTTTAGAAAGAGCGAAAGCTGCTAAATTTGATGTTATGGCTTTAACAGTTGATACAATAACAGGAGGAAATCGAGAGAGAGATTTAAGAACAGGTTTTACATCTCCTCCAAAGTTAACTTTATCAAGTTTATTTAGTTTTGCTGTTAAACCAATGTGGGGAATAAATTATTTAACAAAAGGTAAATTTGAACTACCACATCTTCAAGATTTTGTGAAAGAAGGTACAAGTACTAATTCTTCAATTGGAAACTATTTTTCTACAATGCTGGATCAATCTATGAATTGGAAAGATGCTGAACAACTCTGTTCTAAATGGGGTGGTCATTTTGCTCTTAAAGGAGTAATGAGTGTTGAGGATGCTAAGAGAGCCGTTGACATTGGATGTACAGGCATAATGGTTTCAAATCATGGAGGACGTCAACTAGATGGATCTAGATCTCCATTCGATCAACTTGCAGAAATTGTTGAGGCAGTTGGTGATAAGCTAGATGTGATTTGTGAAGGAGGAATTCATAGAGGCACACATATGCTGAAAGCGTTATCATTAGGTGCTAAAGCTTGCTCTGGTGGAAGATTATATCTTTATGCTTTAGCTGCTGGAGGACAAGCAGGAGTGGAAAGAGCTATAGAAAAATATAAAGCTGAATTAATAAGAGATATGAAATTAATGGGTTGCACTAAAATAAGTGACTTAAATAGAAGTAATTTAAGATTTAGAAAATAGTGAGTTTAAAAAATTGTTATAATTTTGAAGACTTTAGAAAATTAGCAAAAAAAAAATTACCTTCTCCAATTTTTCATTATATTGATGGAGGTTCTGACGATGAGTCTACATTAAGAAGAAACACAGACTCATTTAATGATTGTGATTTAGTCCCTAATATACTTGCTAGTGTAGGTAAACCTGATTTATCAACTACTTTGTTTGGACGTAAAATAGATTTACCTATTTTTCTTTCTCCAGCTGCCATGCAAAGACTTTATCATCCAGATGGAGATAGAGCTTCAGCTAGAGCTGCTGAAAAATTTAATACTTTTTACAGTATGTCATCTATGGGTAATAATACGATTGAAGAGGTATCTAATATATCAAGTGGACCAAAATTATTTCAACTTTACGTTCATAAAGATCGATCAATCTCAGATGATTTAATAGATAGATCAAGAAGATCAGGTTTTGATGCAATGTGTTTAACTGTAGATACTTTAGTTGCTGGTAATAGAGAAAAAGATCACAGAACAGGATTTACTACTCCTCCAAAACTTACTTTCCAGAGCTTAATGAGTTTTGCAATGCGTCCTAGATGGGTTTTTAATTACTTAACTGGTAAAAAGTTTGAACTTTCAAACGTAAAAAAAAAAACTGATAAAGGAACAAATATTTCAAAATCAGTTATTGAATATATTAATGAGCAATATGATCCAGCGATGGGATGGAAAGATGCTGAGTATTGTGCAAAAAAGTGGAATGGACCATTTGCTTTGAAAGGTGTCATGTCAGTCGAAGATGCTAAAAGAGCTATTGATATTGGATGCACGGCAATAATGATATCAAATCATGGAGGACGTCAACTAGATGGATCTCGATCGCCTTTTGATCAGGTAAAAGTTATTTCAGATGCAGTAGGAGATAAATTAGAGATTATTTTAGATGGAGGAGTAAGAAGAGGAACTCATGTATTAAAAGCAATAGCGGCAGGCGCTAAAGCTTGTAGTTTTGGAAAAATGTTTTTGTTCTCTTTAGCCGCAGGGGGTCAACAAGGTGTTGAGCATTTACTTCAAAACATGCACGATGAGATAAATAGAAATATGGTTTTAATGGGTTGTAAAAATTTAAAAGAGTTGAATAGTTCGAAATTAATTTATAGAAATTAAAAAATATAAAAAAGGAAACTAAAAAATGAAATTAGCTAAAAGTTTAGATAGGCTGGGAACAGAAACAGCTTTTTCAGTTCTTGCAGAAGCAAAGAAATTAGAGGCTCAAGGTAAACCAATGATACATTTAGGCTTAGGTCAACCTGATTTTAAAACACCAAAGCATGTTGTTGATGCTGCAAAAAAAGCATTAGATGATGGACATCATGGATATGTTATGTCAAATGGTATTCCAGAATGTCGTCAAGCTGTAACTAGGTGGATAAAAAAACGTTACAAAGTTGATATTGATTTTGAAAGAATTCTAATTATGCCAGGTGGAAAACCAACAATGCATTATGCAATACAATGTTTTGGTGAACCTGGTGCAGAAATTATACACCCTACTCCAGCTTTTCCAATTTACGAGTCAATGATTAACTTCACAGGGTCAACCTCAGTCCCGTATGACTTAACAGAAGATAAAGATTTAAAATTTAATCCTGATAAAATATTATCTTTAATAACAGACAAAACTCGATTGTTAATTTTGATTAATCCAAATAATCCGACTGGAAGCTTTGTTGAGAAATCAGATATTGATGTTTTGGCTGATGGTCTTAAAAAACATCCTCATGTAACAATTCTCAGTGATGAAATTTATAGTAGACAAATTTTTGATGGAAAAGAAATGCCGTCGTTTTTTAATTATCCAGAGTTAAGAGAAAGATTAATAGTGTTAGAGGGATGGAGTAAAGCTTATTCAATGACAGGATGGAGATTGGGTTGGAGTTTTTGGCCTAAAAATTTAGTAGATCATGTAAATAAACTTTTGATAAATAGTGTTTCATGTGTGAATGCTGCAGCACAATTTGCTGGTATTGCTGCTTTAGATGGACCAGACGATTCAATTAATGAGATGATGGAAAAATTTACGCAAAGAAGAGATCTAATTCATAAAGGTTTAAATGAACTTGATGGAGTAGAATGTAGTCTTCCAGGGGGAGCCTTTTATGCATTTCCTAAAGTTATTGGTACGGGAATGAATGGAGCAGAGTTTGCCAGGAAAGCCATGCACGAAGCAGGAGTAGCAATTGTGCCAGGATCAGCTTTTGGTGAAACCTGCCAAAATTATGTTAGATTTAGTTTTGCAGCTTCTAGAGATAATATTTCTCAAGCTTTAGAAAACATAAAGAAAATGCTAACTAAATAAGCTGTATTTTTGTTAGAATTTTTATTAATATTCTTTTAATGAACGAACAAGTCCAAGCGCAATTAAAAAAAATTTTTAATGGAAGATTTTCTACCTCAGAGTCTACCAGAGCTAATTACGCAAGAGGAGAAGATACCTATGACCCTGTTTTGTCTAAGGCAGTAGTTTTTCCAGAGACAAATGAAGAAGTTTCAAAAATATTAAGTTTATGCAATGAGAATAAGATTCCAGTAGTTCCTTTCGGAACTGGAACATCTTTAGAAGGTAATGTGGTTGGCAATGATAAAGGAATCACAATTAGTTTAGAAAAAATGAACAAAATTTTAAGTGTAAACGTTCAAGATTTTGATTGTAGAGTTCAAGCTTGTGTTACCAAAGAACAGTTAAATGAATATCTAAGAGAGGATGGTGTTTTTTTCCCAATTGATCCTGGTGCAAACGCAGCAATCGGAGGTATGGCCTCAACTTCAGCCTCTGGGACAATGGCTGTTAAATATGGAACTATGAAAACTGTAATATCAGGTCTTACAGTAGTTTTGCCTAATGGCGATATTATAAATACTGGAAGCAGAACAAAAAAAACTTCAGCAGGTTATAATTTAACGAATTTATTTATCGGCTCAGAAGGTACATTGGGTATAATTACTGAAATACAATTAAGATTATCTCCAATACCAGAAAGTATAATGGCTGCAGTATGTCATTTCCCGACTTTAGAAAACGCTGTTCAAACAGCACAACAAGTAATTCAGTATGGTGTTCCCATTGCAAGAATTGAGATGCTTAATAAAGATCAAATGGGTATTAGTATTAATTATTCAAAATTGAAAGACATTGAAGCAGTGCCTACATTATTTTTTGAATTTCACGGATCCGAGTCTTCAAATCAAGAAAATATAAAAATTGTTGAGGAAATTTCAAAAGACAATAATGGCAGTTCTTTTAAGTGGGCAAAAGATTTGGAAGATAGGAATAAACTTTGGAAAGCTAGATGGGACGTATATTACTCTGTAAAAGCTTTGATTAAAAATGGAAGAGTTTATTCAACAGATATATGTGTCCCTATCTCAAACATAACAGAGTGTGTAAATTTTGCAGAAGAGCAAGCAAAAAAATTTGGACTTAGAGCTCCAATGGTAGGTCATTTAGGTGATGGAAATTTTCATGTAGTTTTACCTTACGATCCAAAAAAAAAAGAGATGTATAAAAAAATAAGAGAATTTAATGATTTATTAATTAAAAAAGGATTAGAATTGAATGGAACAATTACGGGTGAGCATGGTGTAGGACTCCATAAAAAGGAATATCTTCTTGAAGAACATCCTGACAATATCCCATTGATGAAACTAATTAAAAGAAGTATTGACCAAAATAATATAATGAATCCAGGCAAGATATTTGATCTTAACTGATAAAACTAAAACTATTTCATGAAAAAAATTTTGATTACAAGAAAATTAATTAAAGAGAGTGAAGAAAAAGCTATTAAAACTTTTGATCCAATACTTAATACAAATGATGAATTATATTCACAATCTAAAGTAATAGAAATGAGCCAAGGTTGTGATGGTATTCTTTCTTCCTTAACAGAAAAATTGGATAAAGAGATAATTGATAAATTACCAGATAGTGTAAAAATTATTTCAAATTTTGCAGTTGGTTTTGGAAATATCGATTTAGAAGCTGCAAAAAAAAAAGGAATTGTAGTTACAAATACTCCAGAAGTTTTATCAGATGCTACTGCAGAAATTGGAATTTTATTAATATTAGGCGCATGTAGGAGAGCAGCTGAAGGAATAGATTCAGCAAAAGAAGGTGGATGGAAATGGTCTGCTGATTATTTAATAGGTAAACAATTAACTGGTACAAGATTAGGTATTTTAGGAATGGGAAGAATTGGACAGAAAATTGCAAGGATTGCTAAATCTTTAGGAATGATAATTCATTATCATAATCGATCAAAACTAAGCGAAGATAAAGAACAAGGTGGAATTTATCACGATAATATAAAAAGTCTTTTTTCAGTATCAGATGTTTTATCAATTTGCTGCCCAGCTACTAAAGAAACCGAAAATATGATTAATAAAGAGACTGTTGAGTATTTTCCTAAAGGAGCAGTTATAACAAATGTAGCTAGAGGTGATATTATTGATGATGAAGCTTTGATTGATGCTTTGAGTAGAAGAAAAATTTATGCTGCTGGTTTAGATGTTTATAAAAATGAACCAAATTTAAATCCTGGTTATTTAAAAATAAAAACTGCTTTTATTTTACCCCATTTAGGTAGTGCTACTAAAGATACTAGAATTGCTATGGCTAATTTAGCAATTGATAATATTGATGAATTTTTTAAAACAGGTAATTGTAAAAACAATGTTAATTAAAATTCTTCACAACCCAAGATAGTATTAATTAAAAAAACTTGAGTATATTCATATCAAAATAATACTTGCGGGGTGCGACAACTTGTAATTAAATATCTCAAAAACACAGAGAGAAGGAGTCAAGTATGAAAAAGATAATAACTATATTGTCTTCTTTGTTATTTGTAATGCTTGCGTTCACCAATGCTAATTCAGCTGGTGATGAAGAAGCTATAAAAAAACTTAGTAGCTTTAAGAAAACAGGCATAGATGTTGTAGCTGATGTAATTGATCAGAATACAAAATATAGAGCAAATATAGAGAAGAACATCCTACCAAATATTAAAATGCCGCAAGGATTTAAAATAGAAATTTTTGCTGTTGCTCCTGACGCTAGACATATGGCAGTTAGTAGAAACAAAGGTACAGTTTGGATTGGAACAAGAAAAACTAGAGTATGGCAAGCAACAGATAGGGACATGGATAATGTTGCGGATACAGTTGAGCAATTTGCACCAACTGTAAATTTTGATATTCCTAATGGTCCTTGTTATTCAGCTGATGGACACTTGTATATTGCTGAGAGAAACAGAGTTTTATGGTTTCCTGCAGCAGAATATTTTATGGAAAGTCCTGATACTGTAGCTATACCAATAATCGATCAAGGCGATTTAATTCCTGTAGAAGAGGAGTCTTATAATCATACAGCAAGAGTTTGTGCGATTGGACCAAAAGACAATAAATTATATGTTAGTTTGGGTCAGCCATTTAATGTAGCAGGTCCAGATAAATATCCTCTCTACGATCAAGTTGGAATTGGTGGAATGATTAGATTCAATAGATTTCCAGGAAAATTGGAAAGAGAAGTTGTAGCAATTGGAATAAGAAATTCAGTTGGACATGCTTTCAATCCAAAGGATGGATCTCTATGGTTCACTGATAACCAGGTTGATGGTATGGGTGATGAAACTCCTCCAGGAGAACTAAATAAAGCTTGTGCATTGGGATCAAAGGTTTGGTACGGACATCCTTATACTGGTGGTGGTGAAGTAAGAACTAATGAGTATAAAGACAAAGCAATTCCTAAAGCGTATGCAGACAATTATTGTAAGCCTCAAGTTGAAATGATTGCTCATGCTGCAGATCTAGGAATGATGTTTTATACTGGGAAAATGTTTCCAAAAAAATATCATAATGCAATATTTAGTGCTCAACATGGTTCTTGGAATGCAATCAAACCAAGAGGTGCTAGAGTAATGGTCACTTACTTAGATAAAAAAGGTAATGCTAAAAAAACAGAACCTTTTGCAGAAGGTTGGATGACTGAAATGGGTACTTACTTAGGTAGACCTGTTGATGTTCAACAATATGTTGATGGATCATTATTAGTATCTGATGACAAGGCTGGAGTAATTTATAGAATAACTTACAACAGTCCTAGTTAATCAATAAATTAATAAAAAGGACCGGTTTAATATAACTGGTCCTTTTTTTTTAAATATAAACACAAAGGTATAAATATGAGAAATTTTATTATTTTATTTTTTTTAATTTTTTTATTTAATTCATCTACTTTTGCTTCAACAGAAAGTAATCAAAAAATTTGTTCAGGATTTTCTAAATGGACTGAAGATGGAGAATTTAAACAAATAAGAGAAAGCAAATGTATGACCGAACAAGAGTATAATGCTTATTTGAATTCAAAAGATTATCTTTGTAAATATTATCAAAAGTCAATTTGGAAAGAGTCAGAACGTGCTTATGGTAAAAAACAATACAAATATACAGAAGAAAAATTAAAGAAAATTAAAAAGTTAAAAGATGAAGGTAAAGCATTATGTGATTCAGGAAAATTAAAAGAAGGTGAGGCTAAACTTATAGAGGCAATAACTTTAATTAGTTTTACTATGATGAATTAATGAAAAAAAATTTTTTAATTAAAGTTTTATTTATTTTTCTTTTTTACCCAAACTTATCTATGTCTAATGATTTGACACTTGGTAAGGAAGTTGCTGAAAGTATTTGTGCTGCATGTCATGGAGTAGATGGGCGTGCTGCTTCAGGCGGAAACTCAGCTTTAGTTCCTAACATCTTTGCACAGAATAAAGATTATTTAGTTGTTAAATTAAAAGATTACAAATCTGGAAAAATTAATCATCCACAAATGACTTTGATTGCTCAAATGCTTACAGATGATCAAATTTTAAATGTTTCTGAATGGTATTCTAGAATTTCAGTTGAGCTAAAATTACCAGAATAATAAAATTTCAACTCTTAGTAGAATATATTTTTAATTTAACATCTTATTATGCGTGATTTTTTATCAAGACTCTAATCTGAATCTATGTTTAAATTATTAGAGTTAATTAACTTTAATAGGAGTAATAATGACAAAAGAAAATAAATCATTGAAGATAAAAACATCTTCAAGACGTAAGTTCTTTAAAACTGCTGCAAAAGCTGGAGCAGTAGCTGCTGCAACAGTTGCAATGCCAAATATTGCTAGAGCAGCGAACGTAACATTAAAGATGCAAGCTGCCTGGCCTTCAGGAGCTAACATCTTTTTTGAAATGGCTGGTGACTATTGTAACATGGTTAAAGAAATGTCAGGAGGTTCGCTTACTATCGACCTTCAGCCAGTAGGCTCAGTAGTAAAAACTTCTGAAATAGGAGCAGCTGTTAGTGATGGTAACCTTGATATGGGTCACTGGGTGACAGCGTATTGGTATGGTAAAAATGCTGCAGCTTCACTTTTTGGAACTGGTCCTTCATATGGAATGTCATCTCAAGAAGTTATGGGATGGATGGAGTATGGTGGAGGAAGAAAACTATATGAACAAGCTGTATCTTCAGTTGGTTTCGATTATATTGGATTCTTTCATATGCCAATGCCAGCTCAACCATTTGGTTGGTTTAAAAAGAATGTAACAAAAGTATCTGATGTTAAAGGTATGAAGTATAGAACAGTTGGTTTAGCGACTAACGTTTTAACTGCTATGGGAATGGTTGTAAGACAATTACCAGGTGGTGAAATTCAGCCAGCTATGAAAACTGGTTTAATTGATGCTGCAGAGTTTAACAACCCAACATCAGACTCACAGTTTGGAATGCAAGATGTATCTAAACACTATCACTTAGGTAGTTTCCACCAGTCTCAAGAAATGTTTGAGATACCGGTGAACAAGAAAAGATACAATAGCCTTTCACCTGCTCATCAAGCTATCTTGAAAAATGCTGCTTATGCTGCAAACTCAGATAACTACTTCAAAGCTTTAGTTAGATATTCTGCTGACTTAGCTAAATTGATGAATGAGCATAAGGTTAATGTGTACCAAACATCTGACGCTATTTTAGCTGAACAGTTAAAAGGCTGGGATAAAATAGTTGCTGAATTTTCTGGGAAAGATCCTTTCTTTAAGAAAATCATCGACTCTCAAAAAGCATACGCTAAGAGAACAATGAAGTATCTGTTGATGAATCAACCGAACTACAAATTAGCTTATGAAAATGAGTTTGGTCCAATAGCAAAAGTTAAAATCTAATTAACTTTAAATATTTAAATTAAGGGGGTTTAAAAACCCCCTTTTTTTTTGTTAAAATTTACTATACTTTTGAGCTTATGATTACTTCCTATATAAAATTTGCTGACACACTTAGTACGTCAATGGGTAAAGCTTTTTCTTGGTGTATTGTTATTTTAATGGGTGGAACAGTTTATGAGGTCATAATGGCATATGCTTTTAATGCACCAACATTATGGAATTTTGATTTTAGTATGCAAATGTATGGAGCTATATTAATGATGTCAGGTGCTTACTGTCTAGCGACTGAAGCCCATGTTAGAGGCGATGTAATTTATAGATTGTTTAGTCAAAGAACTCAGGCTTGGATAGATTTGGTGCTTTACTTTGTTTTCTTTTTTCCGGGAGTTATAGCTTTAGCTTTTTATGGTTATGAATATGCAGCTCAAGCTTGGAAAATAAAAGAAACTAGCTGGAGTAGTCCAGCTCAAATTCAAATATATATGGTAAAATCTATGATCCCTGCTGCAGGTGTTATGTTAATTATTCAGGGAGTAAGTGAAGTGTTTAGATCAATACTTTGCATAAAATCTGGTCAATGGCCCGCAAGAATAGTTGTAGCAGAAGAAACAGAACAACTATTAATGAGAACTTCACAAAAGGAAGATAAAGAAAATGCTGTTTAGTCTTACAAATCCTGAAGTAGCTATTTTAATGATGGGTGTATTTTTATTTGCAGTCTTGCTTGGGTTCCCCATAGCATTCACTTTAATGGCCATGGGAATAGGTTTTGGTTATTATGCTTACTACGATCCAGTTTTAATGGATCATCTTTTTGATAATAGAATTTTTTCTTTATTTGTTAAAAATACTTATACTGTTATGGATAATAACGTACTTACAGCAGTACCACTTTTTTTATTCATGGGATATTTGGTTGAAAGAGCAGGAATTGTAGCTAAATTATTTTTTGCAATAAGATTAGCTGCACATAGATTGCCAGCATCAATGGCAGTGGCAGCATTAATAACTTGTACTTTGTTTTCTACAGCAACAGGAATTATAGGAGCTGTGGTAACTTTAATGGGATTACTAGCTTGGCCAGCAATGGTTAAAGCAGGATATGATAAAAAATTTGCATCAGGAATAATTTGTGCAGGTGGTTGCTTAGGAATTTTAATTCCACCAAGTATTATGTTAATTGTTTATTCTGTAATTGCTCAGCTATCACCTTTAAGATTATTTGCAGCTGCAATTTTTCCAGGATTGATGCTAGCTGGTTTGTATATTGCTTATGCAGTTACTAGAGCATGGTTAAATCCATCAATAGCACCAAGACCTCCTAAGGAAGATATTCCACCAAGAGCAGAAATTTTAAAAGAGGTATTAGTTTCTTTCGTACCTTTGTTTGGTTTAATAATGTTAGTTTTAGGAACAATTTTAGCTGGAATAGCAACTCCGGCAGAAGCAGCTGCAGCAGGAGCTTTTGGAGCAATAATTCTATCTTGGTTTTATAAAACACTTAAATGGCAAAATTTTAAAGAGTCAGTTTTTCTAACCGCAAAAACAACAGCAATGATTATGTGGTTATTTATTGGATCTTGGACCTTTTCTTCAGTCTTTTCTTATTTAGGAGGACATGAGGTGTTTGAGCATTTCTTTACTTCAATAAATATTAGTACATGGCAATTTTTAGTAATAACTCAAATAATAATTTTTCTTTTAGGATGGCCTTTAGAATGGACAGAAATTTTAATTATATTTGTACCAATATTTTTACCATTATTAGAAATATTTGATGTTAATCCATATTTCTTTGCTATGTTAATTGCTTTAAATTTACAGACTTCTTTTTTAACTCCACCGATGGCAATGTCAGCTTATTATCTAAAAGGAGTTCAAAAAACCAATGTTGAATTGATGGAAATATTTAGGGGCATTATGCCATTTTTAGGTATAGTTATTTTTGGAATGTTTTTAATGTATATGTTTCCTGGAATTGCTTTATGGCTTCCAGAAGTATTATTTGCAGATTAAAAAAAAATGATAGATGTATTTTCGCTTAGTGTCGAAGAGATGGCTTCAAAAATAAAAGATGGCCAATTAACTTCAGTTGAAATTTGTGAAAAATATATTGAAAGAATTCAAAAATTTGAAAAAGCTATAAAAGCTTGGGCTCACTTTGATAAAAAAATTTTATTAGAAAAAGCATCTGACGCAGATGAACATAGAAAATCAGGAAAACCACTAGGCAAACTACATGGAGTACCTGTTGCGATCAAAGATATTATTGGAACAGTAGACATGCCAACTGAATGTGGAACAACAATAAGAAAAGGTAAATCTTATTCTCAAAATGCTGAGATAGTTGAATTATTACTTTCAGCAGGAGCAATTGTGATGGGAAAAACTGCTACATCTGAATTGGCATATCTTGGGCCTTCAAAAACTACAAATCCCCATGATTATTCAAGAACACCAGGTGGTTCTTCTAGTGGATCAGCTGCATCAGTGGCATCCTTAATGACACCACTTTCTATAGGATCTCAAACTGGAGGATCAATTATTAGACCAGCATCTTATTGTGGTGTTGTAGGTTATAAACCAAGTTATGGTTTGATTTCAAGAAATGGTGTTTTAAGAACTTCTTATGTCTTAGATCAAATAGGGATATTTGGAAAAACTGTAGAAGATGTTGCTTTATTAACAAAAGTTTTAATAAAGAAAGACCATCATGATCCAGCAACAATTTATTATTCATCAGAAAATATTTTAGAAGAAACAAAAAAAGGACCTTTATATGAGCCAAAGTTTATTTTTTATAAAACAGATTATTGGAAAATAGTTGATAAAAAATCAAGAGAGTCATTTGAATATTTTATAAAGTCTTTTAAAAATATAGAAGTCTTCGACACACCTTCATATTTTAAAGATATTCACAAATATCACCAAATTATTCACGAAACTGATTTAGCTAATAATTTTGCTATTTATTATAAAAAATATAAACAAAAATTGTCGAAATATATGCAGACAGCTATAGCAAAAGGCAACAAGCATTCAGCAAAGGAATATGCTGAGGCAATTGATTTTAAAAAAAGAAGCTATGAGTCTTACCAGGAAGTTTTTGAAGATTATCATGGTGTTTTATCTCCCTCTAGTCCAGGGGTAGCTCCCAAGGGGTTAAAAAGTACAGGAACAGCAGAATTCAATAAAGTATGGTCATATTTAGGTACTCCTTGTATTTCTCTTCCTTTGCTTGAAGGTGAAAATAATCTGCCTTTAGGCGTTCAGTTAATAGGAGATCGTTATGATGACCATAGATTTTTAGGGGTTGCTAATTGGTTGGAAAAGGAATGTAATAATTAAAATGCAAAAGTTCACAACCTTTTTAGGATCTTTACTTGCCATTGCTTTTTTGGTTGGCCTGGCAACTACATTAACGAGATCACCCATGATAGGTTTTTTTGATGTATTACCAGTTTATATTTTAATGGCCATCGCAATTTTTATGATGGTTTATGAAGCCTTCTTTGATAAAAAATAGATAATCTAAAAGTAAATCATTGAGTAATAAAACCAAAAATCTTTTTGCACTCTCACTTTTATTTGTTCAACCTATTTTTATGGCTTCGAATCTAGTTGTTGCTCGGGGTGGTGTTGAACATGTTCCACCAATTTCTTTAGCATTTTGGAGATGGACACTAGTTTTTTTGATTCTCTTACCTTTTACTTATGTATCATTAAAAAAAAATTTTGAAATTATGAAAAATGAATATAAAAAACTTTTTTTCTTAGGAGCAACAGGATGTGGTGTTTGTGGTGCTTTCCCATTTTTAGCTGGCCAAACGACTACTGTTACTAACATGGGAATTATATATACCTCATCTCCAATATTTATAATTCTGATTTCTAGTATTTTTTTTAGTGAAAAAATCAATCTTACGAAAATTATTGGTCTTATATCTTGTTTAATTGGAGTCTTTGCAATCATTATTAAGGGTGATCTTTATTTATTAATCAATCTTAATTTTACTATTGGTGATCTTTGGATGTTAGCTGCTGCTATTGGATGGGCATTATACTCAATTTATTTATTTTATTGGAAAACAAAACTTAGGATTTTTCAAAGATTTACATTAATCGCATTTTTTGGTGCTATTAGTTTGTTGCCATTTTATATTGGTGAAGAAATTTTTTTTGAAAAAACTATTTTTAGTAAAGAATTTTTTATGTGGGTAATTTTTGCAGCAATTTCTCCAGGAATAATTGCATTCACTCTTTACACGATGGCTCAAAAAAAACTTGGTGCATCTTTGACAGGATTTACCTTATATATTTTTACAATTTATGGTGCAATCTATGGATATTTTTTATTCGAAGAAAAATTAGAAAATTATCATTTGATAGGAACAGTTTTAGTATTTATTGGCGTATACTTGGCAAAGAAAAAAAATGTTCAAAAAATTTAGAAAGAATTTATTGCAATTAGTTTTAATCATCTTCTTTTTATATTTTTTTGTTCTAGTATTTTTATACTTTTATCAACGAAATTTACTTTATCATCCAAATGAAAACAATTATTCAGGTGATAAAATTTCAGTAGATATTAAGAAAGTTAAAATACAAACTTCAGATAACATTCAATTACTTGGATGGTATCACGAAAAAAATCTTAAGGATTATAAAACTCTAGTTTATTTTCATGGTAATGCTGGATCTTTAGAAAATAGAATTCATAAACTTAACCATTTTAAAGATATTAATATTAATTTTTTAATAATAGCCTGGCGAGGATTTAGTGGTAACAGCGGCAAACCTACTGAACAAGGTCTTTATGAAGATGGTAAAAGTGCAATTGATTGGTTAGCTAAAAAAGGAGTAGATGAAAAAAATCTTATTTTATATGGAGAATCTTTAGGCACCGGTGTAGCCACACATTTAGCTCAAAATAAGAATTATGCAGGTGTAATTTTAGAAACACCATTTACTTCCATGGTAGATGCTGCCAAAATTTTCTATCCTTATATTCCAGTTAATTTATTGCTTAAAGATAAATTTGAAAATTACAAAAAAATTAAGAATATAAATTCTCCAATTATAGTTATGCATGGAGAAATTGATCAAATAGTTCCGTTCTCAATGGGTAAAAAAATTTTTGAAATAGCAAATGAGCCCAAATATTCATACTTTACTAAATATGACGATCATATGATGGAATATGATGATAATTTAGTTTTAGCACTTAAATCATTTCTCAAAAGTTTAAATTAAGCCACATTCTAACCAAATAAAATTCAATATTAACCTCTAACTTTTTAATGTGAGTAAAATATTTTTAATAGTCATTTTCCTATTTTCTTTAAATAAGATTACTATTGCGAAGGATAATGAATTTTTTGTTGATGATCTCTTTTATATAGATCAAATGAATTCTCATAACAAAAATTTTGCTTTATATTTTAAGGGTAGAGAAAAATCAATTTTAGCTAGAGGTGAAACTGAAAATTATATTAATGACTACCCAAAAGATCTTTATATTTATGATTATAAAACTAAAATCTCATCACCATTAATTTCATATGAGTGGTTTCCATCTCATGCAAAATTTTATCTAGAAGAATATGATTTTCCAGTATTTCCAGATGATTTTGCTTATTATCTTTTAAAAGATAATAATACTTTAGTAATGATTAGTGCAGTAAAAAGTTTAAATGCTAATTTTAAATTTGATATTATAGAAAAAAAATTAGAATTGTATCCAACTACTGGTAAATTTGATTTTATTATATCTTCTTTTGCTAAAAATTGTGGCCATTTTAAATTTGAAGATAATTATAAGTGTAGTTTTTATAAACCACTTATATCTAGTAATTTAATTAATTAGTTTGAATAAAAGCCTCAGCAAATTTTTCAGCGTTAAATATTTGTAAGTCGTCTTCTTTTTCACCTAAACCTAAAGCAATAATTGGAAGTTTGTATTTTTTTGTTAATGCTAAAAGAATACCACCTTTTGCAGTCCCATCTAATTTTGTCATGATGATACCTGTAATTGGAATAATCTTATTAAATTCTTCTACTTGATTAATAATATTTTGACCAGAAGTTGCATCTAAAACTAAAATAACATCATGCGGTGCATCAGGGTCTATCTTTTTTGTTACATTTGCAATTTTTTTATATTCTTCCATTAAATTTTTTTTATTTTGAAGTCTTCCAGCTGTATCAATTAATACTTGATCAAAATTATTATTAATAGCTTCTTCAATAGCTTTATATGCAACTGAAGCTGGGTCAGATCCTTGTGAGGATTTAGTTATTTTAACATCTATTTTATTAGCCCAATTTTCTAATTGTTCAATAGCTGCTGCTCTAAAAGTGTCAGAGGCTGCTAACATAACTTTATTGCCATTGGTTTTTAAAATTTTACCAATTTTTCCTATACTTGTTGTTTTACCGACGCCATTAACTCCAGAAATTAAAGTTGCGTTAAGTTTTTCTTTTTTCATAAAAAAAGAACTGTTCTCTAACGGTTTCATTAAAGAGACAATATATTCTTTTAAAATTAGATTTATCTCTGCTGTTAAGTCTTTATTAGGATCTATTTTTTTCGTTGAAATTATTTTTTTTATTTCAGAAGCAGCTTCAATTCCAACATCGGATTGAATTAAAAATTCTTCAATTTTATTTAGATTTTCATCATCTATTTCTTTTTTTACAATTATTTCTTTAAGACCAGATGAAAATGCCAAAGCACTTTTTTGAAAACCTTTTTTAAATTTATCAAATATTCCCATTATAATTTTATTGAAATTTCCTTTATATCTGAAACAGGACCCTTCATATGAATAGAATTTTTTTCATCTATAAAAATTGATAATTTTCCAGTTTCAAATTCTATATCTGTATTGTTATCTGTAAGTTTATTTATTTTACCAGCAAATGCCGTCGCACATGCCGCAGTTCCACATGCCTTCGTTAATCCAGCACCTCTCTCCCAGACTTTAACTTTGATTAAATTTTTATTAATAACTTTAGCAATTGTAACATTACATCTTTCTGGAAATATTTTATGATTTTCAATTTGGGGTCCAATTTTTTCAATATTAAAATTTTTAATTTCATTTACAAAAAATACAACATGAGGGTTTCCAACATTTATAGCAGTACCGCCAGAATATTCATGGTTATTCAAATCATTAATTTTAATATTTAAGTTTTTTGTATCCAATTCTTCCGAAAGAGGAATTTCATTCCATTTAATTTTTGCATTTCCAATTTCAGTTGTAACAAGATTATTTCCTAATATTTTAGATTTTAAATTTCCTGATAGAGTAGTTAAAATTATATTTTTATTATCTTTTTCTTTTGAGATTAAATCTGCTACACATCTTGTGCCATTACCACATGCGCCAGACTCACCACCATCAGAGTTAAAAAATTTTAAACTAGCATCTGATATGTTATCTTTTTCTATTAATATTAATTGATCACATCCAATAAAATTTCTATTGCAAATTTTAATTATTTGCTCTTTTGATAATTCAGTAACTTTTTGTCTATTATCAATGATTACAAAGTCATTACCTAATCCATCCATTTTAAAAGCTTTAATCTCCATATATAGTTATTTAACTTATTTATTGACTTTTTGAACCTCTATTATAGTTTGTGGCGGTTTCCGCAAAAACTTTAAATTTGCGGTGTCTTTGGAAACAAAGAGATCGACACTAGTCAGCGAGGGTTCGCCCACTAGTGAGATTACTGCTGTGTGTAATAAATATGTTTGAAAATTTAACAAATAAATTCGAAGAAATTTTTTCTTCTTTAAAAAAAGCTCCTTCACTTGATGAAAATCAAGTTGATGAAGGATTAAGGGGAATTAGACAGGCCTTACTTGAAGCAGATGTTTCACTAGATGTAGCTAAAGAATTTATTGAAAAAGTTAAGCCAAAAGCATTAGGACAAGAAATAATTAGATCAACATCACCTGGAGATATGGTGGTTAAGATCGTTTATGATGAATTAGTCAGTTTACTAGGTGAAAAAAATAATGATGTAAATCTTAATGCAGTCCCACCAGTGCCAATGATGTTAGTCGGATTACAAGGTTCTGGTAAAACAACTACAACTGCTAAACTTGCAAGGTATTTAGAAAATACAAAAAAGAAGAAAGTCATGATGGTTAGTTTAGATATTTATAGGCCAGCCGCTCAAGAACAGTTAAAATCTTTAGGTGAACAAAATAATATTTTAACTCTTCCTATTATTGAAGGTCAACAACCAGCTGATATTTGTCAAAGAGCTATTAGTGCAGCCAATTTAAATGGTGCTGACATTATATTATTTGATACTGCTGGTAGGACGCAGATAGATTTACAAATGATGAGTGAAATTAAACAAATTGAAAATACAATCAATCCAGCAGAGACATTTTTGGTTGCAGATTCACTTACAGGACAAGTAGCTGCATCTGTTGCAAAAGAATTTAAAAATACAGTAAATCTCTCAGGAATAATTTTAACTCGAGCAGATGGTGATGCTAGAGGTGGGGCAGCTGTTAGTATGAAAAGTATTACTCAAGTACCAATTAAATTTTTAGGAGTAGGTGAAAAAATTGAAAACCTTGAAGTGTTTCATCCAGATAGAATTGCAAATAGAATTTTGGGAATGGGAGACATTGTATCTCTTGTAGAAAAAGCTGCACAAGATTTAGGCGAAGAAAATATAAAGAAGGCTGAAGAAAATTTAAAAAAAGGACAATTTTCAATGCAAGATTATTTAACCCAATTAAGACAAATGAAAAAAATGGGTGGAATAGAGGGAGTAATGTCTTTTTTGCCAGGTGTATCTAAAGTTAAGTCACAAATGGATGCAGCAGGTATTGATGAAAGTGTTATTACAAAAAATGAAGCAATAATTTTGTCTATGACAAAAAAAGAAAGAGAGAACCCAAAAATAATTGATGGTTCTAGAAAAAAAAGAATTGCTAATGGCTCTGGTACAGATCCAGCCACTATCAATAAATTGCTAAAGCAATTTAAAATGATGTCTGAAATGATGAAAAAGATGTCAAAAGGAAATCTGAAAGGTATGACTGATAAAGGAATACCACCAGAGCTATTTAATCAATTAAAATAAAAAGGAGAAAAAATGTTGAAGTTAAGACTATCAAGAGGAGGAACTAAAAAAAGACCTGTTTATAAAGTAGTTGTTGCAGACAGCAGGTTTGCAAGAGATGGTAGATTTATTGAAAAAGTAGGTTTTTTAAATCCTCTTTTACCAAAAGATAAAAAAGAAAGAGTTGGTTTAGAAGCTGAAAGAATTAAATATTGGCTTGGTCAAGGTGCTCAACCAACCACAAGAGTTGCAAGAATTTTAGGTGAAAATGAATTAATGCCTATGCCTGCTAATGGAAATAATCCTCAAAAAGCCATATCTAAAAAGGATAGAAAAAAAGAAGAAGCTCCTAAAGCAGAAGCTAAAAAGGAAGAAGCTCCTAAAGCAGAAGCTAAAAAGGAAGAAGCTCCTAAAGCAGAAGCTAAAAAAGAAGAAGCTCCTAAAGCAGAAGCTAAAAAAGAAGAAGCTCCTAAAGCAGAAGCTAAAAAAGAAGAAGCTCCTAAAGCAGAAGCTAAAAAAGAAGAAGCTCCTAAAGCAGAAGCTAAAAAGGAAGAAGCTCCTAAAAAAGAAAAAAAATAACCTAAAGTTTATTTATGTTTCAGGCTCAAATATTTACTCTTTATCCAGAAATTTTTCCAGGACCTTTAGCTAAGGGTCTTTATGGAAAGGCTTTGAAAAATAAATTGTGGAACTTAAATGTAATCAATATTAGAGATGCAGCTACTGATAAACATAAAACTGTAGATGATACTCCTTATGGTGGAGGTACAGGAATGTTGCTCAAAGCAGATGTTTTGGCTAACTCAATTGATAAGAATGTTAAAAAAGGAGATAAAATTTTTTATCTTTCTCCAAAAGGTAAAAAATTTGATCAGAAATTAGCACAAGATATATCAAAAAAAAAATCTATATCTTTAATATGTGGCCATTTCGAAGGAGTGGATGAAAGAGTTTTGACTACAAGAAATATCGAAGAAATAAGTATAGGAGATTATGTTTTATCTGGAGGTGAGACCGCTGCATTAGTAGTGTTAGATAGCATACTAAGACTTTTACCTGGAGTTTTGGGAAATAATAAATCTTCTATTGAAGAAACGTTTGAAAATAGTCTATTAGAGTATCCTCAATACACAAAACCTCAAATATGGGAGAAAAAAACAGTGCCTGAAGTATTATTATCTGGCGATCATAGTAAAATTAAAGACTGGCGTTTATCTCAATCTGAGGCTATAACACGCGACCGAAGACCAGATTTATGGCAAAAATATAAGAAAGACTAAATTGTTAAATATTAAAATGAAAACTATAGAAGAAATAAACAAGCATAACGTTAAAAAAATTCTTTCTGAAAAAAAAATCCCTGATTTTTTCCCTGGAGATGTGGTTAAGGTTGGAGTTAGAATTACCGAAGGTAAAAAAGAGAGAATTCAATATTTTGAAGGAGTTTGCATTGCTAAAAAAAGTAGAGATATAAACTCTTCTTTTACAGTTAGAAAAATTTCATTTGGAGAAGGTGTCGAAAGAACTTTTCCACTATATGGTTCTTTAATAGATTCAATTAAGGTTATAAGATCTGGACAAGTAAGAAGGGCTAAGCTTTATTATTTAAGGGACAGAACTGGTAAATCAGCAAGAATTGCTGAAAAAATTAGAAAAAAAATTGGAATAGACATTGATGCAAAACCAGAGGCTATAACTGAGGAGAATGTAATAACTTCTGTAGAAGCTCCTAAAACAGAAGCTAAAAAAGAAGAAGCTCCTAAAGTAGAAGCTAAAAAGGAAGAAGCTCCTAAAGTAGAAGCTGAGACAAAAACAAAACTTGAAAATACACCAGAAAAAAAATAATTTTTTTTTCAATGCCCAATACTCTTTACGATAAAATTTGGAATGATCACTTAGTGGACCAACAAGATGATGGTACAGCTTTATTATTTGTTGATAGACATTTAGTACATGAAGTAACAAGCCCCCAAGCTTTTGAAGGACTTAGAAACTCTAATCGCAAAGTCAGACATCCAAACTTGACCCTAGCAGTCGCAGATCATAATGTTCCTACAACTGATAGATCAAAAGGTATTTCAGATAAAGAGTCTAAAATTCAAGTTGATACTTTAGATTCTAATTGTAAAAAATTTGGTATTCAGTTATTTGGAATGAATGATAAAAGACAAGGAATTGTACATATCATAGGACCTGAACAAGGTTTTACTCAACCTGGTACAGTTATTGTTTGTGGAGATAGTCACACAGCAACACATGGTGCATTTGGTGCTTTAGCATTTGGAATCGGAACTTCAGAAGTTGAGCATGTTTTAGCGACCCAAACATTAGTTCAAAAAAAAGCAAACAATTTTAGAATAAATGTAGATGGTAAGCTTCCACTTGGTGTTACTTCAAAGGATGTAATTCTTCAAATAATAGGAAAAATTGGAACTGCAGGAGGAACAGGTTGTGTAATAGAGTATGCTGGTGATTTAATTAAATCTTTAAGTGTAGAAAATAGAATGACAATTTGCAACATGACTATTGAAGGAGGTGCTAGAGCAGGATTAATAGCTCCTGACGAAAAAATATTTAAATATTTAGAAGGAAAACCTATGTCTCCTAAAGGAAAAGATTGGGAAAAAGCTTTAGAATATTGGAAAAATTTAAAAACAGATGATGGAGCTAATTTTGACAAAGAAATAAATTTAAAAGCCGATGAAATTTTACCTATGATAACTTGGGGAACATCTCCTCAAGATGTAATTACAATTGAAGAAAAAGTTCCTAATCCACAAAATGAAAAAGATGAAGACAAAAAAAATTCCTTAGAAAGAGCATTGAATTATATGGGTTTAAAGCCAGACATGGCTGCTAAAGATATTAAAATAGATAAAGTTTTTATTGGAAGTTGTACTAATGGAAGAATAGAGGATTTAAGAGAGGCAGCAAAAATTTTAAAAGATAAAAAAATAGCTTCCCATGTTCAAGCAATGGTTGTTCCTGGATCTGGATTAGTTAAAGAACAAGCAGAACAAGAAGGATTAGATAAAATTTTTGTTAATTCGGGCTTTGAATGGAGAGAACCTGGCTGTTCAATGTGTTTAGCCATGAATGCTGATAAATTAAAACCAGAAGAAAGATGTGCTTCTACATCAAATAGAAATTTTGAAGGTAGACAAGGTAGAGGTGGAAGAACTCACCTGGTAAGCCCTGGAATGGCTGCTGCTGCAGCTATATCAGGAAACCTTGATGATGTTAGAAAGTATCAGAATTAATATGCAAAAATTTAGCTCATTAAAAAGTATTCCAGTATATTTACCCTTAGTAAATATAGATACAGACATGATTATTCCTAAACAATTTTTAAAGACTATAAAAAGAACAGGACTTGGCAAAAACTTATTTTTTGAAATGAGATATGATGATCAAGGTAAAGAAATAAATGATTTTATTTTAAATCAAAATCCATTTAATAATTCTAAAATTTTGATAACTGGAAAGAATTTTGGGTGTGGTTCTTCAAGAGAACATGCTCCTTGGGCATTGTTAGATTTTGGTATTACTTGCATAATTAGTTCGAGTTTTGCAGATATTTTTTATAACAATTGTTTTAAAAATGGAATATTGCCCATTATACTTGATTATGAAAAGATTAAAGAGTTATCAGAATATGCCAATAGAAAAGAGGAAATTTCGGTAGATCTTAAAGAAGAAAAAATTGTTTATGGAAATAATGAAATTAAATTTGAAATAGATCCATTTAAGAAAAAATGCTTATTAGAAGGATTGGATGATATAGCACTATCATTAAAGAAATTAGATAAAATTGAAAATTTTGAAAAAGATTTAAGAAACAAAAAATCTTGGATTTTTAATGATTAAAGTAAAAAAAAGAAAAATATTATTGTTACCTGGAGATGGAATAGGTCCAGAAGTTATTGAGGAAGTAAAAAAGATAATTAATTGGCTCAATAATAAAAAATCTCTAGACTTTGAAATTGATGAGGATCTTGCTGGAGGATGTTCCTACGATAAATATGGAACACCAATAACTGATGAAGTATTTTATAAAGCATTAGAAAGTGCTGTTGTTATGCTTGGTGCTGTAGGTGGTCCGAAATGGGATAAAGTAGAGTTTTCAAAAAAACCTGAAAGAGCGTTATTAAAACTTAGAAAAGAATTAAAGCTATTTGCAAATTTAAGACCAGCAATATGTTTTAAGCAATTAGTAGATGCATCAACTTTAAAACCAGAAATTGTTTCTGGCCTAGATATTATGATTGTTAGAGAATTAACAGGTGGAATATATTTTGGTGAACCACGAGGAATTAAACCTATAGAAAATGGTGAAAGGAAAGGAATTAATACTCACACTTACACGAGTAACGAGATAATTAGAGTTGCTAAAATTGCATTTGATTTAGCAAAAAAAAGATCAAATAAAGTTACATCTTGTGAAAAGTCAAATGTAATGGAAGCTGGACAGCTCTGGAAAGAGGAGGTTCAGGCTTTACATGATAAAGAATATAAAGAAGTAGAATTGAGTCACATGCTTGCAGATAATTGTGCTATGCAGTTATTAAGAAATCCTAAACAATTTGATGTAATCGTAACAGATAACTTATTTGGAGATATGTTATCTGATCAAGCATCAATGCTCACAGGATCTTTAGGTTTATTGCCCTCAGCATCTTTAGGTGCAAAAAATAAAGATGGTGAAATGAGAGCCATGTATGAGCCTATTCATGGTTCAGCCCCAGATATTGCTGGCAAAGGAATAGCAAATCCTATTGCCTCTATATTGAGTTTTGCTATGGCTTTAAAATATTCTTTAGAGCTAGATAAAGAGGCAGAAGCCTTAGAAAAAGCAGTGCAAGACGTACTAAATGATGGCTTAAGAACAAAAGATATTCTATCAAATGGAATGAAAGAAGTTTCAACTTCTCAAATGGGTGATGCAATAATTTCAAAATTGCAATAATCTATTAATTATCCTAAACTATTTTTTATGCCAAGCTATACTGCTCCTGTCGATGATATGATGTTTCTTTTTGAGAAATTAAGGGATAATAAAAATTATAATGAGTTAGAAAAATATAAAGAAGTTAGTCCTGATCTTGTTAAAGATATTTTAGAGGAAGCCGCAAAAATAAATCAAAATTTAATTTTACCACTTGCAAAAGTTGGAGATGAAAATCCTGCAGTTTTAGAAAATGGAGTAGTAAGAACTCCTCCTGGATATAAAGAAGCATATCAGAAATATATTGAAGATGGTTGGACTTCTTTATCTTGTGATCCTAAATATGGTGGTCAAGGAATGCCAAAGACAGTTAGTGCATTTTTTGATGAGATGCTTTCTTCAGCAAGTTTATCTTTTAAACTTTATAGCGAACTTAGTATAGGTGCATATAATTGTATTAATCATCATGCTTCAGATGAAATAAAAAATAAATATTTACCGAAAATAGTTGAAGGTAAATGGAGTGGTACGATGTGTTTGACCGAACCTGTTTGTGGAACAGATTTAGGACTTTTAAAAACAAAAGCAGAAAAACAAACTGATGGAACATACAAAATTAGTGGTCAAAAAATATTTATTACTTCTGGAGATCAAGATTTAACAGAAAATATTATTCATTTAGTAATTGCTAGAGCAACAGACTCTCCAGCAGGTACTAAGGGTATAAGTTTATTTTTAGTTCCAAAATTTGCAGTAAATGAAGATGGAAGTATAGGTTCAAGAAATGGAATATCGACAGGATCTATCGAAAGTAAAATGGGAATAAAAGGTTCAGCAACATGTGTACTAAACTTTGATGAAGCGACAGGTTATATTATTGGCAAAAAAGATAAAGGTTTAAGCGCAATGTTTACAATGATGAATCTTGAGAGGATTGTTGTTGGTATTCAAGGTCTAGGAATATCAGAAATCGCTTATCAAAATTCACTTGCTTATGCTAAAGAAAGAAAGCAAGGTAAAACTAATAATACAAAATCAACTAATGGTGCTGATTTTATAATTGAACATCCAGATATTAGAAAATCTCTATTAAATATGAAATCGATTATAGAGGGTGAGAGAGCATTATGTTTTTGGTTATCTCAACAAACCGAAGTTAGTCTTAATCATCCAGATGAAAAAATTCGTCAAGAAGCATCTGATTATGTTTCATTAATGACTCCTGTAGTAAAATCTCTATTTACAGATTTAGGCATGGAAATTACTAATGATGCTATGCAAATTCATGGAGGTTATGGTTATACGAAAGATCAAGGAATAGAGCAATTATACAGAGATAATAGAATAACACCAATATATGAAGGAACAAATTCTGTACAAGCAGCAGATTTAGTTTTTAGAAAATTATCTAATAAAAATGGAAATATAATTAATAAGTTTTTAGATTTAATTAAGAATGAAACTAACTCAAGTAATGAAAAGATTAAGCCATTTATTAAGGAATTTACCCATTATTTGAATATTTTAGCCAAGTTTAGTGAATGGATAAATGAAAAAGCAAAATCAGATAAAGACGATGTAAGTGCAGCAGCAAATGATTATTTAAAGACTCTTGGATTTGTCTCTGTTGCTTATGCCTGGATTAAAGTTCTAGAAGTAAGTTTTAAAGACTATAATGAGAACAAAAATTTTTATGAAGATAAAATAAATACTGCTAAATTTTATTTTGAGAAAGTCTTACCTAGAGCAGAACAACATTACAAAACTGCTATCTCTGGTAGCTCAAACATAATGAATTTTAAATTCAATTAATATGAGTCATTACGATACAAATCTAGAAAAAAATAGTGCAAATTATGTTCCGTTAACACCATTATCTTTTTTGGAAAGAGCTAAAGATGTTTATCCAAATTATGAGGCAATAGTTTATGAAGATCGAAAGTATACTTGGAGCAAGGTTTTTAAAAGAGCTACTAAATTTGCTAGTGCACTTGAAAAAATCGGTATTGAAAAAGGAGACACTGTTTCATTTTTAGCCTTCAATACTCCAGAAATTTTTGAAGCTCATTATTCAGTACCTATGACAGGCGCTGTATTGAATACAATTAATATAAGATTAGATGCTAACACAATAGCTTATATTTTAAAACACAGTGATGCAAAAGTATTAGTTGTAGATAGACAACTTCATATAGAGGTTAAAAAAGCATTAAGTAAGTTAGATAAAAAAATTTTTGTAATAGATATTCATGATAAATTTGCAGATCAATCAAAATTAGAAAAAATTGGTGACTTAGAGTATGAAAGTTTTTTAAATACAGGTGAAGATGAATATGTTTGGAAAATGCCTAAAGATGAATGGCAAGCTATATCATTAAGCTATACCTCTGGAACAACTGGAAATCCAAAAGGGGTTGTTTATCATCATAGAGGAGCATATCTAATGTCTACAGGAAGTGCAGTGGCTTGGAATATGCCAAATAGATTAAATTTTTTAACAATAGTACCAATGTTTCATTGTAATGGCTGGTGTTATCCTTGGACTGTTCCAATGTTAAATGGAAGAACTATCTGTTTAAGAAATATAGATGTAAAAAAAATTTTTGAATTAATAGATAAATATAACATTACTCATTTTGGTGGTGCACCTATTGTATTAAATATGATAACTAGTGCTCCTGAAAGTGATAGAAAACAATTAAAGAATAAAGTTCAAGTACTTACTGCAGGAGCACCTCCTCCAAGTATAATTTTTAAAAAGATGAAACAACTTGGATTTGAAGTGATGCATGTTTATGGATTAACCGAAACTTATGGTCATGTTACTCAGTGTGCTTGGAATAATGCCTGGAATGAACTTGATGAAGATAAACAAAATGAAATTAAAGCTAGACAAGGTGTTAGATACCCTAACCTTGAAGGTGCAACTATTATGAATCCAGAAACAATGAAAGAAGTTCCTAGAGATGGAAAAACTATCGGTGAAATCATGTTGAGAGGTAACGTAGTTATGAAAGGTTATTTTAAAGATAAAGCCGCAACTGATAAAGCTATGGCTGGGGGCTGGTTTCATTCAGGAGATCTAGCTGTAATACACCCTGATGGGTACGTTAAAATACAAGACAGATCAAAAGATATAATTATTTCAGGAGGAGAAAACATATCTTCTATTGAAATAGAAAATACATTATCGAAACATCCTTCGGTATCTATTGCCGCGGTAGTCGCTAAACCAGATGAAAAATGGGGAGAAGTACCTTGTGCATTTATTGAGTCTGTTAAAGATAAACCCATCACTGAAAAAGAATTAATTGATTTTTGTAAAGAAACTTTAGCTGGATTTAAGGTACCAAAACAAGTTATTTTCTGTGAATTACCTAAAACTTCTACAGGTAAAATTCAAAAATTTGAATTGAGAAAAAAATTTTAGGTAATTAATTGATATTTAAAATAGAAAATAAAAGTGTTTATGCTTCAGATGCAGGACAAGGTATAAATAATTCTAAAGACACTATTGTTTTTCTCCATGGAAGTGGTCTTTCTCATATCGTTTGGTCTTTAATTGAACAATTTTTTTCTAACAAAAATTTTAATGTGCTATCTATTGATTTACCTGGTCATGGAAATTCCGAAGGTCCTTGTTTAGATAGTATTGAAAAAATTGCGGATTGGTTAGAAAAAGTTTTTTCAGAACTAAAATTGGATAAAGTAATAATTGTTGGACACTCTCAAGGTTGTTTAGAAGCACTTGAATATTCTATTAAATACAAAAGTAGATTAAAAAAAATAGTTTTTGTTGGTGGTTCTTACAGTATGCCAGTAAATAAAGATTTAATTGATTTAGCATCTAATGGAGATTCTGATGCTGTTAAATTAATGATGAAGTGGGGATATGAGGGTTCTAAAAAATTTATAGGTGGAAATCCTATAAAAAGAATAATTCAATCCTCTAGAGATATAAGTAAAATTTTAGCGATTGACCTTATTGCGTGCAACAATTATTCAAACGGACTCTATGCTGCTAAGGCAATAGATTGTCCAACTTTGTTAATTTTAGGAGAGTTAGACAAAATGATAAATTTAGAGATTGGAAAAAAATTTGCAAACTTAGTTAAAAATTCGACAACACATATAATTGAAGGATGTGGTCATATGATTATGATTGAAAATGCGTTTGAAATGAGAGAAAAGGTCTTAGAATTTTTAATAAAATGAAAAATTTTCCAATTGTAAAATCGAGAAGATTAAGAAGTACTCCTTATACTGACAGGATAGAGTCTCATGGTGTAAGTAGCTATACAGTTTATAATCATATGTTGCTACCAGCAACATTTAAATCTTTAGAGTCTGATTACGAACATTTAAAAAAATTTGTACAAGTATGGGATGTAGCAGCAGAGAGACAAGTAGAAATTAAGGGTAAAGATTCTGCAAAACTTGTTCAATTAATGACATGTAGAGATTTATCTAAATCAAAAGTTGGCAAGTGTTATTATTCACCTTTAATTGATGATCAAGGTTATTTAGTAAATGATCCAATTATTAATAAATTAGCAGAAGATAGATGGTGGCTTTCTATCGCAGATTCTGATGTGATATTTTTTGCAAAAGGTCTTGCAGCAGGAAATAAACTTGATGTTGATATCAAAGAACCAAATGTGAATATTTTAGCTGTTCAGGGACCTCGCTCTGATGACTTAATGGAAAAATTATTTGGTAATCAAATAAGACAGTTAAAATTTTTTAATTTTAATTATTATGAATTTAAAGGTAATAAATATTTTATAGCTAGATCAGGATGGTCAAAACAAGGAGGTTTTGAGATTTATGTTGAAGATAATTCAGCTGGCCAAGATCTTTATGATTATTTATTCGAATATGGAAAAGAATTTAATGTTAGAGCGGGTTGTCCAAATTTAATTGAAAGAATAGAGTCAGCATTATTATCTTATGGAAATGATTTTGATAATAGAGATAACCCTTTTGAAGCAAATTTTGATAAGTTTGTAAACCTTGATTCAGAAGTTAACTTTTTAGGAAAAGAAAAACTTAAAAAAATAAGAAAAGAAGGAATAAAAAGAAAATTGATGGGTGTTATTATAGATCATAATAAAATCGATATGTATTGTGAAAAAACATTGTTGGATGACAGTAATAATGTAGTAGGTTATGTAAGATCAGCTACATATTCCCCAACCTTTAAAAAGGTTATAGGGATTGCAATGATTAATAAACCCTATTGGAGCTCTAAAGATCAATTTAAAATAGATATTGATGAAAAAATATTTGTAGGAACAGTTTGCGATTTACCCTTCATTTAGTATAAAACTTAGATCATGAATATTGCAATAGTAGGTGCAACTGGAAATGTTGGTAGAAAAACTTTAGAAGTTCTTGAAAAAAAAGAATTACCAATTGACAATCTATATTTATTAGCATCTTCCAAAAGTGTTGGAACAAAAATTTCATTTAAAGGTGAAGAACATAAAGTTTCTGATTTGAAAAACTTTGATTTTTCAAAAGTAAAAATTACATTTTTTGCAGCAGGTGGAAAAATTTCAGAAGAATTTGCGGGAAAAGCAGCTAAACATAGTATAGTCATAGATAATTCAAGTTATTATAGAATGGATCCTGATGTTCCTTTGATTGTCCCACAGGTTAACGCTGATCATTTGAATAATATTAATAAGAATATTATAGCAAATCCAAATTGTTCAACTGCACAATTGGTGATTGTACTAAAACCTTTGCATGATTTATTTTCAATTAAAAGAATAGTTGTTTCAACTTACCAATCAGTTTCTGGAGGAGGTAAAGCACCTATGGATGAATTAATTGAACAAACCAAATCAGTTTTAGAAGGCAAAAAAGTTAAATCTAAAAATTTTACAAAACAAATAGCTTTTAATGCTATTCCACATATCGATGTATTTTCTGAAGATGGTTATACAAAAGAAGAAATTAAAATGAATAATGAAACCAAAAAAATTTTAGATGTTAAAATTGATTTGACGGCAACTTGTGTTAGATTACCAATATCCATCTCTCATTCTGAGTCAGTTAATGTTCAATTTGAAAAACCTTTTTCTCTGGATAAAGTTAAAGAGGCTTTAGATAACTTTGAAGGATGTAAAGTAATTGATGAGAGAATTGATGGAGGATATTTGACTCCATTAGAAGCTGAGGGAAGAGATGAAACATTTATATCTAGAATAAGAGAGGATAAAACAATTAAAAATGGATTAAATTTGTGGATTGTCTCAGATAATCTTTTAAGGGGCGCGGCCTTGAATGCAGTCGAAATAGCTGAAACATTGATTAAAAATGATTTCTATGAAAAATAAGGAACCTTTATCTCCTCATATTCAAATTTATAGTTGGCATATTTCATCTTTAGTATCCATCTCTCATAGAATAACTGGTATAATTAATATAATTTCAATTACATTAATTTGTTTGTGGGCTTCATTACTTCTATTTGGGGAAAGCTATTATATAATAATAGATTTATTCTTGAGTTCACTAATAGGTAAATTTATTATTTTAATACTTACTTGGTCTTTTTCTTTTCAAATTTTGAGCGAAATAAGACACTTGATTATGGATTTTGGTTATGGATTTGAACTTAAAACTACCAAAATAACAGGTTTATTAGTGATATTTGGATCAATATTTTTAACAGTAGTTTTGTACTTAGTTGGAAAAAATTTTATTTAAAATGATTAATGCAACTAAAAAATGGATTTTTTTAAAAATTAGTGGAGCAATATTAATTCCCTTGATGGTATGGTTTATTTTAAATTTAATTAAAGTTTATGATCAAGAATATGTAAATGTTGTAAATTTTTTTACAAACTCGTTATCTAAGTTTTTATTTAGTATTTTTATTATTGTTGCTTACTTCTTTTCAGCATTGAGTATTAGTGAGGTTTTCGAGGATTATATTAAAAATGCTAAAATCAAAAATGTCGCAAATAGGCTTTTATACGTTTCAGCAGTGGCAATTCCATTAATTACAATTATATTAATATCTATCTTATGAATTCTTACAAAATAATTAATCACGAATATGATGTTGTTGTTTTAGGAGCTGGAGGTTCAGGTTTAAGAGCCGCAGTGGGCTTAAGTGAAGCTGGATTAAAAACCGCATGTATTTCAAAAGTTTTTCCAACTAGAAGCCATACTTCAGCTGCTCAAGGAGGTATTTCGGCGGCGCTTGGTAATATGGGAGAAGATGATTGGCGTTGGCATATGTATGATACAGTTAAAGGAGCTGATTGGTTAGGTGATCAAGATAGTATCGAATATCTTTGTAAAGAAGCACCGAAAGCAGTGATTGAATTAGAAAAATATGGTGTTCCTTTTAGTAGAACTGAAGATGGAAAAATTTATCAAAGACCTTTTGGTGGCATGACAAAAAACTATGGTAACGGCACTGTTCAAAGAACTTGTGCAGCCGCAGATAGAACAGGTCATGCAATTTTACATACTCTTTACGGACAAGCTTTGAAACATAACACAGAATTTTTTATAGAATACTTTGCACTAGATCTAATTATGAAAAATGGTGAATGTAAAGGTTTAATAGCATGGAACCTTAATGATGGTACCATTCATAGATTTAGATCTCATATTACGATTATCGCAACTGGTGGATATGGTAAAATTTATTATTCTGCCACTTCAGCTCATACATGTACTGGTGATGGAAATGCAATGATATTGCGAGCAGGCTTACCTTTGCAAGATATGGAATTTGTTCAATTTCATCCAACAGGAATTTATGGACATGGCACTTTAATTTCAGAGGGTGTTAGAGGAGAAGGAGGATATTTAGTCAATTCAAAAGGTGAAAAATTTATGGAACGTTATGCACCTAAAGCTAAAGATTTAGCATCTCGAGATGTAGTTAGTAGATCTATAGCAGTAGAAATTAATGAAGGTAGAGGAGTTGGAAAAGAAAAAGATCATGTACATTTACATTTAAGTCACTTAGATTCAAAAGTAATTGAGGAACGACTTCCTGGGATTTCAGAGTCATCAAGATTATTTGCCAATGTTGATGTAACTAAAGAACCAATACCAGTTGTTCCAACAGTTCATTATAATATGGGAGGTATACCTACAAATTATAAAGCAGAAGTTTTAACTTTAAATGGTTCAGAAAAAACAGTTCCTGGATTGATGGCAATTGGTGAGGCTGCTTGTGTTTCAGTACATGGAGCTAATAGGCTAGGATCAAATTCTTTAATTGATTTAGTAGTTTTTGGAAGAGCAGCAGCAAAACGGGCTTCAGAAATAGTTAAACCTAACATGCCTCATGAAAGTATTGATGAGTCAGAAACTGAAAAATGTCTAGAAAGATTTGACAAACTTAGAAATGCTAATGGAGAAAATAGTACTGCAGAGCTTAGAGTAAATATGCAAAAAACTATGCAATCAAAATGTGCAGTATTCAGATCAGAAAATACTCTTAAAGAAGGAGTTGATGAAATCAGAAAAACTTATGATGGAATGGGATCTTTATCAGTTAAAGATAGATCATTAATTTTTAATACTGATTTAGTTGAAACTTTAGAATTTGATAATTTGATAAGACAAGCTATTACCACAATAGACTCAGCTTATCATAGAAAAGAAAGCAGGGGAGCACATGCAAGAGAAGATTTTCCTAAAAGAGATGATGAAAAATATATGAAACATACTCTTTCATGGTTTAATGGAAAAGAAACAAAAATCAATTATAGATCAGTTCATAGAAACACTTTAACTAATGAGGTTCAATACTTTCCACCTCAAGAAAGAGTTTATTAATGGTTCAAATAAATTTGCCTGAAAATTCTAGAGTTATAAAAGGCAAATATTTTAAAGATAAAACTGGTTCTAAGAATTTAAGAAAGATAAATATTTACAGATGGGATCCTTCTACAAGAGAAAAACCCAGAATTGATACTTATGAAGTAGATATGGATAATTGTCCTTCTAAAGTGTTAGATATTTTGAATAAGATAAAAAATGAGATAGATCCTACAATAGCTTATAGAAGATCCTGTGCTCATGGAGTGTGTGGTTCTTGTGCAATGAATATGGGTGGAAAAAATGGATTAGCCTGCACAACTCCTCATGCAGAGATTGATGGTGATATTAATATTTATCCTTTACCTCATCTTAAAGTTAAAAGAGATTTAATTGGTGATTTAGATGGGCTTTATAAACAATATCAATCAATTGAACCTTGGTTAAAATCAAATTCAAAATCTGAGTCTAAAGAAATTTTTCAATCAAAAAAAGATAGAGCTAAATTAGATGGAGCATATGAATGTATAATGTGTGCCTGCTGCTCGACATCCTGCCCAAGCTATTGGTGGAATGGTGATAAATATCTAGGACCAGCTGTTTTATTACAAGCTTATAGATGGATAATAGATAGTAGAGACGAGGAGAGACAAAAAAGACTAAAAAAAGTTGCGGATGAACTTAAACTTTATAGATGTCATACAATTCTTAACTGTACTAGCGCTTGTCCAAAAGGTTTGAATCCTGCAAAAGCTATAGCGGAAATAAAAAAAATGTTAGCAACTGCTAACGTTTAATCAATAGACTATTGAGATTTTTTGATCTAAAAGATCGTATTCATGAGATTAATTGAACATTACGTAGGTGGAAAAATAATTCCTGGAAATTCAGATAAAAAAGGTAAAGTTTTTAATCCAGCTACTGGTGAACAAGAAAAAGAAGTTAGACTAGCATCTAAGGTTGATCTAGATCAAGCTGTTATAGTTGCAAAAAAAGCTTTTGAAGAATGGTCACTAAAACCATCAATAGTAAGAGCAAGAGTCATGTTTAAATTCAAAGAATTAATAGAAAAAAATTCAGATGAACTTACAAAGTTAATAGTTACAGAACATGGAAAAGTTTATGAAGATGCCAAGGGGTCCTTGACGCGAGGCTTAGAAGTTGTTGAATTTGCTTGTGGTATACCTCACTTGCTTAAAGGTGAATTTTCAGAAAATGTTGGAACTAATGTTGATAGCTGGTCAATGCGTCAACCATTAGGAGTTGTAGCAGGAATTACACCTTTTAATTTTCCTGCAATGGTGCCTATGTGGATGTTTCCTATAGCAATAGCATGTGGAAATACTTTTATATTAAAGCCATCTGAAAAAGATCCATCGTGTGCAATCAAATTAGCAGAATTGTTAAAAGAGGCAGGTCTTCCAGATGGCGTTTTTAATATTGTAAATGGAGACAAAGAGGCTGTGGATGCTATCTTGACAAACAAAGATGTTAAGGCAGTAAGTTTTGTAGGCTCAACACCCATAGCAAAATATATTTATGAGAATTCTGCAAAAAATGAAAAAAGAGTTCAGGCACTCGGTGGTGCCAAAAATCATTTAGTTGTTATGCCTGATTGTGATTTAGATGGTGCAGTTAATGGTTTAATGGGGGCAGCATATGGTTCTGCAGGTGAAAGATGTATGGCTCAATCAGTTGCTGTGGCTGTTGGAGATATAGGAGACGAGCTAGTATCAAGATTATCAAAAAAAGTAGAAACGTTAAAAGTTGGTCCAGGAATGGACAAAAGCTCCGAAATGGGACCTTTGGTTACCAGACAGCATCTAGAAAAAGTAAAAGGATACGTTGATTTAGGTGTAAAAGAAGGTGCTAGACTGATTGTAGATGGTAGAGATTTGAAATTGCAAGGTTATGAAAATGGTTTTTATATAGGGGGCTGTTTGTTTGATCATGTAAAAAAGGAAATGAGAATATATAAAGAAGAAATATTTGGACCAGTTTTATCTGTAGTAAGAGTAAAAACTTTTGAAGAAGCAGCAAAACTTATTAATGATCATGAATATGGAAATGGAGTTAGTATCTATACTAGAGATGGTGATGTAGGAAGAACCTTTGCTAGCAAGATACAAGTTGGAATGGTTGGCATTAACGTTCCTATTCCAGTTCCAATGGCTTTTCATAGTTTTGGTGGTTGGAAACGATCTTTATTTGGAGATAGTGCGATGCATGGTATGGAAGGTGTAAAGTTCTACACAAAACTTAAAACAATAACTTCAAGATGGCCTTCTGGAATTAGATCAAATGCTGAGTTCGTTATGCCAACAATGAAATAGGGAAAAATATTAATGAGCAAAATATCTTTAATTGGTGCTGGTCAAATAGGAGGAACCCTTGCTCATATTATTGGTACAAAAGAACTTGTAGATGAAGTTGTTCTTTTTGATGTTGCAAGTGGAATGGCTAAAGGTAAAGCTCTAGATATTGCCCAATCATCATCGATAGATGGTTTTAATGTAAAATTTTCAGGTACTGATGATTATAAGGATATTAAAGACTCAGATGTAATTATTATTACTGCCGGGGTTCCAAGAAAACCTGGAATGAGTAGAGATGATCTTCTCGGTATAAATTTGAAAATTATTAAACAAGTTTCTGCAGGAATTAAACAGAACGCACCTAACGCTTTTGTAATTTGTATTACAAATCCTTTAGATGTAATGGTTATGGCATTTCAAAAATTTTCAGGATTATCATCTAACAAGGTTGTTGGAATGGCTGGAATTTTAGATAGTTCAAGATTTAAATTGTTTTTATCTTTAGAACTTAATGTTCCTGTAAAAGAAATAGATGCAATGGTAATGGGTGGACATGGAGATACTATGGTACCAATGCCTAGATTTACGAAAGTTTCAGGAAAACCTTTGCTTGATTTAGTAAAAGAGGGAAAAATTTCTCAAGAAAGACTGGAAGAAATAAATCAAAGAACTAGAGATGGTGGAGCTGAGATAGTTAAATATCTTGAAAAAGGATCTGCATTTTATGCACCTGCAGCATCAGGAGTTGAGATGGCAGAAGCATACTTAAAGGATGAGAAAAAATTTCTACCATGTGCTGTTCAATTAAATGGAGAGTATGGTGTGAATAATATTTATGCAGGTGTTCCAGTGATTATTGGAAAAGATGGTGTGGAAAAAATCGAGCAAATTGATTTAGATGCTAAAGAAAAAAAAGAATTTATGCATTCTATTGATGCAGTTAAGGCTCTTTGGGAGGTGGCATCTAAAATAGATCCTGATCTTTCTAAGTAATAATGAACATTCACGAATATCAAGCTAAACAAATTTTAAAGAAATATGGAGCAACTGTTCCAGAGGGCGTATTTGCTATCACTGTTGATGAATTAGTAGAAAAAGCAAAATCATTAAATACAAAAAAATATGTTCTTAAAGCCCAAATCCATGCAGGTGGAAGAGGTAAAGCAGGAGGAGTAAAAATATTAAACACTATTGAAGAGTTAAGTGAGGCAGCAAAAGAGATGATGGGAAAAACTTTGGTTACTCATCAAACAGGTCCTGAAGGACGAGAAGTAAAAAGGTTATACGTTGAAGAGTCATCAAACATAGATAAAGAGTTTTATTTATCTTGTTTAGTTGATAGAGCTAGTTCTAAAATAGCATTCATATCTAGCGACCAAGGTGGAATGGATATTGAAGAAGTAGCAAATAGTTCACCTGAAAAAATCAATACAACGAAAGTCGATATAAATAATGAAGTTTCAGACAAAGATTGTGAAGAGATAATTAAAATCTTTAGCTTAAGTGGTAGCACAAAAACACAAGCAATTGCTTTAATAAAGTCAATTTATAATATGTTTATAAGCACAGACGCAAATATGATTGAGGTCAATCCATTAATCTTGACTAAGGAAGAAAAAATAATTTGTTTAGATGCAAAAGTAAATTTTGACTCTAACGCTTTATTTAGACATCCTGAAATTGTTGGGTTAAGAGATTTAAATGAAGAAGATCCAACAGAAATAGAAGCAAGCAAACATGATCTTGCTTACATAAAATTGGATGGGAGTATTGGTTGTATGGTTAATGGAGCAGGATTGGCTATGGCAACTATGGACATAATTAAATTATATGGAAAAGAGCCAGCTAATTTTTTAGATGTTGGTGGTGGTGCTTCAAAAGAAAAAGTTTCAGCAGCTTTAAAGATAATTCTCTCAGATAAAAATGTTAAAGGAATTCTAGTTAATATTTTTGGAGGAATAATGAGATGTGATGTTCTTGCTCAAGGAGTGGTAGATGCAGCCAAAGAAATAAATATTAGTGTTCCATTAGTTGTTAGACTTGCAGGTACTAATTTTAAAGAGGGAAAAAAGATATTGGATAATTCAGGATTAAAACTAATTTCTGCTGAAAATTTAGATGATGCAGCAAAAAAAATTGTAGAGGCAATTAAATAACATGTCTGTTTTAGTTAATAAAAATACAAAAGTAATCTGCCAAGGTTTCACAGGATCGCATGGCACTTTTCATTCTGAACAATCAATTAAATATGGAACTAATTTAGTTGGAGGTGTTACTCCTAAAAAAGGCGGTCAAAAACATTTAGCTAGACCCGTTTTTAATAGTGTTTTAGAAGCTAAAAATGAAGTTGGAGCAGATGCGTCTATGATTTATGTGCCAGCAAAATTTGCAGCCGCAGCTATTATGGAAGCTATTGATGCGTCAATAGAATTAATTGTTTGTATTACTGAAGGTATACCAGTTCAGGATATGCTTAAAGTAAGACAAAAATTAAATGGTTCAAAAAGTAGATTGATTGGACCAAATTGCCCAGGAATAATTACGCCAAATGAATGTAAAATTGGAATTATGCCAGGAAATATTCATAAAAAAGGATCAGTTGGGATAGTATCAAGATCTGGAACCCTAACATATGAGGCGGTGGCGCAAACAACCGAGAATGGTTTAGGTCAATCAACTTGTATTGGCATCGGAGGTGATCCAATTAATGGAACAAACTTTATTGATTGCTTAGATTTATTTTTAAATGATGATGAAACAGAATCTATTTTAATCATAGGTGAAATCGGGGGTACAGCAGAAGAAGAGGCAGCAGAATTTATCAAAAATTATAAAATAAAAAAACCTATAGTTGGATTTATAGCAGGTGTAACAGCTCCTCCTGGGAGAAGAATGGGACATGCAGGGGCAATTATTGCTGGAGGAAAAGGTGGCGCCCAAGATAAAATTAAAAAAATGGAAGATTGCGGCATTACAATTGCTAACTCACCTTCTCAAATGGGAAAAACTCTTTTAGATAAATTGTCTAATTGAAAAATTCTTCTCTAGGTTTATATTAAAAAAAAATGTCTTCTTCTAAAAATTTAGATTTTGAAAAAACAGAATTTCTAACTAAATCTAATAGTGCTTTTATTGAGCAAATGTATTTACAGTATGTAAACAAAGATTCTAATTTACCTGAAAGTTGGAAAAATTATTTTGATGAAATTGGAGATGAAGTTGACATTATTATAAAAGAATTAAACGGACCATCATGGAGGCCAAAAAAAATTAAAATTTCTGTAAAAGATGTTCAAGTAAAATCTGATAAAGTAATAGAGACAAATGATTTAGAAATAATTAAATCTAATGCAAACTCAATTAAGGCAGTAGCTATGATAAGATCTTATAGACAAAGAGGTCATCTAATAGCGAAACTTGATCCTTTAGGCATGATGAAATCTGAATATTTAGATGAGTTGCATCCAGAATCCTATGGATTTAAAAAAGATGATTATAACAAAAAAATTTTTTTAGACGGCGTAATTAATAAAAAATTTTCTAATATCAAAATGATTTTAGAATTTTTAAGAGATAGATATTGTGGATCTCTTGGATATGAGTATATGCATATAGCTAATCCAACAGAAAGAAAGTGGTTTAGAGATAGAGTTGAAAAATCTAATGATTTTAGTTTTACTCAAAATGGCAGGAAAGCAATTTTAAATAAATTAATTCAAGCTGAGGGATATGAAAAGTTTTTACATACTAAATATGTTGGCACTAAAAGATTCGGTCTTGATGGTGCTGAAAGTTTAATTCCTGCGTTAGAACAAATTATTAAAATAGGAGGACAATCTCAAGTTAAAGAAGTTAAAATTGGAATGTCTCACAGAGGAAGACTTAATGTTTTGGCTAATGTATTACAAAAATCTTATAAAAGAATCTTTAACGAATTTGCAGAAGAAATCAGTTCATCAGAAGATGGTGCCGGAGACGTAAAATATCATTTAGGAGCATCATCCGATAGAGAATTTGATGGGAATTCAGTTCATGTTAGTTTGACTGACAACCCATCTCATTTAGAAGCAGTCAATCCAGTTGTGTTAGGACAAACAAGAGCTAAACAATATTTTCATAAAGACAAACAGAGAAAGAAAGTAATACCAATTTTAATTCATGGGGATGCTGCTTTTGCAGGTCAAGGAGTTGTAGCTGAATGTTTTGCGATGTCAGGATTACCAGGGCATAATACTGGCGGAACAATTCATATTATAATTAATAATCAAATTGGTTTTACAACTAGCCCAAGATTTGCAAGATCATCTCCTTATCCTTCTGATATTGCTAAAATGGTAGAAGCTCCAATAATTCATGTTAATGGTGATGATCCTGAAGCTGTTGTTTATGCAGCAAGAATTGCTACAGATTTTAGATTAAAATTTAATAGAGACGTAGTTATAGACTTAATTTGCTATAGAAGATTTGGTCATAATGAAGGTGATGAACCTTCATTTACACAACCGTTGATGTATAAAAAAATTAGATCTCACCCTTCTCCTGTTAAAGTATATGGAGAAAGATTAATTAATAATAATACAATTTCTAGGGATTTTTTAGATGAGTCTATAAAGAAATTCAAAAATTTACTTGATGACCAGTTTAAAACTGCAAAAGATTATAAACCAAAAATAGAGTGGTTTGAAGGAACTTGGTCTAGATATAAACCTGAGAAAGGAAAAGATAAAAGAGGTGTAACAGGAGCAGATACAAAAAAATTATTAGATATTTCTAATAGAATAAATACGATTCCAAAAGAAATAAACATTCACAAAACTATCTCAAAAATCTTAGAAAATAGAAAAATTAAAGTTAAAAATGGATTAGGAATTGATTGGTCTACTGCAGAGTCGTTAGCTTTTGGTTCACTTTTAGAGGAAGGATATCCTGTAAGACTAGTTGGTCAAGATTCTGGAAGAGGAACTTTTAGTCAAAGACATTCAGTTTTAAGAAATCAATTAGATAATTCGAGATACATACCTTTAAATAATATCTCAAAAAAACAAAAAAACTTTGAAGTAGTAGATAGTTTCTTGTCTGAGTTAGCTGTATTAGGATTTGAGTATGGATATAGTTTAGTGGAACCAAATACTTTAACATTATGGGAAGCTCAATTTGGAGATTTTGCTAACGGGGCTCAGGTTGTTATAGATCAATTTATAGCTTCAGGTGAAAGAAAATGGTCAAGAGCTTCAGGATTAGTTATGTTATTACCTCATGGATATGAAGGTCAAGGACCTGAACATTCTTCAGCAAGATTAGAAAGGTTTTTACAATTATGTTCAAATGATAATATGCAAGTTATGAACTGTACAACTCCAGCTAACTATTTTCATGCACTCAGAAGACAAATGCATAGAGACTTTAGAAAACCATTAATAATAATGACACCAAAATCTTTATTAAGACATAAATATTGTGTTTCTAATTTAAAAGATTTTAGCAAAAAGAATTCATTCCATAGAGTTTTATGGGATCACGCCATTGATCCACAAAGTGAAGGCTTTATTAAATTGAAAAAACCAGAAAAAATCAAAAAAGTAATTTTATGTTCAGGAAAAGTTTATTTTGATTTATTAGAAGCAAGAGAAAAATTGAAAGTAGAAGATATTATTTTATATAGAATTGAACAGCTATATCCATTCCCAGCTAAAGCATTGGTTAAAGAGCTAAAACCTTATGCTAAAAATGCTACATTTCATTGGTGTCAAGAAGAACCAAAGAATATGGGAGCTTGGTTTTCAGTCAGAGATTATATGCAATGGACATTAGATAATATTAAGGCTAAAAATAATCAAATTTCTTATATAGGAAGAAGTCCAGACGCAACACCTGCTACAGGATTTGCCAAAAGACATATTTTTCAACAAAAGGAAATTATTAATAAGGTATTTAAAAAATAATAATGAGTGAAAAAATTCTAGTTCCAACTCTTGGAGAAAGTATAACTGAAGCAACAGTTTCAAAATGGTTAAAAAATAAAGGTGATAAAGTTGAAGCGGATGAACCTGTAGTTGAGTTGGAAACTGATAAAGTAAACCTGGAAGTTCCTTCACCAGTAAGTGGGATTTTAACAGAAATCAATTCTAAAGATGGAGAAGTAGTAGAAGTAGGAGCATTATTGGGAAAAGTATTAGAAAAAGCCTCAGAAAGATTAAATAAAATTGAGATAAAAAAAGTTGGATCTAAAAGTTTAAAAGAGAACAATATTGTTAACTTAGAAGTCTCCTCAAAAAAACCAAAAGTTTTCAATGATAAAAATGATCAAGAAGAAAAACCACTTGCTTTAATCGATGAGGATGAAGCACCATTTGTTTTAACTGATGAAGTTAATGAAGAAAAAACTTTAGATTTAAAACCCGAAGAACAAACCTTGCCTCCTTCAGTTAGAAAAATTGTATCAGAAAATAAAATAGATATTAGCTCGATTAAAGGTACAGGAAAAGATGGGAGAATTTTAAAAGGAGATTTAATTGGTTTAATGGGTGTTCAACCACAATCTTCGGAAAGAAAAATTAAGTTTGGTCAAGAGGAAAGAATTAAAATGACCAGATTGAGATTAACTATAGCTAAGCGATTAAAACAAGCCCAAGATAATGCCGCATTATTAACAACATTTAATGAAGTTGATATGTCGAATGTGATGAAGATGAGAAAAGAAAATCAAGAAGATTTTCAGAGTAGATATGAAATAAAATTGGGTTTCATGTCTTTTTTTGTTAAAGCATGCGTATTAGCTTTAAAGTCATTTCCTGCTGTAAATGCAGAAATAGATGGGGAACATATAGTTTATAAAAATTATTACAATATAAGTTTTGCTGTAGGAACTGATAAGGGATTAGTAGTTCCAGTTATAAAAAATGCAGATGAACTATCATTTGCTGATATTGAAAAAAATATTAAAGAAATTTCAGAAAAAGCAAAAGATGGAAAATTATCTATTGAGGATCTTCAAGGTGGAACTTTTACAATTAGTAATGGAGGTGTTTATGGATCTATGCTTTCTACACCTATTTTAAATTTACCTCAATCAGGTATTTTAGGTATGCATAATATTATAGAAAGACCAGTTGTAGTAGATGGTGATATTATAATAAGACCAATTATGTATCTTGCATTTTCATATGATCATAGAATTATAGATGGGAAAGAGTCAGTATCATTTTTAAAGATGATAAAAGAAAACATAGAAGATCCTAGAAGGTTGTTTTTAGATATTTAATGTCAGAAAAATTTCAAGCTGTTGTTATAGGTGGTGGACCAGGTGGTTATGTTTGTGCAATAAGGTTAGCACAATTAGGATTAAAAACAGCATGCATCGAATCAAGAGGATCATTAGGAGGAACTTGTTTAAACGTAGGATGTATTCCATCTAAAAGTTTACTAAATTTGTCTGAAGAATTTCATAAAGTAAAAGGTTTAGCAAAAAAAGGTATAGAAATTGAAAATGTAAAATTGAATCTTGATAAAATGATGAAGAGTAAAGATAAAGCTGTGACAGTTCTTACAAAAGGTGTTGAATTTCTATTAAAAAAAAACAAAGTCACTTATTTTAAAGGTCATGGAAGTTTTAAGTCTAAAAACGAAATTTCTATTAAAGATGATCAGAATAAAGAAAAATTAATTAAAACTGAAAAAACAATAATAGCCTCAGGTTCAATTCCCCTCTCTTTGCCAGGAATAGAAATAGATGAAAAGATAATAGTTTCCTCTACAGGAGCTTTAAAATTAGACAAAGTTCCAAAAAAAATGATTGTAGTTGGTGGAGGATATATTGGTTTAGAAATGGGTTCTGTGTGGTCGAGACTAGGTGCAGAAGTTCAGGTTGTTGAGTTTTTAGATCATATAACACCCGGTATGGATAAAGAGATTTCATTAGAATTTATGAAAATTTTAAAAAAGCAGGGAATAAAATTTAATATGCAAAATAAAGTAGAAAAAATTAAAAAAAATGATTCAGGAGCAATAGTTTTAACTGTAGACAAAGATGGGAATAAAAATAGTTTTGAATGTGATGTTGTATTAATTGCTGTTGGTAGAAAGCCAAACACTAAAGATTTAAATTTAGAAGCTTTAGGAGTTGAGCTAGATGAAAAAAAAAGGATAAAAACTGACAAAACTTTTAAAACTAATATTGAAGATGTATATGCAATTGGAGATGTGATAGTTGGTCCAATGCTTGCACATAAAGCGGAGGATGAAGGAATTGCTGTTGCAGAAAATATTGTTGGTCAATCAGGTCATGTTAATTACAGTACAATTCCAGGTGTGATTTATACAACTCCTGAAGTTGCTTCAATAGGTAAAACAGAAGAACAACTAAAAGAAAATAAAAAAAAATATAAAGTAGGCAAATTTTCGTTTATGGCTAATTCAAGGGCAAAAGCTATAGATGATATTGAAGGGTTTGTAAAAATTTTAGCAGATGAAAAAACAGACAAAGTTCTTGGAGCCCACATAATTGGTCCTCATGCAGGAGAATTAATTGCTGAAATTGGTATTGCTATGGAATTTGGAGCTAGTGCAGAAGATATTGCACGTACATGTCATGCTCATCCAACCTTTTCGGAAGCCGTAAAAGAAGCTGCGTTATCTGTAGATAAAAGAGCAATACACTCATAATTAATACTTTATTTTGGAGTTAAAATTAACCATTCCTGGTTATCTTTTCTTCCTTCACTCAAAGCTAATAATCTTTCATTATCATTGAAGTTATCGAGCTCCTTGAATTTGTTTAGATTATATGATTTTCTTTTTATAAGTTTGCAGTGAAATATTTTTTTTGCATTTTTAATTAATTCATAATATTTTTTTTTCCCATAAAATAAGTGTAATTCACAAACTATATGACAGTCTTTTAAAAGTTTTAAAACTTTAATTGACAATAAGTCGAATTCAGCTCCTTCGATATCAATTAAGATTGTACATTTCTTTTTTTTGTTAATAATTCTTTTAAGACTTAAATATTTAGCTTCACCTTTAATTTTGATATTTTGTTTACAATTATTCAATTTATGATTTAATTTAATTACTTCACGAGATTTGCTATTAACTTCAAAAGCATAAATATTTTTAAAAATTTTTTTAAAAGCCATCCCCACAACATAAAAACCATCTGCTGCTCCAATATCAATAAATGTATTATTTTTCTTTGAAAATTTAATTAAAATATTTAAAATTTGTTCTTCATAAGTACCAAGTATTTTAGTAATTAATCCATGCTCTAATTCCCAGGATTTCATTTTACCAATTTTCATATCTTTAAATGGTCCATATTGGACAGTTGATCCGTACATATTTGATAATTTATTCCAAACATTAATTTGAGCTTTTTGAATTTCATCTGGTTTTTTAAAAATGAATAGTATAATTTTTACAATTAAATCAACTAATCCATATTTTTTGTAAATTTTATGTGATTTTTTAATATAATATTTCATATATAACGTTTGATTTTTAACAAATGAGAATTTATTTTTTATCATATTTATTTCTAAAAAAGTATAAAATATTAAGATCCTATATAATTATAAAAATCATTTATAATGGTAGATATAATTATTTATAAATATTATTTACTTAGCTGAATATATGAAATATCCAATTCTTTTACCTAATATTTTTAATCATCCATTTACTTACGAAAGTAATATTGATCTTAGAGTTGGTGATTATGTTATAGTTCCTTTTGGGAGTTCAAGAGTAACAGGAGTAGTTTGGGATGAATTTGAAAAAAATAATAGAAAAAATTTTAAGATAAGGAATATTTTAAGAAAATTAAATGTTACTCCGCTAAAAAAAAATACAATTAATTTTTTAAATTGGTTTGCGGAATATAATATTATTCCAAAAGGTATGGCATTAAAACTTGTATTACTTAGTAGCACTGCAATAGAAGATAAAGAAAAAAAGTTTTATAAAATTTTTGAAAATAAGATTAAAAAAACTTCTATCAAATTATCGAATGATCAAAAAAATTCACTAGGAAAGATGAATGCCTTAAATAAAAAGTTTAGAGTACATGTGTTACAAGGAATAACAGGATCTGGGAAAACTTTAATTTATTTTGAAGCACTAAAACCTTTAATAAGTAAGGGTTTTCAAGGATTAATTTTATTACCTGAAATAGGATTAACAGGGCAGTTTGAACAAAAATTTTTTGAATATTTTGGGTTTAAGCCAGCAGTTTGGCATTCAAATATTTCAAAAAAAAAGAAAGAACTTATTTGGAGTGGTGTTTCTAGGGGAGATATTAAGGTTATCATTGGTGCAAGATCATCATTATTTTTACCTTTTAAAAAATTAGGAATGATTATTGTTGACGAAGAACACGATCAGTCGTTCAAACAGGATGAGGGAGTAACTTATAATGCTCGTGACATGGCAATCTCTAGAGCTTCATTTGAAAATGTACCAATAAATTTGATTACTGCAGTTCCATCAATAGAAACATTTGAAAATATTAAAAAAGGTAAGTATGGGGTTTCTAAATTAAATGAAAGATATAAAAACTCAGCGTTACCAAATTATGAAATTATTAATTTAAATAATTCAAAATTAGAAAATCAATCATGGCTCTCAGATAAAGTGATTGAAAAAGCGAATTTTCATCTAGAAAAAAACGACCAAGTATTATTTTTTCTCAACAGAAGGGGATTTTCACCCAATGTGTTATGTAATAAATGTTTTAATACTTTTTCATGTCCCAATTGTAGTATTAATTTAGTTTTTCATAAAAAAAAGAATAATTTATTATGTCATTATTGTGGATATAAAACTGATCTTAAAAGAAAATGTCTAAAAAAAGGTGAATGTAATTTTGTCTTTAGTGGACCAGGTGTTGAAAGAATTTCAGAAGAAGTTAAAAAAAAATTTCCTAATAAAAAAGTAGAAATTTTTTCTAGTGATACAATGAATAAAAAAGACTCAATTAATAAATTAGATAAAATTATAAACAATGAAACCCAAATATTAGTGGGAACTCAATTAATATCTAAGGGATTTCATTTTCCAAGCCTTAATTGTATCGTAGTTATTGATATTGATCTTTCGTCACAAGGGCATGATTTGCGAGCAGCTGAAAAAAATTTACAACTTTATCATCAATTATCAGGCCGTGCAGGGAGAGCTGGAAAACCAGCAACAGTGTATTTTCAGACTTATAACAATAATACAAAAATGATTTCTGATATAACTAATAAAAATCCAGATATTTTTTTAGAAAGAGAATTGGAAATTAGAAGAAAAAACAAACTACCGCCCTTTCAAAGATTTATCTCTATAATTTTAACTGGGAATAATGAAAGTAAATTGGAAAAAGAAGCTTTTTATTTTAAAAATTTTATTGAAAATAAAATTGAAGGCAAGGTTTTAGGTCCTGTAAATGCTCTATTATTTAGATTAAAAAAAAAATATAGAGTTAGATTGCTTGTTAGGGGACCTAAGACTATGAAAGTACAAAACTCATTAGCTAAAATAATTCCTAAATATAAATTTTCCTCAGGAATAAAACTGTCAGTTGATGTTGACCCAATAAACTTCAATTAATCACAAAAAAAAGGTCTTTTTTATAAATCAGTCTCTTGAAGACATAAAGGTCATGTGTTAATTAAAACGTGATTTTTAATTAATTTTCAACATTATAAAGGTATTAAATTGAGCAAAGATAAGGGATTTTCTATAACTTCTGCAGAAAGATACTCTTTAGCACTTTATGAGCTATCTAATGAAATTAAACTTCTTGATAAAATTGAAGAGCAATCTTTATCAGTTTTAACATTAATTAATAAAAGCGAAGGTTTCTCAAATTTTATTAAAGATCCTACAATTGACCAAGCAGATTTATTAAAAACAGTAGATACGATTTCCAAAGTCTATAATTTTGAAACACTATTAAAAAATTTTTTAAGTTTTTTAATTAAAAAAAGACGGTTCTTTTTCATCGAACGAATTCTCAAAAGTTTTATTGAAATTTGTTCTAAAAAAAGAGGAGAGCTTAAAGCAGAATTAAAATCTGCAAAAGAACTATCTAACGACGAAATAATAAAAATTACAGAGGAGCTTACTAAAAATTTTAGCTCAAAAATAAAATTAAATTACACACATGATAAAAGTTTAATAGGAGGCTTAGTAGTACAGGTTGGGAGTACTATGGTTGATACCTCGATTAAAAATAAATTACAACAAATCGAAAATAGAATGATAGAGGCATAAATGGAAATAAATCCTTCAGAAGTAACTAAGATATTAAAAGAACAAATTAAAAATTTTGGAGATAAAGCTGAAGTGACTGAGGTTGGTCAAGTTTTATCAGTTGGTGATGGTATTGCTAGAATATATGGTTTAGATAATGTTCAGGCTGGTGAAATGGTTGAGTTCGCTGATGGTTCAAAAGGAATGGCCCTTAATTTAGAAAGTGAAAATGTTGGAGTTGTAATTTTTGGTGACGATAGGAATATAAAAGAGGGTGATGTAGTAAAAAGAACTGGTGAAATTGTTGACACTCCTGTAGGAAAAGAATTATTAGGTAGAGTTGTTGATGGTCTAGGAAATCCAATTGATGGTAAAGGATCATTAGACAAGAATGTTAAAAAAAGTAGAGTAGAGGTAAAAGCTCCTGGGATTATACCAAGACAGTCAGTTAGTGAACCAATGCAAACTGGATTAAAGTCTATTGATAGTTTGGTTCCTATTGGGAGAGGACAAAGGGAATTAATTATTGGAGATAGACAAACGGGAAAAACAGCTGTTGCAGTTGATGCAATCATAAATCAAAAAAAAATTAATGAATCAGGAGATGAGAAACAAAAATTATATTGTATTTATGTTGCTGTGGGTCAAAAAAGATCAACAGTAAGACAAATTCAAAAAACACTAGAGGAAGCTGGAGCAATGGAATACACAACTATTGTTGCTGCTACTGCATCAGACTCAGCACCTTTACAGTTTTTAGCACCATATACTGGATGTACTATGGGTGAATATTTTAGAGATAATGGAATGCATGCATTAATCATTTATGATGATTTATCTAAGCAGGCAGTTGCTTACAGACAAATGTCCCTACTTTTGAGAAGACCTCCAGGACGAGAGGCTTATCCAGGAGATGTATTCTATCTTCATAGTAGATTACTTGAAAGAGCTGCAAAATTAAGTGATGAACATGGAGGAGGATCGCTTACAGCACTCCCAATTATTGAAACTCAAGGTGGTGATGTATCAGCATTCATACCAACTAATGTGATTTCTATTACTGATGGACAAATATTTTTAGAAACAGAACTTTTTAATCAAGGTATTAGACCTGCAATTAACGTAGGACTTTCGGTATCTAGGGTAGGATCTTCAGCCCAGACAAAAGCTATGAAAAAAGTTTCAGGATCAATGAAATTAGAGTTAGCACAATATAGAGAAATGGCAGCATTTGCTCAATTTGGATCTGATCTTGATGCATCTACTCAACAACTTCTAAACAGAGGTTCAAAATTAACTGAGCTCTTAAAACAAAAACAATATTCACCGATGACAGTTGCAGAACAAGTAATATCTGTTTTTTGTGGTGTAAAAGGATATTTAGATAATATTGACTTAAAGGATGTTGCTGAATTTGAGAACAAAATTATTGAAAAATGTAAATCAAATAAACCTGAAATAATTGATGCAATTCAAAGCTCAGGTAAACTAGAAGAGGATAAAGAAAAATTACTAGTTGATGTTATTACTCAATTAAAAGGTAATTTTAAATCTTAATATATTATGGCAAGCTTAGATGATTTAAAAAAAAGAATAGCTAGTGTAAAATCTACACAAAAAATTACCAAAGCTATGAAAATGGTTGCTGCCGCAAAGTTAAGAAGAGCTCAAGAAAGTGCTGAAAAGGGCAGGCCTTATTCAGAAAAAATGAATAATATTATTTTAAATCTATCTAATGGAATATCAGACAAAGAAAATGCTCCAAAGTTACTGTCAGGAACTGGCAATGACAAAGTACATCTTTGTGTAGTTATGACTTCTGACAGAGGGTTATGTGGTGGTTTTAATTCTAATATAATTAAAAAAGCCAAAAGTTATTTCTCAAAAATATTAGATGAGGGCAAACAGCTTAAAATTATAACCGTTGGATCTAAAGGAAACGATCAACTTAAAAGAGTTTATGGAGATAAGATTATTGAAAATATTTCTTTTAAAGAATCTAAAAATGCAAATTATTTTGATGCGGACAAAGTTGGAAAAATGGTAATTCAAAAATTTGAAGTTGGTGAATTTGATGTTTGTAATATTTTTTATAACCAATTTAAAAACGTTATTACTCAAATTCCACAAGCTCAACAAATAATTCCTCTTAATAATGATTCAGAAAGAAATAATTCTGAAGAAAGTTATGAATTTGAACCAGATGAGGATGAAATTTTATCAAATTTATTACCAAAAAATATTTCAACACAAATATTTAAGGCTATGTTAGAGAATTCAGCTAGCGAACAAGGGTCAAGAATGAGCGCAATGGATAATGCAACCCGAAATGCAGGTGAAATGGTTGACAAACTTACTATCGAGTATAATAGAAGTCGTCAGGCAGCAATTACTAAAGAACTAATAGAAATTATATCAGGAGCAGAAAGTTTATAATTATGAGCAAAGGAATAATCACACAAGTTATAGGAGCAGTAGTAGACGTAAAATTTGGAGGAGAACTGCCAGAAATTTTAACAGCATTAGAGTGTAAAAACGGAGACAACAGATTAGTTTTAGAAGTTGCTCAACATTTAGGAGAAACTACAGTAAGAACAATCGCAATGGATGCTACTGAGGGATTAAAAAGAGGGGATGAAGTTAAAAATACAAACGCCCCTATACAAGTTCCAGTTGGTCCAGAGACTCTTGGAAGAATTATAAATGTAATTGGAGAACCAATTGATGAAAGAGGAGAGGTTAAAACAAAAGAAACATGGTCAATTCACAGGGCTGCACCAGAATTTAACGATCAATCAACCGAAACAGAAATACTAGTTACTGGTATTAAAGTTATTGATCTTCTAGCACCATATGCAAAAGGGGGAAAAGTAGGACTTTTTGGAGGAGCTGGAGTTGGAAAAACTGTTTTAATAATGGAATTGATTAACAATGTCGCTAAAGCACATGGAGGCTTTTCTGTTTTTGCTGGCGTAGGAGAAAGAACAAGAGAAGGAAATGATCTTTATCATGAAATGATAGAGTCAGGAGTAATCAAAAAAGAAGGAGATGGATCAAAAGCTGCTTTAGTATATGGACAGATGAATGAACCCCCAGGAGCAAGAGCTAGAGTTGCGCTAACAGGGTTAACTGTAGCTGAATATTTCAGAGATCAAGAAGGACAAGATGTTCTTTTCTTCGTGGATAACATTTTTAGATTTACTCAGGCAGGTTCTGAAGTGTCTGCTCTTTTAGGAAGGATTCCATCAGCAGTAGGTTATCAACCAACGTTAGCAACTGACATGGGTAATCTTCAGGAAAGAATTACTACGACAAATAAAGGTTCAATTACTTCGGTACAAGCGATTTATGTTCCAGCAGATGACTTAACTGATCCAGCTCCAGCAACTTCATTTGCTCATTTAGATGCAACAACTGTACTTTCGAGACAAATTGCTGAAATTGGTATTTATCCTGCAGTTGATCCGTTAGATTCTACCTCAAGAATTTTAGATCCAAGAATTGTTGGAGATGAACACTATAGAGTAGCAAGAGACGTACAAAGAATATTACAATCTTATAAATCATTACAAGATATAATCGCCATTTTAGGTATGGATGAATTATCTGAGGAAGATAAATTAGTAGTTGCAAGAGCAAGAAAAATACAAAGATTTTTATCTCAACCTTTCTTTGTTGCAGAAGTTTTTACTGGATCACCAGGAAAATTAGTTGATCTAGAATCAACAATCAAAGGTTTCGATGCTATTTGTAAAGGTGAATATGATCACTTACCTGAGTCTGCTTTTTATATGGTTGGTACAATTGAAGAAGCTATAGAAAAAGGAGAAAAAATGGCAAAAGAGGCTGCAGCTTAATGAGTGAAGAATTTAAAGTAGAAATAGTTAATCCTGAAAAATCTTTTTTATCTAAAGAAGATGTTACTGAAGTTGTGGTCCCAGCTTTTGAGGGAGAAATGGGGATTTTGAAAGATCATATTTCAATAATTTCTTTTTTAAAACCCGGAATTATTAATATTCAATCAAAATCTGGAGAAGAAAATTTTTTTATAGAAGATGGTATTGTTGAATTTAAAAACAACAATTTGTCCATATTAACAAGTTCTATATTTAGCTTAAAAGATGTAGATAAAAATAGAATCCAAGATCTTATTAAAATAGCCGAGGAAGAAACTAAAAAAAATGAAATTAATGATCAAGCAAAATTTTTAATAGATCAAAAAATTGATGTATTAAGATCTATTAATTAATTATTTTTTGTACTTTTTTTTGAACTTCTTTGTATACATTAAGTTTAAAGTCTACTACCAATTCAGTAATTAATTTGAGGTCTACCCATTTCCACTCTAAAAATTCAGGTTTTTTAGTTTTAATATTTATTTCATTATCTTTGCCTAGATATCTCATTAAAAACCATTTCTGTTCTTGACCTCTATATTTTCCTTTCCAGATAATTCCTAAGAGATGATCTGGTAAATGGTAGGTTATAAAACCATCAAATTCCTTAATTAATTTAACATTTTTAATACTAGTTTCTTCCTCAAGTTCACGATAAGCAGCAGTAATAAAATCTTCACCTTTATCAACCCCACCCTGAGGCATTTGCCAAAAATCTTTGGGATTATCTATTCTTTTTGCTACAAAAACTTTGTTGTCTTTATTTAAGACAACAATTCCCACTCCGCTTCTAAGCGGCAAATTTTTAAATTCATCTTTCATTTTAACCGTTTAAAAGTTTTATAGCGTAATTAAGTTGATTGTCTTTATCAGTTTTTATTTTAAATTTGTCACCTTCTTCATTAACTGTAATATCAGGACTAACTCCTACTTCTGAAATTGATTTACCAGATGGTAAATAATATTTTGCCACAGTTAATCTTATTGCTCCATCATTTTTTAATGGAATAATAGATTGAACTGAACCTTTTCCATAACTATTTTCACCAATTAAAATTGCTCTTTTATGATCTTTTAAAGCTCCAGCTACAATTTCCGAGGCTGATGCTGAACCATAATTTATCAATATAATTAATTTTTTCCCATTTGTTAAATCTCCTTTTTTAGCAAACCATTTTCGATTTTCAGATTTTTTTCGACTTTTTGTAGAAACAATTTCTCCATTATCTAAAAAAAAATCTGAAATCTTAATTGCTTGAGTTAAAAGTCCTCCAGGATTATTTCTTAAATCTAAAATATAAGAATTTACATTTTTATTATTTTCTAATTCTTTAATTTTTTTTTGTATCTGTTCGCTGCTATTTTCATTAAAAGAAGTGAGCCTTATATATCCTATATTATCTTCTAATAAATCTGTTTTGACAGATTGTATTTCAATAATTTCTCTAATGATATTAAACTTAAGCGCTTTTTTTTCTCCTCTTCTTCTTATAGTAAGTTCTATGCTAGATCCAACTGGCCCCCTCATTAAATCAACTGCCTCACTAAGCGTTTTACCTTGAACTTGTATATCCTCTATTTTAACAATGTAATCTCCTGCTTTAATTCCAGCATTTGCTGCCGGGGTATCATCTATTGGAGAAATTACTTTTACAACTCCAGACTCCATACTTACTTCGATACCTAATCCTCCAAATTCTCCACTTGTTTCAGTTTGCATTTCATTGAAAATTTCAGGTGACATATATGCTGAATAAGGATCTAAGGATTGAAGTAGACCATTTATTGCAGCATCCATACTTTCTGATTGATTAACTTCATCGACATATTCTTGGTTAATTTTTTCTAAAACTTCACCAAAAAGATCAATTTTTTTATAAATATCAACTTCAGCTGCGTGTGAAAAATTTATTAAAAATAAATTAATTAAAACAATTATTAAAATTTGAGTTTTTTTTTTCATATAATTAATTTTTCTTGAGGAATTAATTCTGACCATATTTTTTCTAATTCATAAAATTTTCTTTTTTCCGGATGGAATATATGAATTATTAAATCAATACCATCAACCAATTTCCATTCATTACTGTCTTTCCCCTCTATTTTTGAGTCTTTTAAACCATTATCCTGTAATTTTTTTAAAACTTGTTCTGATAAGGATTGAATGTGTCTTGATGAAGTTCCACTTGCTATGATCATATAATCTGCCATAAAACTTTTATCTTTAAGATCAATGCTTACTATATCGTGGGCTTTATTAAGGTCTAGAGTTTTGATAATTGTTTTTTTTAAATTTAAAGATTTATCCATTAATTTTATAAAAGATTATCAAATTTTTCTTAATTGAGAAGAAGAAATATTGACTTTATTAAATTTCACAAATGTAATCTGTTTTTTATTTAATTTCTTAAATGTCTTTGAATTTAAAGATTTTTTTTTATAGCCATGTCTATCAAATACTATAATATTGCATTTTTGTGAAATTTCCTTCCACCTATACCATTTATGAAAATGAATTAGATTATCTGCCCCCATTAAAAAATATAATTCTATTTTTTTATTTTTAGAAAAATGATTTATTAGATCAAAAGTTTTATTTGATTTAATTAAATCTTCATAATATTTAACTTTGACTAATTTATTTTTTTTAATAATTTTTTTACATAATGAAATTCGTTTTTTCAAATTATATTTGCTTTCATTTTTAAATGGACTTTTTTTCGTAATAGCCCAGATCACAGAATATAAGTTAAATTTTTTGATAGCTTTTTTAGATATCGTTAAATGACCTTTATGTGCTGGATCAAATGTTCCTCCTAAAATTCCTACTCTCTTTTTATTAGAATTATTTTCTGATTTTACCATTACTTATTACTTCATATTTATAAGACACAAGCTGATGTAATCCTACAGGTCCTCTTGGTGGGAGAGTATTAGTAGATATTCCAATTTCTCCTCCAAATCCAAACTCTCCTCCATCAGCAAATTGAGTTGATGTGTTTTGCATTGCAATTGAGCTTTTAACTTCTTTTAAAAAAATTTTAGAAACTCTTGAGCTTTTCGTAATAATAGCATCAGTATGCATTGTTCCAAATTTATTTATATGATTGATTGCTTCTCTAACATTTTTTACAGTTTTAATTGATACAATTGGTGCAAGGTATTCTTTTGACCAATCACTTTCTTTTGCCAAAATAATTTTACCTTTAAATTTTTTTTTAATTTTATTATCAGCAATAATTTTACATCCATTGTTTTTAAGATTTATTAAAACTAAATCACAAAATTTTTTTAATATTTTTTGATGTACTAAAATTGTTTCAGTTGCACCACAAATAGCTGTGTTTCTTAATTTTGCATTTAAAATAACCTTGTTAGCTAGTTTTAAATCAGCATTTGAATCGATATATGTATGACATAGTCCTTCTAAATGTCCTATTACAGGTATTCTAGAAAAATCTTGGACTTTTTTAACTAAATTTTTTCCACCTCTTGGAATTATCACATCTATGTATTTATTCATTTTAGATAATATAAAATCCACAGTCTTACGATTTTTATTATTGATGAACTGAACATAATTTATATTAACTTTATTCTTTTTAAGTACTTTTCTAAACAAATTAGAGAGAATTTTATTTGAATAATAGGCTTCTGAACCACCTTTTAAAATTACAGGGTTTCCTGATTTAAAACATAAACAAGCAACATCAGATGTAACATTGGGTCTGCTTTCATAAATAACACTTATAACTCCTATAGGAGTTGTTACTTTTGAAATTTTTAAACCATTTGGTCTACGCCATTTTTCTAATACATTATTAACTGGATCTTTTAAGTTTTTGATAGAATTAATTGACTTAATAATTAAAGAAACTTTCTTTTTATCTAAAATTAGTCTTTTAATTAAGTTTGATTGTAATTTTTTTTTAGTTGCAAAGTATAAATCTTTTTTATTTTCTTTTATAATTTTTGATTGATTTATAAGAATAATTTTTTGATAATCTTTTAGTACTTTGTCCTTTTTTTTAGTAGAGATAGATTTAGAAAAAGCTTTTTTTGCATTTTTTCCTATAGCAATTAATAAATCTTTCATTAAATCTCTACCATATCATCTTTATGAATAACTTCTGACTTTGAAATATAACCTAATATTTTTCCTATTTCTTTAGAATGATGTCCTAAAATTTTACTTATTTCATCAGATGCAAAAGAGCTGAGACCTCTAGCACATTCATTTTTTGATTTATCTAAGATTTTTACATGATCACCTTTTTTAAATTTTCCAAATACTTTTATGATACCAGCTGCTAATAAGCTTTTGCCATTAGCCAAGGCTTTTTTTGCTCCATCATCAATTATAAGCTCTCCTTTTGGTGATACAGAACTTATTATCCATTTTTTTCTAGCATCTAACTTAGATGTTTTAGATATAAATAATGTGCAATTATTATTTTTTATAATTTTATCAATTGGGTTTGAATATAAACCATTAGCAATTATCATATCACATCCAGATAAAAGGCAAATTTTAGCTGCTTCTATTTTTGTATTCATTCCTCCACTACCAAATTCGTTATTTCCTTTAAAATTTATATTTTTTAAATCTTTATTTAAGTTTTCCACTTTTTTAATTAGTTTTGCATTCTTAAATATTTTTGGATTTTTATCATATAAACCATCAACATCTGACAATAGTATTAAAGTATCAGCATTTGTGATTTGAGCCACTCTTGATGCAAGTCTATCATTATCTCCATATTTAATCTCAGAGGTTGCTATTGTGTCATTTTCATTAACTACTGGAATAAAACCAAGTTCTAAAAGATTTTCAAATGTTCTTTTTGCATTAAGAGATCTTCTCCTTTCTTCTGTATCCTCTAGCGTCAATAATATTTGAGAAATATTTAGTTTGTGCTTTAAAAAAATTTCAGAAAATAAATTCATTAATTCTATTTGACCTATGGATGCTACTGCTTGACTTTTATCTAATTTTAAATTTTTTTTATCATAATTCATTTTTATACAACCTAACGCTATCGCACCTGAACTAACAATAATTACTTTTTGATTTTTAGATTTTAACTTTTGAACATCCTTCGCAAATTCTGATAACCATTTTTTTCTTATTTTTTTTTTCTTATCTACTAATAGAGATGAGCCAATTTTTATAACTATAATTTTAGAGTTTTTAAGAAGCATAGGAAATAAGTTTGGCTTTGATTTTTAAAACTGATTTTTTATTAAGAGTTGATAAAGTTAAAATTTCCCCTTTGATTTTTTTCGAAAATTTTTCAACTATTTCGTTGGCTATTTTTTCATCGATTAAATCTATTTTGTTAAATACGATTAATTCTTTTTTTTTCAAAAGATCTAAGCTGTAATTTTTTATCTCTTTTTTGACCTCATTATATGACTTTTCCAAATCATTATTTGTAATATCTATTAAATGTAAGAGTGATTTACATCTTTCTATATGTTTTAAAAATTTTATTCCTAAACCTGTTCCCTTATGTGCACCCTCTATTAAACCTGGAATATCTGCGATAGTTACTTCTTTATCATCATAAGAAGCAACACCTAGGTTAGGGTTTAAAGTAGTGAATTGGTAGTTTGCAATTTTAGGATTTGCATTTGTTATTGAAGCTAAAAGACTTGATTTACCTGCGTTGGGTAATCCTATAATACCAATATCTGCAATGGTTTTTAGTTGTAGCCAAATTATAAACTCTTCACCTGATAGTCCTTTGGTAAATTTTCTAGGAGATCTATTCGTTGAACTTTTAAATCTTGTATTACCTAACCCGCCCTTACCACCTTTTGCAGCCACAAATTCTTCTCCAGTTTTTGTAAAATCATAAATTAAAGTTTTATTATCTTCTTCAAACACTTGTGTTCCAATAGGAATTTTGAGAATTAAATCCTCACCACTTTTTCCTGTACGGTTTTGTCCCATACCGTTTTCTCCTCTCTTTGCTTTATGATGTTGTTGATATCTATAATCTATTAATGTATTTAAGTTTCTTTCTGATTTAAGTATTATGGAACCGCCTTTGCCACCGTCCCCCCCATCAGGACCTCCAAACTCTATAAATTTTTCTCGTCTGAAACTTGGGGAACCGTCTCCACCATTTCCAGCTTTAACATATATCTTTATTTGATCTAGGAATTTCATAATACAACATTAATTTTGGGTTGTACTATTAATTGGGTTTTACTGAAACGAAAATTCTATCTGCTTTAGTTTTTTTAAATATCACTTTCCCTTTTACTACTGAGAAAATTGAATGATCTTTACCCATACCCACATTTTCACCAGGGAATATCTTAGTTCCTCTTTGACGAACAATTATATTTCCAGGTATAACAGTTTCACCACCGTATTTTTTTACACCAAGTCTTCGTCCAGCACTATCTCTTCCATTTCTAGATGATCCACCTGCTTTTTTTGTTGCCATAAATTTACCTAATTATTTTTTTTTCTCTTTAGCTACAACTGGCTTTTTATTAGGTGCAGCTATTTTTTCAGCTTCAGATAAAACTTTACCATCTTTTGAAAAAATTTTTTTAATTCTAATCATCGAATATTCCTGTCTATGACCATTTTTTCTTCTCGAATTTTGTCTTCTTCTTTTTTTAAAAATTAATACTGTTCTATTTTTACCATTTTTAATTAAGTCGGCTTCAACTTTAGCTCCAGTTACTATTGGAGAACCAACTTCAATAATTTTATCATCACCATAAGCAAGTATTTCTTTAAATTCTATTTTTGTATCAAGTTTTGAGTCAGGTAATTTTTCAATCTTAAGGATTTCTCCTGATTTAACTTTATATTGTTTTCCACCTGTTTGTATTACCGCGTAAGACATAGTATTAATTGTTAAATTTTTAAAGGCAATATAGTCTGAGCTTCTGTATAGTCAAGCTGAATAACTTAAAAATTATCCTTTAAATCTCTTAATTTTGAAAAGTTCATTATATCTTTAGCTTTTAAAAAAACATTACACTCTATTTCATCATTTAAAGTAGTTGGTATTGTAGGTAAATTATTTTTAAGTTTTTTTTTAATTTTTACAATCTTATCTTTAAGTTTTAAATTTTTAGAGTCATTAGCTAAACAAAAATTTGAATTTTCAAGGGTATACTCATGCCCACAATAAATCTCAGTTTCTTTAGGAAGCTCTTTAATTCTATTTAATGAACTAAACATTTGTTCATATGTTCCCTCAAAAATTCTACCACAACCAAGAGAGAATAAAGTATCACCTGTAAAAATTTTTTTTTCTTTAAAAAAATGATAAGCAATATGACCAGTTGTATGACCAGGGATATGATAAATTTTTGCCTCAAAATTATCTTCTTTCCAAATTTGATTATCTTCAACAAAAATATCAATTTCTGGGATACGATCCTTGTCTCCTATGAAACCAATTACATTACAATTGTATTTTTTTTTTAATTCAAAATTTCCACCAACATGATCATAATGATGATGAGTGTTTAAAATGTATTTTAGATTTATCTTATTTTTTTCAACAAAATTAATCACTGGTTTTGCTTCACTAGGATCAACAACACAAGCTGTTTGATTTTTTTCATCAATAATTAAATATGCATAATTATCTTTTAGACATTTAATTATTTCAATTTTCATTATATTTCTCAATTAAGAATATACCAAGTTCTGCAAATAAATTTTTAAAAAATAAATTGGAATCATTTATATAAGAAACATTTTTATTTATAAGTGCCAAAGATTTGAAAATTTTAAAATCTATTGTTCTAGAAAATTTAACAAAATCTTTAATTGTACACATATGAATATTGGGAGTGTTGTACCAATTATTAGGTAATGTTTTAGTAACTGGCATAGTTCCTTTTATTAATAAATTTAATCTTACTTTCCAATGACCAAAATTAGGGATTGTTACAATCGCTTTTTTTCCAACTCTTAAAAGCTCTTTAATAACAATCTCAGGATTTATAAAAGCCTGTAAAGTTTGACCAAGAATAACATAATCGAATGAATCATTTGGAAATTGTTTCAAATCAAACTCAGCATTACCTTCAATAACAGTTAATCCTTTTGATACACAAATTTGAACTTTTTCTTTTGAAATTTCAATACCTCTAATATCTACATCTTTATTTTTTTTTAAAAATTCCATTAAAGTCCCATCATTACATCCAACATCTAATACTCTAGTATTTTCTTCTATCAAATCAGTAATTATTTTATACTCAGATTTCATAACTATTTTTCACTGTAAGCTTGATCTAAAAAATTTTTAAATGCTTTTAAAAAATCTGGAACTTCCAATAAAAAAGAGTCATGTCCTTTATCAGATTCTATTTCTACAAAACCAACATCTGCACCAATTGCATTTAAAGCAATAACTATATCTTTATTTTCTTGAGTAGGATAAAGCCAATCTGATGTAAAAGACATTACAAAAAATTTAGCTTTAGTATTTTTAAAAGCATTAGATAGATTACCATTAAACTGTTTTACTAAATCAAAATAATCCATCGCTCTAGTGATATAAAGATAACTGTTTGCATCAAAACGATCCACAAACACTGAGCCCTGGTATCTTAAATAACTTTCTATTTGAAAATCTGCATCAAAACCAAATTTAAGATCATCCCTTTCTTGAAGCTTTCTCCCAAATTTTTCTTGGAGACCTTTTTTTGACAAATAAGTTATATGTGCTGCCATTCTAGCTACAGCTAAACCTTTATCTGGAACTGTATTTTTAGATGTATAATTTCCATTCATCCAATTATGATCTGCAGCAATAGCTTGTCTACCAAGTTCATTTAAGGCAATATTTTGTGCTGAATGGCTAGATGTACAAGCAATAGGCACTGCAGTTTTTGTTTTGTCAGGAAAGTTACTCACGAACTGCAGAACTTGCATTCCACCCATTGAACCTCCAACTACAGAAAAAAGTTTTTTGATACCAAAATGATCTAATAAATTTATTTGTGCATTAACCATATCATTAATTGTAATTACTGGAAAATCTGTACCATATGTTTTTTTTGTTTCAGGATTTTCATGACTTGGACCAAATGATCCCATACATCCACCTAATACATTTGAACAAATTACAAAATATTTATTTGTATCGATAGATTTATTTGGACCAACTGCAAATGACCACCATCCATCTTTATTGGTTATAGGGTTTAAACCAGTAACAAATTGATCTCCTGTCAATGCATGAAATACTAAAATTGCATTATCTTTATTTTCATTAAGAGATCCGTATGTCTCATAAGCCAAGGGAAATTTATTTATTGTCTGACCACAGTCAAGCTTCAAAGGCTTATCAATAACAATAGTTTTTATCTTTTCTTTTATATTCATAATAGAGCCGGGTTTGAATTGTGAGAAAAAAAAACTTTTTTAGCTGTTTTTTTAAAGCGCTCGCAATTCAGTTAAATCAGCGCATAATTTTTGTACAAGAAGTTATTTAGTATGTCAATTTTTTAAAATATTTTCACTAATACTATATAAAAAATTGTTATTTTATTTATAAAGAGCTTAAAATTTTAACATGACAGATATTAGATTTAAAAAATTTAACTTAGAAGCTTACAAACCAGGCAAATCAAGTATAAAAAAATTGAAAAAAGTCATAAAGCTTTCAGCTAATGAATCTGCACTTGGTGTAAGTCCAAAAGTTAAAAGAGTTATATCTAATAAAAATTTAAAATTTTTTAGATATCCAGATGGAAAATCAAATGAATTGAGGAATCAAATATCTAAAAATTTTAAATGTGATAAGAATAAAATTATTTGTGGCGCAGGGTCTGATGAAGTTATTCAGATGTTATGCCAGTTATTTCTTAAACCTAAAGATGAAGTAATAGTTCCTCAATTCAGTTTTTTAATGTACAGAATATATTCTAAAATAGTTGGAGCGAATGTAATTTATGCAAAAGAAAAAAATTTTAAAGTATCGGTCACAGAAATAATAAACAAAGTAACAAAAAAAACAAAATTAGTATTTTTAGCTAATCCAAACAATCCTACTGGAACTTTTTTAAACAAATTTGAACTTATTGAGTTAAGAAAAAAACTAAGAAAAAATATATTGTTAGTAATAGATGATGCTTACTGTGAATATATGATAAATAAAAATTATCAGTCTGGTTTAAATTTATTTAAAAATAAAAAAAATGTTTTTATTTTAAGAACATTTTCAAAGATTTATGGATTATCATCTTTAAGAGTAGGATGGGGCTATGGTACAAAAAAAATAATCGATGGTTTAAACTTAATTAAGCCCCCCTTTAATGTTAATGAGGTTGCACAAAAAGCTGCTATAGAATCTCTTAAAGATAAAAGATTTATTTCACGTTCAATTAGACACAATATTTTTTATGCTACAAAATTAAAAAATTTTCTCAATAATTATAATATTATTTCAAATGAAGTTTCTGCTAATTTTTTATTATTAGATTTTGCTAAATGCAAATTTAAGGCTAATTACATTTATAAAAAACTTAAAACAAAAGGAATTATATTAAGATTAACAGAGGATGGTTATAAAATAAAAAATATGTTGCGATTAACTATTGGTTCAAGACCTGATTGTTTAAAATTTATTAGTATAGTAAAAAGTATATTTGATAAATGAAAAATGTATTAATTATTGGTTGTGGGTTATTGGGCTCTTCTTTACTAAGAAGAATAGCTAAAAAAAAATTAGCAAAAAAAATTTTTGTTTACGAAAAATCAAAAAAAAATATAGCAAAAATAAAAAAATTAAAATTACCAGGAATTTTAGTTAAAAAACCTCAAGATGCAGTATCCCAGTCAGAGCTAATTATATTTTCCACAACCACCAGTGAATATAAAAAAATGATTTTAAAATTAAATAAATTTCTAACCTCAAAACATATTATTACAGATGTGGGTTCAGCTAAATTAAAATCTGAAGAAATAATTAAAAAGAATTTAAAAAGGAATATTTTTTGGACTTCAAGTCATCCAATCGCCGGATCAGAGGTTAGCGGACCTGAACATGGGAAACATAATCTTTTCGAAAATAAATGGTGTGTTTTGGTTAAATCAAAAAAAACTAATTTTAAAAATTTAAAGTATTTAAGTATTTTTTGGAAAAAAATGGGATCAAAAACTGTAATTATGAATTCAGAAAAACATGACAAAGTTTTTTCGATTACAAGTCATTTACCACATTTAATTGCCTACAATTTAGTAAAAACAGCCCAAGATTTTGAGAAGAAGCAAAAATATGACTTAATAAAATATAGTGCAGGAGGCTTAAGAGATTTTTCAAGGATAGCATCATCTAATGAAATAATGTGGAGAGATATTTTTTTTGATAATAAAAAAAATGTTTCAAAAGCCATCAATTTATTTGTTAAAACCTTAAATGCTTTCAAAAAAGATATTAATACTAAAAATAATAAATCTATTCTTAAAAAATTAAAACAAACTAAAAAAGTTAGATTTAAAATTATAAAATTAAAACAAGATATTAATAAACCAGATTTTGGACGAGACTAATAATTCTTAATATTACTAATTTTTTTTACAGACAAATTTGCAGTTTTATTTATTAATTTTATTGTAAAATTTGTTGGCATTATTAATACCTTTTTTTTTGGACCATACGCATGAATAAATTTTGACTGGTTAATACACAAACCCACATGACCTTTCCAAAAAATTATATCTCCTTTGGATAATTTTTTACTTATTTTTGTTTTGCAAAATTTTATTTGTTCTATCGAATCTCTTGGAAAAAATATTCTATTATAATAAAAATAAATTTGAATTAAAGCGGAACAATCAATACCTCTAGAAGTTTTTCCTCCCCATAAATATTTACTACCTAAAAATAATCTAAAAATCTTAATAAAATTTTTTTCATAATGATTTATCTTTTTTGTGTCTTTTTTTTTAATCCATTTATTTTTTTCAAATTCTATAAAATCTTTATATTGATTTTTTTTTGAAATTCCAGATGCAAAATAAAGAAAATTATTTGTTGGTAAAAATTTTTTATTAGATTTTTTAAAAATTCTAGATTTCAGTTTATAAATTTTATCTGTTGGTATAAAATTTAAATTAAATTTACTTTTTTTAATATACCCAATATAATTATCAAAATTTGTTTTAATTTTAATCCAACCTTTTTTTTTATATAAAATTTTGAATTTTTCTCCATATAAAATCTGTGAAGCTACTTCTGAATTTACTGAAGGTTTCTTATTTATATTTACTAAAGGTAGATTTAAAAAATTATTTTTCACTTAATTTAAGTTTATCTTTCATAATCCATAAAATGATAAGAGATGGTATTACCATAAGAGCTGTTAAAATAAAAAACGTACCCCAATCCCCATTTAACCAATCTACTAGAGCACCAGATGAAGAAGCTAATGTAGTTCTTCCTGCTGTACCAATTGATGCCAAAAGAGCATATTGAGTTGCAGTATAAGCTCTATCAACTAGTAAAGATATAAAAGCAACAAATGCTACAGTGGCAAAAGCAGCAGCGATATCGTCAAAAATTACAGCGATAGCAAATAGAAGTTCAGATTTACCACTCCAAGCTAACACACTAAATAATAGGTTAGTAGTTGCCATAATAATTCCTGCTAGAAACATTGCTTTTAAAACACCTGATCTAATGACAAAGAGACCACCTAAAAGTGTAAAAATTACAGTTGTAATCCAACCTAAAGTTTTAGAGTAAATAGCTATATCAGTTTTGCTAAAACCAATTTCTTTATAAAAGATTATAGACATACGGCCTAAAAAAGCTTCTCCAACTTTAAATAAAAATACAAAACCTAAAATACCTATAGCAATTGAAAAACCATTTTTATTAAAAAAACTAATAATTGGCCCACCTATAGTACCTCCTATCCATGTTAAGAATTGGGTTAATAAGTTTTTTTTTTTAAATTTACTTGAAATTAATTTATCAGTTTCTTTTTGATTGCTTTGTCTTTCTGATGATCCAGTCTCATCTATAAACATAAGACCTATATTCATTAGAATAACAAGTACCCCTAAAATTAAAAAAGTTAATTGCCAGTAATTTTCAAATCCTGCTTTTTGTAAATATTCAGCAGCGAATAGAGATAATACTCCTCCAAGCTTATATCCACTCCACCAACCAACTACTGCCATCGCAGCGCCAGCGGCCATTGATTTTCCTTCATGTTCTGCAATTTGTTCAATTCTTAAAGCATCTACGGTAATATCTTGTGTAGCAGACGCTATTGCTATTAGTAAACCAACTGTAATTACTAATGCTAAATTTTCAGTTGGATTGATTATACTCCATAAAAAAAGAGAAACTAAAATTAACAATTGCATTAAAATAATCCACCCTCTTCTATGCCCTACTTTTTTGGTTAAAAAAGGTATTTGTATTCTGTCAACTAAGGGTGCCCATAGATAATTAAATGCATAAACTCCAAAAATTAATCCAGCCCATCCAATAGTAGATCTACTAAGTCCATCTTCTTTTAGCCATAAACTAAGACTACTGCCAATCAATACCCAAGGAAATCCTGAGATTGATCCTAACAATAAAATTTTTAACATTCTTTTGTCTAAATAAATTGAGAAAGTTTCTGAAAATGATTGTTTTTTAATTTCAAGCATATTTAGTTTCTCCAAAAAGAAGGTAAGAACAAGACTAGTATTGCAAACAGTTCAAGTCTACCTAAAATCATTCCAAAACTTAAAATCCATTTTGAAATGTCTGGCAAAGTTGAAAAATTTCCATTTGGACCAATTATTGATCCCAAACCTGGCCCAACATTAGAAATTGAAGTTGCAGCACCTGAAATTGAAGTGATAAAATCTAAACCAGTTAAAGATAAAAGTGCAGTAAGACTAAAAAATATTATTAAATACATATAGATAAAAGAAATAATTGATGCAATAAATTTATTATCAACTGGATTTTGATCATATTTTAAAACAAAAACACCTTTTGGATAGATTATTTTTTTTAGTTGATTAGACACAAACTGATAAAGAATTTGAATTCTAAATATTTTAATACCACATGTTGTAGAACCTGCACATCCACCAATGAACATAAGGCCTAAAAATATTATAAGAGCAAAACTTCCCCAGCCATCAAATTCGGCATTAACATAGCCAGTACCAGTTAATATTGACACAACATTAAAAAATATAGATCTTAAATTTAATTCATCAGATTTACTTAGTAATAAATATGCGCTTAAAACAATAATACTAAAAATTATAACCCCAAAAAAAAATTTAATTTGAGAGTCTTTAATAAAAATTTTTTTATTACCATTAATAAATTTAATGTAGGCTATAAAAGGTATGCTACCCAATATAATAAATATCATTGAAGATATTTCTATAGAGATACTGTTAAAAAATCCTATAGACTCATTATAATTTGAAAAACCTCCAGTAGCTATTGTTGTCATAGAGTGAGTTAGGCTATCAAAAAACCCCATCCCAAAAATTTTGTAAGTTATTAAACAGAGTAGAGTTAAAGAAGAATAGATATAAATAAGACGAAGAGCTATCTCTTTTGATTTTGGCAGAATTTTTTCTGATGAATCATTATTTGAAATTTGAAATAATTGCATTCCCCCAACGTTCATTATAGGCATTAAAGTAATTGCCATAATTATAATTCCAATTCCACCTAACCATTGCAGAATTGCTCTCCATAGCAAAATACCTTTTGGCATTTCATTAAGATTAGAAATTATAGTTGATCCAGTAGTTGTGATACCGGACATACTTTCAAAAAAAGCGTTAGTAAAAGAAAAATCTAGATCTGAAAAAACAAAAGGTAAAGAACCAAATATTGCAATACTAAACCAGGATAAAGCAGTTAATAAAAAAGCTTGTTGCAAGGTTAATTTTTTATCATGGTCTAAGTTAGATAAAAAAAACAAAGTTCCAAAAATAATTGTTACTATTGAAGCTCCGAAAAAAGAAGAATCAACTTCTGAATATAGGAATTGAATAATTATAGGAACAAACATGAATATTCCTAAAATTATTTGTAAAATTCCAAGTGTAAAAAAAACAGTTTTATAATTAGACATTTTGAAAGAACATTATTTTATGGTAAATAAATTTCAACTCTATAAGAATTAGTTAAATCGTTATAATAATAAGTTGTAATGGTAATTCATGATAAAAAGAGAAAATTTAGATAAAACTAGTGCCTGGCCTTTTATAGAAGCTAGAAAAATGCTTAGAGAGAGAAAGTCTTTTATAGAAAAAAAAGGTAAAATTACTCTTCAAACTGGATATGGACCTAGTGGTTTGCCACACATAGGAACTTTTGGTGAAGTTGCTAGAACTTCAATGATGGTAAATGCCTTAAAACAATTAACTGATCTACCAGCTGAAATTATTACGTTTTCTGACGACATGGATGGATTGAGAAAAGTTCCTGACAATGTACCGAATCAAAAATTGTTAGAAGAAAATTTAAATAAACCTTTAACTCAGGTACCTGATCCATTTAAAAAATTTAAAAGTTTTGGTGAGCACAATAATGAAATGTTAAAAGATTTTTTAAATAGTTTTAATTTTAATTATTCTTTTAAAAGCTCAACCTCTTTATATAAATCTGGATTTTTTAACAAAACTTTAAAATTAATTTTAGAAAATTATGATGGTATAATGAATATTATTGTACCTACTTTAGGTAAAGAAAGACAAAAAACTTATTGTCCTTTCTTACCAATCTGTCCTAAGACAGGAAATGTTTTGGAAATACCTGTCTTTGAGATTGATAAAAAAAATTCAAAAATAATTTTTGATAACAAAGGAGAAAAATTAGAAAAAAGTATTTTAGATGGTAATTGTAAACTTCAATGGAAAGTTGACTGGGCAATGCGTTGGTATGCTTTAGATGTAGATTTTGAAATGTATGGAAAAGATCTTATAGAAAGTGCGATTTTATCTACTAAAATTATAAAACTAATAGGCAAAACTAATCCTTCAGGATTTGCTTATGAATTATTTTTAGATGAGAAAGGAGAAAAAATTTCAAAATCTAAAGGGAATGGAATTACCATTGATCAATGGTTGAATTATGCTTCACCTGAAAGTTTATCCTTATATATGTATCAAAATCCAAAAAGAGCTAAAAAATTATATAAAGAAATAGTACCAAAGGCTGTTGATGAATATTTAGATTTTATAGAGAAGTCAAAAAATCAAGACGACCTAAAATTATTAATGAATCCAGTATGGCATGTTCATAACGGAAATATTCCAACTGATGATTTTATTATGTCATTTTCAATGCTTTTAAATCTTGTTGAGACAAGTAACGCAGATACAAAAGATCTTTTGTGGAAATTTGTTAAAAAATATAAACCTGAGATAGATGAAAATAATTATCAGATATTTGATAGTTTAGTTGGTTATGCAATAAAATATTTTAATGATGTAATAAAGGCTCAAAAAAAATATAAAACACCTGATGAAAAAGAAAAAAAAGCATTGCAATCATTAATTCAAACTCTAGATAAATGTAATGATGAAATGTCACCTGAAGATATTCAAACTTTAATTTATTCTACAGGAAAAGAAAATGGTTATTCTGAAAACCTTCGAGATTGGTTTAAATTAATTTATCAAGTTGTATTTGGAGATGAAAATGGTCCCCGGATGGGTTTTTTTATAAGTTTTTTTGGTGTTAAAGAAACAAAAGATCTTATATTAAATAAAATTAAATAATGTTTTCAAATTTAAGATCCTTAATTTTTAAATTAGATCCTGAAACAGCACATAATTTGGCGATTAAATCATTAAAATTTAACTTTGTTCCTAATATTTCAGATGAAAATAAAGATGATCCTTTATTTAAAACTATAATGTTTAATAAAGATATAGAAAATCCAATTGGTATTGCAGCAGGGTTTGACAAGAATGCTGAGGTCTATAATTCATTATACAAATTAGGATTTGGCTTTGTTGAAGTAGGTACAATTACTCCTTTGAAACAATATGGAAATCCTAAACCTAGAGTTTTTAGACTGGTTGAAGATGAAGCTTTAATTAACAGACTTGGATTTAATAATTTAGGTGCAAAGAATGTTGTTAATCGAATTAAATCTAATAAGCCAATTGGTTTACTTGGAATTAACATAGGGCCAAATAAGGATACAGAAAATAGACTTGGTGATTATATTGAATGTTTAAAAACTTTTCATGAAGTAGCAGATTACATTACTATAAATATTTCTTCTCCAAATACTGAGGATTTGAGAAATTTTCATGAACAAACAAAATTAAATGAATTGCTAGAAATAATTAATAAAGAAAAAAAAATTTTAAATTCAAAAATTCCAATAGTAGTTAAGATATCTCCAGATATTGATGATCTAGAAATAAACAAAGTGTCTGAAGTTCTTTTAAGCAATAATATTGAGGTAATTATTATTTCAAATTCATCTGACTCAACTAGATATAGTTTGATTGATATTCAAAAACATCAAAAAGGAGGCTTATCAGGTAAACCAATTGAAGAAAAATCTACAAAGTTAATAAATAAATTTTATAGAATTCTCAGAGGAAGAATTAAAATAATTGGAGTTGGAGGAGTAAATTCAGGAAAAGGCGCTTATGATAAATTTTTAGCAGGTGCTAATTTTGTTCAACTTTACACTGGGATGGTTTTTAGAGGACCAAATATAGTTTACATGATTAAAAAAGAGCTTAAAGAATTATTATTGAAAGATGGAGTTAAAAACTTTACAGAAATAATAGGAAAAAAAAGGTAAACTTAAATCTTATAAACTTGACGCGATCAATATCTCACTTTATATAGTCGGAGTTATTATGTCAAAAAAATGTGAACTTACAGGAAAAAATCCAATGAAGGGTCATAACGTTAGTCATGCTAACAATAAGACAAAAAGAAGATTTTTACCTAATCTAAAAAAAGTAAAATTTACAAGTGAATTTTTAAAAAAAAGTTTGAAGTTAACAGTGTGTAATGCTGGAGTAAGATCAGTAGATAAAAAAGGTAGTTTCGATGAATTTTTAAAGACTGTTAAAAATAAAAATTTATCTCCAAGATTGAAAAAGCTAAAAAAAAACTTACTAATTAAATCACCATTTCAAAAAAAAACAGTCCAATCTAAAAGAGCTTAATGAATAAATTATTTTTATTTCTCTCATTAGTCATGGGAGTTGTTGTCTTAGCGTCTAATTATTTAGTTCAGTTTCCTATTAATTATTATGGTTTAGAAGAAATATTAACTTATGGAGCATTTAGTTACCCAATAGCTTTTTTAATTACTGATCTTGCAAATAGATCTTATGGAAAAATAATAGCTAGAAAAATTGTTTATATTGGTTTCACTATTGGTGTTTCTTTTACTCTTTTATTTTCAACAAATTTTGCAGACTTAATATCTGTTAGAATTGCTATTGGTTCAGGTACTGCATTTTTAGTAGCTCAACTACTAGATGTTCAAATTTTTGATAATCTTAGAAAAAAAGAGTGGTTTATTGCACCTTTTGCTTCATCAATTATCGGTTCAACTGTCGATACATTTTTATTTTTTTCAATATCCTTTTATGCAACTGGAGTGCCTTGGATTACACTTTCATTAGGAGATTTAACTGTTAAAATTTTAGTAGCTTTAATAATGCTAATTCCATTTAGATTACTTCTTAATACATTTAAACCTGTTTAAATTTAATATAGAAACTTATAAGACAGTATTTTATATGCTAATTTTGCAACTAAAAAATTATAAGAGTTAAATCCTTTTATTGGAGCCAGTTCATTTATATCAGCACCAACAATATTACAATTTTTTGCAGCAATTTTTATAATATTTAAAGTTTCATCCCACATCAAACCCCCAGGTTCTGGTGTTCCTGTTGCAGGCATTATACTTGAGTCTAAACCATCTACATCAAAAGTTAAGTATACGTTTTTATTTTTTATAAGATTTTTAAATTTTTTTAAGTTCCATTTTGCTTTATCTTTTGCCCAAAAAATATTGATTCTAGATTTATTTCTTTTTAGAAAAGGTATTTCACTTTTAGAAATATTTCTTATTCCAAATGAAATTATAGATACATTCTTGTAATCTAAACATCTTCTTATAGCTGAAGCATGAGAAAATTTTTCTCCATTATAAGTATCTCTTAAATCCGCATGAGCATCAAAATGTAAAAGACAAATTTTTTTATGTTTTTTTACAAAAGGTTTTATACAACCAGGAGTTATTGAATGCTCCCCACCAAAAGTCATAGGAAAAAGTTTCTTATCTAGAATTTCTTTATTTACGCTTGCAATTTTTTTAAGAGCTTTGTTTAAATTATTATCTATCCTAAAGGGTTTCAATGTTTTTATTCCTATTTTTTTATAAGGTTCACAATTAAGTTCTTCATCATATAACTCTACCTGATGAGATGCTTTTATTATTTCTTTAGGACCATTTTTAGTACCACCACCATAACTAACAGTTTTTTCTAAACCAAAAGGGATTATTACAGCTCTTTCTTTAAAATTGAATTTATTATCAATTCCTAAAAAACCATTTTTGTTTGATAAATACTTCAATCTTTTATCCAAAAATATTTGAGAAATTTTTTTTATTTCTATTTTTCCATTCACCTTTATGATATGCATCACTAGCAATTAAAGGTAATACAGTTGTTGCTTCTGCAAAAACCATTTGTTCTTTTGTAACATTTACTTTACCCCAAGAGCTAGCTTCTTTTAAGGTTGAGCTACTGCATGCTCCATCTCTAGAGTCTGCAACAGTGATTTGAATGGCATATTTGTGCATATCAACTTCTTTGCCTAAAAGTTCTGCACATATAACTGTATCTTGAATAAAATTTTTTGGGACACCGCCTCCAATCATAAATAATCCTGATTGTTTGGATTGAATTTTAATTTCAGTTAATTCTCGAAATTCTCTTATCGAGTCTATTGTTATGTGATTATCTGGATTTTGTTCTTGATGCATAACTAATCCAAAACCAGCAGAACTATCGGTAAAAGCCGGGCAAAAAATAGGAACATTATTATCGTAAGCTGTTTCTATTAATGAGCCTTTCTTTTTAGCGTTCTTTTTTAAGAATGCCCCTAATTCTAAAATGAATTCTCTTGAAGTATAAGTTTTAGGTGGCCCAGTGCTTACCAAAGTATTAGCAACACCACAAATAATCTCATCACACTCTTGAAGCTCTTCTTCATCAATATATGTGTCGTAAATTCTATCAATATAATTTTTTCTAAGCTCAGTATCGTCTTGGAATTGAGATCCTTGATAATGTTTGAACCCTAGAGCTTCAAAGAAATCCATATCAATTATAGAGGCTCCTGTAGCAACAATAGCATCTACCATATTATATTTAACTAAATCTCTATAAATATTCATACATCCAGCAGCAGAAGTTGAACCAGCCAAGGTTAAGAAAATAGTACAATCTTTATCTTTTAACATTTCATTATATATATTTGCTGCGTTTGCAGTTTCTCTTGAAACAAATGACATTTTTTGCATAGAGGAAACAATTTTTCTAGAATCAAAAGAGGTAATATCTATGTGCTCAATAGGAGTATTTAATAAATCTTTTTTACTATTATGACCTAGGATTTTTTTTTCTGGCATTAAGCAACCAAAGTAGCTTTATTAATATCTTTACCATAAAGCGTCATTATTGGGCTGTCTTCAACTTCATAAATTTCATCAGAATAAAAACCATTGAACTGTGTTCTAAAAGTAAGTCCATATGCTCCCAATTGGCCTAGTTCTATATAATCATTTTCTTTAATATTATTTGGTAGTAGAAAAGGACCTTTCATATAATCCATGCTGTCACAAGTTGGACCATGAAAATCAAATGCAGTTAATTTTTTTGAGATAATTTTGTTCGAACTATTTTTAATCATTTTTGATGGAAAAACTATATTTGGAGTCCCTGCATCAAAAAGAGTACCATAAGTACCATCGTTAATATAAAGTTTTTGTTTTTTTCTCAAGTCAACTCTAACTATTGTTGAACCACTTTCTGCAACAAGTGCTCTTCCTGGCTCACATATAATTTCAGGTAAATTTTGTAATTTTAGATTTTTTAATCCTATTTTTATTTCTTTAAAATAGTTGTCTAAAGACTGAGGAATTAAGTCGGGATAAATAGTCGGAAATCCTCCACCAACATTAATATAGTCAGGAATAATTTTTGTTTTTTTAATTATATTTCCAATCTCAGCGATACCCTTAGTATATGAAATTGGATGCATGCATTGTGAACCAACATGAAAACTTAAGCCAATTTTATTTGAATGTTGTTTTGATAATCTTAATAGTCCAGCCGCTTCAGAACTTAAAGCTCCAAATTTTTTTGATAAATCAATTTCGGCATGTTCATTTGAAACAGCAACTCTTACAAATAATTCGAGATCTTTGGCATTACTTGTACTTTCTATAATTTTGATTAATTCATCTTTGGTATCTAAAGCGAATGTTTTAATTCCATAATTAAAATATGCTTCGGCAATGCTTTCTCTACTTTTAACTGTATGCATATAAGAGCATTTAACTGATTGACTAAATTTTTTTACAGTCTTTATTTCTTCTACAGAAGCAACATCAAATTGATTAATTCCACTTTTTATTAAAGTCTTTATAACCTCAGGGTGAGGATTTGTTTTAACTGCAAATAAAGTTTTTCCTAGAAATTTATTTTGAAAGAATTTTGATGCAGAAAGAATAGAATTCTTCCTGATACAATATACCGGTTTATCTGGTTTCAGTTGATCTACTAGTTCTTCAACTGATTTAAATTTTTGCATTTAAAATGCCCCCTAAAAAAATTTAACAAAAAAAAAGTTTCAAATAGTTTTAAAACCTTATCTAAACCAGCAGTTAAGACAATAATGAATAGGTGTAAAGTAAATAATTACTATTGAAATAATTAAAAAAGCACACATATAGAGAGCATGAAAAACAAAGATAATATTCAAAATTTAAGCGATTTTAATAACAAAAAATTACTTATAGTTGAAGATGATAACCCCTTTAGAGACAGATTAGCAAGGTCTATGGAAAAAAAGGGTTTTGAAGTTTTACAAGCAGAGAGTGTAAAAAAAGGTATTGAGATTTCAAAAATTAATAAACCTGGATTTGCAGTTGTAGATCTAAGACTATCTGATGGTAATGGTCTTGAAGCTGTAAAAGAAATACAAAAATCAAATGAATCAAGTAGAGTTATAATGTTAACTGGATATGGAAATATACCGACTGCAGTTGCAGCAATAAAAGAAGGTGCAATAGACTATTTAGCAAAACCTGCTGATGCTGACGATGTAGAGAATGCCTTACTAGCAGATCCTTCAAAAAAAGTTCCTCCTCCAGAAAACCCAATGTCAGCGGATAGAGTTAAATGGGAACATATCCATAGAGTTTTTGAATTATGTAATAGAAATGTATCAGAAACTGCTAGAAGACTTAAAATGCATAGAAGAACTCTACAGAGAATACTTTCTAAAAGATCTCCTAGATAAAATTTCTAAATTTAATTATTTTTTTTGCAATTAAAGTTAACAATAAAATCTTAAATAACTCAGCAAGTAAAAAAGGTGCAACACCTAAACTATAAATAGGTTTTTCCCATCCAATTAAAGTTCCAAGCCAAATAATACCAAGTAAATAAATTGTCGAAACAGCTATAATTAGTTTAATAAATATCTTAAATAAATTATCTTTTGAATTTACAAAACTAGCTAAATAAGAAGCTGATAAAAAACCAATTAAGTAACCCATTGTTGGTCCAGTAAAATAAACTAAACCTATACCTCTTTCAGGTGAATTTGAAAATACTGGTAAACCAATTATTCCCTCAAAAAGATATAAGCTCACTGTAGCAAGCCCAATTTTGTAACCAAAACTTAAACCCAAAAACATAACCACAAAAGTTTGCATGGTCATGGGCACTGGATAAAAAGGAATTTTGATTTTAGCTGAAATCGTTAAAGCTACTGATCCAAGTACAATTATTAATAAAGATTTAATAACTTTGCTTTGTAAATTTAGTTTTGTGAGCTCCATATAATAATAATACCTTTATTTATACTAATATTCCAGTGATATTTATATTGATATTAATTTTATAAAATTTCTTTTATTCTAAATATATTTTTTAACATATAGATGATAATACCTCTGTAATTATAAATAATTAAATGAGCAAAATTAAAAAAACAGATCATTTTTATTTAATTGATGGGTCAGGTTATATTTTTCGTGCATACTATGCTCTCCCACCTTTATCTAGAAAAAGTGATGGATTACCAACTGGAGCAGTGAGTGGTTTTTGTAGTATGCTTTTTAAACTTTTAGAAGATTCAAAATCTAAGGAAAATTTAAAAAAACCAACACATTTTGCAGTTATATTTGATTCTGCCAGAAAAACTTTTAGAAATGAAATTTACAGTGATTATAAAGCTAATAGATCAGAGGCCCCCGATGATCTAGCTCCACAATTTGAATATATTAGGAAATCAGTATTAGCATTTAATTTGCCTTCAGTAGATCTTACAAATTATGAGGCAGATGATTTGATAGCTACTTATGTAGATCAAATACTAAAAAAAGGTGCAAAAGTGACAATAGTTTCATCTGATAAAGATTTAATGCAATTATTTAAAAAAGATGTTCGAATTTATGATCCTATGAAAAATAAATTTATTACCGATGAAGACGTATTTAAAAAATTTGGAGTCACTCCTAGTAAAATAATTGACGTGCAATCTTTAGCAGGTGATAGCAGTGACAATGTTCCTGGAGTTCCAGGAATAGGAGTAAAAACTGCCGCTGAACTTATAAATAAATATGGAACATTAGAAAAATTATTAAAATTTGCTCATGAAATTAAACAAAATAAAAGGAGAGAAACTCTATTAGAAAATAAGGATAAAGCATTACTTAGCAAACAGCTAGTAACATTAAAAAAAGACTCACCTGTTGAAAGAGAATTGACAGATTTTAAATTGAAAGAAATCGATAAAGATAAACTTTATAAGTTTTTAAGAGAAATGGAGTTTAATCGTTTATTAAGTTCTGCAATTTCAGCATATGGTGAACCAAATCTTGAAAATTGGAATAAAGAAAAAGTTGAAAAAAATTTTACAATTCAAAAACCAATTAATAATAAGAATTATCATTTAATTATTGATGAAAATGAAATAGATAATTGGGTTAAAGAGGCAGAAGAGGTTGGCGAAGTAGCGGTGGATACCGAGACAGATTCCTTAGATCCTCATCAAGCAAATTTAGTTGGAATTTCTCTAAGTTCAAAAATTGGTAAAGCTTGTTATATACCTATCGGACACAATTCTAAAAAATGTATAAATAAACAAAAAGTTTTAGAAAAATTAAAAAAAATTTTAGAGGATCCAAGTATTAAAAAAATTGGCCAAAATATTAAGTTTGATTTTATAATTTTGTACAAAAATGGAATAGTTTTAAATTCTTTAGAGGACACAATGTTAATGTCTTATGTTTTGGATGCAGGAAAAAATAGACATAATATGGATACTTTGTCTGAGATTCATTTAAATCATAAAACAGTTAGTTTTAAAGATTTAGTTGGTACAGGTAAAAATCAAATTAATTTTAGCGAAGTAGATATTGAAAAAGCAAAAGATTATGCAGCTGAAGATGCTGATATTACTTTTAGATTATATAAAAAATTTTCCAAAAGTCTGAAGTCAGAAAAATTAACAAATATTTACGAAATATTTGAAAAACCTTTAATTAGAATTTTAGCTTTTATGGAAATAGAAGGAATTAAAATTGATAGTCATTTTTTAAAAAGATTATCTATAAAATTTGAAAAAAAAATTCAACAAATTCAAAAAGAAATATTCAAAATTTCAAAAAAAGAATTTAATATTGCTTCACCAAAACAGTTAGGAGAAATAATTTATAATGATTTAAAAATTGCTGGTCTTAAAAAAACAAAAAAAGGGAGTTTTGCAACAAGTGCAGCAGTACTAGAAGATTTGGCTTTTAAAGGAAATATATTTCCACAATTAGTATTAGATTGGAGACAAGTTTCTAAATTAAAAAATACTTATTCTGACTCACTTCCAGAACATTTAAATCCTAATTCAAAAAGAGTTCATACATCATTTTTACTTGCTGCTACTACAACTGGAAGATTAGCTTCAAGCGATCCTAATTTACAAAATATTCCTATTAAAACTGAAGATGGTAAAGATATTAGAAAAGCTTTCGTTGCTGAAAAAAATAAATTGTTAATTTCAGCTGACTATAATCAAATTGAAATGAGAATTTTAGCTGATTTGGCTGATGTTAAAGAATTAAAAAAAGCTTTTAAAAATAATGTAGATATTCATTCTTTGACAGCAAGCCAAATTTTTAATGTAGACATAAAAAAAGTAAATAAAGACCAAAGAAGAAAGGCAAAAGCTATAAATTTTGGAATAATTTATGGAATTTCTCAATATGGATTAGCAAAACAAATAAATGTATCAAACTATGAAGCTGAAGAATTTTTAAATTCTTATTTTGCTAAATTTCCAGAAATAAAAGTTTATATGGATAATACAATTAAGTTTTGTAGAAAAAGCGGATATGTAAATAATATTTTTGGAAGAAGATCTCACTTTAATGCGATAAATGACAAAAATTACAATGTAAGAAATTTTCAAGAAAGGGCTGCAATTAATGCTCCAATACAAGGATCTGCATCAGAAATTATGCGATTAGCAATGATTAGACTTGATAAAATATTAAGTGATCAAAAGGATTTAAAATCTAAAATGTTATTACAAATTCATGACGAATTAATATTTGAAGTTGAAAAAAATGAAATCAATAAAATGACAAAAATAATTAAAGAGCAAATGGCAAGTGTAGCTGTTAGCGAATATCATTCATTTTCTATTCCATTGACTGTAGATGTTAATAGTGGGGATAATTGGGGTGAATTACATTAAATTTAATTATTTGCCCTAATTAGAACAATTTAGTATTTTTAAAAATGTCCATGCATAAAGAAACTATTGCTCTAATTGATGATGATAGGAATATTCTTACTAGCTTAAGTATTGCTCTTGAAAAAGAAGGGTTTAAAGTACAAACTTATATTGATGGAGAAAGTGCATTAATTGGATTAATAAGAACTCCACCTGATTTAGCAGTAATAGATATCAAAATGCCAAAAATGGATGGAGAAGAATTATTAAAAAAACTTAGAAAAAAAACATCTATGCCAATAATATTTTTAACCTCCAAAGATGAGGAAGTTGATGAGCTGTTAAGTTTAAAATTAGGTGCAGATGATTTTGTAAAAAAATCTGGTGGTTTTTCCATTAAAGTTTTGATTGAAAGAATAAGAGTTCAGCTTAGAAAAAAAGAAGTAGATATTAACATTGAAGAAAACAAAAGTATTATTGCACATGGAAAATTAAAACTTGATCCTTCTCAATTAGAGTGTGAATGGAATGGAAAACAATTACCAGACAAATTAACTACAACAGAGTTTTTATTAGTAAAAGAATTAGCAAAAAGACCTGGGATTATAAAAGAAAGAGCTCAGTTGATGGATATTGCTTATCGAGAAGATACGGACATTGAAGATAGAACAATTGATAGTCACATAAAAAGAATAAGAAAAAAATTTAAAAAAGTAGATCCTGATTTTTCAGCTATAGAAACTAGGTATGGAAGTGGATATAGATGGAATATTAGTTAATGTTTAATTATCTTTTAAAAAATTTATCTATTTTAAAAAAATTTTTATTTATAAATTTGTTTTTTTTTACAATTATCAGTCTTTTTACTTTTTTGTACCTAAAAAATATTCAACCAAATTTAATTAAAAAGAAATCATCTAATCATATACAAATAATTAATAATACCATCGAAAATTTGAACATCTTAGATATAAAATTTAATGAAGAAGATATTAGACGTTTTTTATTTTCTACAAGATTTATTTTTCAAAATCTTGATAGAGTAATATTTTTTAATAAAAATTTGGAATTAATAGGCGATACCGATACTTTAGATCTTGACCCAAGATCATTTTCTTCAAGATTAGATATTATAGAGCTTGAGATTTTAAATGATGAAAAAAAAAAAGATGTTATTGAGAAGAGAAATATAGATATAGGAAATAACAATTTAGTATCCTTGAAAGATATCTTATATAATTATGCTGGTTCAAAAGATTTTGGAAAACATTACACTTTTACTCAAGAAGAATTTAATAATTTTAAATTAACAACAATAAAAAATGTATTTATTGATGAGGAAAATATTGGATATATTGCTATTACTGAAAATGCAAATGATGTTAAAGCAGTAATTGATGAAAGAAAAACTTTTATAATTAGAAATGCATTTGCTGTAGGTATTGTTATTCTAATATTTTCATTTGTTTTAAATAGATATTTTTTAAAACCTATACAAAATTTAGTTAGCTATACAAAACAAATCAAAGATAAAGACAATAAAAAAACTGATATTGAAAAGCTTAAAGTTAGAAATGATGAATTAGGACTTCTTTCAAATTCATTAGATGACATGACTTTTGAACTTCAAAAAAGAATTTCGAATGCTGAAAATTTTTCAACCGACTTAGTCCATGAAATCAGAAACCCGCTAGCATCACTTAAAAGTGCATCTGAGATTCTTCACGATACAAAAGACTCTGATCAAAGATTAAAATTAATAAATATTTTAAGTCATGATGTTCAAAGAATTGAGAGATTAATTACAGATTATTCTCAAATGTTAAAAGATGAAGTGGCCCTTTCAAAAGAACAATTTAAAAAATTTGACATATTTCCGATTATTCAATCAGTTGTAGATGATTATAATAATCTTTATCAAGTTAAGAGAGGAATTAATATTTCTTGTAATAATGATGGTAGTAAAAATTTTGATATAAGCGGCATAGAAAACAGAATAGAACAAATAATTGCTAATTTACTAGATAACGCAATTTCTTTTAGTGAAGACAATAAAAATATTGAAGTTAAAATTTCAAAAAATACAAATAAGCAAGTTGTGATTAATATTATTGATGAAGGACAAGGTTTTAAGGAAAAAGACACCTCTAAAATATTTAAAAGATTTTATAGTAATAGACCTGATAAATTTGGGCAACATTCAGGTTTAGGATTAAACATTGTAAAAAATTTAGTCGAACTTCATAAAGGTTCAATTAATGCTTCAAATAGACATCAAAAAAAAGGTGCTAATATTGAAATTATATTTCCAAATTCATAAACATTTATTGATTTAATTAAATTTTGTAGTAAAAAACTCTCCATGAATGATTTTAAAGTAAGAGATTTACTTCAAGCTGACTTTGGTAGAAAAGAAATTTCTATAGCTGAAAGTGAGATGCCTGGTTTAATGGCAATTAGAGAAGAGTATGGAAAAAAAAAACCATTAAAAGATGCAAGAATAATTGGCTGTTTACATATGACAATACAAACAGCAGTACTGATTGAAACATTAGTTTATTTAGGTGCAGATGTTCGTTGGTCTTCTTGTAATATTTTTTCGACACAAGATCATGCAGCTGCTGCAATAGCTAAAGCAGGTATACCTATTTATGCATGGAAAGGTGAAACAGAAGAAGAATACGTATGGTGCATAAAACAAACTATTGAGGGAAAAAAAGATTGGAAGCCTAATATGCTTTTAGATGATGGTGGTGATCTAACTGCTATAATGCATAATGAATATAAAGATTTACTCGAAAATGTTAAAGGGGTCTCGGAAGAAACAACAACTGGAATTAAAGCTTTAAATAAGATGGAAAAAGAGAAGACATTATTAATTCCTGCAATCAATGTTAATGACTCAGTCACAAAATCAAAATTTGATAATTTATATGGATGTAGAGAAAGTTTAGTAGATGGTATAAGAAGAGCTACAGATGTAATGATGTCAGGAAAAGTTGCTATTGTTGCTGGCTTTGGTGATGTTGGTAAAGGTAGTGCTGCTTCTTTAAGACAAAGTGGAGCTCGGGTTTTAGTAACAGAAGCAGATCCAATTTGTGCTCTCCAAGCCTCCATGGAAGGGTATGAAGTAGTTTTAATGGATGAGGCGATTGATAAAGCGGATATAGTTGTAACAGCCACAGGGAATAAAGATATAGTTAACGCAGATCATATGAGAAATATGAAAGATAGGGCTATACTTTGTAATATAGGTCATTTTGACAATGAAATTCAGGTGGAAGCTTTAAGAAATTACAAATGGAATGAAGTTAAACCTCAGGTTCATGAAATAGAGTTACCAAGTGGTAAAAGAATAATTCTGTTAGCAGAAGGTAGGCTAGTAAACTTAGGATGTGCAACTGGTCACCCTAGTTTTGTAATGAGTGCTTCATTTACAAACCAAGTAATCGCTCAGATAGAACTTTGGAATAATCATAAAAAATATGAAAATAAAGTATATGTTCTTCCAAAATATTTAGATGAGAAAGTTGCTATTTTGCATTTAAAAAAAGTTGGAGCAAAATTAACAAAACTATCTAAAGAACAAGCAGATTATATAAGTGTAGATGTAGATGGCCCATTTAAACCAAATGCCTATCGCTACTAAAGAAAATAAATTAGACATATCCTCAGAAAAAAAGTTAGAAGAAGTTGCTAAACAAGTAAAAAGTAATCTTAAAAATGGAGATATTCTGTATCTTTATGGAGAAATTGGGGTGGGTAAAACTACTTTTGTAAAATATTTGATCCATGAATTTCAAAAGGTAAATAATGAAAAATTAACTGAAGTTACTAGTCCAACTTTTAATATAATGAATGAATATAATGTTGGAGAAATTACAATCAAACATTATGATTTATTTAGAATAAAATCTTATCAGGAGATAGAAGATTTAAATTTGTTTGATAATAGAAAAAAATCTATTTTTTTAATCGAATGGCCTCAAATAATTAAAAAAAATTCAGATTCAATTATAAAATTATCTTTTGAATACGATAATAATTATCAAAATAGATATATCAAAATTATAGATTAAATGGCATTACATAAGAATTTAAAAAGTATTAAAGGTGATGCATCATTTAGAAAATTTTTTAGAAAAAAAAAAAATAACAATTCATCAATAATAGTTTATGCAAAAAAAGAGAAAAAAAAAAATCTTCTTATTTATGATGCTATTAATAAAATTTTAATTAGAAATAATATTTTAGCACCAAGTCTAATCAATGAAAATTTTTCTAAAAATTTTATAGAAATAGAAGATTTTGGTGATCAAACGATCTATAAATTATTTAAGCAAAAAAAAATCAATAAGTTTTTAATTTTTAAAAAAATAATTTGTACTCTCAAACAAATACAATTAATAAAAGATAAAAAAATTAAAAATTTCAAGCACAAAAAGTATATAATTCCAAACTACAGTAATAAAATATTACTTGATGAGGCAAAACTTTTTTCTGAATGGTATGCTAATAAAAAACTATCTAAAAAAAAATTTTTAAATTTTAAAAAAGAATTTAATAAAGTTATTAAAAATTTGGTTAAACAAATTAAATTAAAAAACGATGTCTTTGTTCATAGAGATTTTCATATTTCAAATTTAATGATAAGTAAAAATAAAATTGGAGTTATTGATACGCAAGATGCTCTAATTGGTAATAAAGCTTATGATTTAGCCTCTTTAATTGATGATGTAAGGTTTAAAACATCAAAAAAATTTAAAGATAAAGTTTTTACTTTATTTATTAGTAAGAATAAAAAATTAGATATTAAGAAGTTTAAAAATGATTTTATAATAATCTCTGTTTTAAGAAATTTAAAAATTATAGGAATATTTACTAGACTGGCATTTAGAGATAATAAAAAAAAATATTTAAGACTTATACCTTATGCTTGGAGTCTAATTAGATTAAGAACAAATAATAATAAAATATTTAAAGATTTAAATAACTTATTATTTAAATCATTTAATAAAAAATAAAAATATAATGAATATAAATACTGCATTAATTCTTTGTGCTGGTTTTGGAAAAAGACTAAATCCAATTACTTTAAAAACTCCAAAACCACTTTTGACAATTAAAAATTCTACATTGATCGAAAATTGTATCAATTTAAATATTAGTTTAGGTGTTAAGAAAATTTTAATAAATACTTTTTATTTAAGAGAACAATTTAATGATTATTTTAAAAAAAATAATTATGAAATAGATATTCAGATTATTGATGATGGAGAAAAAATTTTAAATACTGGAGGCGGAATATTAAATATGATTAATAATTCAGATGAAGAAAATTTTTTAATATTTAATCCAGATACATTATGGGGAAATAGATATATTAAAGAGATAAAATCTATGATTAATTTTTATTTTTCTCAAAAATCAGAAAATATGTTGATGTTGGTAAATAAAAATTTAAGTTTTGATAAGGCTTTAAATGGAGATTTTAATTTGGAAAATGATTTAATTAATGATCAAATTAATAAGAAATATATTTATACAGGTTGTCAAATAATCAATAGAAACCTCTTTAAAGGTGAAATACAAAATATTTTTTCAATTTACAAAATTTGGAAAAATTTAATTCAATCAAACAAATTATATGGTTTTGAGAGTAAATTAGATTTTTATCATCTCACAGATTTAGAAATTTTCAAAAAACTAAAAGATTTTTAGCTTTGTCTTTATCTAGATATCTACAACTATTAATTTGAGTATTATTAAATTCTATCAATAGGGGATTGCCTGTTGGTATTTCAAGTTTAGAAATTTGAACTTCATCAAGTTTAAATAAATATTTGCATAAAGCTCTAATTGAATTACCATGAGCAGCAATTAATATATTTTCTCTATTTAACTTTTCTTTTATTTCTTTTTCATAATATTTTACTACTCTTGAATATGTATCTTTTAAAGACTCTGTATCTGGAATATTTTCATTAGAAACATTTTTATAAATATCGATGTTTGATGGATGAAAAGAACTATTCTTATTCAAGGGATCAGGTCTAAGGTCCCATGACCTTCTAAATTTGTATACTTGTTCTTCACCTAATTTTTCACTCATCTCAGTTTTATTTAGACCAGTTAAA
>JACWEA010000020.1 GCA_014653775.1 Pelagibacterales bacterium SAG-MED30
TACCAACTGCAGAGGTTATTCTAACTAATATTGTTAAAGATAAAATTTTAGATATCAAAGATTTACCTATGAGATTTGTAGCTTCAACTCCTTGTTTTAGAAAAGAAGCTGGTAGTTATGGAAAAGATACTAAAGGAATGATTAGACAACACCAATTTTATAAAGTTGAGCTAGTTAGTATAGTTGAAAATGACAAATGTTTAGATGAATTAGAAAGAATGACAAATTGTGCTAGCGGAATTTTAGATGATCTGAAAATTCCTTATAGAAAAATGATTTTGTGTACTGGTGATATAGGTTTTAGTTCTGAAAAGACTTATGATTTAGAAATATGGCTTCCTTCAGAAAATAAGTATAGAGAAATTTCGTCTTGCTCGTCTTGTTCAACTTTCCAAGCCGTTAGGATGAAAACAAGATATAAAAGTCAAAATAATGAAACAGTTAATGTTGGTACTTTAAATGGGAGTGGATTAGCCGTTGGAAGAGCTTTAATTGCAGTTTTAGAAAATTATCAACAAAAGGATGGTTCAGTAATTGTTCCTGAAGTTTTACGTCCTTATATGAATAAATTAGAAAAAATTTCGTCTAATTAAAGTTGTTTTAATTTAATAGATGGTATAATAAATCAGCTTTAATAAAGGAGTTTTATGGAAGGTTCAGGAATAGGTCAATTTATACCTCTAATTTTAATTTTTGTAATTTTTTATTTTTTCTTAATTAGACCACAACAAAAAAAAGTAAAAGAACATAAAGCCATGGTAGAAAGCTTAAAAAAAGGTGATAAAATTGTTACTACCGGTGGCATTACTGGAACGATAACAAGAGTTGTGGATAATGATAAAATAGAAGTAGAAATTTCTGAAAATGTTACTGTTACTGTTGTTAGAGGTACGGGTGTTCAAAGCTTGATGAATTCTCAAGAAGTTAAAAAATAAATTTCATTTTAATAAAGTGTTATACTTTTCTAAATTAAGAATATTTTTTGTTTCAGTAATTTCTTTATTTTTTATTTTAGTTACTTCCTCTAATCTTTTCAAATTTGATAATGATTTATTAAATAAAAAAATTAATCTTGGTTTAGATTTGCAAGGAGGATCATACCTATTATTAGAAATTGATAATTCACCTGTAATCGAACAAAAACTTCAAAACCTATCAACAACTGTTAGAAATCATTTTAAAGAAAAAAATATAAGAGTAATCAATCTTAGAATTTCAAATCAGAAATTATATTTTTCTGTGGAAGATCAATTTAAGCAAAAAGTTTTAGATGAATTTAATAATGAGAATAGTAATATTAATCCATATTATTCAAGATTTAAATCACATCAATTAGAAATTGTAGAGATTGATGATGTTTTTAATGTAAATTTTTCGAAACAAGGAATAATTGAACTAAAAACCTCATCTCAAGATCAAGCACTAGAAATAGTAAGAAGAAGAATAGATGAAATTGGTACTAATGAACCTAATATCTTAAAACGAGGCAATGACCGAATTTTAGTAGAGCTACCTGGATTGGACGATCCTATGAGAATCAAATCTTTACTTGGAAAAACAGCCAATTTAACTTTTAGATTTGTTTCCAATTCTAATGAAGACTCTTTTGGAGTCGAAAAGTTGAAATATGTAGATAGTTCTGAAGAAACTAATGTTAGTAAAAGGATAATTTTAAGTGGAGATAATCTTCTAGACGCTCAACCAAGAATGAATAACGAAACAAACGAGACAGTAGTTTCTTTTACATTAGATAGAGTAGGAGCAAAAAGATTTGGTAAGGCTACTTCCACTGGTATAGGAAAACAACTAGCTATTGTTTTAGATGGCAAAATAATAAGCGCTCCTGTAATAAGAGACACAATTGCAAGTGGATCAGGCCAAATAAGCGGAGGGTTTACTTTTCAATCAGCAACAGATCTCGCTTTATTATTAAGATCAGGGGCTTTACCTGCACCGCTAAATATAATTGAAGAAAGAACTGTTGGACCTGATTTAGGCCAAGATTCTATAAATGCTGGTATAATTGCTTTAATTATCGGTTTTGTACTTGTGATTTTATTTATTTTTATAAAATATAAAATTTTTGGTTTAATTACTAATATAACTTTGATTATTAATTTATTTTTATTAGTTGGAATTTTGACAATATTTGAAGCTACTTTAACTTTACCCGGAATAGCAGGAATAATATTAACCGTTGGTATGGCTGTAGATGCTAATGTTTTGATATTTGAAAGAATTAAAGAAGAATTAAAAAATGAAAAAAATAACCTAATAGCATTTGATAGCGGATATACTAAGTCCAGAACTGCTATTTTAGACGCAAATATAACTACATTATTAGCTGCTATTATTTTATTTTTTATGGGATCAGGACCGATTAAAGGTTTTTCTTTAACATTGGGAATTGGAATTTTTACTACACTATTTTCTGTGTATTTTATAGCAAGATTATTGACAGTTATATATGTTTCAAAAAACAAAGAAAAACAGGGTTTAATCTAGATGGTAGCTTTTAACAAATATTATAATAAGTTTAATATTCTTTCAGCATCTTTAGTCATTATTTCATTAATATTATTAATATTCAAAGGTCTTAATTTTGGAATAGATTTTAAGGGTGGAACACTTATAGAGTTAAGATCTACAGATACAAAAATTAATGTTTCATCGTTAAGGGATAATTTAAATCAAATGAATTTAGGTGATGTATCTGTTAAAAATTTTGGAAACGAAAAAGATTTTTTAATTAAGTTTGAAAATAGTGATAATAAAAATGTTATCGAAGAAATCAAAACTAATTTAGATAAATCTTTTGGTAATAATTTTAATTTTAGAAGAGTAGAAAATGTAGGTCCGAAGGTCAGTGCTGAATTATTAAAATCAGGAGTTATAGCGATATCTGTAGCTTTGACATTAATGCTCATTTATATTTGGATTAGATTTGAATGGCAGTTTAGTCTTGGTGCTATATTAGCTTTGTTCCATGATGTAATTGTAACTTTAGGTTTATTTTCATTACTCGGATTAGAAATTAATTTATCAATTATTGCAGCAGTATTAACAATTGTTGGATATTCTATGAACGATACAGTAGTTATTTTTGACAGAGTTAGGGAAAATTTAAGAAAATATTCAGATATTAAAATTTATGATCTTACCAACATCTCAATTAATGAAACATTGTCAAGAACTTTAATCACTTCAATAACTACTTTGTTGGCCTTATTATCAATTTTTTTGTTTGGAGGTGAAATTTTAAAAGGTTTTTCACTTGCAATGATATTTGGAGTAATATTTGGAACATATTCATCAATATATATAGCTAATACTGTTTTAGTTAGACTTAGAGTTTCTCAAAAAACAGTATTGAGAGAAAAAGACTAAAATTAATACAAATTTTGAGCAGCAACCATTGTGTATAGCATCGGCAATGACAACAATGTATTTGTTCTAGAAAAAAGCATAGCTGTTTTTGCTGACTTAGCTTTTTTTTCAGGCTCACACTCAACAATTCCTAGTGCTCTTTTTTGATTAGGCCAAATTACAAACCATACATTAAAAGCCATTATGATACCTAGCCACATACCAATCCCTATAGCAGTATGTTTGGGTATACCTAATCCAAAACTTAGTGTCATTGCATCGTGAAGATATCCATTAAGATGTGCAAGGATTAAACCTGACAAAACTGTAAAAGCTGCAGCCCATCTAAAATAGAAAAGTGCCGCAGGAGCAATAACTTTTCCTATTGCAGGTTTTTGTTCATCAGGGATTTTTGCCATATTAGGTATTTGAACAAAGTTAAAATACCAAAGTAAACCAATCCACATTATAGCAACAATAACATGCACATATCTTGCTACCCAACTCCAAAATAAAACATCAAAAGTAAATCCATCATTTAGATAAAAAAGACCTAAGAACAAAAGAATAGTTAAAAAAACCGAAGCATGTATTGTTTTAGATAAAGATGATAATAAATTACCCATAAATATTTTTATACATCAAATCTAGATAAAATTAAATCTAATTTAAAAGAGGTTTTAAAAACTGTCCTGTAAAACTCTCTTTAATTTTGGTTATTTCTTCAGGTTTTCCTTCTGCTACAATTTTACCACCATTAACTCCACCTTCAGGACCCATATCGACAATATAATCAGATGTTTTAATAACATCTAAATTATGTTCAATAACAACTACTGTATTACCTAAAGCAACAAATGTATGTAAAATTTCTAAAAGTTTCTTAATATCATGTTGATGTAGACCAGTGGTAGGTTCATCTAAAATATACATCGTTCTGCCAGTAGATCTTTTTGATAATTCTTTAGCTAATTTAATTCTTTGAGCTTCACCACCAGATAAAGTTGTAGCTTGTTGACCAATTTTTATATATCCCAGACCAACTTTTTTTAGTGTTAAAAGTTTTGATTTAATATTTGAAATATTTTCAAAATATTCACATCCTTCATCAACAGTCATATCTAGAACATCAGCAATACTTTTATCTTTAAATTTAATTTCAAGTGTTTCTCTATTATATCTTGAGCCCTTGCATTCATCACACTGAATATAAACATCAGGGAGAAAGTGCATTTCGTAGGTAATCACTCCATCACCCTCGCAAGCCTCACATCTTCCACCTTTAACATTAAATGAAAATCTTCCTGGTTTATAGCCTCTAGATTTAGCTTCCGGTAAGCCTGTAAACCAATCTCTAATAGGACCAAAGGCTCCTGTATAAGTAGCAGGATTTGATCTTGGAGTTCTTCCAATAGGTGATTGATCAATATTAATAATTTTATCAATCAATTCTGTACCTTTAAATCCTTTAAAAGGTTTAGGTATTTTTCTTGATTTGTTATTATTTAAAGTAAGATTTAGTGCATTATATAAAGTTTGAAGAATTAAAGTAGATTTTCCACTTCCTGATACTCCCGTTACGCAGGTAAGACTACCGAGAGGAATTTTTAGATTAACATTATCGAGGTTATTTCCTGAGGCTCCATTTATTTCTAAGAATCTTCCATTTTTAGCTAATCGTCTTTTAGGAGGAATGTTTATTTTTAATTTATTAGATAAGTATTTTCCAGTTAAGCTATTTTTGTCATCACATAATTCTTTAAATGTGCCTTGCGCAACTATGTTTCCACCATTTTTACCAGCTTCAGGACCAAGATCAATTATATGATCAGCGTTTTCCATAGTTTCTGTATCATGTTCAACTACAATAACTGTATTACCTAAGTCTCTTAATCTTTTAAGAGCATTTATTAATTTAACATTATCTCTTTGATGAAGTCCTATCGAAGGTTCATCTAAGACATAAAGAACCCCAGTTAAACCAGATCCAATTTGAGATGCTAATCTAATTCTTTGTGCTTCTCCACCTGATAAAGTTCCAGATTCTCTTGATAGAGTAAGATAGTCTAATCCAACATTTAAAAGAAATGTTAATCTTTCATTTATTTCTTTTAGAATATGTTCTGCAATTTTTAATTGTCTTTGATTTAAGTTTTTTTCAAGACTTTTAAACCAATCAGCAGCATCTAGAATAGATTTTTCAGTTACTTCACTAATGTGTAGTCCGTCAATTTTTACACACAATGCTTCATCTTTTAATCTATGACCTTTACATCTTTCACATTTAGTGTCAGATTGGTATTGAGATATTTCTTCTCTTTTCCAGTCACTATCTGTTTCAAGATATCTTCGTTCTAAATTATTTATTACACCTTCAAATGTTTTTTTGTGA
>JACWEA010000021.1 GCA_014653775.1 Pelagibacterales bacterium SAG-MED30
ATTGGTAAAAATACATACTTAGATAATCAAGTACATATTGCTCATAATAATAAAATTGGTGACAATTGTATTATTGCTGGTCAAGTTGGTTTCGCTGGAAGCTCTACTTTAGGTAATAATGTTATGATCGGGGGACAGGCTGGTGTTTCAGGTCACTTAAAAGTTGGAAACAATGTCCAAATAGGAGGTGGTAGTGGTGTTATTAATGATATACCTGACAATACTAAAGTAATGGGATATCCAGCAAAAAATTTAAGAGAATTTATAAAAGACAATAGATGATAGATAAAACTGCAATCATAGATTCAAAAGCAAAAATAGATAAAAATGTCCGAGTAGGCCCTTATTGTGTAATAGGCCCTAATGTTGAGATTGGTGAAAATACAGTTATCAAATCACATGTAAATATTTCTGGAAATGTTAAAATTGGTAAGGGGAATAAGATATACCCCTTTGTTTCTATTAATGATCCACAAGATTTAAAATATGCCGGAGAACCAACTAATCTGATTATTGGAGATAATAATCAGATCAGAGAATACGTAACAATAAATCCTGGAACAGTTGGTGGTGGTGGTAAAACAGTAATTGGAAATAACTGTTTATTTATGATTTCATCTCATATTGCTCATGATTGTCAGGTAGGAAACAATGTAATAATTGCAAACAACGTTCCTTTAGGAGGTCATGTAATTATTGAAAATAATGTTGTTATAGGAGGCAATTCAGCAGTTCAACAATTCACAAGAATTGGCAAAATGGCTATGATTGGTGGAATGACAGGCGTTCTACACGATGTAATTCCTTATGGATTATCAACGGGAAACAGAAATTCGTTACAAGGATTAAACTTAATAGGATTGAGAAGAGCTAACTTTGAAAATAAAGATATTTTAGGATTAAGTGAAGCTTATAAGGAGATTTTTGCTACTAAGAATATAAATGAAAATATAAGTAAATTAAATGGTTCTTTCCAAGAAAATCCATTAGTTAAAAATGTGGTTGATTTTATAACAAAAGATAAAAAAAGATCGATTTGCACACCATTTTCGTAAAATGATAGGATTAATTTTTGGTGATACTGATTTTCCAAAGGAAATTCTTAAAACTGTCAAAAAAAGAAAAATAAAATATTTGATAATTGATTTGTCAAAATCAAAGAAATTTAAACAAGATAGAAAATCTTATTCAGTTTCCATAGGTCAATTTGGTAAAATCATTAATATTCTTAGGGAAAATAATTGTAAAAAAGTCTTATTTGCAGGAAAGGTTAATAAACCAGACTTTTCTAAATTAAAATTAGATTTTAAGGGTATTTATTATATTCCCAGAATAATCAAAGCATCGAAGCTTGGTGATGCAGCTATCCTTAAAGAAATCATAAAGATATTGGCCCAAAACAAGATCAAAACTGAAAATTCACTTAAATTTAATCCTGAACTTTCATTAAAAAAAGGCAATTATTCAAAATTTAAACCAAACAGACAGGACCAATTAGATATTAAAAAAGCAATTAAAACTTTAAATAGTTTAAGAGAATATAATTTTACCCAAGGAGTTGTAGTTAGAAATAAAAAAGTTGTTTCTATAGAAGGTAAAGGTGGAACTAAAAAAATGCTTGAAAAAAGCAGAAGCAAAAAATTTAGAAATCATGGAGTTTTAGTTAAGTTTCCAAAAAAGAAACAAGATATAAGAGTTGATTTACCTACTATTGGATTAAAAACTATAAAACAAAGTAAGACCGCAGGATTAAAAGGCATTGTTATTAAAAGTAAACAACATGTTTTTTTAGATAAAAATAAATGTATTAAATTTGCTAATAAGAATAGGATTTTTATCTCGGTAAAATGAAAAAGATATTTGTTTTAACTGGCGAACCTTCAGGTGATAAATTAGCATCAACTGTAATTGCTAAACTTAAACAAAATTATTCTGATATAGATTATCTAAGTGTTGGAGGTTTTCATTTGAACTCACTTGGAGTCAGATCAATATATGATCTTAAAGAAATTACTTATATTGGGTTTACCAGTGTCATCTTAAATTTATTCAAAATTAGAAACAAAATTAACGAAACTGTTAAAAAGATAATTGAATTTAATCCTGACATTCTATTTAGTGTAGATAGTCCAGATTTTACTTTAAGAGTTGCTGAAAAAGTAAAAAGTATTAATCCTAATATTAAAACAATACATTATGTTGCTCCTCAGGTTTGGGTTTGGAGAGAGGGAAGGGTTAAAAAGTTTAAAAAATTCTTAGATCATATTTTATTATTATTTGATTTTGAAAAAAAATATTTTGACAAACAAAATATCCCAAATACTTTTGTCGGACATCCATTATTAGAGCATGAAACTAAAGATAAGATAGATCTATCTAGCATCATATCAAATGATAAAAAAATTATTTCTCTTTTTTCTGGTAGTAGATCATCCGAAGTAAATTTACTTTTACCTATATTAATTGATTTTATAAATATGATGAATACAAAGTTTGATAATTTTACTTTTGTATTTCATGCAACCGATGAGAATAAAGATTTAATAAATAAAAAAATTAATTACATAAGTTTAAAAAATGTTGAAGTTATTTCCGATGAAAATATAAAAAGGCAGATACTCAATAAATCTATTTTTGCAGTTTCTAAATCTGGCACAGTTTCTCTTGAAATCTGTAATGCTAAAGTTCCTTCTATAATTATCTATAAAATGAATTTTTTAAATTTTTTAATTGTCAGAATGCTCGTAAAAATTAAATTTGCTAACATCATTAATATAATTAATAACAAAGAAATAATTCCAGAATTGATACAAAAAGAATGTAATGCTAAAGAGATTTACAATTCAGTTGTCTACTTTTTAAAAAATCCAGAATTAATGAAAAAACAAATTAATGATTGCGAGGACACTTTAACTAAAATCAGATCAAAAACCTCATCTTCTGATGAAGCCTCCTTAGTATTAACCAAGTTTCTTATTGGTTAATCTTTTTGTTACTTCTTCTTTTCCAAGTGAAATAATTATATCATATATTCCAGGTCCAAATTTTGAACCTGTTAAAGCTATTCTTAAAGGCTGCCCAACTCCTTTAAAATTAGTATCATTTGATTTAATCAATTCGTTAACTATTGGCTCTAATGTTTCTTTGTTTAGCTTATCAACGTTTCTTAGTTGAGCACTGAAATCTGATATGACTTTTTTGGCCTTATCATCAATTAACTTGATGTCATCTTGATTAAAAATAACCTCATCTAACATTATATATTGACCATTATTAAATATATCTTCCAAGGTTTTAGCTTTATTTTTTAGGAAGGTTAGGGATTTTTTAATCTTATCTTTCTTATCTGATTTAATTTCACTTTTATATAATTTGCAATATTCGGTTAATTGATTGAATAAATCATTCTCATCAATATTCTTAATATAGTGCTCATTCATTGATAAAATTCTACTCATGTCTAGCTTTGATGGAGATTTACCAATTCCTTCGAGATTAAAATGCTTAATACTTTCATCTAGTGTAAATATTTCCTTATCTTTATAAGACCAACCTAGTCTAAGAAGATAATTCCTCAGTGCATCTGGCATAATACCAATTTTAGAATAATCATCTAACGTTGAGGCTTTATCTCGTTTTGATAGTTTTTTCCCTTCAATTGTATGTATCAAAGGTATGTGTGCAAAAGATGGTAACACCCATTTCATAGCTTGATAAATTTGGATTTGTTTAAAAGTATTGATCTTATGATCATCACCTCTAATTATGTGAGTCATATTCATTTGATGGTCATCCACAGATGCAGATAAGTTATATGTTGGAGTTCCATCATTTCTTAAGATAATAAAATCTTCAATAGTATTATTATCAATTTCAACATCACCTTGAACTAAATCTTTTAATAGAGATGTTCCATCTATTTCACTTTTAAATCTTATAACTGGTTTAATATCTTTTGGAGCATCGGTTTCTTTCTTATCTCTCCATTTTCTATCGTAGATATAAGGAATTTTTTTTTGTCTAGCTCTTTTCTTTTGTTCTTCAATTTCTTCACTCGAACAATAACATTTATATGCAAAACCATTTTTAAGTAATTCATTTGCAACTTTAATATGATCTTCAACTTTTTTGGACTGTATATATTCTTCTCCATCATAATTTATACCAATCCATTTAAGAGATTTTACTATTTGATCTTTATATTCTTCTTTCGATCTTTCTTTATCAGTATCTTCAACTCTTAAATAAAAATTACCTTTTTTGTTTTTTGAATATAACCAATTAAATAGAGCTGTTCTCACACCACCTATATGTAAAGGTCCTGTAGGTGATGGAGCAAATCTAGTTGCTACTTTGTTCATTAAATTTGTTTAGACTATTTTTTTAGAAGTTTCTATATAAAGATACTAATACACCCTGAACTTTTACTCTATCTGGGCCAAAAATTTTAGTTTCGTAGTTTTTATTTGCGCTTTCAAGCGCAACCACTTTTCCTTTTTTTCTAATTCTTTTAAGCATAGCTTCATTTTCATCTATTAAAGCAACGACTATTTTTCCATTATCTGCAGTATCGGTTCTTTTTATAATTACAGTATCTCCCTCATTAATCCCTGCTTCAATCATTGAGTCACCTTGAACTTTAAGACCAAAATAATCACCTTTTTTTTCCAAGTTTGCAGGCAAAGGTATTCTTGAAACTTCATTCTGTATAGCTTCTACAGGAGTTCCGGCTGCTATTTTTCCTAATACAGGCACTTCTTTTTCATCAATAGAGTTACTATTATCATCAAGTCCACCCTTAATTACACTTGGAGAAAAACTATTGTAAATATCATTAGCTGAAGCTGTTTCTGGTAATTTAACCACTTCTAAAGCTCTTGCTTTATGAGCTAGTCTTTTTATAAATCCTCTTTCTTCCAATGCACTAATTAGTCTATGAATTCCTGATTTAGACTTTAAATTTAAAGATTGTTTCATTTCTTCATATGAAGGTGATACACCAGAGCTTCTCAACCTCTTGTTGATAAATAATAATAGGTTTTTTTGTTTTTTTGTTAGCATAAGAACAAATATCGTACAAAATCTGTTCTACAAAAGTTCTTATAGAAAAACAATAGCTAAAAAAAGCCTAAAATAAAGGGTTATTTGACTAAAGGACGGAAAAAATAGAGTTGTTTGTTAAATTTTTCAAAAGTGATTCACCAATTAAAAAAGTTTTAATCGAAGTTTTATCAGATAACTCTAATAGTTCATTTTTTGTTTTAATTCCACTTTCAGAAATTAAAGGACCTTGATGATTTATTAAAACATTATAGATATCGTAAGTTGTATTTAAATCAGTTTTTAGAGTTTTAAGATTTCTATTATTTATACCAACTATAGCATTTTTAAATTTTAATGCTTGTTTAGCTTCCTCAACTGTATGAACTTCTACAATAACTGACATGTTATACTTTAATGCTTCATCATATAATTCAGACGCTAATGTTTCTGAAACTCCAGCTAAAATTATTAATATGGCGTCAGCTCCATAACTTTTTGATAGTGGAACTTGAAACTTATCTATAAAAAAATCCTTACAAAGAACTGGTAATTTAATTTTTTTTTTGATTTTACTAATATGAATTAAATTACCTAAAAAAAAATCTTCTTCAGTT
>JACWEA010000022.1 GCA_014653775.1 Pelagibacterales bacterium SAG-MED30
AAATTTTTAATTTTTTTATTTATTTTATAGTAAGGTTTCCCTAATTTATTATTTGAAATCTCTATATCTTTAAAATTAATACCATCACGAAAACCTGAACCAACAGCTTTTGCAAAAGATTCTTTTGCAGCAAATCTTTTGGCGAAATAATTAGTTTTATTTAGAATTTTTTTAGATTTAATAATTTCATTAATACTAAAAGTGCGATTTATAAAAGTTTTGTTCTTTATTGATCTATTAATTCTTTTGTTGTGTATAATATCTACGCCTATACCAAGAATTTTCATTATTTTATTATTTTTTTAAAATTTCTAATAACTTTATCTAAACCATAAAAAATAGACTCTCCAATTATAAAATGACCGATATTGAATTCATTTATCTCAGGGATTTTACACAATAGCTTTGTACAATCATAATCAAGTCCATGACCTGCATGAACCTCTAGACCAATTTTTTTTCCTAAATTTGAACATTTTTTAATTTTTAAAAATTCTTTAGAATAATTTTTTTTTGATTTGATTAAATTAGAAAAAGTTCCAGTATGTATTTCTACACAATCTGAACCTAGTTTCTGTGACAATAAAATATCTTTTAACTTTGGATTGATAAATAAACTTGTTCTAATCTTTAATTTTTTAAATTTATTGATAATTGTTTTGATATTTTTTTATTTTTTTCTAAATCAAGCCCTCCTTCAGTTGTAATTTCTTTTCTATTTTCAGGAACAATGCAAACAAAGCTTGGTTTAATTTTAACGGCCTTTTTTACTATTTCATCTTTAGTTGAAATCTCTAAATTAACTTTTAAATCTTTAATTTTACAAATTTTTTTAGCATCTATATCTTTTATATGACGACGATCTTCTCTTAGATGTATTGTTATGGAATCAATACCTTTTTTTTTAATAAAATTAGCAACTAATACAGGATCCGGATGAGCCTCACCTCTTGCATTTCTTATAGTCGCAACATGATCTATATTTACGCCTAGTCTTTTCACTTTTTAAATCTACTTCCTGGAGTTGAAATTGGTATTGATTTTAAACTTAATGGTAATTTGTTTTTTTTATAAATTGGCACTTCTATTTTTAAATGAGAAATAATTTTTTTCTTAATCTTTAAAGATTTTTTGTTAGATCTATCTATGATTGATGCAAAACCAATTAATTTTGCTTTGGCTTTATTAATCAATTTTACACATTCAATACTGGATTTACCTGTTGTTATAACGTCTTCTACAATTAGAACTCTTGAATTTTTTTTAATAAAAAAACCTCTTCTTAGTGAAAATTTACCATTAACTCTTTCACAAAAAATTGTTTCTTTATTTAGAAGTTTTCCAATTTCGTAACCTATTATTATTCCTCCCATTGCTGGTGCTAAAATTAAATCTATCTTTTTAAAATTTTTTTTAATTTTATTTGCTAATGATCTGCAAATTATATCGGCTTGTTTTGGAAAGCTTAAAAGTTTTGCACATTGAATATATTTAGAAGAATGTAAGCCTGATGATAAAACAAAATGACCCTCTAATAATGCATTAGTTTTTTTTAAAATATTTAAGGATTTTTTGTGTGAAAGCATTTCTAGTATTTTCGTGTCTAATTATCTTAAATTTTATACCTTTTTGTTTAAGCTCCGCAATAAAATTTGTAAAATTTTTAAGATTAGTAATTATAAGTTGAAACTTAAAATTGATATAATTTGGGTTTTTTCCAGCCATCACTAAATTTGAAATATTGAGCTTATGATTACCAATTAATGAACTTATACTACCTAATTGACCAGGCTTGTCTGGTAGAGATATCCATAATGTAGTATTGTATTTTTTAATTTTTTGTTCTTTCTCCTCACCTCTATCATGCCAATATCTTCTTATAGCTGATCTAGCTTTACCAGTTTTTGTTATTGTTAACCAATGCAATGAAGGAGACTGATTCTTAGATGTTAGAATATTAACGCTGTCACCATTTCTTAAAATTGTTTGAAGCTCATTTTTTTGACCATTAATTTCACAGCCTATTGCAGTGTCACCTATTTTTGTATGGACTGCATAAGCAAAATCGATTGGTGTAGCATCTTTTGGTAATTTTATTACTGAACCCTTAGGTGTAAAACAGAATACATTTTCTTGAAACATTTGAAGTTTAGTATACTCATATGAATGTTCAGGGTTTTCATTTTTTTCAATAATTTCAACTAAATCTTTTAACCAGTCATATTCTTTCCAACTTAAAGAGCTAAATTTTTCTGATGATTTATATTGCCAGTGAGAAGCTATACCTCTTTCTGCAAATTCATGCATTTGTGAAGTTCTAATTTGAATTTCTATAGGTTTTTTATAAGAACCAATTACAGCAGTATGAAGAGATTTATAACCATTAATTTTAGGTGAAGAAATATAATCTTTAAACTTACCAGGAATACAATTCCATTTTTTATGCAAAGTGCCTAGAGTTTGATAACATTCATCTATTGAATTTAAAATTATTCTAAATCCTATAATATCTGTAATTTGTTCAAGAGAAACTCGTTTTTTTTGTAATTTTCTCCAAATTGAAAAAGGAGTTTTTTCTCTTCCAAAGATTTGTGCGTTAATATTATTTTTATTTAATAAATCCTTTATTTCTAGAGACAAACTCACAAAAATATCTTCTTTATCTTTTTTAATTTTATCTAACCTATCTTTTATTAACTTACGTGCATCTTCATTTAATATTTCAAAAGATAAATCCTCTAATTCATCTCTAATACGATGCATCCCCATTCTGTCTGCAAGAGGAGCATATATTTCCATAGTTTCTTTTGCTTTTCTGATTTGTTTTTCTTTTTCTACTACTTTAATTGTACGCATATTATGTAACCTATCTGCAATTTTTACTAGTAAGACTCTTATATCTTTAGATGTTGCTAATATTAATTTCCTAAAATTTTCAGCTTTGGAATTAGAAATGGCCTGATTTTCGAATTCAGAAATTTTTGTAACTCCATCAACTAGATCAGCAACTTCTTTACCAAATTCAGTTTCAATTGTTTTGTAGGTTGCATGAGTATCTTCTATTGTGTCATGAAGCAAACCAGTGGCAATAGTAGCACTGTCGAGTTTTAATTCAGTTAGAATATTTGCTACTGCTATAGGGTGTATAATATAAGGCGATCCTTCATCTCTTTTTTGTTTTTCATGTGCCTTTAATGCAAAATCATAAGCTTTAGATAAAGTTTCAGGATTTACAAATTTATTATAATTTTTAACTTTATTTATTAGATCTTCAGAATTTAGCATTATTTATTATACCATTAAATCAAAATTGTTTAATAGAACTAATTTCTTTATTTGATAAAGAGCATATAAGTGTTTTAATACTTTCTTTTGAAATTGGATGTTTCCAGTTTTTATTAATCTCAAATAAAGGGAAAAGTACAAAATTCCTAGTATGCATACGCGGATGGGGTAGAATAATATCCTTTTTCATTTGTTTGTTGTGGTAATCAAGTATATCTATATCGCATTCACGTGGAGCATTTTTAACAGTTTTTTTTTCTACCAAGATTTTTTTCAATTTCTTTACAGACTTTAAGTAATTTTGATGGTGACAAAAATGTCTTAACTTTTAAAACAATATTCAAAAATTTAGGATTTTTTTTATTAGGCCATGAGAAAGTTTCATAAATATTTGACTCTCTTAATATAAGGATATTGTTTTCTGATAATTTAAATTTAGCTTTATCTATATTATTCTTTCTATTTCCTAAATTTGATCCAATTCCTAAATAAATCAATTTAGCTCGATTTTCTGATGTATCTAGCTTTATCACGATTCCAATCTCTGTTTTTTTTTGCTGCCCTTTTATCAAATTGTTTTTTTCCTTTTGCAACAGCAAGTTCTATTTTTGCTTTACCATTTTTAAAATACATTTTTGTAGGAACTATAGTAAATCCATCACGCTGCATTTTACCTATTAATTTATTTACTTCTCTTTTATTAAGTAAAAGTTTTCTTTCATCCATTGGTTTATGATTAGAGTAACTTGCTTGTTTATAAGAAGCTATATGTGAATTAATTAAAATTATTTCTCCTTTTTTTTTCTATAGCATAAGAGTCGGTAATATTAACTTTTCCATCTCTTATTGATTTAATTTCTGATCCTTTAAGTACAATACCAGCTTCTAATAAATCCTCAAAAAAGTAATTATAATTAGCTTTGCGGTTTAAACAAATAATTTTTAAACCAGAATTGGTTTTTCTATTCATTAAATCAAATTTGCAAACTGGAGAGAATTTTTAACTATTTCTTTAGTAGTATCTGTTACTTTTACTAATGGTAATCTTACTTCATCTTGGCAAAGGTTTAATAATTTAGCTGCATATTTTACTGGGCTAGGATTACTTTCTACAAACATAGCGTGGTGAACAGGCTGTAAAATATCATTAAGTCTTTCTGCTTCAGAAAGAGATTTTTTATCATTCACAACAGAAAATTTTTGAAATTCTGAACACAGCTTTGGAGCAATATTTGCAGTTACACTTATAGCACCAACCCCACCCTTTTTATTAAATTCTAAAGCGTTATCGTCATTTCCAGTTAACTGTATAAATTCATTACCCATTTTTTTTAGAGTTTGATCTACTCTATTTAAATCCCCAGTAGCATCTTTAACTCCAATAATATTTTTTAGTTCATATAATCTCGCCATTGTGTCAACAGACATATCTATTACTGATCTTCCAGGAATATTATAAATGATAATTGGGATTCCACATTTATCATTAATTGATTTATAATGTTGATATAGACCTTCTTGAGTTGGTTTGTTGTAATAAGGAGTTACTATAAGAGCTCCATTAGCACCAATCTTTTCAGCATGAGTCGTTAAAGATATAGCTTCTTCTGTAGAATTTGATCCAGTTCCGGCAAAGACAGGTAATTTTCCATTGCTTTCTTTAACACAGAGCTCAATGATTTTTTCGTGTTCATGATGACTTAAAGTTGGTGATTCTCCAGTTGTTCCTGCTGGAACTAGTCCATTTGTGCCATTTTCCATATGAAAATGAATTAACTTGATATAGGC
>JACWEA010000023.1 GCA_014653775.1 Pelagibacterales bacterium SAG-MED30
ATTATTTTTTTTTGTTTCCTTTTTTTTAAATTTATTTGAAATATTTCCAAAAAAAAGTTTTCTAGTTATAGGGAAAATAAGTAAAAATCCCAAAAAATCTGTAGCAAACCCTGGGATTATCAAAAGTATTGCTGCAAAAGCAATTGCTGCTCCAGATATAATCTCATAAGCAGGAACTTCATTTTTAATAATTTGTAAAAATCCAGATCTTACAGTATTAAGCCCTTCATATTTTGCATAATAAACCCCAATTACTGCAGTTATAAAGATTAATAAAATAGTATTAAAAGCCCCAATTTGAGAACCAATCTTAATAAAAAGGTAGATTTCTAAAATTGGAATTAAAATAATAGATAATAAAATAGGACTCATTGTACTTTAATGTAATTGTTAGTTGAAATTAATCAACATAGTAATTACATTCCACTCATGAATCATAGTTTTGAATATATAGATATAATTTTGCTCGCCATGATTGCGGGTTTTATTTTTCTAAGATTAAGAGGTATTTTAGGAAAGAGAACAGGTTTTGAAGGAAAGGCTCCTTCACAATTTGAAAAAGTATTAAATAACGTGCAAAAAGATAATAAAGTTGCAAAAAAAGATAATTTTGATGAACAAGCTCAACAAGAATTTTTAAAAGGAGCTAAAATTGCTTATGAAACTATAATTACTGATTTTAGTGATAATGATAATAAGTTAACTACCAGCAAATCGCTTTTGAGTAAAAAAATATTTGATCAATTTAATGAAGCTTTAAAAGAAAGAAGTAAAAAAGGACATTACGCTGAGATTACCTTTATTGGCGTCAATTCAGCAGAAATTAAAGAACATAAAAAGGTTAATGATATTTTAAATGTAACTGTAGATTTTGTAGCTGAGATTATTACTTGCATTAAGGATAAAGAGAAAAAAATAATTTCAGGTGACTCAGAAAAAATAAAAAAAATTTATGATACTTGGGTTTTTTCAAGAGACACAAGATCAATTAGTCCAAATTGGCAATTAGTTGATACGCTTACTTAATTGAGTAATAAAATTTCAGAAAAAGATAAAAAAGATTGGGAAGAGTTTATTTCAAAAAATGAAAAGCTTCCTAATAAAGATTTAAAATCTATAAAAAAAAAAACTCTTAAAATAAAAAATATAGATTTACACGGTTACACTCTAGATGAAGCTAATAAAGTAATTGAGAAATTTATTAATTATTCATATCAGGAGGGCGTTTCAAAATTAATTGTTGTAACAGGAAAAGGAATTCATTCAAATAATGAAAAAGATCCTTATATCTCTAAAGATTTGAGTATTTTAAAATATTCTGTCCCTGAATTTATAGAAAATAATACAGAATTAATGAAAAAGATTTTTGAAATTAAAGATGCAACTATTGATGATGGAGGAAGTGGTGCTTTTTATATTTTTTTAAAAAAAAAATACACTTAAATTTTTATTAAATGTTAATATGTCTTAATGATTATTTGGCTAGCATCATATCCTAAGAGTGGAAATACTTTTTTAAGATCTCTTTTATCATCATATTTTTTTACTAATGATGGTATTTTTAATTTTGAAGTTTTGAATACTATAAAACAATTTCCTCATTACTCTTTGTTTAAAAAAATTGGAGTAGATTTAAATAATGAAAAGGAAGTATTAGAAAATTATATTAAAGCTCAGGAATTATTTAATAAAAAAGAGTCATTACAGTTTATTAAAACTCACAGTAGTCTTTTGAAAGGTTTCACAAATTATAAAAATACTTCGGGTGTTATCTATATTGTTAGAGATCCCAGAAATGTTGCTATTTCTGCATCAAATCATTTTAATACTACTGTTGAAGAGTCTGTATCTCGATTACTAAACCTTACAAATTTAGGTGGTGATATAAATAGCAAAAAATCTGTTAACAGGGTAATAACACACCTTACCACTTGGTCTATGCACTATAACTCATGGAAAATTTTAAAAAAAAAGGAAAGATACTTGCTTATTAAATATGAGGACTTAACTACAAATACCGAACAAGTTCTTATTAAAATTTTAAATTTTATTCATAATTTAATTAATAAAAAATATATATTAGATGAACATAAAATAAAAAATATTTTAAAAACAACTAGTTTTGACTATGTACAAAAATTAGAAAAAAAAAAAAATTTTCCTGAGAAAGCCAAACATGAAGATAATGAAGAAAAAACTTTTTTTAAATATGGTCCGAAAGAAAATAAAAAAGAAATTTTAAGTAAAGAATTAAGAGAAAAAATTGAAGGTCAATTAAAAAATGATATGACCGAATTAGGTTATTTATAAATTTTTAAAGTATAAATTTAGATAAATCTGTATCTTTAATTAAATTGTCTAGGTTTTTATTAATATAATCTTTATTAATTGATATTTTCTCACCTGATCGATCTGTTGCTGTAAAACTAATTTCATCTAATATTTTTTCTATAATTGTATGTAATCTTCTTGCACCAATATTTTCAACAGTAGTATTAACTTCAGATGCAATAGTAGCAATTGCATCAATTCCATCATCAGTAAATTCTAAATCAACATTTTCAGTTTTTAATAAAGCAACATATTGTTTAATCAAATTAAAGTCAGGTTCTCGTAGAATTCTTTTAAAGTCCTCACTAGTTAATGCTTCTAATTCAACTCTTATAGGTAATCTTCCTTGAAGCTCTGGAAGTAAATCAGATGGTTTTGCAAGTTGAAATGCTCCGGAAGCAATAAACAATATGTGATCTGTTTTAATTGGACCATGTTTGGTATTTACTGTAGTTCCTTCAATTAAAGGTAATAAATCTCTTTGAACACCTTCTCTTGAAACATCTCCACCAACTCTATCAGTTCTTGCTGAAATTTTATCTATTTCATCCAAGAAAACTATTCCATTATTTTCAGTTGAAAGTTTAGCTGCTTTAATAATTTTATCTTGTTCAATTAATTTATCAGACTCATCATTGATAAGAATTTCGTGAGACTCTTTTACAGTCATTTTCTTCTTTTTCTCCTTGTTTCCCATTGATTTTCCAATCATTTCTCCAATGTTTATCATACCTACATTAGCACCTGGCATTCCTGGAATTTCAAAAGAAGCACCTCCTGAACCTGAGTCACTTACAGCAATTTCTATTTCATTATTATCTAGATCACCGTTTCTGAGTCTTTTTCTAAAACTTTCTCTTGTTGCTAAACTTGCTTTCTTACCAACTAAAGCATCTAAAACTTTTTCTTCAGCTAATTTTTGTGCTTTTGTATAAACTTCTTTTCTTTTTTTTACTTTTTCCATTGAGATTGCAATCTCTATCAAATCTCTCACTATTTGTTCAACATCTCTTCCGACATATCCTACCTCTGTAAATCTTGTAGCTTCAACTTTTACAAAAGGTGCTTCAGCAAGTTTTGATAATCTTCTTGAGATTTCTGTTTTTCCAACTCCAGTTGGTCCAATCATTAAAATATTTTTTGGTAAAACTTCGTTTTTCATTTCACCCTTAAGTGCTTGTCGTCTCCATCTATTTCTTAAAGCAACAGCAACTGCTTTTTTAGCTTTATTTTGTCCAACAACAAATCGATCTAATTCCGAAACAATTTCTCTTGGAGATAAAGAGCTTACTAAAGAAGCTTCATCTTTTTGTTTTTTTTCCTTTGGTTGTAATTTCGTTACGTTTGAATTATCCATTATATTTTTTCAATTTTAACATTATCATTTGTGAAAACACAAATATCAGCAGCAACTCTGATTGCTTTTTTTGCAACTTCTTCAGCTGACATTTCACCTTCCATCAAAACTTTTCCAGCTGCCAATGCATAATTTCCACCTGAGCCTATACCTATTACATCTCCTTCAGGCTCTAGAACGTCTCCTGTTCCAGAAATGATATAGCTATTTTTTTTATCTCCAACAGCCATTAATGCTTCTAATCTTCTAAGATATTTATCTGTTCTCCAATCTTTTGCTAATTCAACGGCAGCTCTTGATAAATTACCTGCATGTTTTTCCAATTTTCCTTCTAATCTTTCAAACAAAGTTAAAGCATCTGCAGTAGATCCTGCAAAACCGGCTACTACATCTCTTTTTTCAATTCTTCTGACTTTAGAAGCTGTACTTTTTACAACAGTATTGCCCATACTAACTTGTCCGTCACCAGCAACTACTACTTCATTATTTTTTCTTACT
>JACWEA010000024.1 GCA_014653775.1 Pelagibacterales bacterium SAG-MED30
TTCCATGTAATTTTAAACCTTTACCATCTCTTGAAATATAGCTTCTATCAGGATTTAATTTTCTTTCTAAATTTTTACCATTTTTTTCAAACTGAATTTTTAAATCACCTTTCATTAAGCCTAACCAATTTCTATAACAAATAACTTTATCTTCAGCATCAACTGCGGCAACACTATCCTCATTGTCACAAATAGTTGAAACGGCTGACTCAGCTATTACATCACTTATCCCCGCTATATCATGAGCAGCACTAAATGCTTTAGGGTTAATTATGATCTCAAAATGAAGATTATTATTTTTTAATATTATAGCTTCTGGTTTATTTGCATCACCCCTATGACCTATGAATTTATTTTTATCATTTAATTTATATTCATAATCGTCTTTAAAGATAACTAAATCTTTATTAATTACTTTAAGAGCAGCGATATTTTTCCAGCTTGTTCCATCTATAGGAATGAATTTATCAAAAAATTCTCTTACATATTTAATTACTTCTTGTCCACGATTAGGATCATATCTTTCACTTCCACCTTCTTCTGACTCAATTATGTTAGTTCCGTAAAGACTATCATACAAACTTACCCAACGTGCATTAGCTGCATTTAAGGCATATCTTGCATTCATAATAGGAACAACTAATTGAGGTCCAGCTATTTTAGCTATTTCATCATCTACATTAGAGGTTTCAATTTTAAAATCAGCACCCTCATTTTTTAAATAACCTATATCTTTTAAAAATTTTTTATAATCATTAATATTAATTTCTTGGCCCTTATTTTTAATATGCCAATTATCAATTTTTTTTTGTAAATCTTCCCTTATATTTAAAAATTCTTTATTTTTTGGTGCTAGCTCATGGACATATTTATCAAATCCAGTCCAGAATTTTTCAGATGAAATATTAGTATCTTTTAGCAGTTCTTCGTTAACAAATTTAACTAATTCACTTGAAATCTTTAAATTATTTACAGTTTGATAATTTATTTTCATCATATCTTTTCTAAAACCCTGGTAAAATGATGTCAAATAATTTATAAATAATTGACATTTTGTTGTCATTTTTCATAATTAATTAGTTAACTATATATAATGAAAAATTATCTCAATTTCGAAAATGAAATAAAAAATCTGGAAACTGAGTTAGAAAAACTCAAAGACCCTTATAATCAAAGTGGTCTGTCAGAAGTAGATACTCAAAAAATAACAAAAACTCAAAAAGAACTAGATGAAAAACTAAAATCAATTTACTCAAATTTAGATGCTTGGCAAACTACAATGGTAGCCAGACATGAAGATAGACCAAAATCAAAATTTTTTATTGATAATTTATTTGAAGATTTTATTTCTTTAGCTGGAGATAGATATTATGGAGAAGATAAATCAGTAATTACAGGCTTTGCAAAGTTTAATGGTCAGTCCGTTTTAGTTATAGGTCAAGAGAAGGGAGATAATCTAGAAAACAGAATAGATAGAAATTTCGGTATGATGAGACCAGAAGGTTATAGAAAAACCATTCGTTTAATGGAATTAGCTAATAAATTTAATATTCCAATAATTTCTTTTATAGATACACCAGGAGCTTACCCAGGGGTTGGTGCAGAAGAAAGAGGTCAAGCCGAAGCTATTGCTAGATCAATTGAATGCTGCATGAAACTTAAAGTTCCAACCTTAGCAATAGTGATTGGCGAAGGAGGATCTGGCGGAGCTATAGCATTAGCATCTGCTAATAAAGTTATAATGTTAGAAAATGCAATTTATTCAGTAATTTCTCCAGAGGGATGTGCAACTATATTATGGAGAGATCCAAAAAAAATGTTAGATGCTGCGAAAGCAATGAAATTATCTGCAAAAGATCTTTTAGAATTAAAAATAATTGATGAAATAGTTGCTGAACCATTAGGAGGTGCTCATAGAGATATAAATTTAATTTTAAAAAACGTAAGTGAGTCTATTTCAAAAAATTTAATTCAATTTAAAGAAATGACACCTGAAGAAATTTTGAGTCAAAGAAAAAATAAATTTTTAAAAATTGGAAGAAGCAAGGGTTTCATCAGCGATCCTGAAAACTTAAGCTCATTAGAGATTAAGAAAAATAATTTAAAAGAATTTTTTAATAAAAAAGAAAATATATTTTTCTTAACAGGATTTTTTATATTATCTGCAATATTGCTGTTTCTTTATTTATAAAGCACCACAGCAATGTTTGAATTTTTTTCCTGAACCACAATAACAAGGTTCGTTTCTTCCCATTTTTTTTTCAGGTATTTTAGGATTGACATTTTTTTTTAAAGAATCTTTAGCCTTCTCTCTTGGTTGTTCAACAATTTTTAAATTCATCAAAACAGTTATATAATCTAATTTTAATTTATCTAATAAAGTAGAAAATAAATCAAATGCTTCTTTTTTATATTCTATTAATGGGTCTCTTTGACCATAAGATCTTAGACCCACTACTTGTCTAAGTTGTTCTAAATATTGTATATGTGACCTCCAATTTAAATCAATAGATTGTAATAATATTCTCTTTTCAATCTCTTTAGCCTGAGTTTCTCCTAAAATTTTGATTCTTTCTTCTCTGTTATTATTAAATTGTTCTAAAATTTTTTCTTTTAGCTGAGTGTCATTTGCTAAAACTAATTCTTTAAATTGATCTTCATTTATACTTTTGCCCATTAGAGTTTTTATTTTATTGTCAAATTCATTACTTGTAGGGTTTGAAAGTTTTTGTAATTTAGATTTTTTTAAATCTTCAATAATCTCACTTAAAAAATTTTCAGAATAATTAAATATTTCTTCACTATTCATCGCATTGTTTCTCTGAGTAAATATTACATGTCTTTGGTCATTTAAAACATTATCAAATTTAATAAGAGTCTTTCTTATATCGAAATTTCTAGCTTCAACTTTTTGCTGAGCTCTCTCAAGAGCTTTATTTATCCATGGATGATCAATGCTCTCTCCATCTTTTAAACCAAGCTTTTCAAGTATATTATTCATAGACTCAGAGCCAAATATTCTCATCAAATCATCTTCTAAACTTACGTAAAATGTTGAAGATCCTTCATCTCCTTGTCTACCAGATCTACCTCTTGCTTGATTATCAACTCTTCTTGATTCCATTCTTTCAGTTCCAATCACAAACAATCCCCCGAGAGATTTTATCTTTTCTTTTTCTGTTTTAAGCTGAGCGTCGGGAATTGATCCTTTTTTTCCGCCTAATTGTATATCCACGCCACGACCTGATATACTTGTAGTAATAATTACTGAGCCTTTTTTTCCAGCATTCGCAATAATTTCAGCTTCATTTTCATGATTTTTTGCATTTAAAATTACATGTTTAATTTTTTCAGATTTTAGTAATTTTGAATAAATTTCTGATTTATTAACACTAGAAGTAAATACGAGAAGTGGTTGTCCTTTTTCATGACAATTTTTTATTTGTTTGATTATTGCTTTATTTTTTTCTTCTTCAGTTCTAAATATTTGATCATTATTATCTTTACGAATCATAGGGTTATTAGTTGGTATTACAACAACAGTGAGATTATAAATTTCATAAAATTCTTCAGCTTCTGTTGCAGCTGTTCCAGTACAACCTGAAATTTTTTCATAAAGTTTGAAATAATTTTGATAAGTTATCGAAGCTAAAGTATGATTTTCTGCTTGAATTTCAATTTTTTCTTTAGCTTCTAGGGCTTGATGTAGGCCGTCACCAAATCTTCTACCCTCTAAAATTCTACCAGTTAGTTCATCAATAATTTTTAAACTATCTTCTTTAACAATATAATCTTTACCTTTTTTAAATAAATGGTTTGCTCTTAATGCCTGATTTACATGATGTACTAAAGCTAAATTTTCAGGATCATAAAAATTGTTATTTTTTAATATTCCTGCTTCTGAAAATATTTTTTCAACGTTATTGATACCATCGTTAGTAAGAATTATATTTTTGTCTTTTTCATCAATTTCGTAGTCATTTTCATTCAATTGTTTAACTAATTTATCGATTGCTAAATATTGATTTGTTTTATCTTCAGCAGCTCCAGATATAACCAGTGGGGTTCTTGCTTCATCTATTAAACAAGAGTCGATTTCATCAACAATTGCATAATAATAATCTCTTTGAACTTTTTCATTCTTTGAGTATCTCATTTGATCTCTAAGG
>JACWEA010000025.1 GCA_014653775.1 Pelagibacterales bacterium SAG-MED30
GTTGATTACTTCAATTGTTACAGGCTCTAAAATTAGAACGATGTGGATGACACCTTTTTATTTATTTTTTGGAGTATTATTTGTTTATATATTTCAATCACAAATTAATATTAAAAAACTTAATTCTTTTTTGTATGGTTTTTTATTTTTATTCTTTTTATCTCCTATTCTTTATTCTTATATTTCAGTTTCTCAAACTAATAAACGAACAGATTATTCTGGAAAAGAAATAGCGACATTAATAGAAAGAAGATGGAGTAAAAATTTTACAAATGAAATTATGTATGTCGTAGGGGACGAATGGCATGCTGGCAATTTATCTTATCACTTAAATACAAGACCAAAGTGGTTTAAAAGTATAAAAGATAAGATAGATAATTTAGATCCTAAAGGCGGCATCGTATACACTGGTAATCCAGATATTTTAAAAGAGGTATGCCCAGGAGATTTTGGAAAAATTGATAAACAGGGTTTTTGTATGATTGGTTCAAAAAATTAAATGAAAATTAAGATATTAATACCTGTATATAACGATTGGAAATCTGTTTCTAAACTAATAGATGAAATAAATAATTTATCAATTGATCAAGAATTTTTAATTTCTATTATGATTGTAAATGACGCTTCAAGTCATGATCGACAAGATGAAGAAAAAAATTTAGAAAATATTCAATCAATAAAAATTTTAAATATGAAAAAAAATCAAGGCCACGCCAGATGCATTGCAACAGGACTTAAATATATTTTTGAAAAAGAAGATTTTGATTATGTTATTCCAATGGATGGAGATGGAGAGGATAGACCTGAGGAAATCAAAGAATTTTTAAATCAAATTAAAAATTCTAACAACAAACCTATTGTAGGTGAAAGGATAAAAAGATCAGAAAACCTAATATTTAAAATTTGTTATCAAATACATAAACTTATAACTCTAACTTTTACTGGTAAATCTATTAAATTTGGAAATTTTACTTGTTTACCAAAAATTACTGTTGAAAAAATGGTAAATGAAAAAGCTACTTGGAATAGTTTTTCAGGCTCATTAAGTAAAATTGAAAAAGATTTTTTATCAATTCCATCTGCTAGGGGAATAAGATATTTTGGCCCATCTAAGATGAGTTTTTCTAACTTATTAAAGCACTCATTGTCTATTATTAGCGTTTTTAGAAGCGCAGTTTTAATTCGTTCAGCTTTATTTATAGTTTTTTATATTTTATTTATTAAAAACAATGCTTCTCTAATTACTGCAACGCCCTTGATATTATTACTTGTAATGATCTACTCAATTTCAAATTTAGCGTTAAGAGAAAATATGGAAGAATTTGATAATTCTTTTAAGAATATTGAAGATACTACAAAAATTAAATAGCTTTTATTTTAGGTAAAGAATAAAAGTTTGCAGTATCTATTTTAGAAGAATATTGCCTTCGCATATTCCATTTCCTTTGAACACCTGCACTTGCAAGACTTAAAGTGGATCTTCCATATCTATAATTGGTATTATCAATAGATCTCATTAAAGTATTTATTTTTTCATCTTTTTCGGATGAAAATAAGTTTTTCTTACCATCATCATTACGCAATCCTGTAAGCATAACGCCTGCTTTTTGATAACGATATCCATTCCTGAATATATCATCAAGTATTGCGACTGCAGCTTTAACAGTTTCAATACTGTTATTTGTTGCAATTGGAAAATCAATTGTCTTTGAATTTGAATAGTAATCATAGTTTTTGTGAAAGGGACTTGTTCTTACAAAAACTGTAATTGCTTTTGCAACTAAAGATTCTGATCTAATTTTTTCAGAAGCATTTAAACAATAGTTTGCAATTGCTTCTTTTAATTCTTGAAATTTTTCAATTCTTTTTCCAAATGATCTTGAGACAACACAACTCTTTCTTTTAGTTTGTGTTGTTTCTAAATTAATACAAGGAATACCTCTAAGCTCCATTGCTGTTCTCGAACTTAAAACATTTGAAGATTTTTTAATCCAAGTATTAGATTTATTTTTAAGTTGCTTAGCATTATAAATTCCATTTTTTTTGATAAAATTTTGTAAGCTGCTTACCAACACCCCACACATCATTAATATCTATTTTTTCTAATATTGGATCAATATTCTCAATTCCAATTAAACTAGTAACGCCTGAAATTTTTTTCTTTGCAATATGATTTGCAATTTTGCTTAATGTTTTTGTTTTAGCAATACCAATACTAGTTGGAATACCAGTCCACTGCAAAACAGTTTCTCTAATTTCTTTTCCAATTTTTTCTACTTCGCTATCTGGAAAGTTTGATAAATCTAAAAATGCTTCATCAATTGAATAAACCTCTATTTCTGAATTAAACCTTTTAAGTGTCCTCATTACTCTTCTAGATAAGTCTCCATATAAAGAATAATTTGATGAAAAAACTTCAACTTTATTTTTAACAATAATATCTTTAGCTTTAAAGTAAGGTTCACCCATTTTAATTCCTAAAGCCTTTGCTTCATTAGATCTAGAGATGATACAGCCATCATTATTAGATAGAACAACAACAGGTTTTATTCTTATTCTAGGATTGAATAGTCTCTCACAAGAAACATAAAAAGAATTACAATCAACTAAAGCTAATTTTCTAGTGCGTTGAATGAATGACATAAGTCACAACCCCCCAAATAAAAATATCTTGTTCTTCATTAATTAAAATTCTATTAGAAAAATCTTTAGAACCTGAGGTTAGAAATTTTTTATCTCTTTCTTGAACTAAAGTTTTAACGACAAGTTCATCGTGAACATTTGCAATAACTGTTGAAAAATTTTTTGGTTTTAAACTTTTATCAACAACCAATAAATCTCCATCATTAATCCCAACATCCACCATCGATTTACCCTGAACTCTGATAATAAAAGTAGCTGGAACGTTTCTGATTAAATGCATGTTCAGATCGATATCTTCTTCGATATAATCAGTTGCAGGTGAAGGAAAACCAGCACCAGCTTTATGGAGATAATAAGGGATAGTTAGTTTCATGTTCTTGTTTTGTTCTTATTTATAGACCATTTATACAATACACGCAAGAGGTTGTATTTTGAGTCTGTAACTGAATCAAAAGTGAATCAAAACGTGAACATCAAAACTACATTTTGTATGGTTGTGGATAACTTCAACCAAGGATAGTTTAAAAAAAACAATATGAAAAAAATTTTATTAGTTTTAATTTCAATATTAACTTTAAGCTCACAAACCATGGCATACGAAGAAGCAAATTATGAGATAGTAAAAGAAAATAAAAAATATGAAATCAGAAAATATTCTGATCGGTTAGTTATTGAAACAAATTCTACAGAGGGTAATGGTTTTAGAAAACTATTTAATTATATTTCAGGAAATAATGAAAAAAATCAAGAAATAAAGATGACAGTTCCAGTTACCCAAGAAATTAAAAATGGAAATATGACAATGCAATTTTATTTGCCATCAAAATTTAACAAAGATAATGCACCAAAACCTTCAAATTCAGAAATAAAATTTTTAACTATAGAGGGTGGATATTATGCTGCAATTAAATATTCAGGTAGGTCCTCAGACAAAAATTTTTTAAAGAATAAAGAAATTTTAGAAAAGGAGCTTAAACAAGATAATATTACAATTATAGGTCCTCCAATAAGAGCATCTTATAATTCACCATTTACTTTACCAATGTTAAAAAGAAATGAAGTAATGTATAGGATAAATTTATAAAATGAAAAAACTTGTATGTCATTGTGGAGCTATAGAAGCAGAAATAAATTTAGACGGAGATTTAGCTAAAGTAATAAAATGTAATTGCTCTATTTGTAA
>JACWEA010000026.1 GCA_014653775.1 Pelagibacterales bacterium SAG-MED30
TCTTCAGAAATCTGAATTATTTTTTTAAAATAAAAAACTTTACCCTTATTTAAAATATTAATTTTTTCATCTCTATTTTTAAAGTCTAAAGTAGGTTCTTTTTGGTCAATTAAATTAATATAAACCTTAGCTAACAAATCACAGTCAATAAGTGCTGTATGTTTAGCTCTTTTCGAGTTATCTATTCTAAATCTTTTACATAGAGAATCCAAACTCACCAAAGAGCCAGGAAACTTATCTTTTGCTAAAATTAATGTATCTACTATCTCATTTTCAATTTTATTTTTTTTGATTAATCTAAGTTCATTATTTAAATGAGATAAATCAAATTCTGCATTATGAATTATAAGTCTTTTCCCTTTGATAAAATTTAAAAATTCATCAAATACCTCACTAAATTTTTTTTTATCAGATAAAAAATCGTCTGTATAACCATGAACCTCAAGAGCTTTTTCTGATACTTTTCTTTCAGGATTTAAATAACAATGAAATTTATTTTTAGTTGGAATTAAATTTTCTAATTCAATGCACCCAATCTCTACTATACGGTGACCATCTTTCACTGATAATCCAGTAGTTTCGGTATCTAATACTATTTCTTTCATCTAAAATTTTTTAAAATATTTTTTATATCTTTTCTAACAGATTTTTTTTTAAAATTATTTTTAATTATAAATGTAGATTTTTTCTTTTTATAATCTAGTGGTAGTTGAATATTTTTAAATTCATTAAAGAGCTTTTTATTAAAACTCTCTCTATTTTTTAATCTTTTTAAAATTTCTGATCTTTTAGATTTTACGAAAATGAGAACATCATTTTTTTTATTAATCTTGTTTTCTAAAAGAAGAGGGATATCTAAAATTATGATTTTTTTATTTTTATTTTTTTTAATAAAAATGTTCATCTTTTTTCTTATTTCTAAATGAACGATTTTGACAATTTTTCTTAGATTGTTTCTATTTGCCAATATAGCCTTTGAAACTTGACTCTTTTTAATTGGAAATGAAATGAAATATTTTGGTAAAATCTTTTTTAATTTATTAAAAGTTTTTTTATCTTTTTTATATAATTTGCTCACCTCATGATCAGCATTAAAAACTGGATAGCCAAAATTATTTGCAACATAAGTTTTTCCTGAACCTATATCTCCTAAAATTCCAATTCTAATCATTTTCTATAAGTTTAATTGTCTTATTATCAACATTTGGTTCTATTCCATGCCAAATTTTAAATGCTTCATGAGCCTGATAAATAAACATTAGCTTTCCATTTTCTGATCTATTTCCAAGTTTTTTCCCTTCTTTCAAAAAACTGGTCTCACTAGGATTATAAATTACATCATAAAACAATTTATTTTTTCCAATGTTTGAAAAATCAAAGTTTATATCTTCCTCTTTTTTCAAACCTAAACTAGTAGCATTTATAACTACGTCAAAATCTGGAATTTCACCCCAGTTCAAAATATTTAAATTGTTAAATTGATTTTTCAAATTCTCTACTTTTTGTAGTGTTCTGTTGCTTACAGTTATCTCCGATACCCCCATTTTATTTAAAGAAAAAATAATTGAAGGTACTACTCCACCAGCGCCCAAAATAAAAATTTTCTTCCCCTTCACAACAAAATTTAAACTTTTAATTGCTTTTTCAAAGCCAGTTATATCTGTATTATGTCCAACTAAATTACCACTATCAAAAATGATTGTATTTACTGACTGAGTCTGTTCTGCCTCTGAGCTTAATTTATCTAAAAAAGGAATTACTGCCTTTTTGAATGGGACAGTCACATTACAGCCAATTATTTTTTGTTGTTTAATATCTTGGATAAAACTTTTAATTTCATGTGCCTCAAGTTTAATTTTTTCATATATGCCATCAATTTTATTTTCTTTTAACCAATAATTGTGAAGTTTGGGTGATAATGAATGATCAATTGGGTTCCCTATGACAAAATATTTTTTCATTAAATTTTCAAATATTCCTTAATCTTTTTAATTGGTAATCCCATTATTGTATCTTCATCACCATTTATTCTTACAAATAAATTTCTACCTTCGCCTTCAATTTGATAAACATTATAAGCATAAAGAGCCTCATCTGATATTTTTGAAAGATACTTTTTTAATTCTTCATCAGAAAAGTTTTTCATTTCTAATACAGCTTTATCTGTGTAATTCCAAATCATCGAACCATTTTTAGATATACAAACCGAGCTAATTAATAAATGTTTTTTTCCATTAAGTTTTTTTAATATTAACATTGCTTGATCTCTATTTTCTGGCTTTGATATTAACTCCCCGTCTAAATCAATTACACTGTCAGCTCCAATAACTATTTTGTCCTTTTTCTTTAAACTTACTTTATTTGCTTTTAGTTCTGCTAAATTTTTAGAAATAATCTCAGGAGAGGCACTTGCTTTTAATAAACCTTGTTTAACAATGTCTTCGTCTACATTGGATGGCTCTATAATACATAATATGTTGTTTTTTTCTAAAATTTCTTTCCTTACTTTGCTTTTAGATGCAAGAATTATATTATTTAGCATTATTCAAATATATTTGGTGTATTTTAATTATAGATGCAGCTGTTTCCTCTACTGATTTTCTTGTAACATCAATTAAAGGCCATTTATATTTTTGAAAAGTTTTTTTTGCATTCAACACTTCTTTTTTTATATTTTCTAAATCTGTATATTTAATATTTTCCGTTTCTTTTAAAGAATTCATTCTATTTTTTCTTAAATCTACTAATCTTTCCGGTTCTGAACTTAAACCAACAACACAGGCTAATTTTGGATTTTGTTTAAGTTTTTCTGGTAAAGACTTTTCATTAACTAGTGGTATATTTGAAGTTTTAAATCCTTTATTTGCAAGGTAAATAGATGTTGGTGTTTTACTGGTTCTGCTAACTCCAACAAGTATTATGTCTGCTTTATCTATTTCATTAATTAGATTTCCATCATCATGATTCATTGTAAATTGAATTGCTTCTATTCTATCATAATATTCTTCATTCAGTATGTGTTGGCCACTTGGCTCATGTGTTGCTTCTTGATTTAATATTTTTGAAAAATTTAAAATTAAATTTCCTAAAACTCCAAAACACGGTATTTTTTTATTTTCGCTTATATTTGCTAAGTATTTTGCTAAATTATTATCAACAATAGTATAAAGAATTATAGAATTTCTATTTTTTTTTGCGTCTTCTAAAATTTTTAAAATTTGATTCTCTGTTCTAGTAAAAGAATAAGAATGAACTTTATACTCGATATTTAAAAATTGTGCCTTCAAAGCTAAAAAAATTCTATCCAGAGTTTCGCCTGTAGAATCTGAAATTAAATATATTTGATATGTATTAGTCATGAAAAAATTGTTAATAAATTTGTATTATTTTAATTAAATTACTCAATTTAATTTTTATTTAATTAATGTTGTAAAATAAGGCTTTTATTAACAATAATAATAAACCAATACAAACAATACAATTTATTTAATAAAACCTTAAAAAGCTTCATTTTAAACAATATTAATTTATTTATGATGTTATTAAACTGTGAATAAAATGTTTATAAAAATTAATTACCATTATTCACAAGACATAAAACAA
>JACWEA010000027.1 GCA_014653775.1 Pelagibacterales bacterium SAG-MED30
GCACCATAATGTCTCTCATTCAATTGCCAGGCTCTGGTAAAGTTTTTATTATTCCCTAAAACTTCTTGAATAAGTTTTAGTGTATTATTTGCTCTTGATTGAAATGAGGAATAAAAATAATTAATTTCTATATTTTCTTTTTTTATCAAATTTCCTGCATTTTTTGCTTCTGTTTTTCCTTTATCTGTTAAATCTACGTCTACCCAACCTGTGAATCTATTCTCAAGATTCCAAGTACTTTGCCCATGTCTAATAAGAATTAAATAATTCATTTTTGTTGATATTAATTTAATATAAAAAAAAACATGTTAGTTAAATGAAAAAAATATCTTTATTCACAAAATTCACTTTTCATTTTTCAAATGTAACGTTGCTAATTTTGTATCTTTATCCAGGAAGTATTTTTGGATGGATAATTTATGGTGATTTTGAAAAACAGCCAAGCATAACTCCAGATTTTGTCGTTTCCTCTAATCATTTTTATGCTTTTTTAGTTTTAACCATTTTAGGCATTTTTTCTTTTGAAAAAAATAAGATAAAAATATTATTCATATATTTATTTAGTATTTCGATAATATTAGAAATTTGTCATGGAGTTATACCTAATAGAAGCTTTCAATATTCGGATTTATTTGGAAATTTTCTTGGTGTTTTATTAGTTTTTTTAGTATTTAATTTTAATCAATATTTTAAAAATCAAAAATGAATTTAAAAGCTTTAAATAGATTTTTGATTATCTCTTTTCTATTTCTTGCATCATGTTCTTCGACTCCTAACAATACAGTAAATAGCTGTGAAATATTTAATGAGAAATATTTTTGGTATAAGTATGCAAATCAAGTTGAACAAAATTGGGGTACTCCAATTTATATACAGTTGGCAATAATAAAAGCAGAATCAGATTTTGATTGGTTAGCAAAACCCCCAAGGCAAAAGTTATTTAAAATAATACCATTTAAAAGACCTTCCAGCTCTTTTGGATATTCTCAAGCTGTGAAAGGAACTTGGGAACAATATAAAAATGAAACAGGTAATAAGCTAGCAATAAGAGCTAGATTTAAAGATAGTGTAGATTTTATTGGATGGTATACAAATAAAACAAAATCAATCTTAAAAATATCATTAAACGATCCATTTAAACAGTACATTGCTTATCATGAAGGGTGGGGAAATTACAAAAATTATAAAAATAATAAAAAAGTAATTGATTTAGCTAACAAAGTTAAAAAACAATCTAATATTTATAAAAAACAGTTATCTAATTGCAGAAGCTCTTTAAATAAAAATAAATATATTATTTTTTAACGTAATTCTTTTTTAAGCTCTATATCAACAGCGTCTATTCGTTTAGTATTTTTAGCTAAAGCTAAATACATTGTAGGAGTTACATAAAGAGTAAAGAATGTAGAAATAATCATCCCTCCAAGAATAGTTGATCCAACTGCAAGTCTTGATCCTTCGCCTGCACCAGGACCAAAATTACCGATTACAAGAGGCAACATAGCAATCATTGTACTTAAAGAGGTCATTATAATTGGTCTAAATCTAATATTACATGCTTCTTTAATTGCACTTTCAATGTTTTTGCCAGTTGTTCTAATTTGATTTGCATAATCAACAATTAAAATACTATTTTTTGTTGAGATACCAATTAAAATAATCAACGCTATTTGAGAGAATATATTTACCGAACTGTTCAAGAATAAAATAAAGATTAATCCACCAAATATTGCCAATGGTACTGTTAAAATAATTATAAATGGATGAACAAAAGAATTGAATGTTGCTGCCATTACTAAATATGCAGTTAACAGTGATAAAGCAAAAATAATAAATAATTCATTACTTGTTTCTTTGACTTCTTCAGATTTACCTTTCCAAGTAATTTGATTCTTTGGAGCAACTTTAGCCATTGTATTTTCCAAATATTTAATAGCTTCTGGTAAAGAATAATTTTCAGATATATTTGCCGAAATAGTAACTGCTCTTTGTCGGTTATATCTAGCAAGCTCTTTTGCTGTCCCTTGCTCTTTGAAATCTACTAAATTTACTAATGAAACTAATTTTCCATTAGTTTCAGATCTTACAAATATTTTTGAAATTCCCTCTTTATTTCTTCTATCAGATAAATACTGTTGAAGTATTATCGGGTACTCTTTTCCTAATTTATTGAATGTTGTAACTTTCTTTCCGCCATATAAGGTTTCTAAAGTTCTGCCAATTGATTCTGTAGAAACTCCCAGGTCTTTAGCTTTATTTTTATTAATAACAAGTGTTACCTCTGGCTTATTTCTAGAATAGTCAGATTCAATTCTGGACAAGTTTGGATTTCTTCTTAAATTTCCTATTACATTTTTTTGTATTTCTTCAAGCTCTTCATAAGTAGTTCCATAAATCACCATCTGAACTGGTTTATTATAACTTGAAACTCTGATCGATTGTGGAGAAATTGGAAAGGCAACAGCTTGTGGTACAGTTACTATTTTTCCAATTGCTTGTCTCATTACAGTTTGGGAATCTTGATCTCTATTTTTCCAATGATCCAGTAGTGCAATAATTATGAAGCTATTAAATGAATTTGCAGAGCTACCAAATCCGGGAACTCTCATAATAAATCTTTTATAGGGACTATTTTCTTCTTGAAGAAGAGGAATTAACCTTTCCTCAATAATTTGAGCTTTTTCCTCTGTATATTCAAATGAACTTCCCTCATCTGTAAATCCAATTATTAGATATGCTCCTCTATCTTCCATCGGAAGTAATTCTTTTTTTGAAAAATTGAAAAGCAGAGCTGATGAAATAATAACAAACATTATAAAAAAAGTTATAGTTTTGGTTTTGTTCAAAGTTACACTTAATGTTTCTTGATAAAATTTTGAAAAGGTCAGAAACCAGCTTTCAAACTTTTTAATTATAAAATTTTTATTTATCTTTTTTGTTAAGAATTTACTCCCAAGCATAGGAGAAAGAGTTAAAGCAACAAATGAAGATACCACTATAGAAAAAGAAAGTGCTATAGCTGTTTCCCTAAATAAAGTTCCTGAAATTCCTTCGATAAAAATTAAAGGTAAAAAGACCGCAATTAAAATTAATGTTGTTGCTATAATTGCAAATGTAATTTGTTTAGATCCTTTATAAGCTGCAACTAAAGGTGTTTCACCATTTTCTATTCTTCGATATATAGCATCTGTCATTATTACAGAATCGTCAGTGATTATTCCTATTGCTAAAATAAAGCTTAAAAGTACAAATATATTAATTGATAAGCCAAAAATATATATTCCTAAAAAAGAAGCAATTAAACTTACAGGCAAAGCAATAGCAGGTACAATTACTGCTTTTAAATTTCCTAAGAATAAATAAATAATTAATACGACTAATATAAAGGCAATTACAAGTGTTTTGTAAACTTCATTTATAGCAGCTCCTACATAAGTTGCTCTATTAAATGCTATTTCAAGATCTAAACCGTCAGGTAAAGTTTTCTTAACTTCCTTAATTTTTTTTTTGATTTCATTTGAGAGTTCTACAGTTGATGCTCCACTTTTAGCATATATTCCTATACCTACTGTTTTTAAA
>JACWEA010000028.1 GCA_014653775.1 Pelagibacterales bacterium SAG-MED30
AAAATAAATTAAATATTAAATTTCTTAACATTTTTTTAATGTTACATTAATTCAGAAAGCTTTTGTCTTTTGCTAATTATTTGAATTTTGGAGTCTCTAATTAGTATTTCCAGAGGTTTTGGTCTTACATTATAGTTAGATGACAATGATGTTCCATATGCTCCGACATCACAAATAGCTACAAATTCTTTTTCATTTAATTTTTGGAATTTTTTAATTATCGCAAACTTATCGGTACTTTCACAAATAGGACCAACAAATTCATAAGTTTTTTTTGAGTTAATTTTATTTTTTCTTAAAGGTATAATTTTATGTTCTGCATTATAAAGTGCTGGTCTAATTAGATCATTCATAGCACTATCCAAAATAACAAAATCTTTTTTTATATCCTTTTTTTATATAAATAATTTTAGATATCAAAATAGCAGTATTACCAATAATTGATCGACCAGGTTCAAAAATTATTTTTGAATTATTTTTCTTTAAAAACTTTTGAATATTTAAAGAATATTCTTTTAGATTGAATTTATTATTATTATGAGCGTAATCAATTCCCATTCCGCCACCTAAATCAATATATTCAAATACATGATTTGATTTTTTAATAATTTTATCAATTATTTTTAACATTTTTGAATAAGGTTTATTATTCAATATTTGACTACCTATATGAACACTTAGACATTTTAAACTTAAATTTTTTGATTTATTTACATACAAAACTAAATCTAAAAAGGTTTTTTTATCTACTCCAAATTTATTTTCTTTTTTACCAGTTGAAATTTGACTTATTGTTTTTGCATCAGTGTTAGGATTTAATCTAATACCAATATTGATTTTTTTTTTTTTAAATTTTGCAATTTTTTCTATTTCTAAAATTTCGCTTTTAGACTCTGCATTAATCAACAATATCTTTTTATTAATTGCATATTCAATTTCAGTTTGAGTTTTTCCAACACCTGAAAAAACAATTTTTTGAGGTTTTATACCAGCCTTAAGTACTTTCATTAGTTCACCAATAGACACAACATCTGCACCTAATTCTAATTTTTTAATTTCTTTTAAGATTTTAATATTTGAATTCGATTTAACTGCAAAACAGATCAAAGGATTAATTTTTTTAAAATTATTTTGTATATTTAATATGTTTTCACGAAGTTTTTTATATGAATAACAATACAAAGGAGTACTAAATTTTTTTGCTAGGTTTTCAACAATTAACCTATCAATTAATAGCTTATTTTTTTTATAGATCATGAAGATCTACTCGTTTGATTAATTAAATTTTTTGTATTTTGATTTTCATTATTATAGACAGGATCTCCTTTTTTTCCACATGAGTAAATCAAGGTGCAAATAAATATTATTATGACTAATTTTTTCATCATTATATTTTCTTATATTTCATTATCATTTTTTTGATATTTTCAAAAGATGTTCCTCCAAATGATTTTTTAGAATTAACTGAATTTTCTAAATCAAAAATCTTAAGTACTTCAGTAGTTAATTTAGGCTCTATTTTTTTTAATTCTTCTATTTTTAGTTCATTTAATTTTTTCTTTTTCTTTTCTGCAAAATTTACAATTTCAGCAGTTTTTTGATAAGCTTTTCTAAACGACATTGAGTGATTTTTGACTAAATAGTCAGCTAAATCTGTAGCTGTAATAAAACCACTATTGGCCAATTCGTACATTTTCTTTTTATTAGGTGAAATATTTTTCAATACTTCATCAAGTATTTTTAAGCAATTGATTAAAACATCATAAGATGTAAAGACAATTTCTTTATCATCTTGCATATCTTTGAAATAGGATAGGGGCAAACCTTTTAATATTGTTAACATTGAAAAAAGATTTCCAAATATTGAACCTGATTTTCCTCTTAAATATTCAAGTAAATCTGGATTTTTTTTTGAGGCATTATTGAAGAGCCAGTAACAACTTTATCTGACAAATGAATTAAATTAAAACCATCAGAACTCCAGATTATAAGTTCCTCTGCTATTCTAGAGATATGCACTGAACAAACAGAAACGCTGTAAAGAAAATCTAAAACAAAATCTCTATCAGAAACTGTATCAATAGAATTGTTTGTAGGAATTTTAAATCCTAGTTTTTTGGTTGTATAATTTCTATCTATATTAAATGATGTTCCAGTAAGAGCCACAACACCTAAAGGATTTTCGTTTAAACTATTCAAATTATTTTCAAATCTTTTTTTATCTCTTGAAAACATTTCAACGTATGCCATTAGATAATGTGCGAAAGATATAGCCTGAGCATTTTTAAGATGAGTAAAACCAGGCATTATTGTTTTAATGTTCTTTTCAGAAATTTTAATAGTTGATCTAATTATTTTATTTAAATTTAGGTTGATTTCTTTAGTTGCAGATTTTATCCATAATTTGAAATCAGTTATAACTTGATCATTTCTTGATCTTGCAATGTGAATATATCCTGCCTCTTCACCAATAATTTGAAATAATCTCTTTTCTATATTCATATGAATATCTTCATATTTTTCATTAAATTCAAATTTATTTTTATTTATTTCTTTTTCAATTTTTCCAAGTCCATAAATAATCTTATTTTTAATTTTAAAAGAGATAATTTTTTGTTTGAACAACATTTCTACGTGTGCAATAGAGCCTTTAATATCCTCTTCATAAAGTCTTTTATCTATACTTATAGAGCTACCTACTTTCTGAAATAAAGTTGAGCTCTTTTTTTTAATTCTTGAATGCCATATTGCTTGGTTGTTTTTATTTTTTGCCATGATAATTAATTATACAGATATAATATGAGATTATTTATAATATTTATTTTTTTACTATCAAATTCTTTTGCAAAAGAAGTACCAAATATAAAAAATATTGTAATTAACGAGGAATTAAAAACCTATAAAAATTTAGCTTTTTTAGACTCCAAACAAGATATTGTAGAATTAAACAATTATGAAGGAAAATTAGTGATACTTAATTTTTGGGCTACTTGGTGTGCTCCATGCAAAAAAGAGATGCCCTCTTTAGACTCTTTAAAATCCAATAAAGTTCTAGATAATCTTGAAATTTTTCCAATTAATATTGGAAAAGATAATTTAAAAAAGTCTCAAAAATTTTTCAGTGAATTGAATATAAA
>JACWEA010000029.1 GCA_014653775.1 Pelagibacterales bacterium SAG-MED30
AGTGTCATGACATTTTCACTCGTAAAATTCCAATAAACTTGAGGTACTTTAATTCCTACATCATTCTTAGTATTTTCTGCATATTCATTTGCAGCAGCCGCTTCAAATCTAAGGTCCATTTCAAGATTTGTTATTTCTTTCAGCAGAAAAACAACTTCTAATAGTTTTAATCTTTTTGTTTTTTTGTTTAAAGACTCAATTAAAAAAGCAAACAACATCATTGCATCAATTTCATCATTAAATATTTTTTTAATATCTGGTCTTAGAATTTTAATCGCTACATCTTTAATTGTCCCATTATCATTAATTTGAGCTTTGTGTACCTGTGCAACAGAAGCAGCAGCTACTGGTTCACTTAAATTAATTATTGAATTAAAAGTGCTTTCACCTAGGTCTTTTTTTATTATTTCCTTAGCTTGATAAATTGAAAAAGGTGGAAGCTTATCTTGTAAATTTTCTAATTTTTTTGATAATTCTTCTCCTATAATGTCAGGCCTTGTAGCTAGAAATTGTCCAAGTTTAATAAAAGTTGTGCCCATTGATTCTAAAGAACTAGATAGCCTTTCACCTTCATTTTGATTTACGTTGTCTTGATTTTTTTGAGAAAAAGAAAAAGCTAATATCTTAAATAAAATTTTTATGATTATTGGTGGTTCTTGAAATTTAGATATAATTTTAATAATATCTGATTTTGCAATTTTTCTTCCTAATTTAAATAAAGTGATTATTTTTTTTATCATTAAATTTTCCAACCACTATGAATAGAAACAATTCCACCAGATAAATTGCGATAAGTACATTTTTTAAAATTTTTTTCTTTCATCAGTGAAATTAATTCTTCTTGATTTAAAAAATTTTCAATACTTTTTACTAAATATTCATATGGTTTTTTTTCACCTACTACTATTTTGCCCACTAAAGGTATTAGTTTTGAATAATTTTTATAAATGAAATCTAAGTTAGAATTTTGAATTTTAGAAAATTCTAAACATAGAAATCTTCCTCCTGGTTTAAGGACTCTTAAAGCTTCAGAAAGAGAACGTTCCAAACTTTTTGCATTTCTTAGTCCAAAGCTAATAGTATAAAAATCAAAAGTATTTTCAGGAATTGGCAAATTTTCTGCAGGTGCTAGTATCCATTCAATATTTTTGTAATTTGCCAACTTCTTTTTACCTTGGTTGATCATACCTTGATTAGGATCAACACATGTAACTTGTGAGTTGATATCTGTATAATCTAAGTAAAGCTTTCCTATGTCACCTGTCCCACATGCTACATCAATAAGTTTTTTATTTGAACAAGGATTTATCATATTTATAAAGTTTTTTTTCCAAATTCTATGAATACCTAATGACATAAAATCATTCATTAGATCGTATTTATCATAGACTTTATCAAATACATTTTGAACTAGCCCTTTTTTGTTTTGAAGATATTGTTGCATAAATAATTTTATATAATCAATATAGTATTAAATGCCAGAATTACCAGAAGTAGAAATTGTAAAACAATCTTTAGACAAAAATATTACACATAAAAAAGTAAAAAAAGTAATTGTTAGAAATAGAAATTTGCGATTTAAAATACCAATAAATTTTGAAAGTTATCTTAAAAATAAAAAAGTAATTAAAGTTGATAGATTTTCAAAATATTTAATAATATCTCTCTCAGGAGATGCTTATTATTTAATACATTTGGGAATGTCAGGAACTATCCATATTATTAATAAAAAAAAATCGTCACAATTTACAAATACAAGTTTTTATCATTCACCCTTTCTTCCAAAAAAACATAATCATGTTGAAATAATTTTTGATTCTTTGAAAGTAATTTATAATGATCCTAGGCGTTTTGGTTTTTTTCAATTTATTAAAAGTAATAAAGATTTAAAAAAAAGATTTAATCATTTGGGTCCTGAACCATTTGATAAGAAATTTAATATAAAATATGTGTTAGCCTTTTTTAGAGAAAAAAATAAAAATATAAAAAGTTTTTTAATGGATCAAAGATTTGTTTCAGGTGTAGGTAATATTTATGCAAGTGAAATTTTATTTCTTAGTAAAATAAAACCAAACAAAAAAGTTAAATTACTAAATAAAATTGAATGTAATCTTTTAATTAAAAATTCAAAAAAAATACTTAGAAATGCAATTAAAAAAGGTGGATCTAGCATTAGAGATTTTAAAGATACTCATGGAATTGCAGGAAGTTTTCAGGATAATTTCAATGTTTATCAAAGAGAAGGCCTCAATTGTAAAAGAAAAAAATGTAAAGGAAAAATTATAAAAAAAATAATAACAAACCGATCAACTTTTTTTTGTAATTTTTGCCAAAAATAAAGAATTATTTTATTGACCCATATTAATTCTCAAGCTATACCCCTGCGCATATGGCTAACACAAAATCAGCAATTAAAAGAATTCGAAAAATTTCTAAACAAACAATAGTAAATAAAGCAAGAAAAAGTAGATATAGAAATGTTTTAAAAAAAATGAATTTTTTAATTGAGGATAAAAAAAAGGATGAGGCTTTAAAATTCCTCCCTAAGTTGAATTCAGAGTTAATGAAAATTGTAAAAACTGGGATAATTAAAAAACAAAATGCTTCTAGAAACGTTTCTAGGATTACAAAAAAAATATCATCTCTATAATTTTTTATAGCAAGGGTTGATACAACCTGAAGAACTCACATCATATATATTGTTTAAGTATTTATTGTCTACATTTAGATATAGTAAATAAATTTTAATTCATAGAACAACTTTAAATTTAAAATTAATTGAAATAAAAAATATTTCTTAATTTAATAATTTTTTGCTTTATTAAATATTTACACAATCACAGATTTTAATTTTTTTTTATTTTTAAAAATAATTTGTTGCAAATTTTTTTATATACTTCTAAGTGGAGTCTCCCCAAGATTTATGAATAATACATTTACCAACAAAAACTTAGATAATCTAAATACTCAAGTTTTGGATTGGAAAACAATCCAAACCCAAATGAAAAATAAGCTAGGATCAGAAATTTATGAAAGCTGGCTAAAAAAAATTAATTTTTTAGAAGAGTTTAATAATTATATTTTATTATCTGTACCTACAAGATTTATCCG
>JACWEA010000003.1 GCA_014653775.1 Pelagibacterales bacterium SAG-MED30
GCTCTACCAAATTTAATGTATCTATTTTAACTCCTTCTGAGTCAAAGTTCTTAGAGCCTAAACCTTTTAATATATCTGGTTTACATTCCTACTATTCTAAAGAAAATGAAATTTACAAGAATATTTTACCACCATTAAGTCTTCTAAATAAAACTAACGAAAATGATTTGGTAAATTCATTAAAGAAATTAAATTTTACAAATAACTCATCTTTGGCGGCTTAATATGCAACTTGCAAGTTTTTTAAATAAAGTTTTTACACAGAGTGGTTTTATTTTAATTGATGCTAATTCCAAAGATTATATTATAGGTAATCCAGGAAAAAATCCTATCAAATTAAAAATCTTAAATAAAAACCTTCATTACAAATTATTATTTCATCCAGATTTATATTTTGGGGAAGCTTATACAGATGGTGAAATAATTATTGAAGATGGAACTCTTACTGATTTTTTAGACTTAGCATTAATGAATTTTGGAAGAGGCGATTTAAATTTTTTTAGTTATTTAATCAATAGACTCAGGGGATCATATAGATATTTAACAAATTTCAATTTTATCAAAAAATCTAAGATGAATGTATCTCATCATTACGATATTTCGGATGATTTATATGATTTATTTTTAGATACAAAGAAACAATATTCATGTGCTTATTTTAAAAATGAAAATGATAGTTTAGAAGTGGCACAAAATAATAAGATTCAACACATAATAAAAAAGCTTAACATTCAACCAAATCAAAAAGTTTTGGATATTGGATGTGGATGGGGCTCATTAGCAATTGATATAGCTAAAAGTACAAAATGTGAAGTTACAGGAATTACACTGTCAGAAAATCAGTTTAATTATTGCAAACAGCAAGGAAAAGAAATGAATTTGGAAAATCAAGTTAAATTTAAATTAATGGATTACAGAGAGCTCAATGAAAAATTTGATAGAATAGTAAGTGTTGGAATGTTTGAACATGTAGGTAGAAAATTTTATAAAAAATTTTTTAAACAAATAGAAAATTTATTAAGAGATGATGGTATTTCTCTTATTCACACTATAGGATCTGTTAATCCACCAAGGGATCCACATCCATGGATAACAAAATATATTTTTCCTGGGGGCTATACACCAAGCTTAAGTGAGGTAACAAATCCAATAGAAAAAGCTGGCTTAATTGTTACTGATATTGAGGTTTTAAGAATGCATTACTCTCACACTCTTAGACACTGGAAAGAAAATTGTATTAGAAACAAGAAAAAGATTATTGAAATGTTTGATGAAAAATTTTTTAGAATGTGGGAATTTTATCTTACTGGATGTGAAATGGCATTTAAGTGGGGTGATCAAGTTGTTTATCAATTTCAACTTACCAAAAATTATACATCAACTCCTGCCACTAGAGACTATATTTATCAATAAATTATTGATAGAAATAAGCCTCTTGAAAAATGAAAAAAAAACAAAAAAAGTCTAAAAAATCTAAAAAAAATAAAAGATTAATTAAAAAAAAATTACATTCAAAACGACTAAAAAAAACTTACAAAAAAATAAAAAAGATTTATAAAAAAAAATTTACCAAAACTAAGAAAAGAAAATTAAAAAATATTAAAAAACAATCTATTCATCGAAATATTAAGAAAACTCAAAATGAAAATTTAGTCTTAAAATTAGTTAAATTACAATTATCATTAAAACCCAAATTTAACTTTCAAATTAATTTTAAATTAGAAAAATATATTCAAGGATTTTTTGATAAAATTTCAGAAACAATTTCAAACTATAAAATTTTAAAAGAAAATGAAAAAAGAAGATTAAAATTAGAAAGGATTGAAAATGAAAGAAAGGCTAAAATTGCAATTGAAAAACAAAAGAAAGATGAAGAAATTTTAAAGGCAAGATTAAAAGAACAGGCTTTAAAAGATGAAGTAAGATTAGAAAAACAAAGAACAAAAGACATAAAGTTATTTTTAAGAAAAGAACAGGCACTTTTAAGAATTGAACAAGCAGAAAAACAAAAACAGTTTTTAAAGCAATTAAGATTAGATAAACAAATAGAGAAGTTTAGGATTCGAGAAGTTAAAGAGTTAGAGAGACTTGAAAAAATTTCTTTAAGGGAGAAAAGAGAGGATTATTCTGGATTACAAGAAAGAATTGATAAGCTTAAAGAAAAATACCGAATTATCAGAGATCAAAAAATTAAAGAAAGAGTTGAAGCACTTGGGGTAAAACTTCAAGGAGATGAAGATAGAGAAACATTATTATTAAAAGAGAAAGAATATACATTAGCAAGACAAAAAATTGAATTTGCTTTAGAAAGTTTTTATAGAAGTGCAAGTAGTTTAGTATTTCAGTTAAATAAAAGACATGTTACTCGAAATATGTCTATCTTTCGTTGTATTGACAGAAGGTTTGAGACAGGTGAGATTTTTATTAGATGGGATGAATCCGAAGATGCAGATTGGCTGCTTCTAATTTACATAAAAAATAATTCACCAGATGAAGGTATTGTAATAGAAGATAAAACAAATCCAGAAAAAAATCTTTCACATGAATTTAGGAGCTCAGATATATTTAAAGCCTCAGACACAATGGTTGATTCCTTAACCCAACTTATTGCTAGGAAAAGAGACAAAAATAGTAATTAATATTTTTTTTTTAATAGGTATTATCTTGAATGATTTTAGGCACTGCTTTTCTTATAATTCTTTACTTAATTTTAAAATATGTTCTTGCATGGATAGAATATTATAACAATCTAGATACTAGACTAGGAGATAGCACTTGGCGATTTAGTTACGATTACCCTGTCATCGGTAAGAGAGATATTTCTGATTTAGACGATAAAGATTTTGTAAGATTAAGAAGAAAAAAAAATAAAATTGTTTTATTTATGTATTCGATAATTCTTGTTATGTTTATATCTTCAATGTCTTTATTAAGTAAATTCTTATTATTTTTTTTTAATTAATTTTTTAATTGTTTTTTATTTTTTAAATAAAGAAAAAACGCTACTATTTCGTATCCGAAAGAAAATAAATTAAAAATTATAGGCAATTTAAAAAAATTGTACAAAAATTTATATTTTGGGATTTTTTTCCACAATACTAAAAATGCTTCTGCACCTTGAATAACCTTTTTACCTTCTTTAACATGAAGTCTTCGTAATAGTTCTTTACTATTTTTAGAGGTTTCTATTTCAGCTAAGTTATTGTTTGTTATATCTACCCAATCAATCTCATGAATTTTTTCTTTTTTATATAAATCAATTTCTGCTTTACAAATTTTACAGGAATTATTGAAATAAACTTTCATAATAAACTAATAATTACTCACTAACTCAAGATATGTACATGCGTAAAATACTCTAGTTGAAAATTATCTCAAACAGCCTATGTATAGCTAATCATGAGTAATTTCTTTGAAAAATCTGACTTATCTAGAAATAATGCAGAAAATATAATTTCGGACACATTAAAAAAATGTGATGATGGTGAATTATATTTAGAAAACTCTAAATCAGAGAATATTTTATTAGATGATAATAGAATAAAAAACTCTAGCTATAGCTCTGACTTAGGATTTGGGTTTAGAGCTGTATCAGATGAAATTGTTGCCTACTCTCATTCTAACGAGATATCTAAAAATTCATTAAAACAATCTTCAGAGAATTTAAAATCTACATTAAAATCTGCTAAAGGTACCTATAATCATTCTATTAGTAAATCTAATAAAAAGTATTATGAAAATATTAATCCAATAGAACAAAAAACACTTAGTGCTAAAATAGAAATATTAAATAAAGTTAATGAATATCTTCGATCAAAAGACAATAATGTTAAACAGGTAACAGCTAATTTTAACGGAGAACAAAAGTCTATAGAGATAATTAGATCTGGTGGAGAAACTCTATCAGATGTACGCCCTTTAATTAGGTTTAATGTATCTGTTTTACTTGAGAAGAATGGAAGAAAAGAGTCTGGTGTATATGGAATTGGTGGTAGACAATCTTATGATTCTTATTTGAAAGAGGATAATTGGAAAAATGTTTGTGATGAAGCTTTAAGAATAGCTTCAGTGAATTTAGAGAGTAAACCAGCACCTGCAGGTGAAATGAAAGTTGTTTTAGGCCCTGGTTGGCCAGCAATTTTAATTCATGAAGCTATAGGACATGGTTTAGAGGGAGATTTCAATAGAAAAAAAACTTCTGCATTTCATGATCTGATGGGGCAAAAGGTTGCCAGCGAAGGAGTTACTATAGTCGATGATGGAACCATAGATAATAGAAGAGGAAGTTTAACAATTGATGATGAAGGAACACCAACAGAAAAAACTGTATTGATTGAAAATGGAATTTTAAAAAATTTTATGCAAGATAGATTAAATGCTAGGTTGATGAATACTAGATCAACAGGTAGTGGTAGAAGAGAAAATTATAGACACATTGTTTTGCCTCGAATGAGAAATACTATGATGTTGAATGGTAAACAAACTCAAGATGAAATGATTAAATCTGTAGACAAAGGTATTTTCGCAGTAAGCTTTGGTGGAGGGCAAGTTGATATTACTTCAGGAAAATTTGTATTTAATTGTACAGAAGCATATGAAATCATTAATGGTAAAATTGGATCACCTATTAAAGGAGCTACACTCATAGGCGATGGTCCTTCAATTTTGAAAGAGGTTTCAATGGTAGGTAATGATATGATGTTAGATCCTGGTATTGGAACCTGTGGCAAGGCTGGTCAAGGTGTTCCCGTTGGAGTCGCTCAACCCTCAATTTTAATAGATAAAATGACTGTTGGCGGCACAAAATTATAAATGGTTAAAGATCAAGAATATTTAACAAAAAAAGCATCTTACTGTTTAGATTTAGCAAAAAAATTAGGAGCTACAAATATCAGTGTAATGGTAGGCAACTCAATTTCTGAGACTGTAAACTTTAGAAATAAAAAGTTAGACGAATCTAATAGATCAGATAGTTTAGGTATAAGCATTACAACTTATATAGGTAAAAAAAAATCATCTATATCCTCTTCGAATTTGTTAAAAGATAACCTAAATATCTTAATTAAAAAATGTATTGAAACTACAAAAAATACTCCTGAGGATGAATTTAATTCACTTCCAGACAAGGATTTACTTGCTCAAGAAGCCAGAGACTTAAATATATATGACGAGACGCATATAGAAAATGATAATAAAATTGAATATTTAAATAAATTAGAAGCGTCCGCTTCTAATGACAAAAAAATAGTTAATACAGAGTCTAGTTTCACAGAAGACAAATCGAATTTTATTCTTGCTAATAGTGATGGTTTTTGTGATGGTTATAAATCTTCTTCATTTAGCGCATCAAGTGTAGCTGTTGCTAAAGACGATAAAAGCATGGAGCGAGATTATGAATATACCCACAAATGTCATCTTAATGACATACAGAATCCAGATGAATTAGGAAAAATAGCTGCAGAACAAGCAATTAGAAAATTAAGTCCAAAAAAAATAGGAAGTGAAAAAGTTGCTATAATTTTTGATAAAAGGATTGCAAAAGGAATGTTAAATACTTTTGCTAGCGCTATTTCATCTTCTGCTATTTCAAGAGGAACCTCATTTTTAAAAGATAAAATCAACCAAAAAATATTTTCAGATAAAATAAATATACTTGATAAACCAGATATATTAAAAGGTTTAGGCTCTAAGAACTTTGACTCAGAAGGAGTTAAAATAGATACATTAAATTTGGTAGAGCAAGGCGTTTTAAAACATTATTTGATAGATACATATAATGGAAAAAAATTAAATCTTAAATCAAATGGAAGATGTGGAGGAACAAGTAATCTTTATTTTGATAAAGGAAATGTTCCTTATAAAGATCTTTTAAATCACAGTTCAAAAAGTCTTTACATAACAGAAACTATAGGTCACGGAAGCAACATTATTACAGGAGATTATTCTGTTGGTGCAACTGGTTTTTTAATTGAAAATGGTGAATTTAAATATCCCATTAGTGAAATTACGATAGCTGGAAATTTTAAAGATATGTTTCAAAATATAACTTTAGCGAATGATTTAGAATTTAAATATTCAACAAATTCTCCAACAATGATGATTGAGGGAATGATTGTTGCTGGCAAGTAATTAAAACTACTCAACATTTTTCAGGCGATATTCCCAATTACCCATTCTTGAGTATGTTACTCTTATAATTCTAAAATTTTCTTGATCATACCAGATATTAAAATCAAGTCTTTTATCTTTAGGTAAAGACATGTCTTTTGATTTCAAAGTAAAATGATTAACTGTATAAGTTTTTCCATACTGATTAATTTTTTCTTTACCTACTAAAGTAACAACCTGTTCTTTAATACTTCCTGAAATTGGGCTGATCTGACTATCTGATTGTAAAATTTTATGATTCCACCAGTTTCCAATAACATTGTCAATTGATGCTTCTCCATTATATGAAGAACCATTTATATTAAATATATTTTTTTTTTTATCAAAAACTAGCTTAACAAATTTTTTTTTATTATTTTGTAAAGTTTTTGAGACATAAGAAATCAATTGATCATTAAGATATTTTTCTTCTCCATATCCTTCAACTTGAAAAATAGTTGTTCCTAAAAGTTTTACAGAAAAATTGATTTGATTAGTTACAGTTGTTTTATTGCCTTTTTTAGTAAAAAAATAATAGTTATAACCAATTAATTCTCCATTTCTAAAAATTTCCATTTCAATTTTATTATATTTGTTATAGTGAGTCATATTAGCCTTTGAAATAGACGAAAAGATTATAAGAAATAAAACGACTATAGATTTTTTCATTTGGAAGATACATTATTAGACTTTATCAATAATAGAAATATCTTATTAAAAAATGTTTTTAAAAATAAAGAAAATACCAAAAGTAAATTGGAGTTCAGAAAAGCCTTATAATTTTAAACCAAAATTTTCTACTTTCTTTTTTTTATGTTTTGGCTTGACTTTGTTTGGCTTAGGAGAGGGATTGTTAATTGTCTCATTTACAGGAGCATCTCCATGGAGTGTTTTAGCTCAAGGTATTTCTCTAAATGTAAATTTAAGCATTGGAATGATCACATTTTTGATTAGTGTAACCGTTTTAATTTTATGGATTCCATTGGGTCAAAAACCTGGAGTCGGAACTATATTTAATGCATTGATAATTGCTTTAATGATTGATCTTTGTATTAAATTTGTACCGACACCTTCAAATAATATTCATCAAATAGTTTTAGCAGTTATATCAGTAATAATAGTTGGAATTGGAGGGGGCATTTATTTAGTTTCTAATTTAGGAGCAGGACCAAGAGATGGCCTAATGATTGGTCTACAACAAATAACAAATTTACCTATAGCAGTAGTGAGAGCAATTTTAGAAATTTCAGTTGTTAGTATTGGATGGTATTTAGGTGGTAAAGTTGGAATTGGAACTTTATTATTTGCTTTTGGAATAGGTCCATGCGTTGCTCTAGGATTATATTTAGTTGATAAAATTTTTGATTAGGCGGCAGCCCCTGATTTTTCGCTTCTTTTTCTCTCATGGGGATCAAGAATAGCCTTTCTTAATCTGCAAGATTCTGGTGTAATTTCAAGCGCTTCATCTGTATTCAAAATACTTAATTGTTCAGCAATTGACATTTTTCTAACTGGAGTAAGAACAACGTTTTCATCAGTGCCTTGAGTTCTCATGTTAGTTAATTTTTTTCCTTTCATGACATTAATAATCATATCACCAGGTTTTGGAGATAAACCAACAATCATACCAGGATAAACTGGATCATTATGAGTAATAAACATTTCACCTCTAGCCTGTAAATTAAATATTGCGAATGCTACAGCCTTACCTTTTTCCATAGAAATCAAAGCACCATTTTTTCTTCCCTCCATTTCACCTTCAAAAGGACCATATTCATAAAAAATTTTATTTATTACACCGTTCCCTTTTGTAAATGTTAGAAATCTACTTGTGTACCCCATCAAACCTCTTGTTGGGGCATGAAAAATTAATCGTTTTTTATTTTTACCAGTGTCTTTTAATTCGATTAATTTCCCTTTTCTTTTATTCATGGAGTCAATTATTTTTGAAGAGTACTCTTCATCTATATCCATAGTAATTTCTTCTATTGGTTCTAGCTTATTTCCATTTTTATCTTTCTTATATAAAACTTTGGGAGGGCTTACTGTCATTTCAAAGCCTTCTCTTCTCATTTGGGTAAGTAAAATTTCCAACATTAATTCACCTCGGCCACTAACTACGAAAGAGTCGTTTCCTTCATTTCCTTTGAATGTAATACCTACATTATTTTGAGCTTCTTGAAATAATCTATCCCTAATTTGTGTGCTCGTTAATTTTTTCCCTTCGGTACCAGCTAAAGGGGAAGTATTGACAGTAATTGTAATTGACATAGTAGGAGGATCTATAGGCGTAGCTTCAATTGGTTCATTTACTTCAAGACCACAAATAGTGTCAGCAACATTAGCTTTTTCTAATCCGGCAACTACAACAATATCTCCTGCTTCACCAACTTCAATTGGAACTTTTTTTGTTCCTTCATATCTAAAAATTTTTGTAAGTCTTCCTTCATCAACTTTTTCACCTTTTAGGTTGATTGCCTTAATTGTCTGATTGGCTTTTGCAGTTCCTTGAGCTATTTTTCCAACTAAACTTCTACCTAAAAAACTATCAGCATAAAGAAGAGTAGAAAGCATAGCAAAAGGTTTTGTTTTATCTAACTCAGCTGGTTTTACATGATCAATAATTTGATCTAGCAAAGGGTTTAAATTTTTTCTTTTACCATCAACTTCTTTATCAGCCCATCCTGATCTTCCACTAGCATATAAAACTGGAAAATCTAATTGTTCTTCATTAGCCTCTAAACTCACAAATAAATCAAAAGTTTCATCTAAAACTTCGTTTGCTCTCTGATCAGTTTTATCTAATTTATTGATTACAACAATTGGTTTTAAACCTTGTTTCAAAGCTTTAGCTAAAACAAATTTTGTTTGAGGCATTACTCCTTCAACAGAGTCTATTAACAAAAGAGCTCCATCAGCCATACTTAAAACTCTTTCTACTTCTGCAGCAAAATCTCTGTGACCCGGGGTATCTATAATGTTAATTCTAGAATTTTTCCAATTTATTGAGGCAGGTTTAGCTAAAATTGTTATACCTCTCTCTTTCTCTAGCTCTCCAGAGTCCATTAGTCTTTCATCTACAACTTCATTTTCTCTGAATGAACCACTTTGTTTCATTAAGTTATCTATTAAAGTTGTTTTGCCATGGTCAACATGGGCTATAATTGTGATATTTCTTATATCTTTATTCATAAATTCTGGCTCTTATACATTAATTTTTTTTTTTGAAAACTTTAAAAAAGCTAAATAAATATTAAGAATTTGTAAAAATTTTGTTTTTATTTTGTTTTTTTTGCCTTTTCTTTTTTTAATCTTCTTTTTTCTTTAAGGCTTAATTTTGGTTTTTTATTTACACTTGAATCTTTAAAAGATTTTCCACTATATCTTTTAGACATATTTATATTTAAGTATTTTAAATTAAATTTAATTATCTATTTTTGATATTATAAAATTACTTGAATATTTGAAAGAAATCTTTAAAAGGCTAATAATTTCATGAAAAAAATAAAAAAAATTATCTTTATAAGACACGGAAAAGCAGCAATGGCTGGTCAAGATCATGAAAGAGAATTAGATGAAGATGGAATTATACAAGCTGGTTCTTTGAAAAAAAAATTAATTGGTTTAGGTTTACAAAATACCAAAATTTATAGCAGTCCATTTAAGAGAGCTGTTCAAACTATTGAACCATTTTTAACAGAAACAAGTGATAATAAAGCAATTACTACTTCTGATTTAGAAGAAATACATATGCCAAAAGATGATAAATTAACTAAGCATCAAATTATAGAAAAAATGTGGGAGGACGAGTCTTTTAAAGTTGGAAATGGCATTTCACATTTAGATCATTTCAATAAAATCAAACCTTTTCTTGATGAAATTTTTGAAAAATTTAAAAGTGGAAATGAAGATATAATAGTGATTACACATGGAGTATTAATTGGTATTATACTTAAGTTTTTCTTTAAAATAAAATTTGGTTTTAATGATTGGAAAAAAATGACAATGCCGGATATATACATGCTTAATTATGATGCAGATAATAATTTTATTGAAATGAAAAGAGACAATAATAATATAGAAAGGATATTTTCAATATAATGCCAGAAGAAATTTCAAAAGAATATCTTAAAGAAAAACAATATAAGTCTACACAATACCTAGAAGCAAGAATAAAGATTCATCAATTCACAAAAAATAAGATTGGATTTCATGAGTGGATTTTTGATCAATATGATTTAAGTGGTTTTGATGGTCAAGAAATAAAAGTCTTAGATGTTGGATGTGGAACTTCTGTTTTTTGGAAAAAAAATTTAGAAAAAACAAGAAAATATAAATTTGATATTATATTTACTGATTTTTCTGAAGCAATGGTAGAAAAAGCAAAATCTAATACAAATGATTTAATTGCAAAAAAAAAATATGAAGTAGCTGATGTTGAAAATTTAGAAAAGTTTAAGGGACAGTTTGATATAGTTTTATGCCACAATGTTCTTTATCATGCAGAAGATAAAAACAAAGCTTTAAAAAGTTTAAATGAATGTTTAAATAATAATCCAAATTCATTTTGTAGTATTACAACTAATAGTGAAAAACATATGCTCAATGTGTATGAAATAGGAAGAAATTTAGATAAAAATTTTCCAACAGATAGAATTATTGACTCATTTACTGAAGAAATAGCTGATGAATTGTTAAAAAATCATTTTAAATCAGAAAAAAAAGTAGAAGAAGAGGAGCTAAGAGTCACAGATTGGGAAATACTAAAAGGTTTTGTTGCATCAGGAGTTGAGCCTAGAGGAATAGAACTTGTAGGTGATTTTTATGAAAATTATAAAAAAATTTATGACCAAGAATTTCAACAGAATGGATACTTTAGAATTATCAAAAGATCTCCTCTATATATCTGTAAAAAATAAAGAGATAATTAGCTAGTGGTTATATGGATAACAGGTATATCGGCAAGTGGTAAAAGCACTTTAGGAAAATATTTTTTTAAAAAATTCAAAAAACAAAAAAAAAATACTGTATTTTTTGATGGGGATGAATTTAGGAAAATATTTCATGATGACATTAAATACACTTTAAGAGATAGAGATGTTAATGCTATTAGACTTACTTCACTAGTAAAATATGTTTCAGATCAAAAAGTTAATTTAATTGTATCTGCCAATATAACTTCTCAAAGATTTAGAAATTGGTGTAGAAAAAATGTAAAAAACTATTTCGAAATATTCATAGACACTCCCATGGAAATTTTAAGAAAAAGAGATTATAAAAAATTATACAAAAAAGCATTTAGTAAAAAAATTAAGAACGTTGTCGGAGTTGATATAAAATTTATTAAACCAAAAAATCCTGATTTGGTAATAGAAAATATTTCTACAAAACAGAAATTATATTCAAACTACAAAAAGATATTAAAAGAAATTTACATTAAAAAAATTAAGATTTATTAAAAAAAGTTTTAAATGATAATATCAAAAAAAAAAAAATTTATTTTTTTAAAAACTGCTAAAACTGCAGGAAGCTCAATAGAATTTTATTTATCTCAATTTTGTGGAAATAAAGATACTATAACTAGTTTAAGACCCCATGAAGAAAAATTAAAAAGAAAATTTAATATTCTAAAGAAGCAAAATTATGAATATAAAAAGAAAAAATTTGCATTAAAAAACTTTAAAAAATTAAATTTTTCTAAAAAAATAGTTATAAACGAACATTCAAGTTTAAAAATTTTAGAAGACAAGATTAAGATGGCACTCAATCATTATTATACTTTCGCTTTTGTAAGAAATCCTTATCATTGGATAGTAAGTTATTTTTGGTGGTACTTATATGATGAAAAAGTTATACATATTAAAGATTTAAATAAACTAACAAAAAAAGAAATAAATTTTCTTTTTAGACTTTTTCTAAAATCAAAATGCTTATATTTTTTTACTTGGATGAAAGATATTATTTCTAGTAATAAATATAAAGTTCATATTTATAAATTTGAAAACCTGGAAAAAAATATTCAGCAGTTAAAAAGTATCTTATCATTAAATAATGAAAAGATAAAATTTGGTGAAGTTCGATTGAAAGAATTAAGTTTAAATTTAAAAACTAAAAATAAACTTAAATTCACTAAAGAAGATATCAAAGTAATTCGAAAAGATGCAAAATTTTTTTTCAGTGAATATAACTATAGCAAACAAGTTCCTAAAATATTTTTGAAATAAAGATAGCGGAGTACTAAAATATTTTTTTTAATAAAAAAAAGGGCAGTAAAAACTGCCCTTTTAGAATTTTTAAATGAGTGAGAACGATTACATTCCCATTCCACCCATGCCACCCATTCCACCCATGCCACCCATTCCTCCAGGCATAGCAGGAGCACCAGCATCTTTTTCTTCTGGTTTGTCTGCAATCATAGCTTCTGTAGTTACAAGTAATCCTGAAATTGAAGCTGCATCTTGTAAAGCTGTTCTTACAACTTTTACTGGATCAATGATGCCTTTTGCAAACATATCGCAATATTCTTCGTTTTGAGCATCATAGCCTTGAGTTTTTTTGTTTTGTTCAAGCAATTTACCTACAACAACTGAACCATCTACTCCAGCATTTTTAGTAATTTGTCTAATAGGAGACTCTAATGCTTTTTTTACAAGGTCAACACCAGCTTTTTGATCATCACCTTTTACTTTAACTTTATTTAGATCTTGAGAAGCATATAACAGTGCACAACCACCACCTGTTACAATTCCTTCTTCTACCGCAGCTCTTGTTGAATTTAAAGCATCCTCAACTCTGTCTTTTCTTTCTTTAACTTCGACTTCGGTTGCACCACCAACTTTAATTACCGCAACTCCACCAGCTAATTTAGCAAGTCTCTCTTGAAGTTTTTCTTTATCGTAGTCAGATGTTGTTTCATCTATTTGTTGTTTAATAGAAGAACATCTTGCTTCGATGTCTGATTTTTTGCCACTTCCGTTAACAATTGTACTGTTATCTTTATCAACTTTAGCTTTCTTGCAAGAACCAAGATCGTCAAGTTTTACATTTTCAAGTTTAATTCCTAAATCTTCCGAAATAACTTGGCCACCTGTCAAGATAGCAATATCCTCAAGCATAGCTTTTCTTCTATCACCAAATCCAGGAGCTTTAACAGCTACAACTTTTAAGCCACCTCTTAATTTGTTTACTACCAAAGTTGCCAAAGCTTCACCTTCTACATCCTCCGAGATAATCATTAGTGGTCTACCTGCTTGAACAACAGCTTCTAAAAGTGGGACCATTGGCTGAAGGTTTGTTAATTTTTTTTCATGTAATAGAATTAAAGGATTTTCTAACTCAGTAGTCATTTTATCACTATTAGTAATAAAGTATGGCGATAAATATCCTCTATCAAATTGCATACCTTCTACCACGTCTAATTCAGTTTCTACTCCTTTATTTTCTTCAACAGTAATTACACCTTCGTTACCAACTTTTTGCATCGCTTTCGCAATCATAGTTCCAATTTCTTTATCACCATTTGCAGAAATTGTTCCAACTTGAGCAATTTCATCACTATCTTTTACTTTTTTTGCAGATGAGATTAAGTTTTCTTTTACAACATCAACTGCTGCATCAATTCCACGTTTTACATCCATAGGATTCATTCCAGCAGTAACATATTTTACACCTTCTTTTACTATAGCTTGTGCTAGAATAGTTGCTGTTGTAGTACCGTCCCCAGCTTCATCATTTGTTTTGCTAGCAACTTCTTTGACCATCTGTGCACCCATATTTTCAAACTTATCTTCAAGATCAATTTCTTTTGCTACTGAAACACCATCTTTAGTTATTCTAGGAGCTCCGTAAGATTTATCCATTACTACGTTTCTACCTTTAGGCCCTAAAGTAACTTTAACAGTATCTGCTAATATATTAACACCTCTTATCATTGCTGCTCTTGCTTCTGCATCAAATTTAACAATTTTTGCCATTGTGTTTCTCCTTTAAATTAAGTTATTTGCTTGAGATACCCATAATGTCAGATTCTTTCATTATGCTGTATTCTTTGCCATCTATTTTGACTTCAGTTCCTGACCATTTGCCAAATAAAACTTTGTCACCAACTTTAACATCCATTGGAATTTTTTTTCCATCCTCTGTTTTTGCTCCACCTCCAACTGCAACAACTTTACCCTCTTGAGGTTTTTCTTGTGCAGTATCTGGAATGATTATTCCCCCAGAAGTTTTTTCATTGCTGTCTAAAACTTCTATTAAAACTCTATCGTGTAACGGTCTAAATTTCATAAAATTCTCCTTATAAGTATGGACTTCATATAGATATTAGGATCACTATTTCAAGATGGCCCCCTAAATTCTAGCTAAAAAATATAGGAAATAAGGGTTTTAATGGTTTATAGATTGTTTTATGACTAAAAATTTAGATCAAGCAGGACTGAGCTCTATAGCAGAAAATTATAGCTTATTTTATATTGATTTATGGGGGGTAGTTCATAATGGAATTTCATTAAATGATGAAGCCATCAGAGTACTTGATGAATTATCAAAAATTAAGAAAGATTATGTTTTGTTAACGAATGCACCAAGACCAAGCGAACCAGTAAAAATTTTTTTGAAAAAAATGGGTTTAAAGAAAGAGATAAGCGATCATGTCTTTACATCAGGAGAAGCTGCATTAAGCTATTTGAGAAATAATTTTTTAAATCAGAAATTTTATCACATAGGACCTCCAAGAGATTTTGACTTATTTAATGATTTTAAAGATATGAAATCTGAAAATTTAGAAAAAATTGAATATATATTGTGTACGGGTTTATTTGATGAACATGATAAAGATTTAAAATTTTATAAAAAATTGTTGGAAGAAAAAGTAGATAAAAAAATGATTTGCACAAATCCTGATTTAATAGTTGACAAGGGAAGTAAAAGAGAATTGTGTGCAGGCTCTGTAGCTATGGTTTTTGAAAAACTTGGTGGAAAGGTTGTCTATTTTGGAAAGCCTTATCCTGAAGTTTATAATCAATCAATTAATAATAAAAATAAGAAAATTCTTTGTATAGGGGATAACTTAAATACCGACATTAAAGGAGCTAATCTTTTAAATTATGATTCATTGTTAGTAAGTAACGGTATTCATAAAAACGAAATAGAAAAAGAAGGTCTGGATCAAGTTTCGAAAAATTATGAAGCAATTTGTAATTATACACAATCAGAGCTAAAATGGTAAAATCAAATTTTGTATATAAAAATTTCAATATTAAACAAAGACATAAAAATTCAATTATCTTAATTGGTAATTTTGATGGTGTTCATATAGGTCATAGAAAACTATTTGAACTTGCAAAAAAATATAAAAAAAAATTTAAATTGAAAATTGGTGTTTTAACTTTTGAACCAATGCCAAAAATGTTTTTTAATAAAAAAATTAAAAATTTCAGAATTTCAAATCTTGATCAAAAATACCAGCTTTTAAAAAAATTAAGTGTTGATTTTATAATTAATAAAAAATTTGATAAACGTTTTTCTAAAATAAAATCTCTAGATTTTATTAAAAATGTTATTCATAAAAAACTTAAAGCAAAATTTGTTTTTGTAAGTAATAATTTTAAATATGGAAATAAAAGAGAAGGTAATGTTTCTCAACTTATTAATTTTGAAAAAAAATATGATTATAAAATAATAAAATCAGAACCAAAAAAGATAAAAAAGAAAGTTATATCATCTTCTTTAATTAGAAATTTTTTGCGTAAAGGAAATTTAGAAAAAGCAAATAAGTATTTAAAAAGAAATTGGAGTATTATTGGAAAAGTAGAAAAAGGAAGAAAGCTAGGTAAGAAAATTGGATTTCCAACATGCAACTTAGATATTAAAGAATATGTTCTAGCAACACCTGGAGTCTACGCAGTTAAGGCTGCTAGACAAAATAGCAATACTTGGATCAAAGGTATAGCAAATTTGGGTTATAGACCCACTTTTAATCAAAAGAAATTACTTTTAGAAGTTCACTTATTTAATTTTTCTGGAAATCTTTATAATAAGTATTTAACAGTAGAGTTTTTAAAATTTATAAGAAAAGAAAAAAAATTTAAAAACGTCGAACAATTAAAAAAACAAATTAAAAGTGATTTATTAATTGCGAAGAAAGCATAATGAGCAAATCTCAAATAAACTTACCTAAAACAGCTTTTTCTATGAAAGCCAATCTACCAACTAAAGAACCCGAAATATTAATGTGCTGGGATAAAATTAGTTTATATAAAGAATTAAGAAGTTCAAGAAAAGGACAAGAAAAATTTGTTCTTCATGATGGTCCTCCATATGCAAATGGCAATATACATATGGGAACAGCACTTAATAAAATTTTAAAAGATATTATTGTAAAATTTCATCAAATGGATGGTAAAGACTCTGTGTATGTCCCAGGGTGGGATTGTCATGGATTACCAATAGAATGGAAAATTGAAGAACAATATAAAAAAAATAAAAAAAATAAAAACGAAGTACCAATTGTTGAATTTAGAAAAGAATGCAGAGCTTTTGCTGAGAAATGGATAGATGTTCATAAGGATCAATTTAAAAGATTAGGAGTAGTAGGGGATTGGGAAAATTATTATTCTACAATGAGTTACGATGCTGAGGCTCAAATTGTAAGAGAATTAGGAAAGTTTTTAAAAGAGGGAAGTTTATATAGGGGCTTTAAGCCTGTTTTATGGTCTACTGTTGAAAAAACTGCATTAGCAGATGCAGAAGTAGAATATCAAGATCACAAGTCGGATACTATTTATGCATGTTTTCCAGTTAAATCATCAAACATCAAGGAACTAAATGAAAGTGATATCTTAATTTGGACAACAACACCTTGGACTATTCCAGCTAATAGAGCTTTAGCTTATAATGAGAGTTTAGATTATATAGTTATCGAAATTAAAGATGAGGGAAATTTTAAAGATAAAAGAATAATTTTAGCAGAAGCATTGTTAGAGTCTGTATTAAAAGATTGTGAAATTAAAGATTTTAAAAATTTAAAAAAATTTAAAGGTAAAGAACTAAAAGGAACTATATGCAAACATCCTTTTTTTGAATTAGGCTATGATTACGAAATTCCTATGTTGGAGGCTCGATTTGTTACAACTGAACAAGGTACAGGTATAGTTCATTGTGCTCCAAGTCATGGTCCAGATGATTTTAATCTTTGTTTAAATAATGGTATAAAAGCTATTGAGACAGTAGATGGAGATGGAAAGTATACAAATAATGTAGCTTTATTTGAAGGAACTCATATTTTTAAATCTAATCCAATTGTTATAGAAAAACTTAAAGAACAAAAAAAACTTTTATCAAACGGTGAATTGATACATTCTTATCCACATTCATGGAGATCAAAGGCACCGTTAGTTCATAGAGCAACACCACAATGGTTTATTTCTATGGATAGTCATAAACTTAGAACTAAAGCTTTAAAAGCAATTAATGAAACCACCTTTTATCCTAGCAAAGGTAAAGAAAGATTAAAATCAATGATTGAAACACGACCTGACTGGTGTGTTTCAAGACAAAGAGTTTGGGGGGTTCCATTGCCTATTTTTATAAATAAAAAAACTAAAGAAATTTTAGTTGATGATAATATTTTTGAAAATATCGCTAAAATTTATGAAAAGGAAGGTTCAGACTGTTGGTTTTCGGATGATCCTCAAAAGTTTCTAGGAAATAAATATAAAGCAGAAGATTATGAAAAACTCAGTGATATTGTTGAGGTGTGGTTTGATAGTGGATCAACTCACTCTTTTGTATTGGAAAAAAGAAAAGATTTAAAATGGCCTGCTTCAATGTATTTAGAAGGTTCTGATCAACACAGAGGTTGGTTTCATTCTTCCTTATTAGAGTCTTGTGGGACAAGAGATAGAGCACCCTTTGAAACCATACTTTCCCATGGTTTTGTTGTTGATGGAAAAGGTTTAAAAATGTCAAAATCATTAGGCAATGTAATCGCGCCTGAGGATATCTTGAAAAAATATGGTGCTGACATACTTAGAATTTGGGTTGCCTCATCCAATTATGCTGAGGACTTACGAATTGATTATTCTATATTAGATCAACATGCTGAATCTTATAGAAAAATAAGAAATACATTTAGATATTTACTTGGAAATTTAAATGATTCTTTCGAAAGCAAGGATTTATCCAAATTAGAGATTAAAAAATTACCAGAGCTTGAGCAATTTATGCTGCATAAAATTTATACCCTTAATCTAAACTTTGATAAGTATTTTAAGAATTATGATTTTCATAATCTTTATAAAGAATTATTAAATTTTTGCACGGTAGATCTGTCGGCTTTTTATTTTGATATTAGAAAAGACACTTTATATTGTGACTCCAAAGAGTCTGAAAAAAGAAAATCAACACTAATTTTGTTAAATATTATTCTGGACTCATTATTAAAATGGTTTGCACCAATTTTATCTTTTACTACTGAGGAAATCTATCAGCTTGTTTCAAAAAATAAAAAAAGTATTCATTTAGAAAGATTTTTAAGTTTCCCAAAAAAGTTTGAAAATCCAGAATTAAACTTAAAATGGGAGAGATTACTTAAAATAAGAGATGTGTGTAATTTAAGTATTGAACAAAAAAGGGCCAATAAGGAAATTGGGTCTAGCTTAGAAGCTGCTTTAATAATTAAATTAAATAAAGAAAATCAAAATATTTTAAAGGGTATTGATTTATCTGAGCTTTGTATAACTTCATCAGCAAAAATAGAAAATAGTAATTTAGATGAAGTCGTTGTTGAGACTAGTAAAGCGAAAGGGGACAAATGTTCAATATGTTGGAAAATAAGAACTTCACCATGTGAAAGACCTAATTGCAAATAGGATGTCAAAAAAAAAAATAATAGACTTAATATTTGTTATCTTTATTTTCTCTATCGATAGATTGAGTAAATTACTTGTAATTAAATCAGCAGAAGCAAATGGTGAAGTAAATTTTAGTGTTACATCCTTTTTAAATTTTAATTTAATTTGGAATGAGGGAATTGCTTTTGGATTACTTTCTTTTGATGATAAATTTTACTATAATTTAATTACACTTCTAATAGCTGTAATAACCTCAATAATTATTTGGCTTGCAAATAAATCAAAAGGAGTTGAAAAATTAGGCTTTTTAATGATTGTCGGAGGTTCATTGGGCAATTTATTTGATAGAATTTACTATTCCTCTGTTCCTGACTTCATAGATATAAGTATAAATAATTTTCATTGGTTTATATTTAATGTAGCTGATATATTTATAACTATTGGAGTAATTTTATTAATTATATTGGAATTTTTTAAAAAAGAGAAATTATGAAAAAAATTATAGTCATATTTATTACATTATTTTTTTTAGCAGCATGTCAATCAACGAAAGATGCTTTTACTCTGAAAAAAAAATCAAGCACAGATGAGTTTTTAGTAGAAAAAAAAAATCCTTTAGTTTTGCCCCCTGGTTATGGCAAACTTCCTATGCCTCAAGATGGTCAAATAATTGATGATGAAGTAGAGGATGGTGATTTAAATGTTTTTGTAAATAATGAAGAAAATAACTCGTCTTCCACATTCGAAAAAAATTCTAAACCTTCATCAATAGAAGAATCAATTCTTCAAAAAATTGAATAAAATTGATGTTTGGAAAAAGTATAAAATTTAATAATTTTAATTTAAAAATAAAATTTAATAAAAAAAAAAAAATTCTTAATATTTATGAAAATTTAATTAAAGAAAAAAATGAAGTAATACTATCTTTAGATAAAAGCTACAAAGATACATTTTCGAAAAAAATAGTTAAGAAATTTAAAAAAATAAATCAAGTTTTAGTTATAGGGATGGGAGGATCTATTCTAGGATCAAAAGCAATATATAAATTTTTAAAACCAAAAAATAAAAAATTTATATTTGTTGATAATATTTCAAATACTCCATTACACAATGATAATAAAAAAAAAATAACACTTATTATTTCAAAATCAGGAAGCACATTAGAAACAATTTCAAATTCAAACATTTTAATTAACAAAAAAAATACAAATATTTTTATAACCGAGAATAAAAAAAATTATCTAACGAAATTAGCTCAAAAATTAAAAGCAGAAATTATACAACATAATAATTTTATTGGAGGTAGGTATTCTGTACTTTCAGAAGTTGGAATGTTACCAGCTCAATTAATGGGATTTAAACCAGAAAAATTTAGAAGATTGAACAAATTAATTAATAAAAAATATTTTATTAATTCTTTAATACAAAATGTTACGAGTATTTTTGATTTGGTTAATAAAAAAAAAACTAACTCAATAATTTTGAATTATGATGATAAATCAAATGATTTATTTAGTTGGTACCAGCAATTAGTTGCAGAAAGCTTAGGTAAAAAAGGTAAAGGGATATTACCATTAATATCATCAATGCCTAAAGACAATCATAGCTTGTTGCAATATTATTTAGATGGAAATAAAAATCATTTTTTTACATTTTTTTTTGCTAAAGAAAAAAATACGAAAAAGATAAAGAATAGAAGCTTACTTGATACACATTTATACCTTAAAAACAGAGGTCTTAATGAGGTTTCATACTCTCAATTTCTTGCCACAGAAAAAGTTTTTAAACAAAAGAAAATACCTTACAGAAGTTTTATTATTAATAATAGAGATGAAAAGACTTTAGGAGAATTGTTTGCTTTTTTTATATTTGAAACAATCCTTCTAGGAAGAGCGATGAAAATAAATCCTTTTGATCAGCCAGCGGTAGAATTGATAAAGGAACAGACTAAAAAAATTTTAATTTCCAAAAAGTATTCTTGATATTCCATAAGTTCTATCTTCAATAATTCTTAGTTTTTCAGTAATATTAATATTGTCTTTCTTATGTCTATGAATTATCAGAATACCGTTTTGATTAAGTAGTTTTTTTTCTAAGATTTTTTCAATTATTTGATTTATTTTTTTTTCTTTATAAGGTGGATCAATAAAAATTAGATCAAAATTAAAGTTAAAATTCTTTTCTGAAGAAAAAAAATTAAAAAAATTTTGTTTATAAATTTTAAAATTATTTGTATTTTTTAGAGAATTTAAATTTTTTTCTAAAACTTTTACTGCTTCATCATAATTTTCAAAAAAAAATACCTTTTGGGAGCCCCTTGATAAACATTCTATACCAAATGAACCTGTACCTGAAAATAAATCTAAAACTAATGAATTTTCAATATTTATATTAATTTTTTTTGAATGCTTGATTAAATTAAAAATAGATTCTTTTACTATATCTTTAAGTGGTCTTGTATTTTTATCTTTAGGTAAAAATAGTTTTTTGCCTTTAAAATTTCCACTAATTATCCTCATTCATCTATGACTTTATAACCTATATCTTTTCTATAAAAACCATTTTTCCAATTAATTTTATTAATTAGATCTACAACAATTTCTCTACTATTTTTAAAACTTTTTGATTTAGCTACAAAATTTAATACTCTACCACCATTTGAAACAATTTTAGAGCTACTAATTTTAGTTCCAGCGTGAAATATAAACTCATTCTCTGTAAGAATAATTTTATCTAAATTTTTAATTTCTAGATTATTTTCATAGGTTTTAGGATATCCTTTCGAGCATTGTACTATTGATAAAGTTTTAGCATCAGACCAAACTACATCAATTTGATTTAGTTTTTGATTAATAGTTGCTTCTACTATTTCAAAAAAATTTGTTTTAAGTCTTGGTAAAATAGTTTGACATTCTGGGTCACCCATTCTGACATTATATTCTATTAAATATGGTTCATTTTCTATAATCATTAAACCAGCATACAAAAAACCTTTAAAATTCGTATTTAAATTTTCTAAAGCTCTTAGAGTTGGTTTTATAATTTTGTCTAAAATTTTTTTATTTAATACATCGTTTTCTAATCGAGATGGCGAGTATGCTCCCATGCCACCAGTATTCAATCCTACATCTCCTTCACCAACCCTTTTATGATCTTGAGCAGTACCAAAATTTTTAATATTTATTCCATCAGAGATTATAAAAAAACTCATCTCTTCACCTTTTAGAAATTCTTCAATTAATATTTCATTAGCTTTTCCAAATTTTCCATTAAATATTTCTTTAATTGCTTGTTCCCCTTGGATTTTATTTTCGCAAATATAAACCCCTTTTCCTGCCGCAAGACCGTCGGCCTTAATAACCAAAGGATATTTACATTGAAGTAAAAAATCTAAAGCTTTTTCTTTTGTTTTAAAAACACCAAATTTTGCAGTTGGAATATTATATTTTTTACATAAATTCTTAGTAAATATTTTAGATCCCTCAAGTTTTGATGCTAGTTTATTTGGACCAAAAACTTTAATTTTATTAGTCTCTAAAAAATCAACAATACCTTCAACTAATGGTTTTTCAGGACCAATAATGATTATATCTATTTTTTTTTCTTTAATGAATTCTTTTAACAATTCAAAATTATTAATATCTAAATCAATATTTTCAGCTATATCGTGTGTTCCAGCATTTCCTGGTATACAAAAAATCTTCTCTACTTTTTTAGATTTTTTAATTGCATAACATATAGCATGTTCTCTGCCACCGCTTCCAATTATTCCTACTTTCATATAATGATGTATAAACTAAAAATGTTTAAAAAATTAGCAAAAATAAAATATTTACCAAATAATTTTAAAATTATTGAGGAAGGAGATCATGTGATTTGTGCAATATCAGGTAAAAAAATTTCTTTGAATCAACTAAATTATTGGAATGTAGATTTACAAGAAGCGTATTATTCTTATGTAGAGGCTTCAAAAAAAAGGGAAAAAAATAAATAAATTATTTCCATCTGTCATGTGTCCAAATCCACTGGTCTGGATTTCTTTTTATCATTTTTTCAAGAACTTTATTTAAATTAGAGGTAATAATTTCAATATTTTCATTTTTAAAAAACTTTATTGGGTTTAATATCTCTAGCCTAAATTGATTTTTATTTTTTCTTTCAATATATATTGGAACGACTTTACAATTAAATTTTTTTACAAATTGGGCTGGTATAGTTGTAGTTAAAGCTTTTCTATTAAAAAAATTACAACTAATTCCTTCAGAAACTCTTTGATCAATCATTAATGCTATAGAAGTACCTTTTTTAAAATATTTTAATATTTCTTTTGTACCAGACATTCCTTTTTTTATCTGCTTTTTACAAATATAGTTTTTTCTAATTTTTTCCATTAACGGATTTAAAAATTTATTATTTAAAGGTCTGTATATAGCTGCCAAATCAATACCAGATTTTTCAAGATGCATAGCCATTAATTCAAAATTATTAAAGTGTCCGGAGATAAATATTACTGGTTCATTGCTGTTTTTAATTTCATCTAAAATATTTTGACCGACAACATTAATATTATTTGAAAGACTATTTTGTCTATATTTTTTAATGTACATGTATTCTGCAAAAATTCTTCCATAATTACCCCACATATTATTAATAATAATTTTTCTTTCTTTTTCCGAATTACCTATTTCTGAATTTTCTAAATTTTTTTGAATTTTATAATTTGATCTAAAGTATGGGCCTAATTTTTTAATAATAATTTCACCGAAATTTGTAGCATTTTTATAACCTATAATTTTGAAAATAATAAAGATGATAATAATAAAACTAAATTCAAAAAAATGTTTTATTATTTTCATAAATAAGATTTAATAATATCTTTAAATTTATCTTTATTTTCAATTTCTAAATCAACCTCAACATATTCACAACTTTGTTTTTGGGAGTCATTCATTCTATAATAGTCTTTTTCAGTTGTAATAATTTTTGTAGATTTATTATTCATTATTTTTTCAAAATCATTTTTAGAATACTTATGATGGTCAGGAAAAGAAAATGTCTCTTTTATATTCAAGTTATTTTCTCTTAATAAATCAAAAAAATTTGATGGATTTCCAATTCCTGCAAAAGCAGTAATTTCTTTATTATTAAACTTTTCAATATTGTTAATTTTATATTTTGAATAAAATATATGCAATTTTTTATTTTGGATAGTTTCAAAAAGTTTTTTTTCAAATTCTAAATTTTTATGACCATTTATAACGATACAGTCAGCTCTCAAAATTGCACTTAAATTTTCTCTTAAAGGTCCAGATGGAATTAAGAGCCCATTACCTATCATCTGTTTAGAATTAAAACACAAAATTGAAAAATCAGGTCTAACTGAAAAATCCTGAAAACCATCATCTAAAATTGCAACATCATGATTATTAGAAATTGATAAAAGTATACTTTTCTGTCTTTTGTGATCAGTAAAAGTTTCTCCTTTGTTTTTTAACATTTTAATTTCATCCGATAAATAAGGATGATATTTTTTTATAAATGCAGGATTTTTACCTAATGATTTAGTAATATTAAAAATCTCTCTTACCAAGGGTGTTTTGCCAGTTCCTCCTAGATAAATATTTCCTACGCATATGACAGGAATAGGAAGTTTTTTATTAGTTTTGAAAATTGAAAAAACTCTAATAAACCAGATTATTGCTAAATATATAATTGAAAATGGAAATAGCAAAATTGACTGGAAAGATAATTTTTTATAGTCCCAAAATTTTGGTTTTTTAAATTGCATTTTTTAAAAAAAAATTTATTTCTTTTTGTGTATCTTTTAAAATTTTTTTACCAATATGATTGATTTTATGTCTAATATTTTTTGAGGAATTATTACCATTAGAAAGAAGAGTATCTAATTTTTTTTCAAACTCTAATTTTGATTTTACCAAATGTGATATTTTATTTTTATTTAGAAAATCGTAAATTTCTGTAAAATTTGAGACGTTTTTACCATGTAAAATTTTACAGCCAAATCTAGCTGCTTCTAAGGGATTTTGCCCACCGTGATTTATAATTGAGCCCCCAAGAAAAACATTTTTACAATTATTATAAAAGGATTTAGTTTTTCCATAAGAATTGACTATATAAATGTCAGTTTTTTTATTAATTGAAGATGTCGGCTCATCTAGATGAATGTTTAAATTAAGACTAGTTAATTCCTCTTTGATAGGTTCAACTCTATTAATATGACGTGGAATTATAATTGTTAATAAATTTTTATGTTTTTTCTTTAATTTTTTATGAATTAAACCACAAAGATTTTCTTCATTGAAATGAGTACTAGATGCACACCAAACTTTTTTTGACCTTAAAAATTTTAGAATATTGTTTTTTAAATTATCTACTTTTTGTTCTGCTTGAGCATATTTTAAATTTCCGATATATCTTATTCTTTTAGCTCCAAGTTTTTTTAAAAATTTTTTTGACTCATTATTTGATGTAAGACATAAAGTAAATTTTTTAAATAATGTTTTGGCAAAATCAGAGAATATTGACCATTTTTTGAAAGTTTTTTTTGTTATTCTTGCATTAAGAAGAATAATCGGGATCTCTTCTTCTTTTAAATTTGATAACATATTAGGCCATATTTCAGAATCAATAAAAAATGCAATAGATGGTTTCCAATAATTTAAAAATTTTTTTGAAAGAAAATTTGTATCTATTGGAAAAAATTGATGAATAACTTTTTTGAATTTAAATTTGCCAATCACTTTTGATGAACTTAATGTATTAGATGTAATTAAAATTTGATTTATATTCTTATTTTTGTCCAATTTTTCAACTAAAGGTACAATGCTTTGTAGTTCTCCAACACTGGCTCCATGAAACCAAATAAGTTTTCCATTATTTTTTTTTTCTGAGAAAAAACAAAACTTTTCTTTAAATCTTTTAGGATCCTCTTTTTTTTTTAATAATCTAATAGCTAAGATAATTGGTGATAAAATTAAAATTAGACCAGTTAGTAGTCTATAAAATATTAGCATTATTATTTTTTAATTTGTTTTTCGTAAAAATTTTTATAAATTATTGATTTGTTTATTAGTTCATCATGAGAGCCTGAATCCTTAACTTGCCCATTTTCTATTACATAAATTTTATCTGAATTTAATATTGTAGATAATCTATGGGCTATAACTACTGTTGTTCTTCCTTCAGTTAAAAAGTTAATTGCTTTTTGAATTTTACTCTCTGTTTCAGCATCTAATGATGAAGTTGCTTCATCTAATAATATTACTGGACTTTTTTTAAGTATCGCTCTTGCTATTGATAACCTTTGTTTTTCTCCTCCAGAAAGTCTAACACCATTTTCACCAATTAAAGTATCATATTTATTTGGAAGTTTTTGAATGAATTCATCAGCAAAAGAATTTTTTGCTGCTTCTTTTATTTCCTCTTCAGTTGCATTAAGATTAGCATAAGCAATATTATTTTTTACAGTATCATCAAATAAAGTTGTATCTTGGCTTACAAGAGAAATTCCTTTTCTTAAAGAATATATTGAATAATCATAAATAGACTGCTGGTCAATTTTGATATCACCATCTTGAATATTATAAAATCGAGGAATAAGATTTAAAATTGTTGATTTACCGGCTCCACTTTGACCTACTAGAGCAGTCATTTTCTTTCCAGGAATCTTTAAATTAATTGATTTTAATGTCTCACCTTCTTTAGTATAATTGAAATTTACATTTTCAAAAATTATCTCAGCTTTATCAAATTCTAAATTCTTTGTATTTTCTTTATCTTTAATTTCTGGTTTTTCATCAATTACTGGTAATACTCTTTTTGAACCTGCTAAACCTTGTTGAATGGTCATATTAAGTGTCGCTAATGATCTCACTGGCTGATAAGCCAACATCATTGCCGCAAGAAAAGAAAAAAATTTACTGACTTCAAGTTCATTATTAGAAACAAGTATAGCAGCAACATAAACTAAAAAAGCTATCATTATTCCAGTTAAAAACTCCATAATAGGTGAAGCTCTAACCATTATTTCAGCAATTTTTTGGCCTTTTAATTTTAATTCTTCAATCTTTATTCTAGCTTTTTCTTTTTCGTAATTTTCATTTTGAAAAATTTTTATAATTTTATGATTTTTAAATATGTCAACTAAATAACTCATAAAAATACCTGCCTTAATCATTTGCTCAGTGGTTACTTTACCCATTCTTTTTCCTAAATTTCTAGCTGCAAAACTTGCTAACGGTATCATTATTATAGATATTAAAGATAATTTCCAATTTTGATAAAACATTACTCCTAATAACGCAATTAGAGTGAAACTATCTTTAAATAAATTTAGAATTGCTACGCTTAGAAGATTAGTAATCATATTAATATCATTATTTAGGTTTGTTATGAATTTTCCTGAATGTTTTCTATCTATTAATCCTGTATCAGCAACTAATATAGAATTAAACATATCTAATTGCATATCTCTTTTAACATCTTGAGAAACTGATATCATCAAAACTTTAGCCATGTATAAAGAGCCACCTTTTAAAGCGAATGCTAAAATAATTAATCCCGGAAGTACATATAACAATTTTTGATTTTGTTTTATAAAAAGTTGATCTATTGCTGGATCTAATAAATAAGCGACAGCAGAAGTACTTCCAGCTAATATGAGTGTAAAAAAAACAGATAGTAAAATTTTTTTTAAATAGTTTTTAGTATAACTTTTGTATAATCTTTTTAATATTTGAAAGTCTATCCCCATTTAAATTTTTCCTATAAATAGACTTGCAAAAATTAATAAACCTAACAAATTATTGGATTTAAATATATTTAGACAACTATTCATTTTTTTTATATCTAGTTTATAAATTTGAAAATAATACATTTGTAAAGCAACAATAACTAAAATCATAAAATAAATTTGGTTAAGTTTTAGTGAAAAACCAATAATAAGCAAACTTACTAAAAAAATTGAATAACATATTATTAAAAATTTATATGGATTAGATTTGAATTTGATTGATGTTGATTTTAAACCTATAATTTCATCGTCTTTAATATCTTGAAATCCATATATAGTGTCAAATCCAAGTGTCCAAAATATGGCCCCAACATACAAAATAAAAGGTAACAAAGTTATTTCATTAGTTATCGAAGTCCATCCAAGCAATAATCCATAATTAAAAGTAATTCCTAAAAAAAGTTGAGGCCAATAGGTGTATCTTTTCATTAATGGATATGTGAATGCTAATGGCATAGATCCCAGGGCAAGAATAATTGTTAGAAAATTAAACTGCACTAAAACTATAAGAGCTATGAGACACAACAATGCAGAGTAGAATAAACCTTGAATAACTGAAATTTGTCTTGAAGCAATTGGTCTGTTTTTTGTTCTAGAAACTTTTCTATCAAATTTTCTATCAACAATATCATTAACTATGCAGCCTGCAGACCTCATTAATATAGCACCTGCTAAAAATAATGTGAGGTAATATATATAAGTTATTTTTTCACCAGAAAAATCGTACGCAATTGTTAAACCCCATGTACAAGGCCAAAATAATAGCATAAAGCCAATGGGTTTTTTTAGTCTTATTAACTCGATGAAAAGATTAATTTGGTTCATTAAATACTTGTAAATAACAAAGGCAGCATTGATAATCAAACTGATTCGTATGAATATAGATTACACAGTAACTGCACTTATGTTTCCAGCAATTCCTCTGATAATGGGAGTGTATAGCAATAGATTTCATTCTTTAAGTGCTTTAATAAGAGAATTACATGATGAACATGTTTATGAAAAACATATTCCACCAGAATGGAAAAAACAATTTATTAACTTAAGTGGAAGGATAACGTTACTAAGATGGTCAATAATGTTTGGAGCGTTTGGTTTTTTGTTTAATATGTTGACAGTATTAGGCCTTTATTTGAATGAGATTTTTATAGCAAGATTAATTTTTGGATCTTGTTGTTTATCAATGATGCTTTCAATACTTTTTTTTATTAGAGAAATTCATATTTCAACAAATGCTCTAAGACTACATATGTCTGACATGGATGTTAATGTAGATTAAGGTATAATGATAGCAGGTCCTAAAATTTTTCTACTTTCAAGGTCTTGGTGAGCTTTTACAATCTCTGATAAAGAATATTTTTTAAAAATATTTAATTTAAATTTTTTTGTAATAAACATTTCAAATACTTTATTTGCTGCTTCATCAAGCTCTTCTCTAGTAGATGTATAGTGAGCAATACTAGGTCTAGTTAAATATAAACCTTTTGGTGCTAAAGATTGGGTTACATTGCATGGGTCTAAAGGGCCAGATGCATTTCCAAATGAAACCATCATTCCTCTTACTTTTAAACATTCAATTGATCCATCAAAAGTTTTTTTACCTACACCATCATAAACAACAGGAACACCAACACCATTGGTAATCTCTTTTACTTTTTCTGCAAAATTTTCTTTTGAATAATTAATGACATAATCACAACCATTAGCTTTTGCTATTTTAATTTTTTCATCTGAACCAACTGTTCCAATTACCTTGCATCCTAAACTTTTGGCCCATTGACAGAATATTTGACCAACACCTCCGGCAGCTGCGTGAAATAAAATAGTTTCACTAGATTTAACCGGATAAGTTTTGTGAAGAAGATAAAAAACTGTAAAGCCTTTAGTCATTAAAGTTACTACGTTTTCTAATTCAATCTCATTTGGAACTTTGACTAATTTTTTTGTTGGAAAAATTCTGTGAGTTGAATATGAGCCAATAGGCATAGATGCATAAGCAACTCTATCCCCAACATTAAAATCTTTTACATCAGAACCAGTTTTTTCTATTACACCAGCACCTTCTATTCCAATATTTGATGGAAGTTCAACAGGATAAAGTCCAGATCTATGATATGTATCAATATAGTTTAAGCCAATAGCCTCATTCTTTATTAAAACTTCTCCAGATTTTGGATCCTCAAGTTTAATTTCTTTAATTTCTAAAACTTCTGGTCCACCAGTTTCGTTTATTATTACAGCTTTCATAATTTATTTTACAAAAGTATCATTATGATAATCTTGAACAGCTTGCAAGATTTCAGCCTTGGTATTCATCACAAATGGCCCACCTCTAGCAATTTCTTCATTAATAGGTTTTCCTGAAATCACTAAAAATTTGGCATCTGATTTACCTTTCACTTTTAAATCTTTACCTTTTGAAAGTAATATTAGAGTACTATCTTTCACATCATCATGTTTTTTTTCACCAATTTCAATTTCTCCATTTATTAAATAAATAAATGAATTATGAGTGGATGGTAATTTTAAATTAAATTCTTTATCTCTATTTAGTTCAACATCAAAATAAACTGGTTCAACATTATGTCCTTTGACAGGACCCTCAGCTTTTTCAAATTTACCAGCGATAACTTTTACTTGTTTCTCATCATCTTTGTGAACAGCCATTTTGTCAGCATCAATATAAATGTATTCTGGTTTACTCATTTTTAATTTAGCTGGCATGTTAATCCATAATTGAAATCCATGAAGTTTACCTTCTTTCATTGCAGGCATTTCTGAATGAATAATACCACTTCCTGTTTTCATCCATTGAACATCACCAGCAGTCATTCTACCTTCACCACCAGTGCTATCTTTATGCTCAAAGTCTCCTGCAAGCATATAAGTAACTGTTTCAATTCCTCTATGGGGGTGGGGTGGAAACCCAGCGATATAGTCCTCACTATTTTCAGAACCAAATTCATCTAACATTAAAAAAGGATCAAAATAATTTGGCTTCACTCCAATACTTCTTTTTAATTTTACACCTGCACCATCCGAAGCAAGAATTGGATCTATAATCTTATAAACTTCAATAATTTTCATGATAAACAAATAATTATATAAATTTATAATTCAATGCTATTAATCGCATCTATTACATCGTATAGTTGCAAACATATCATCCCAATCAGATTCTTTTTCCTCTATATAATCTAGAAGACATCTTATAGCCTTTGAATGATCTGGAAGATCATATTTATCAACTATTTGTTTTAACATTTTTTCTGAGTCAGAATATATTTCGAAAGACACGTTTTTTTTTTCACTCATATTTCTCCTATTTGTTTTAGATTATATTTTTAAAATATTTTTGAAACGAGCCAAATGAACGCTTCAAATTATGCTTATTAACTCAGACAAATTTTTGATTTCAGAATTAGGTTTATAATCTAGATTGTCAAAAATATTTTTATTTCTATTCACCCAAATAGCATTATATCCATAATTTCCACCACCAGAAACATCCCAAGTATTAGCACTTAAAAAAACAACTTCATTTTTTTCAATTTGATATTTTTTAATTGGCAGATCATAAACTTTTGAGTCTGGTTTATAAATTCCAACTTGTTCTATGGAAAATAAATCATCAAATAAATTATGCAATTTATTACTTTTGACTAATTCATTTAGTAAAGTAGGTGTACCATTTGAAAGAATTGCTAATTTAAATTTTTTTTCTTTAAGAGTTTTTAAAACTTCTGGTACTTCATTATAAGTTGAGAGAATTTTATATAAATTTAATAACTCATTTCTCATCGAATTATTTATTTTAAATGCCTTCATAGATTTATCTAAACTATCCTCAGTCACTTGCCAAAAATCTTTGTGCCTATTCATTAAGCTTCTAAGCCAAGTGTATTCTAATTGGGTTGTTCTCCAATAATTTGCAAATTCTTCCCACTTATCACCTATTTTATCTTTACATTTTTCAGCTGCTGAATTGACATCAAACAATGTACCGTAAGCATCAAAAATTATTGCTTTAATATTTTTCATAAATTAATCTCAGAATTGTGAGTAATATTAGATTATTTTTTCCTGAAAGTTTATCAATTAATTTAACAGACAAACTTAATAAATCTCAATCTCATTATTTAGCTAAAGTAATGAGAATAAATATAGGTAAAAAATTTTCATTATTTAACCAAAATGGAGAATGGGAAGCTAAAATAACTAATATTACAAAAGGAATTGTAGAATTTTCTACAATAAAAAAATTAAGATCGAAGGACAATGAAAAAGAAATTTGGCTAGCATTTGCACCAATCAAATTTAATTATTTAAATTTAATGATACAAAAAGCTACTGAACTAGGAGTTTCAAAATTTATTCCAATTTTAACTGAAAGAACAATTGTTAGAAAAATAAATGAAAAAAGATTAAATAAAATTATTATAGAGGCATCAGAGCAAAGTAATAGATTAAAAGTTCCTAAATTAGATGAAATTATAAAATTGGATAATTTTTTAAAATTTAATCATGAAACCAATATTATTTTTGGAGATTTGAATACAGATAATAAAAAAATAATTGTTAAGGGCACTGAACCTTTATGCATACTTATAGGACCAGAAGGAGACTTTACTTTAAAAGAGAGAGAAAAAATTTTAAAACTTAAAAATATAATTCCATTAAAAATCAATGAAAATATTTTAAGAGCAGAAACGGCTGCAATTTCGATTATATCAATTCTAACTTTTAAATTATTATCTTAAATATTTGTTTATAGTTTTAAACATTTCTTTAAAATCTGCATGATGGCTAATTCGATCTAAATATTTTCCATTTTCTAATAATATTACAGATGAACTATGATTTATTAGATAATTTCCATCCTCTGCAAAAATTTTTTCTGAAACAATTCCCCAGGATTTAGATAAAATGAATATCTTTTTGGGTTCCCCAGTAATTCCATAAATTTTATTCTCAAATAAATCTAAATAATCTTTAATAATTTTAGGAGTATCTCTTTCTGGGTCGATACTTATAAAAAATACTTTAAGCATTTCTTTCTTTTTTTTTTCTAGATCATTTATTACTAAATCTAAATTATGTAATGTCATAGGACAAACATCAGGACAATTAGTGAATCCAAAAAAAATTGCTGTTAAAGGACTTTCAAACGATTTTTCAGTAATTATATTATTGTTAACATCCTTAAGTGAAAATGATGAACCTTTAAAGGATGCGACATATTCATCTTTTTTGTTTTCGATTGATAAAAAAATTGGCAGTGTAATAAATAAAAAAATAAATAGGCAAACAGATATTATTACTATTGATGTCTTTAACTTCATTGTTGATATAATTAACTAAGTAATTATATAGGAACTATGAGTAAATTGTTAAATAAACTTTTTAGCGCACTACTTGATAAGCCTTGGGAGAGCGAACAAGCTGCAATAGATAATGCTCATGAAGGAAAAACTTTTAATCTTTCAGTTCAAAAATCTGCAGTATTTATTGTTTTTGGAATTGCAACGGTTTTATTTAGCTTAGTATTTACAAGCTATCTTTATACTCTGCCGCCTGACCAAGATACTAAATATCTTTTAAGACCAAATTTGCTTTGGATAAATACTTTAATTCTTTTTTTTGTTACTTATTTTTTTAACAAGGTTACTAATGATCTAGAAAAAAAAGATACCTCAAAAGTAAAAAAAAATCTTTTAATTATAGGTGGTTTAACTTACCTCTTTTTGTTTGGTCAGACATTTTTTTGGTTTCAATTATTGAAAAGTGGAAATTATGTTTCGACTAATTCTTATTTTGCGAATTTTTATGTTTTTACAGCACTTCATGGTTTACATTTATTTGGAGGACTATTTTTTTGGGGAATTGTTTCATCAAGAGTTTTAAAACTTGAACAAAATAAAATTTTAGAGCAGAAAAAAAACATATCAGCTTTATCTATATATTGGACTTACCTATTAATAGTTTGGCTAATGTTTTTTTTAATGATTTATATTTTTAATGATTCATTTATTGCTTGGTGTAAATCTTTAATTTCTTAATTATAAGAATAAAACTAAAATAATTCCTACTACCGCAATAATTCCCAAAAGAATATTTACAGATTTTAAATATCTTTTTGTTTCAGGTTTAATTTCTTTCTTTGAAAATGCGCCTGCTCCAAAGGATATGACTAGAAAAAAAATGAGTATTAAAACGAGTATTGTTATTAAAATCCCTATCTTGCTCAGCATAAATCCTTAATTACATCAGTTTATTTACTTTAAGTTTATGACATTTTGTCATAGGTATTTATACTATTAATAAACTATATAAAAGCGATGCACCCAGGTATAATATTTTTCTTAGTAATCTTAGGATCAGTACTTTTTCATATATTTACACCGTGGTATTGGACTGACATCGCCTCAAACTGGGGTGGAATGGACGATACAATTACTCTTACCTTTTGGATAGGTGGTGGTGTTTTTATAGCTGTATGTCTTTTCATGATTTACTGTGTTCTTAAGTTTTCATACAAAAAAGATCGAAAAGTAGAATATAAACCTGAGGATAAAAAATTAGAAAAAATTTTAACGTGGGCAACTACAATAGGTGTAGCTGCTCTTTTAGCTCCTGGGCTTATTATATGGAATCAATATGTATCAGTTCCAAAAAACGCACTTGAGATTGATGTAATGGCATGGCAGTGGGGATGGCAGTATAGATTACCTGGTGAAGATGGAAAGCTTGGAACCACTCAAGTAATCAATATAAATGATGATAATCCTTTTGGAATTAATTTAGATGATCCTTATGGACAAGATGATGTGTTGATACAGAGTGACTTAATAAATTTAGAAACTAATCAACCAGTTAAAATATTATTAAGGTCAGTTGATGTACTTCATAATTGGTATGTTCCACAATTTAGAGCAAAAATGGATGCTGTTCCAGGAATTGTGACGTATTATTGGTTTGAACCAAATAAAATTGGTGAGTATGAGGTTTTGTGTGCAGAATATTGTGGTATAGGACATTATGCTATGAGAGGTGGAGTTGAGGTTCAAAGCTCTATAGATTATAAAAAATGGCTTTCAGAACAAGAAACTTTTAAAGAATTGATTGCAAAACAACAAAAAATTGAATTTGGAAATAAAAAGATAGTTAAAAATAATAATTTTCTTTTAAATAAAGAAATATATAAAGAAGAATAATTTATGTCAGACGAATACGAAAATAAAACAGGATACCAAGCTCAATCTTCAGAAACTATTTCTTCAGGTAGTGGCGGAGGATCAAGAACTGCTTCCGACATAGATTATGTAAGACCCGCAGAAGTAACAGATCAAGATTTATATCATGGACATAGTTTTATTACTAAATGGGTTTTTTGTCAGGATGCAAAAGTTATTGGAGTCCAGTATTTTCTTTTAGCTACTTTTACAGGAGTTGTTGGACTAATTTTATCATGGTTAATGCGTTTACAATTAGGTTTTCCAGGAGCAGCTGGTTTTATGACAGCAGAGCATTACTATCAGTTTGTTACTATGCATGGAATGATTATGGTTGTTTATTTTTTAACAGCACTTTTCCTAGGGGGATTTGGTAATTATTTAATTCCTTTGATGGTTGGAGCAAGAGATATGGTTTTTCCTTATCTCAACATGGTAAGTTTTTGGTCTTTTTTTGTAGCTGTTGGTGTTTTATTAGCAAGCTTTTTTGTTCCAGGAGGACCTACAGGAGCAGGGTGGACACTTTATCCACCTCAAACGATTTTAGAAGGAACACCAGGAAGTGGATGGGGAATATTATTGATGTGTATATCTTTAATATTATTTGTTGCTGGTTTTACAATGGGTGGACTTAATTATTTAATTACAGTTTTACAAGCACGTACTAGAGGAATGACGTTAATGAGAATGCCACTTACTGTTTGGGGTATTTTTACAGCAACAGTTTTAGCTATGTTAGCTTTTCCTGCATTATTAGTAGGTGCATTAATGATGACTTTAGACAATGTGCTTGGAACAAGCTTTTTCATGCCAACTATAATACAAGCAGGTGAAATTTTAGAATACTCAGGAGGAAGTCCTATTCTTTTTCAACATTTATTCTGGTTTTTTGGACACCCTGAAGTTTATATAGTTGCGTTGCCAGCATTTGGAATAGTCTCAGACTTAATATCAGTTCATTCTAGAAAAAATATATTTGGGTATAGAATGATGGTTTGGGCTATTGTTGGTATCGGAGGTTTAAGTTTTTTTGTATGGGCGCACCATATGTATGTTAGTGGAATGAATCCTTGGTTTGGTTTTTTCTTTGCCACTACAACACTTATAATAGCAATTCCCACTGCAATGAAAGTTTATAACTGGATTATAACTCTTTGGAGAGGAAATATAAGGCTTAATGTTGTAATGTTATGGTGTCTTGGTTTTATAGTCACTTTTGTAAATGGAGGTATCACTGGAATTTTCTTAGGAAATGTTAGTATTGATGTTCCATTATCGGACACTTATTTTGTAGTTGCTCACTTCCATATGGTGATGGGTATTGCACCTCTAATGGTGATAATGGGAGCTGTTTATCATTGGTTCCCTCTAGTTGCAGGAAGATTTTTAAATGAAACATTAGGTAAATGGCACTTCTGGTTGACTTTTTTAGGCGCTTATTCGATATATTTCCCAATGCATTATTTAGGATTTATTGGAGTGCCTAGAAGATATTTTGAAATGTATGATAGTCCGTATATGACTTCAGCTGTAGGAATGAATGAATTTATAAGTATGGCAGCTTTTATAGTTGGAGCTGCACAATTTATTTTAATTTTCAATATTATAAAAACTTTAAAGACAGGAAAATCAGCAGGATCTAATCCTTGGAAAGCAAATTCACTAGAATGGCTAACCCCTTCAGTGCCTCCAGAACATGGAAATTGGGGAGACAAACTTCCAGTAGTACATAGATGGCCTTATGACTTTAATGTTCCAGGTGCTAAAGAAGACTTTATTACTCAAACTACACCACCAAGTGATGTTGTAGGAACTGAGGTAGAAAAAACATAAGCTAAAAAAATGTCAGACCCAAAAATAGATGGATTAGAACTTAAACCTGGATTTAAGGGGATGTCCGAAGATACAGGATCTGATCAAACAATGTTCAAAGGAGTTCATTGGGGTAAAGCGATGATGTGGATCTTTCTATTAAGTGATACATTTATATTTAGTTGTTTTTTGATTTCATACATGAAGGGAAGAGGATCAACTTTAGTTGATTGGCCAAATGCAAGTCAGGTTTTTGGGCTACATGTTTTTGGTGTTGAGGTTCCTTTATTACTTATTGCAATTATGACATTTGTTCTAATTACAAGTAGTGGAACTATGGCTCTTGCAGTGAAATATGGTTATGAAAAAAACAGAAAGATGTGTGGTTGGTTAATATTAGCTACAGCAGTAGGAGGATTAATTTTTGTTGGAATGCAAGCTTTTGAATGGTCAAAATTAATTAGTGAAGGAGTAAGACCTTGGGAAAATCCATTTGGAGCCCCACAATTTGGCTCATTTTTCTTTATGATAACAGGATTTCATGGCACTCACGTTTCAATAGGTGTTATTTTTTTATTTATCTATGCTTATAAAACTTTTGCAGGTCATTATGATGATAGTAAAAGAGGATGGTTTACATCAATGAAAGGTGATTATGTTGAAATAGAAATTCTAGGATTATACTGGCACTTTGTAGATTTAGTATGGGTATTTATTTTTGCATTTTTTTATTTATGGTAAGTTAAATTATGAGCGAAATAAAAGAAAAAGAACAATCAACTACTCATAAGATAGGGATATATCTTTGGATATGGGGTTTATTATTTGTTTTAAGTTTCTTTTCATACATGGTGGACTGGTATCAGTTTCAAGGCATGCTTAGATGGTCTTTAATTTTAGTATTTATGTTTGCAAAAGCTGGATTAATTATGGCTTTTTTTATGCATTTGTATTGGGAGCGATATGCACTTGTAAACGTTCTTTTGTGGCCAATGACAGCAATAGCGTGTTTTATTTTTCTGATGGTTGCAGAATTTGAATATACTGTCTTTACAAGACTATTTTATTTTGTTGTTGGAGGACAATAATTTATGACTGGATATACTATTTTAGGTGGATTTTTAATATTTTTTTTATTTTTCATTTATTTAACTTGGTTTGGTTTTTCAATAAAAGTTGAAAATGATAAAAATAGTGAAGATTCAAAAATAAAAATAAACCCATATGATAATTTACCTCTTAGTAGGAAATTTATCGATAAAAAAAATCAACAAATAGGATTTTTCGATTTAGGCAATCATATTCTCATTATTGGAATGATATTGTTTATAATATTTGTTGTAATAAACGCTAGTTAGTTTTGTCCAATATAGTTAGAAAAAGAGCTGTTTCAATATTACTATTAGATTTAGGAATCTTTATTAAGTCTCTTTACTTGTTGATGAAACCAAGAGTTATGTCTCTAGTTATATTTACTTGTACAGTAGGCTTATTGACTTCTCCAAACCAAATTTCTCTGTTTAACTCTTTAATTAGTATTTTTTTTGTAGCTATGGGTGCCGGAGCTGCAGGAACTTTAAATATGTGGTATGAGGCTGATTTAGATAGTTTAATGACAAGAACATGTCTTAGACCTATTCCAACAGGAAAAATTAATAAAGATTATGCTTTAATATATGGAATAATTTTATCTATTGTTTCAATTTTTGGACTTTATTACTTTTCTAATATTTTATCAGCTACACTATTGTTTATAACAATTGCATTTTATGTTTTTGTTTACACTATCTGGTTAAAAAGAAAGACCCCTCAAAATATTGTTATTGGTGGGGCTGCGGGTGCATTACCTCCCGTTATAGGATGGACAATTGCAACAAACTCCTTAACCTTTGAACCAATTACATTTTTTTTAATTATATTTTATTGGACACCATCTCATTTTTGGGCATTGAGTCTTTATAAAGCTAAAGACTATGCAAAAGCAAAAATTCCAATGTTACCTAATACGAATGGGGTAGAAGAGACAAAGAAAAAAATCTTTGTTTATTCTTTATTCATGATTCCTGTAATTTTGATCCCTTATGCTATAGGTTTTAGTGGAAAATTATACTTATTTATCTCTTTATCTCTTACTCTATACTACAACTATATTTGTTATGATTTATACAAATATAGAAAAAATAAATTTGAATTAAAAAAGGCAAAAAAAGTATTTGCTTATTCAATTTTCTATTTATTTTTGATCTTTGTATTATTTTTAGTGGATAATTTAATTTAGATATTGCGACTAAACAAAATTACATTAGAGTAAAAATAAACTCATAGATGAAATATATTAGTACAAGAGATAACACTAAAGAGTATAACTTTGAGCAAGTTTTCATAAAAGGATTAGCTGACGATGGTGGTCTTTATGTTCCAAAAACATTAAAAAAATTTAGTGCTGAGGAGTTAATAAAGCTTAAAAATTTAAACTATAATGCATTATCTACAGAGATAATTAGTTTATTTTCAGAAGATTTTATTTCAAAAGAAGAACTTTCATCTTTAATTAATAAATCATATTCAACATTTAGAGAGAAAGAAGTTGTTAAAATCTCAAATGTTGGAGAGATAAAATTATTAGAATTATTTCATGGTCCAACATTGGCTTTTAAAGATGTTGCAATGCAATTAATAGGAAATTTATATGAATATTATCTAAGTAAAAATAATAAAAAAATTAATATAGTTGTAGCAACATCTGGAGATACAGGTGCGGCGGCTATAGACGCTATTAAAGGAAAATCTAATTTAAATATTTTTGTTTTACATCCAAATAAAAGAATTTCTTCAGTTCAAAGAAAATTAATGACTACAGTTGAAGAAAAGAACGTTTTTAATATTGCAATAGATGGAAATTTTGACGATTGTCAAAATATTGTAAAACAAATGTTTTCTGATTTAAAATTTTCTAAATCTATAAATATGTCTGGAGTGAATTCAATAAATTGGGCAAGAATTATTGCTCAATCAGTATATTATTTTTACACATATTTTAAGTTAAATAAGGAGAGTGTTTCTTTCTCAGTTCCAACAGGAAACTTTGGTGATGTTTTTGCTGGTTATATTTCAAAAAAAATGGGACTACCAATTGATAAATTTATAGTTGCAACAAATGAAAATGACATTTTGTATAGAGCTATCTCAAAAGGAGACTATATTTCAAAAAAGGTAAAAGAAACAATTTCACCCAGTATGGATATTCAATTAGCAAGTAACTTTGAAAGATTAATTTATTATATTAATAACTCTAATTCTGAAATTACAGCAGATATAATGAAAAAAATTAAAGAAAATTCTTATCAGATTGATAAATCAAGTTTAGAAATAATCCAAAAAGATTTTTTGTCTGAAAGTTGTAATAAAGAAGAAACTCTAAGTATTATTAAAAAAAATTACGAAGAAAATGATAAAATATTGGACCCACATACTGCAGTTGGAGTAGGAGCTGCAAAAAAATTATCTATTAAAGATTGTGTGGTTTTATCAACTGCTCATCCAAGTAAATTCCCAGATGCTATAAATCTTGCAATAAATAAGAGTGAAAAGTTACCTCAGGAATTAGAATATTTATTAGATAAAGATGAAAACTTTGAAGTTTTAAAAAACAATACAGAGGAAGTTAAACAGTTTATAAAGAAAAGAATAAAATGAAAATAAAAGAAAATGATAAGATTCCAAATTCAGAAGTTTTTATTTTAGAAAATGGTGAGCCAATTAAAAAAAATATTGAAGAATTTTTAAGGAATAAAAAAACTATACTTTTTGGTTTACCAGGTGCATACACTTCAGTTTGTTCAGCAAAACATTTACCAGGATATGTTAAAATGTATGATCGATATAAAGATAAGGGCATAGATCAGATTATTTGTATTTCTGTAAATGATCCATTTGTTATGAATGCTTGGGGAAAAGAAAATAACGTTACTAATAAAATTATTATGATGAGTGATCCTTTTTTAAATTTTACTAAAGCTATTGGAGCTGAAGTAGATAAAAGTGCTAGAGGACTTGGTATGAGATCTAATAGATATACAATGTTGATTAAAGATTTGAGTATTATTAAAATACAATTAGAAAAAGAAACAGGTTCCTGTGAAATTTCAGCAGCAGAAAACTTTTTGAAACTAATCTAGCAAAGCAGCTTTTTTTGCTAGTAAATCTACCTCTTCATTTAAGGCATTTCCTGAATGAGCTTTAATCCAATTCCATTTAATATTAAATGAATTATTAAGATCATAAAGTTCAATCCATAAATCTTTATTTTTAACATCCTCTTTTTTAGAGGTTTGCCAATTATTTTTTACCCAAGTATTTATCCATTCGGTTATTCCAAGTTTTACGTATTGTGAATCAGTATAAATCTGAATTTCTTTATTATGTTCTATTTGTTTTAAAGCATTTATTGGAGCTAATAATTCCATTCTATTATTTGTAGTATTTTTTTCGCTACCACTTATTTTTTTGATATTACCTTTATAATTTATAATTGCAGCCCAACCACCATTTCCAGGATTTTGTAAACAAGAGCCATCAGTATATATCTCAATCATTAAATTAAATAATCTTTATATGTCTTTAAATTATTATGAATTATAAGTTTTTGATAATATTCTCTGGGATCTTTTATTTTTATCAATGCAGTTTTAGGAGTATTAGAATAATCATAAAGTCTAGTAAGAAAATATCTCATTGCAGCACCACGACATAAAATATTTAAGGATTTTTTTTCTTCAAGATTAATTTTTTTAATTTTTTGATATCCTTTTAATAAATTTTTTACTTTTAGTTTATTAATTATAAATTTAGAATTTTTTTTATCAAAACATAAAGCATTAATGCAAATTGCTATTTCATACATAAGATAATCATTAGCAGCAAAATAAAAATCAATAAATCCAGATAACTTATTTTTTTTGAAAAATATATTATCAATAAATAAATCTCCATGGATTATGCCGTTAGGTAATTTTTTAGGCCATTTTCTTGTTATATCTTTAAAATTATTTTTTAAAAATTTTTCTAAATTATTAAATTTTTTTGATTTAAACTTTATACTTTTTACTAATGGATCTAAATTTTTAATGTTCATAGAGTTTTTTCTATAAAGTCTCATTCTTCTTGTAAATAAATGCATTTGGGCTATCATCTGTCCTATTTCATAACAATTTTTTAAGCTAAGTTTTTTTTTATCTTTTCCTTCCAAGAAAGACACTATACATGCAGATTTATTTTTTAATTTAATAAGATAATTCCCATTTTGATTTCGTAAAGGTCTAGGACAATCAATTTTTGATTTGTTTAATTGAGCCATTAGTTCCATAAAAAAGGGTATATCTTTTTTTGAAACTCTTTTTTCAAAAATTGTTAATATAAATTTCTTATTATTTGATTTTAACAAATAGTTTGTATTTTCTATACCTTGTTTGATACCTTGAAAACTCGTGAAGTTTTCATTATTAAATTTTTGATTAATATATAAAATATCTTTTTTATTAATTTTTGTATAAACGGCCATTTAATTTAACTTTTTAGGAATTTTAAAAAATACGTCTTCTTTGATTATTTCTACTTCATCTATGTTGATCTCAAATCTTTTTTTTAATTTATTTATAAAATCATTAACTAATATTTCTGGTGCTGAAGCTCCAGAGGAAATACCAATTGTATTTGATTTTTCTATTAAGTCATATGGAATTTCACTTTGAGAATGGATTAATATAGCATTCGAACATCCAGATTTTTTTGCAACCTCAACTAATCTGACAGAATTTGATGAATTTCTACTACCTATTACAAAAAATAAATCACATTTTTTTGCAATATTTTTAACTGCCATTTGTCTATTTGTTGTTGCGTAACAAATATCTTCTTTTAAAGGTTCACGTACTTGAGGAAATCTATTTTTTAAAATTTGGATTATATCTTTTGTATCATCTACTGATAAAGTTGTTTGTGTGACATATGCAATTTTTTTATTTTTAGAATTATATTTTTTTGCATCATCTTCATTTTGAATAAGATCAATAGATCCTTTAGGTAGTTGACCCATAGTGCCAATAACTTCTGGGTGGTTTTGATGTCCAATTAATATTAAATGATAGCCTGCTTTATACAGATTTTCAGCTTCTCTATGTACTTTTGATACCAACGGACACGTGGCATCAATATAAGTCATATTATAACCTTTTGCATCTTCTGGTATTTTTTTTGGGACACCATGAGCTGAAAAAATAACAGGTCTTGATTTATCGTTGATTTCTTCAAGCTCTTCTACAAAAATAGCCCCCTTACTTTTTAAATCATCAACCACATATTTGTTATGAACTATCTCATGACGAACATAAACTGGAGCACCATATTTTTTAATAGATTTTTCTACTATTTCTATAGCTCTTTCAACACCAGCACAAAATCCTCTTGGCGAAGATAGTAATATTTTTAATTCTTTATTTTTCATTTTTTTCAATTAAATATTCGAGCAATATATGTGGAAAGGTTAAAGACGCCAAACCTATAAATATGATTTTAACAATTGAACTATTAAAATCATACGCATTATTTAAAAAATAAAGGCCTATTAAACAAAAAGTAGCAGCAAGAATTGTAAGTGGTAAAGCTTTTTTAATAAAGAGCTTTAATCCATTTTTAAGATCATTTTTATCTAGTTCACAAATTAATGTAATACTATGTCTGACAGAATGTAAAAAACAAAAATAAATTGTAAATGCTAATAATGGGGAAAAATAATAATTTATAATTAGAATAGAAAAATAATCTAAAAAAATTGTAAATTTTTTTAATTCAAATTTTATAGTAAATAATGAAATACTAGAAAAAGTACTTAAAATAATACCAATTAGTAAAATTTTATTTGTTTCTATAAAATTTAAAACTTCATAAAAAGATTCATTATTTATAAGCAACAATTTAAATATAGATACTGTTTCACCAAAATGAAAATACATAGGTGCTAAAATTACCAATGAACCTTTAAAGAAAAATAATAATTGATTATAAAATGAATTTTTAACCATCAAAAATTGAGTATCTTCTTTCCCAAAATGATAAGAGGCCACTATTAAAAATATTATTAAAGAAACTGAAGGTAGGATTATCCATAAAATTATAACAGTTACCGCTATTAAAATATATGACAAATAAAAAATAAAAAAATTATTTATTTCAAGAATTTTAAAAAGTTTTTTCCCTTTAATGTTATCTAGCGAACCGTGAGATATACCAATACTTAAAATTAAGAATAAGCAAATTAGTGGGGAGATTGTAAAATTATTAATTTTAAAAATTATTAAAGAAAAAAAGTTACAAAATAAAAAAAAAATAAAAGAGTGATTGAAATTTATTCTTTTAATTTGATTATTCATTTATTTATAAAACTAATAAAATAACGCTTTAATAAAAGTTAATTTTGGCATTTTTAAAACTATAAACAAATCCTCTAAAAAATTACTTTTATTAGATAAAAATTTTATAACAGTCTTTGGTGAACTCTTAAACATTTTAAAAAATATATTAGGCATCAGCTCAGGGTTTTTATCTAAAACCCTTAAAAAAATATCATCTAAGAATTGATATTTTTTACTTATCTCAAATTTTTTAGCATTTGAAATATTTTCAATATTTTGACATATATATTTACTATGTTCTTGAATATTTAGAAAAGTATAACCAGTACTTAACCTTGTCATACCACCCGCAGTTCCAATATTTATTTTATTTTTTTCTTTTTCATATGTTGGGTAGAATAAAGGTATTGCACCTTCTTCTTTATAAATTATTTTGTAATTTTTTAAATTTAAGTGATTTTCAATATAATCTTTAATTTGTGTGTCATAATCTTTTTGAGAATCATCATTCATTTTTGATAACCAAGTAGTTTCAATTAAAGCTCTAGTTTTTGTGTAAGGTAGAGTGTAAAAGAAATGAACACTTTCTCTTTGATCACAGTCGAAATCCATAAGATTAAAAATTTCATCATCAAAAAAATTGTTTTGAGTTTCAATTTCCACACCACAAAAATGCTGCCAAAGGTTACGATAATCTTTTTTAATCGATGGAACACTATTAAAAACAAAAGAATTTTTTGAATTAATTTCGCTTATATCTTTAAAGAAAGAAATATTATTATTTTCTTTTAATTTATTGTTAATTTTTTCATAGAACAACCCACTATCAATACTTTGGTATGGATAAATTTTACATTCTAAATGATTAGTTTTTTTTGGTATATTAACAGAAAAATTTTCCCAATTTTTTTTAACACAATCATCAAAATTATGTGCTGCTACCTTCCAAAAAGACCAAGTTTTGTCTTTTTTATATTCTGCTCTTGGCTCAATAATAGCTAAAGTTTTATTTTTTAATTTTTCATTAATCTCAAGTTCATATGCAAGTGATAATCCTGCACAACCACCACCAACAATAATATAATCAAATTCTCTCATCTAATTTTATTTCCTCATTTATCAAATTATGATCATGTTGTATTTCATCATCTAATCTATGACTAAATGATAGTCTAATTAAGTCAAAAATTGAGAGAAAAGTCTCCAGGACCTTTTCACTATTCGATAAATATATCTTCCCTGAATTTTGATAATTTTCTAAATTTTTTTTGTTTTTTATCTTATCTCCTATTTTTCTATAAACTCTTCTAGCTACCAGAATAGAAAAACGGAAACTTATAGGTATATCCTTAATTGAATAAAATGAATTTTCATAAAAAGTATCAGCAAGATTGATAGTTGATAAAATTTCTTCAAAATTTTCATTTATGTAAAAACGATTATTTTCAGAATCTTCAATTACATCTCTCGATATATTAGTAAGCTGCATCGCAATTCCTAGATCGATTGCTGACTTGAGTGAACTTTTTTTATTTACTTTTAAAATTTTTGCCATCATTAATCCAACAGTTCCAGCTACTCTATATGAGTAAACCAACAGATCTTTCTTTGTATTTAATTTAACCTTATCTTTAATGTCTGATTTTATTCCCGTTAGTAAATCTTGAACAATTTTCAAGGATATATTGAATTCTTCAATAAGATCCCACATATTTTTGATAATAGGATCATCAAAGTTCTTTTGATTAAAATCATTTTCAAAATGATTAAATTTTTTTTCTTTATTTTCTATTTTTTCATTATCATCTGCAATGTTGTCTGCAACTCTACAAAAATCATACAAAGCAGAACATTTTTTAAAAGTTTCTTTGGGCAAAAAAAAACCAGCCCAACTGAATGATTTAGCGTAAACAGATAAGTAACTTTTATTAGACATTATAAAATTTTATCTAATACTTTTGCTGAAGAAAGTACCCCAGGTACACCAGCTCCTGGATGAGTACCTGCTCCTACAAAATAAAGTCCATCATATATCTCTGACTTGTTATGAAATCTAAAATAAGCTGATTGAGAAAATTTCGGTTGGATTGAAAAACCAGAACCATATTTTGTATTTAAATCTTTTTCAAAGTAATCAGGTGTTAAATAAAAATCTTCAATAATATTTTCTCTTAGATTTGGCATTAAATCTTTTTCCATTTTATCAATTACCAAATCTTTCATCTTTTCTCCTTGAATAGACCAATCAATTTTCGATTGATTATTAGGCACTGGAACTAGAACATAAAAGCAATCTTGCCCTTCTGGTGCCATAGATTTGTCAGTGGCAGATGGTCTATGAAGATAGTAACTAATATCATTATTTAATTTTTTATTATTGAATATGTCATCAAGATGTTCTTTGTATTTATTTCCAAACTTAATAGTATGGTGTTCTACATTTTCATACTTTTTTTTTGTACCAAAATAATAAACAAATAATCCCATTGAATATTCCATTCTATTTTTTTTCCATTTAAACATAATTGAGTTATTTTTATTTCCATTTAACATTTTTTCATAAACAGCAGGTGGGTCTGCGTTACAAATAACATTATTAGTTTCAATGCTAGTTTGGTTGTCTAATTGAACGCCAGTTATTTTATTATCATTAGAAATAATTTTAGTTACTTCATGACCCTTTATTATTTCTATATCAACTTCATTCATTAGTTTTTCAAAACCTTTTATAATGTTACCCGTTCCACCCATCGAGTAATGAATACCCCATTTTTTTTCTAGATATAAAATTAGCCCATAAATAGAAGTTGTTGTAAAAGGATTACCTCCAACTAGGAGAGGGTGCATACTTAATATTCTTCTTAATTTTTCATTTTTTATGTAAGATGAAACCAATGAATATACCGACTTATAACTTTTGAGCTTTAATAAGGCTGGTAGTTGTTGCATCATCACTAAAGGCTTATCAAATGGGACATCAGCGAGTTCTGTAAACCCTTTGTCAAAAATCTTTTTGGTAAAGTTAACTAATTTTTCATAACCTAAGACATCTTCTTTATTAATTTTTTCTATCTGTTTTTTCATTTCAACTTCATCACCTGAATAATTAAACTTTGAATTGTCTTCGAAAACAAATTGATACCAAATTTTGAGTGGAGAAAGCTTAATATAATCTTTTGGATTTTTTTTAAATAACTCAAATAACTCGTTAATTAAATAGGGAGCTGTAATGACTGTAGGACCACCATCATAGATAAATCCATTTCTCCTAAACACTCTTGCTCTACCCCCAAGATCTTGGTGTTTTTCAATTAAAGTCACATCATGACCTTTAGCTTTTAGACGAAGGGCAGCAGCTATACCACCAAATCCAGAACCTATTACAACAGAATTCATTGTTATAATTTATAGTTTTTTAAAAAAAATGTAAGTGTATTATGAGTTAATTTTTTTTAACTCTTCTTTGGTTTCATCCAAATTTTTTTGAAATACCCCATCAAGCTTTGATTTGTCAACTGATGTAGTAATAATTTTCTTAACTGAGTCTATAGCAATTTTAATTGATGCATCCTTAATTTCCTTGATTGTTTTTTCTTTCATTTGATTAATTTTATTTTCTGCTAAATTTTTTTTTAATTCTGAAGATTTATGAAATTTATCATTAAGTTCTATAATTAATTTATCACCATCCTTTTTAGCTTGGTCTAAAATATCATTTTTAACATCATCAGCTGTATCGAGTTTTTTTTGAGCATTATCTAATAAAGTTTTTGCCTCAGTTCTTAATTTTTCGCTTTCATCAATTTCATTTTTTATATCCGCTATAAGTTTGTTGAGAATTTCATTTATTTTTTGGGGTACTTTTAAGTAAGTTAACCCACCAAAAAAAAGGATAAATGAAACTGCTACCCAAAATGTTGCATCAATTACCATAATATTTACTCCGATTTTTTTTTGATAAATCATCAACAATTGCCGAAATACTACTATTATTTATTTCGTTTCCTATTAATTTTTGTATTAATTCTGATGATGTTTCTATAGCAATTTTAGTAATTTTTTCTGGCGCGCCTTGTTTGAGTTCGCTAATTTCATCTTCAGCTTTTTTAATTTCTTCTTCGATTTGTTTATCTAAAATTTCTTTTTTTACATTAATATCTTTGATAGCTTTTTCCCTAGCTTGATTATAAATATTTTTGGCTTCATTTTTACTTTTTAATATAATCTCATCATATTCTTTAAGTTTAGTTTCACTTGCTTCTCTCTGTTTGTCTGCAGCCTCAATATTATCTGAAATTTGTGATTTTCTTTGTTCAAGGTTAGAGCTTATTTTAGGGAGTATTAGTTTTGATAAAACTATATACAAAATTCCAAAAGTTATTGATAACCAAAATATTTGAGAAAACCAAAACTCAGGGTTTAATTGAGGCATACCACCGCTTTCAGCAGAAAAAACTTTTCCAACAAATAAAAAGTTAAAAAATACTAACTGAAAAAATATTTTTTTAATCATCTTGTGCTAAAATGCAAAAAGAATAATTAATGCTACGACTAGTCCAAATAGACCAGTTGCTTCTGCTAGGGCAAATCCTAAAAGTAAATTTGGAAATTGTTTTTGCGCTGCAGATGGATTTCTCATCGCACCTGAAAGATAATTTCCAAAAATTATTCCTATACCAACACCGGCACCTGCTAGAGCAATAGCTGCTAGTCCAGCTCCGATCATTTTTGCTGCTTCTAATTCCATTATATCCTCCTTGTTAATTAATGGTGTAAATTTAATGCATCATTTAAATAGATGCAGGTTAAGATTGCAAATACATATGCTTGAAGAAAAGCAACTAAGATCTCCAAACCTGTTAAAGCAACCGAAAAACTCAGTGGAAGCCATCCACCAACTATTCCAAGACTTATTACAAAGCCTCCGAAAACTTTCATCATAGTATGACCAGCCATCATATTAGCAAATAATCTTACAGATAAACTGATAGGTCTACTTAAGTAAGAAATTATCTCAATAACTACAATTAATGGAAGTAAAACAATAGGTACACCACTTGGCACAAATAGTTTTAGATATCCAAATCCATGTTTAATAAATCCAATTATTGTTACTCCAATAAAAATAAATGTTGCTAACATAAATGTTACAATAATATGGCTTGTAACTGTAAAAGTATAAGGAATCATACCAAACATATTGCAGAAAAGTACAAACATAAACAAAGAGAAAATAAAAGCAAAATAAGGTCTTGCTTTTGATCCAGCTGTATCTCCAATCATTTTTGAAACAAAGTTATAACTTAGCTCAGTTAATAATTGTAATTTATTTGGTAGTAATGAATTTTTTTTAGACCCTAAATTAAAAATAATTAAGATTGCTAAAGAACTAATCACCATAAACAAACTTGCATTTGTAAATGAAATATCAAATGCACCAACTTTTATTTCTGGACCAATACGATAAACCTCGAATTGAGACATTGGATTTGCTGCCATAAATTAATCTATTTTTGCATTTTTTTTGCTGATCTTATTACATTTATTATGCCCGCAACAACACCAACAAAAAAAAATATTATTATTAACCAGGGTTTAGTATCAAAGGTATTGTCTAAAATAAACCCAATAATTGTCCCAACAGCAACTGCAGAAACAAGCTCAGTACTTAGTTTAAAAGCAGCACCAATTGACGTGGAATTTTGAGTTTTCTTATAAAAATTTTTTTTTGAAATCTTATTTTTTGCAATCTGTAAGCGAGTTTTAAACTGATCTTTAGACATAATATTTGGTTATGCAACCATACTTTCAGCTTTTTGTAAATCTACTGCAACTAATTGGCTTATTCCTTTTTCTGGCATTGTTACACCATATAATCTGTTCATTTTTGACATTGTTAAAGCATGGTGGGTTACAATTATAAATTTTGTATTTGTTATTTTAGTTAACTCTTCAAGTAAATTACAAAATCTTGTTACATTAGCATCATCTAGAGGAGCATCTACCTCGTCTAAAACACAAATTGGAGATGGATTTGTTAAAAATACAGCAAAGATTAAAGATAAAGCGGTCAACGCTTGTTCACCTCCAGACAATAAGGTTATAGACTGAAGTCTTTTACCTGGAGGGCTTACCAGCATTTCTAATCCAGCTTCCAGAGGGTCATCAGAGTCAACTAATTCAAGTTTTGCATTACCTCCATTAAACAGTTTTGTGTAAACTTCATTGAACTTTCTATTAACTTTTTCAAAAGCTTCAATTAGTCTTTCTCTTCCTTTTTGATTTAGTTCGCTAATACTATCTTTCAATTTAACTATAGCTGTTACAAGATCAGTTCTATCATCCTCCATTTTTTTTATTTCTATTTCATATTTATTTGTCTCTTCATCAGCTTTTAAATTTACTGAACCTAATTTTTCTCTTTCTTGTTTTTTTTTATCTAACAAATCTTCTTGATCAACCGCGATTGGCAGTTCTTCAACACCATTTAAATTTGAATTTTCTAAAATATTATTCTCTGTTAAGTTTAGTTCAGAATTAATTCTATCAAGTAGATCTATTTTTCTTTTATTTAAACCTTCAACAGTTGCACTAGAACTTGCTTTTCTTTCTCTTATTTGAATAGACTGTTCTTGAATTTCATTTAGTTGAGATCTAAGATTTTCTATTTTTTCATCTGTAGAATTAATAATAAACTCATTTTCAGTTTTTTCCTTTTCTGATATTCTTAGACCTTCAGAAATTTGTCCCTTTTTTTCAGCCTGTATCTCTGGTTGGTTATCTAATTTTTCTAATTGTAAATTTAATTTATTTTTTCTTTCTGATAATTCTGTTACCATTTTTTCGGAATTTGATAATAAATTTTTCCAGCTTTGAATTTCTTTATCTATAATGCCTATTCTTTCATTTCTTTTTACAGAGTCTTTCTTAATATTTTCGTTTTTACTATAGCTGTCAGCATATTCTTCGATAATTATTTTACAGTTATCAAGAACAGAAATTGCTTCCTCATTTTTTTTTAAATTAATTAATTCTTTTACTTTATCTATCTCCAATTTTAGCTTATTTTTAGCAATGTCTAAATCTTTATTAGATTGTTTTTCAGTTTCATAATACTTTGAGTCAATATCAATAAGTTCAGTTTTTTCTTCCTTAAGTCTTTTTTCGTTTGATTTTGCATCAATAACTATTCCTTTTTCTCTACCTATATCTTCATCAAATGTTTGAAGAGAATTTTTTATATTTTCTATCTCATCTTGAATTCTAGTATTTTCTTCATCAAGACCTTGAAGTTCTAAGTTTAATCTTTGTATTTTTGAGAGATTTTCAATATTTTTTTCTCTTAAAGGAGCCACTTTATCAGTTTCAGATTTAATCAAGTTTTCTAATTCTGAAATTTTAGTATTAAAACCACTAACTTCTCCTTCAGCTTCTATGTTAATTTCATTTTCTATTGTAATTTCTTTATCTATCTCTAATAATTTTAAGTAATATAGACCTGCCTCAATTTTTTTTATTTGTTCTGTAATTAATTTATATTTAGTGGCCTCTTCTGCTTGTTTTTGAAGATTTAAAAGTTGCCTTTCCTGTTGTTTTCTTAATTCGTCTGCTCTTTTTAAATTATTTTCTGCAGCTCCTAATCTTAGTTCAGCCTCATGTCTTCTAACATGCAAACCAGAAATTCCAGCTGCTTCCTCTAAGATTGCTCTTCTGTCAGTTGGTTTTGCAGTTACAAGAGCTCCAATTCTACCTTGGCTTATTATTGATGGTGAATGAGCTCCTGTTGATAGATCTGCAAAAAACATTTGAGCATCTCTAGCTCTTACCTCTTTTTCATTAATAAAAAATTTCGAACCTTTATCTTTTTCTATTTTTCTTCTAATACAAATTTCATCTAATTCTCTATATTTAATAGGCCCTTCATTATTATCATTTTCAACTGTTATAGAAACTTCGGCTATATTTTTTGATGCTTTATTTGAGGTTCCAGAAAATATTACATCTTCCATTCCAGATCCTCTCATACTCTTCGCAGATGTTTCGCCCATTGCCCATTTTAAAGATTCTACTATATTTGATTTTCCACATCCATTAGGACCAACAATTCCAGTAAGACCTTCTTCAATTAAGAAACTTGTTTTATCAGCAAAAGATTTAAATCCATTAAGTTGGATTTTTTTAAACTCCATGCATTAACTTATATCAGTTTTTCTAGAGTTTTTTTTAAATTTTTATAATTAAGGGATTTTTCAAACTTTTCATTATTAATAATTATCGTAGGAGTAGCATTTACTTTAAATTTTGAAGCACCTTCGATTCGATCATTTAAAACAAAATCCTCAATTTTTTTATCATTAATACACTTTTCAAAATTAATTTCAAAACCAGCTTTTTTAATAAATTTTTTAAGATTTTCATTCACCAATTCTATTGTATTACCTTTTATCCATTCTTTTTGATTTGAATATAAGCTTTTAAGAATTTCTAAACTTTGATCTTGTTTACATTGGGCAATCTTTGATGCATTAAATGCTGCCACATCTAAAGGGAAATGCCTAAACTCTATTTTTGCTAATCCAGTATCAAGATAATCTTTTTTTAATTGCGGATAAACATCTTTATGGAAATCTGCACAATGACTACAAGTTAAAGACTCATAAGCAATTATCGTTATCTTGGCATTTAAGTTTCCTGAAACTATTCTTTTTATTTCAGCGTTTGTATAAGATACTGAGCCTAAAAGAAGGATCAAGATCAAGAAAATTTTTTTCATTTTTGTTTAAATACTTTCGTTAATTCAAGTAATGATTTCTTAATTTTTTCATTTTTAACATCATCTATTTTTTTTTTAAATCTACTATTTGTCACATTATTTTTTTGATCTTTTTTTTTTGAAAAAAAATTATTTTCATCATCAAAACTATTAAATTTTAGTTTTTCAACAACAGTATATCCAAAAAAACTATTCATTTTATCAACAATTTCTTTTTTTGAATATTCTAAGTCAACTTCATGACCTCTTCTTACCATTATATATAGAGTGCTAACACCGAATCTATTTGAATTTTTAAATGACTTTGGATAACAAACATCAAATAAATTTTCACCCACAATATATTTCCAATTATTTATAGTTTCAGAATAAATATGACCTTTTTTATTAATAACTCTTTTAATATTTTTTGGCAAAGTGTCTTTAAAAGATCTTAATCCTTGAATGCTTCCATTTCTCTGCTTAGTATATTTTTTAAATTGCATATGAAAGATCAATTAGTAACAAAAAAAATTCTTAAATGGTACGATTTAAATAAAAGATCATTACCGTGGCGAAAAAATGTTACTTTTCAAAAAAGACAGTATTACACATTAGTAAGTGAATTTATGTTACAACAAACACAGGTTGCAACAGTTATTCCTTATTTTAATCGATTTATAAAAGATATCCCAAATTTAAAAGCTCTCTCAAAAGTCCAGAATAAAAAATTATTAAAAATATGGGAAGGACTTGGATACTATTCTAGATCTAGAAATCTAAAAAAAACTGCACAAAAAATTATTAAAAACTTTAACGGAAAGTTGCCTGATAATTTTGAAGATTTGATATCACTTCCTGGTATAGGAAACTATACCGCAAATGCAATTTTATCAATAGCATTTGATAAACCTTATATTCCATTGGATGGAAATATAGAAAGAGTTTTAAAGCGATATTTGTATTTAAAAAAAGAGAGAGATATTCAAAAAGATAATCTTATAAAAAAAAAATCTATATTAGGAATGTCATCAAGACCTAGTGATTACGCTCAGGCTTTAATGGAATTAGGAGCGTTAATTTGTAAACCAACCAATCCTTTATGTCAACGATGTCCTATTTCAAATAAGTGTAAGTCATTAATGAAAAAAGATTTTAAATTAACAAAAAAAAATAAAAAAAACATAAACAAGTACTTTCTTTTAAAAGTTTATAAAAAAAATCAAAGATATTTATTAATTAAAAATACTAAGTTTAATTTTTTAAAAAATTTAACGATCTTTCCTATGGAAGAGTTATCAAAACCAAAAAATTTTGATGAAAATTTAAACTTTAAAATGTCAAATATGAACATGAATATAAAAATTAAATATGTGAAAAATACTAGAAAATTTCAAACACCTTATTGGATAAATGAAAATAAGTTAGACGATTACATACTACCATCATTTACAAAAAAAATTGTAAAATATTTAGAGAGAAATTAATGAAAAAAATAGCGATCATAGGTGCTGGAATTTCAGGATTATTCATTGCTAATTTACTCAAAAAAAATCCTAATTATCAAATTACTATCTATGAAAAAAATACCTCAATTAATTTAGATGAGGGTTATGGTGTACAATTATCAGTTAACAGTATCAAACTTTTAAATGAAATTGGATTTGAAAAATTACATAATAATGAAAAATTTACTCCAGAAAAAATCAATTTTTATTCAAATAAAAGCTTAGATAAAATATGTGAGTTAGATATCACAGAATTTAATTCAGAAGATTGTAAGTATACCACTTTAAAAAGATCATCTTTAATAAATTTTTTAAAAACAGACTTAGAATGTTTGATAAGGACTGGTTATAACATTTCAAAAATAGACCAACAAGACAAAAAAATTAAACTTTCTTTTGAAGATGCTGAAGTAAAAGAATGTGATTATTTAATTATTTCTGACGGAGTTTTTTCAAAAAGTAAAAGTATTATGTCTAAAGATGAAGCAAAACCTAAATATAATAATACATTAGCAATTAGAGGCATCTTGAATAAATCTCCTGAAAATATTGATAGTAAAAATATCGCTCTATTTTTAGGTTCAGACTTTCATCACGTAGTTTATCCAGTCAGTCCAAATGGAGACTTAAATTTTATAGCCATAATGAAATACCAACTCTCAATAGAAGAACAAAAAAATTACTCTTTATTCAGTGATAATTCATTTATCAAAAAAGTATTAAAAAAATTTCCTTCAAGAAATAAAAGCTTTTTAGATGATCTAAAAGAATTAAAAATATTTCCAGTATTTGTAAGTGAAAATTTCTATAAATTACAAAATAATAATATTCATTTTATTGGTGATGCTTTTTTTGCTTTTCCACCATCATTTGCTCAGGGCGCATCGCAGTCTATAGAAGGTGCTTATGATTTATTTAAAAGTATCGAAAATAGTACAGAAAGTAATTTTTTTAAGAATAGAGTTAACAAAACAAAAATGGTTAATATCAGATCAAAATTTAATCAGTTTGCTTTCCATTTATCTAATCCTGTAACAATTTTTTTTAGAAATATCTTTTTGAAAAGACTTGTTAAAAACAAAAAATTTTTAGAGTCTTACTTGGGAAAAGTGTACAGAAATTAATTTTTTGAAATTAATTTTTGTCTCAAATGATCGATTGGGACTACAGCGCCATCCAAATTATAGTGCCAATAAGTCCACCCATTACAGCTCTCAGCACCTAAAATTGTGGCTGCTACTTTATGAATTGATCCTTCAGTTTGAGCATGTTTAATACTGCCATCAGCCATTATTTTTGCGCTTATTTTCTTCTTATTATCAAAAATAGTAGTACCTGGTTTAATTATTCCTAATTCAACTAATGAGCCAAAAGGTATTCTTGGTTTAGATCTACCGTTCTTTAGAGTATCTAAATAATCGTCCTCTATAGGTTTTGCTTTCCTTAATCTTTTTTCAGCAGCTTTAAAATAAGCTTTTTCCTTCTCTATACCGTAATAATTTCTACCTAATTTTTTCGCAACTGTTGCAGTTGTTCCAGAACCTAGAAAAGGGTCTAACACTAGATCATTTTTATTTGAAGTTGCTAATAAGATTCTATGAAGTAAAGCCTCAGGTTTTTGAGTTGAATGAATTTTTTTTCCATTCTTTTTTAACCTTTCTGTTCCATTACAAATTGGCAAATCCCAATTAGATCTCATTTGAAGATCATCATTTAAGCATTTTAAAGATTGATAGTTGAAAGTATATTTTGATTTTTCAGATTTTGATGCCCAAATTAAAGTTTCATGGGCATTAGTAAAACGCGTTCCTCTAAAATTTGGCATTGGATTTTTTTTATTCCAAATAACATCATTTAAAATCCAAAAGCCTAAATTTTGAATTGCGGTACCAACTCTAAAAATATTGTGATAGCTACCAATAACCCAAATAGTTCCATTCTTTTTTAATATTCTTTTGCATTCACTTAACCAAGCATAAGTAAAATCATCATACTCTTTTAAATTTTCAAATTGATCCCACTTGTCATTTACAGCGCTAACCTTAGATCTATCTGGTCTGGTTAATTCACTTTTTAATTGTAAATTGTAAGGTGGATCAGCAAAAATTAAATCAAAAGACTCATCAGGAATTTTTTTCAATTCTTTTAAGCTATCTCCGTTGATTAATTTATTTTTTAAACTTAAGTTCATTTGTAAATAATAATTAGACTCCAAAAAGATTCTTGGGTCAACCTACGATTGAATTATTTAGATTCGATTAGTATAAATTTTTTAAATGATAACTATATATTGTGTTTCCACGTGAAACTTATTTTCTTATTGGGGCAAAGGTTTTTCTATGATGTTTACTAACTCCAAGTTTTTTTATAGCTCCCAAATGTTGTTTTGTACCATACCCAAAATTTAAATGCCAATAATACCCTGAGTTTTTTTTAGCTAGTGAAGTTATAAATTTATCTCTAGAAACTTTAGCAATAATTGAAGCAGCAGAAATTACTGGTATTTTTTGATCACCTTTTACAATTGCTTTCATTTTGAAATTTTTTAGATCTGGAAGTTTATTACCATCTATTAAAATATATGAGGGTTTTTTCTTTAATTTATTTATTGCTCTTTTCATTGCTAGTAAACTAGCTTGTAAGATATTAATTTTGTCAATTTCTTTATTAGATGCTTTTCCAATAGCCCAAATTGAATTTTTTTTTATATAATTAGATAAAAATTCCCTTTTTTCTTTAGTTAACTTCTTAGAATCTTTTAAATATTTAAGATTTATGGTCTTATTCAAAATTACCGCTGCAGCATAGACAGGGCCAATTAGACTTCCTCTACCAACTTCATCTACACCAGCAATAATTTTCATTAAATTTGAATTTTTAAATCTTCAATTTTTAGTTTTATTTTCTTAAGATCTTCCCACGAATATTTCTTATTTTCTGGAAATCTAATTAGGTAAGATGGGTTAAACGTAATTATAAAAGGATATGTTTTGTTTTTTAGAATAATTTCTTTCCATTTACCTCTTTCATTTGAAATTTTTGAGCTTGATGAAGTAATCGATTCCATAGCAGTACTACCAAATAAAATTAGAACTTTAGGATCAATAATTGATATATGCTCTTTCAAAAAAACTGAATATCTTTTTATTTCTTGAGATGTAGGTTTTCTATCTTCAGGTGGTCTAAAATTTATTGCATAAGTAGAATAGATTTTTTCTTTTTTAATATTAATTGCTAATAACATTTTTTTTAGCAGTGAACCATCTTCTCCTTGAAATGTTTTACCATTCTTTTCCTCTTCTAAACTTGGTGCTTCACCCACTATCATTATTGGGCTATTAATATTGCCATCGCCAAAAATAAAATTTTTTGATTTTTCTTTTAAATTACAATTTTGAATTGAATTTATTTGTTTTTTTAGTTGATTGATTTGCTCATTTTTATTTAAATCATTTTTTATAATATTCGAATTGTTAATTTTAAATCTATTTATTGGATTTTTACTAAAAATAAAATCTGCTTCTATTGAATTTATTAATTTTTCTTTATATGTCATAATCTAAATAAGTGATTTTAAACCATATTAATATGATTAGTAAAAAAATTAAAATAATTTTTATCTTCCTGTTATTCTATCAGAGCCCTTTATTATCTAAAAGTAATAACTTTAATGACTTTAATTCCAAAAATATATCCAAATATTTTTCTGGAATAGTTGCCTATGAGAATAAAGATAATTCCAATGCTTTAAATTATTTTAATTCATCTAAAATTTTACTTGATAGACACGATCCTTATTTAGAAAAATTTGTAATGTCTCTAGTTTTAGAGAATAAAGTAGCTCAGGCGATTAATAATATTAAGTTAAATAAAGAAAAAAAAAATTCAGAGTTTTTTGAAGCATATTTATTACTAGCTTTAGATAGTCTAAAAAAAAATAATATAGACCAAGCTATTGATATATTATCTGGAGTTCCTGAATTTTTACAAAAAAATAGGTATAATTATATTATTTTAAGCTCTTTAAAAAAGTATCTTTACGTTTTTAAAGAAAAGAAAATTTTAAAGTCAAAAGAAAATTTAGGTAATTTTACTTTAATTAACGAAACTTTTCAGAGGTGTTATTTAGGAGATCAAAAAACAGATTCTTTTTTTTTCTAATTTAACTAATAATAGTCAAGACGATTATTCACGCTATATTTATTTTTACTTAACCTATTTGATTGAAAATAATAAACTAGAAGAGGCAGAAATTATAACTAATGACCTGGATTATATTAATTCAACTTTGTTATTATCACAGGGAAAAAGTTGGGTTAATGGAGGAGAATTTAAAAAATTTAATGAAATTTTTTCATGTAAAAATTATCATGACGTTATAGGTGAATTTTTATTTTTAATTTCTAATATTTATTCTTCTCAAGATGAATTTGAAAAATCAAACTTTTACTTAAGACTTTCAATTTACTCGAACCCTAAGTTTATATTTAATTTATCTCTTATTGCTGAAAATTTATATTCAAACGAAAATTATAAAAAAGCTAATGAAATTTTGCAGAGTTTTAACAAAGATCAAGAATTTTATTACTGGTATAGAATAAAAAAAGAATCTCAAATTATTTCTAAAACAAGAAATCAAAATGAAAGTTTAAATTATATTATATCAAAATTTGAAAAATTTAAAAATCCAAACAATAAATTCATATTCGATGTTGCTAATTTTTATAAAAAATCAAAAAAATATTCTGAAGCAATTAAATATTATTCTTTAATTATCAATTCTCTTGACGAAAATTCAGCTTTAAAATCTGATTTATTATATCGAAGAGGGGCAAGTTATGAAAGATTAAAAGATTATGAAAGTGCAGATAAAGATTTATTGCATTCATTAAAAATAGAACCAGATAATGCTTATGTTTTAAACTACATAGCATATTCATGGCTTGAAAGAGATTATAAAATAGATGAAGCAATCCAAATGTTAGAAAAAGCTTATGCGAACGAAAGCAATGATCCTTATATTATCGATTCAATTGGTTGGGCTTATTATTTAGTGGATGATTTTATAAAGGCAGAAAAATTTTTAAAAAGAGCAGTGGAACTAATGCCAGAAGATCCAATTGTAAGTGATCATTATGGAGACATATTGTGGAAATTAGATAGAAAAATTCAAGCAAGATATTTTTGGTCAATGGCTTTAGAAATGAAAAATATTGAAGAAGAACTAATTATTAAGATTAATAATAAGTTAATTATAGGACCTGAAAAATCTTGAATGGTTACTCAAAAATAAAATCATTTGCTAAAATTAATTTAGCACTAAATGTTCTTGGAAAATCATTATCAATTCATAAAATAGAAAGTATTGTATCCTTTCTTGGTTTAAATGATGAAATATTTGTCAAAGAAATAAATAAAAATAAACATATCATTAAATTTATAGGAAAATTTTCAAAAAATATTGGCAAGATAAATACAATATCAAAATTATTGGAAATACTTGATAAAAAAAATTTACTTAAAGATAAAAAATATGCAATTAAAATTAAAAAGAATATTCCTACCCAAGCTGGACTTGGTGGAGGCTCAATGAATGCAGCTACTTTTTTTAAGTTTTTGATAAAAAAACAAAAAATTAAAATCAGTCAAAAAAAAATCGGAGAAATATCAAATTTTGTAGGTTCTGATGTTATATTAGGTATGTACTGTAAAAATTTAATATTAAAATCAAATGGTTCTATTAATATTATTTCGAACGTAGAAAGTAAAAATGTTTTAGTTATTAAGCCAAATTTCGGCTGCTCTACTAAAAAGATTTATTCAAAAGTAAAAAAATTTAATAGCTCTAGATTTAAAAAACCTAATAAAAAATTATTCAGTTATCTTGAATTAAAAAAAATGAGCAATGATTTAGAAATAATTGCTTTAAGAATTTATCCAAAACTTAAATTATTAAAAGTTTTTTTAGAAAAACTGCCAAATGTTAAATTAGTTAGAATGACAGGGTCTGGTTCAGCCATGATTGCTTATTTTTCTTCAAGTAAATTATGTAAACAAGCTGAAAAAAAAGTTAAAAAACATTTTAAAAAATACTGGTGTAAAATAGCAAAAACTATTTAAATTTACTTCTATTATGTTATACGAATGTAGTATTGGGGCGTAGCCAAGCGGTAAGGCACGGGTTTTTGGTACCTGCATCCTAGGTTCGAATCCTAGCGCCCCAGCCAATTATGAATAAATTTTTAGATAAAATTTTATTACGCACGAATAATCTAGACTATATTTCTCTAGCTATAAAAGATTTAAGTTTAAAGACTCCGGTCAATAAAATCTTTAATGCAATTAACAATCATTCAGATACTAGTGAAATTAGGTATGTTGGTGGATGTCTTAGAAAAATAATCAGAAGAGAAAAAGTAGATGATATAGATTTAGCGACTAATTTAAATCCTAAAGAAGTAATTTCTGCATTAAAAAAAAATGATATTAATTTTTATGAAACAGGAATAGAGCATGGTACTATTACTGTTATAATTGAAGATCATAAATTTGAAATCACTAGTTTAAGAGAAGATATTAATACAGACGGCAGACATGCGAAGGTTAAATTTTCAATTGACTGGAAAAAAGATGCCTCAAGAAGAGATTTTTCTATTAACTCAATTTATTCAGATGCTAATGGGAATTTATTTGATCCCTTTAATGGTAAAAAAGATTTAGAAAATGGGTTAATTAAATTTATTGGTAATCCAGAAGAAAGAATTAAAGAAGACTATTTAAGAATACTTCGCTATTTAAGATTTTTTTTAATTTATTCAAATCATAAACATGATCAAGAAATATTAAAAATATTAAGAAAAAATATAACTGGAATTTCAAATTTATCAAAAGATAGATTATTTGACGAACTTAAAAAGTTTATAAAATCTAAAGTATTGGAAAAACTTTCAAATGATAAATATTCTTCTGAATTAATTGAAATTATTTTTCCTCAATTAAAAAAAATACAATTTTTCAAAAATCCAAATTCTTTTGCAAAAGCTAAATTGGATGAATGTGATGTTATATTTTTACTTTCATTATTGATAATAGATGATTCTGATAATTTGGAATTTTTTATGTATAAATTTAACATTTCTAAAAAAAACCAAAAAAGATTAAAGATTATAAACGATTTTTTTAATACTAAAATTAGTAATACATCTTTTTCAGAAAGAAATTTAAATAAATTATTCTATTATAATGGTAAACAAGCCGTTATAGATGTTTTAAGTTATAGATTATTTGTTTCAAAAAAAATTGATAAAAAGTTGATAGCTTTACTTGAAATTTTTAAATCTAAAATTATGCCAACTTTACCTATTACTGCACATACTTTGATGTCTGAGCACAACATTCCTGAGGGAAAAACTTTAGGAAGCAAACTTAAAATGATTGAAGAAGAATGGGTTGATAATAATTTTGAATTATCGAGCAAACAAATTAATAAAATAATAAGTCGTTAAATATATTTAACATCTTTAATCTCAAAGTTTTTAACCCCTGCTGGAGTATTAATTTCTACTAAATCATTTTTATTTTTTCCTATTAAACCTCGTCCAATAGGAGACTGGAAATATATTAGTTTTTGTTTTATATCTGCTTCATTTTTACAAACTATTTTGTAGTTTATTTTTTCATTGGTATCTAAGTTTTCTAAAAATACTGTAGATCCAAAAATTACCTTACCATCATTATTAATCTTAGTAACATCAATCACATTTGCTCTAGCAATAATATCATTTATCTCTGCTATTCTTCCTTCGTTATGAGATTGTTCTTCTTTAGCAGCATGATACTCAGCGTTTTCTTTAAGATCCCCATGAGATCTTGCTTCTGAGATCGCAGAAATAATTTCTGGTCTTTTTTTTTCTTTTAAAAAAACTAATTCTTCTTTTAATTTTTTCAAACAGTTTAGAGTAATAGGTTCTTTATCCATTTTTATTACCATTTTACTAAAGGAGGAAGTGACATTAAAATTCCCTCAACATTTCCACCAGTTTGTAATCCAAATTTTGTTCCTCTATCATAAAGTAAATTAAATTCAGCGTATCTACCTCTCTTAATATATTGTGATTCTTTATCTTGCAAAGTCCATTTTTTTTTTAATTTTTTTTTAATTGTTTTATTAAATAATATTTGAAAAGTTATTCCTACATCTCTGACAAATTTAAAATCTTTTTCAAAATTATCATTTTTATAATCAAAGAAAATTCCCCCAATTCCTCGCGCTTCATTTCGATGTGGTAAATAAAAATATTCATCACACCATTTTTTATATTTTTTATAATAATTTTTGCTATGTCTGTCACACATAGTTTTAAGATTTTTGTGAATATCTTTTTTCTCAAGACTATCCTTTTTGGAGGGTGTAAAATCCATACCTCCACCAAACCATTGTTGAGTAGTACAGATATACCGTGTATTAAAATGCATAGCGGGAATTAAAGGATTTTTCATATGCATTACTACTGAAACTCCAGAGGCCCAAAATCTTGGATCTTTTTTAGCACCAGGAATTTTTTTTTGTAATTTTTTTGGAAATTTTCCATATACTTTTGAAAAATTTATACCAACTTTTTCAAAAACTTTTCCATTTCTTAATAATCGATATTCACCTCCGCCTTCATTTTTTTTTAGATTTCTTTTCCATGTAGTTGATTGAAATTTTATATTGTTATTTTCTAATTCATTTATATCGTTACAAAATGCATTTTGTAATAATTTAAACCAATTACTGGCCAAATCTTTTTTTATATCTAAATCCATCTAATCTGTCTTAAACTTTCAGCTATTATTATTGCTACTGAAGATGAAATATTTAATGATCTTTTATTTTTTTCCATAGGTATTTTAAGTTTATTTTTAATTATCTTATGTATTCTTTCTGGCACACCTGCGCTTTCACGCCCAAATAAAATTGTGTCTCCTTTTTTAAATTTGAAAAAATGATAATTTATAGAAGCTTTTGTAGTCATCAATATAATTCTTTGACTATCTTTTTCCTTAAAAAAGTCATCTATACTTTGATAAAATTTTATATCTTCTTCATTCAAGTAGTCCATAACCACTCTTTTAAATCTCTTGTCTGTTAATAAAAAACCACAAGGACCTATAATTTCTAGTTTTACCCCTAGGCATGCACAAGTCCTTATAATTGCACCAGTATTTTGAGGTATATCTGGTTCAAACAATGCAATTTTGATGTCTTCTTGAGAGTATTTGTGTGTCATTCTATCTATGGAAAAAATACTATTTTATTATATGAAAATATATATTAAATAAATAAAACTTAAATTTTAAACATGTCAGATAAGAACCCAAAAAGAAGAGACTTTTTATTTACAGCAACATATGCAATAGGAGTAGTGGGTATTGGTGCAGTAGCATGGCCTTTGATTGACCAGATGAATCCTGATGCGTCAGTGAAGGCATTAGCAAGTACTGAGGTTGATGTTAGTTCAGTTGAACCAGGAAATACAATAACTGTACTATGGAGAGGTAAACCAGTTTTTATTAGAAGAAGAACTCAAGATGAAATAACTGAGGCAAAGAAAGTTAAAATGGAAGAATTGAAACATCCTGAAAAAGATGAGGATAGAGCAAAGGATCCAGAGTGGCTAGTAATGCTAGGTATTTGCACACACTTAGGGTGTGTACCCTTAAATGACAAAGGTGACTATAACGGGTGGTTTTGTCCTTGTCATGGTTCTCACTACGATACATCAGGTAGAATAAGAAAAGGACCTGCTCCAACAAACATGGAAGTTCCAAAATATGAGTTTGTAAATGCTAACACAATTAAAATTGGATAAAGAAAAAGAATAATTTATATGAGTGATCATGACTATCAACCGAGTTCTAAGTTAGGAAAATGGTTTAACGATCGTTTACCTTTATTAACTCTTTCAAATCACCTAGCAGAATATCCAACACCAAAAAACTTAAATTATTGGTGGACTTTTGGAGGAATATTAACTTTTTGTTTGATTACTCAAATAGTTACAGGATTAACTTTAGCAATGCATTATATCGCTGATTCAGATTTAGCCTTTGCAAGTGTTGAACATATAATGAGAGATGTAAATTATGGATGGTTAATAAGATATGTTCATGCAAATGGTGCTTCGATGTTTTTTCTTGCAGTTTATATTCACATTTTTAGATCATTGTATTATGGTTCTTACAAATCTCCAAGAGAAGTAATTTGGATTATTGGAATGATTATATATTTCTTAATGATGGCTACAGCTTTTATGGGTTATGTGCTTCCATGGGGACAAATGAGTTTTTGGGGAGCTACAGTAATTACAAACTTATTCAGCGCAATTCCTTTAATTGGCGAAGGTATAGTCGCATGGTTATGGGGAGGTTTTGCTGTGGATAATCCAACTCTTACAAGATTTTATGCCTTACATTACTTATTGCCATTTTTAATTCTTGGACTAGTAGTTCTTCATATCTGGGCGTTACATGTGCCGGGAAATAATAATCCTATTGGAATTGATATAAAAAAACCTTCAAAGGATACAGTTCCTTTTCATCCATATATTGTTATTAAAGATGGTTTTGCTTTGCTAATGTTTATGATTGTTTTTGCGTTTTTTGTTTTTTATTCACCTAACATTTTAGGACATGCAGATAACTATATTGAGGCAAACCCAATGGTAACACCAGCTCATATTGTTCCAGAATGGTATTTATTACCCTTTTATGCAATCTTAAGATCTATTCCAGATAAATTATTAGGTGTTATAGCGATGTTTGCGGCAATTTTTGTGTTAGTAATTTTACCTTGGCTAGACACTTCAAAAATTAGATCTGCAGTATTCAGACCCTTATACAGGCAGTTTTATTGGATCTTAATTATTGATGTTTTAATTTTAGGATATGTAGGAGCGATGCCTGCGGAAGGAATTTATTTATTAGTAGCTAGAGTGGCTACTGCATATTATTTTATACATTTTCTAATAGTTTTACCAATTTTAGGATATAAAGAAAAAACAATACCTGTACCACTAAGTATCACCGAACCAGTTCTTGGAGGATCTCCAAATTTAGGAATTATTAAAAATAAAAAAAGTTTAAATTAAAATAGTGAAAAAAATTATATCAATAACCTATTTAATATTCTTATTATTAATAGGAAGTTATCAAGTTAATGCAGCAGAAAAAACTGACCTTATAAAAATTGATTGGAGTTTTAATGGCTTATTTGGAAAATTCGATCGTGGATCTTTACAGAGAGGATACCAAGTTTACTCTGAGGTGTGTGCTGCTTGTCATTCAATGAAATATTTAAGTTATAGAAATTTAAGTGAAAAGGGTGGACCTGAATTTTCCATTGAACAAGCAAAGGCTATTGCTGCTTCTTTTGAAATTACTGATGGGCCAAACGCAGATGGTGAAATGTTCACTAGACCAGGGAAATTATCTGATAAATTTTACATGCCGTATGAAAATGATAAAGCTGCTCAAGCTGCTAATGGAGGGGCATACCCTCCAGATATGTCAGTATTGGCAAAAGCGAGAGGTGGTGGAGCAAATTATATTTATTCTTTACTATTAGGTTATGAGGATCCTCCTAGTGGAATAACTTTAGATGATGGTGTTTATTATAATAAGTATATGTATGGTAACCAAATTAAAATGTCAGCTCCACTTTCAGAGGGTTTAATTGAGTATGGTGATGGTACCGAGGCCTCAGTTGAACAAATGTCAAAAGATGTTACAACTTTTTTGATGTGGGCTGCTGAGCCTCACTTAGAGACAAGACATAGAATGGGTTTTAAAGCAATAGTTTACCTAATCATATTAACCGTATTAGTTTATTATAGTATGAAAAAGATATGGTCACGTATTGAAACGGAAGTTTAAAATATCTCCATCTTTTACAATATAGTCTTTACCTTCTAATCTTATTTTACCGTTTGTTTTAGAATTTACCCACCCATTATTTGTAATAAAATCTTCATAAGAAACTGTTTCTGCTTTTATAAATCCTTTTTCGAAATCAGTATGAATTTCTCCTGCAGCTTTAGGAGCAATACAATTTTTTTCTATTGTCCAAGCTCTAGTCTCCTCAGGACCAGACGTAAAATAAGTGTTTAATTCAAGAATTTTATATCCTTTTTGGATTAAAAGATTTAAACCTGTTTCATTTAAACCAATCATATCCATATAGTTTTTCTTCTCACTATTTTCTAATTCATTAATTTGATTTTCTATGTCAGCAGAAACTATTAATGTATTCTCTTCTCCATATTTAGAGATAAAATCTTTAGTGTATTTATTTCCATTTTGTATACTCTTTTCATCTACATTACATACAAAGATGTTAGGTTTGACATTTAATAATCCACTTTGGTTTAATTGTTTTTTACTAAATTGATCTTTCAAAATTGTTAAGTGTTTATTATTATTTATACAATCAAGAGCAATTTCTAATATTTTTAATTGTTCCACATCTACGTTTTTTTTATTATTTTTTTCTAATCTTTTTTGAATTGACTCTAGATCTGCTAGCATCATTTCAGTTTCAATTATTTCCAGATCTCGGATTGGGTCGACTGTTGGATTTACATTTTGAATATCATCTGAGTCAAAACACCTAATCATGTGAATAATAGCGTCAACTTCCCTTATATGAGATAAAAACTTGTTACCTAAACCTTCTCCCTTAGAGGCACCTTTCACTAGGCCAGCAATATCAACAAATGAAATCGTAGTATTAATTATCTTTTTAGATTTTGATATCTTAGCCAGGTTATTTAATCTAACATCTGGAACAGGAACAATTCCCATATTAGGATCTATAGTGCAGAAAGGAAAATTTGCGGCTTGAGCTTTGCTAGAATTTGTTAAAGCATTAAATAATGTTGATTTACCAACATTTGGTAAACCAACAATACCACATTTGAAACTCATTTTTTATTATTAACTGTACTAGAAAATAAATCTAATTTTTTTTTTATTAAAATTGAAATTGACTCCGTGATATTTTCTAATATTTGTTCAATATTATTAATTTCTTCTTCATCAAAATTTTGCAAAACATAATCACTAACTTCCATTTTTGTTTTTGGTTTACCTATACCTAATCTTACTCTTGAATAGTCTTTACCTATAAATTTATCGATAGAAGCAATTCCATTATGTCCTGCATCTGAACCACCAAATTTAGCTTTAATTTTTCCAAATTCAATATCTAAATCGTCATGAAAAACGATTACATCTTCCACATCAATCTTAAAGTATTCTAATAATTCTCTGATGCATATTCCTGAGTTATTCATAAAAGTTAATGGTTTGATTGCATAAATTTTTTCATCTTCAATTATACCAGTTGTTAAAAGACCTTTAAATTTCGGCTTTTGTTTTGATAAACTAAATTTTTTATTAATAGCATCGATAACCTTAAAACCTATATTATGTCGATTATGTTCACTATCGGGTGTTGGATTGCCAAGACCTACAAATAAAAGCATATGATTTTTATTGGAATTTTAATTTCAACTTAATTAATTATTTTTTTTCTTCAGCTGGTTTTTTATCATCAGATTTTTTGTCATCACCTTCTTTTTTATCACCTTCAGTAGCTGGTTTTTCTCCATCTGTTGCTTCTGCTCCCTCAGCCCCTTCTTCACCCTCAGTAGCCTCAGCCTCAGCTGGTTTCTCAGGTTCTTTCATAACAGTCGGAGCAGCTAATGTGGCGATTACAAAGTCTCTTCCTTGAATAGTAGGCACTACTTCAGGATCAAGTTTAACAGACGAAATTTTAAAGCTTTCACCTATATCTACTCCATCGAGATCTATAGTTAGTTTTTCAGGAATTTTTTCGCTAGGACAGTTAAGTTCAACTTTTCTTCTAACAATATTCAATACACCACCCCTTTTTAAACCAGGAGAACTTTCATGATTTATGAATTCTACAGGAATTTCAATTTTAATTTTTACACCTGGAACAATTCTTAAAAAATCTACATGAATAGGCTCATCTGACAAAATATCATAAATTACCTCTCTGGGTAAAACATTTTGGCTTTTACCATTAATGTTTAAAGTAATAATGTTTGATAAAAAATTTTCTTTATCTATTGATGATTTTAAATTTTTTTTAGATACAGAAATTTTTTCATTCTGTTCTTTTCCACCATAAATTATTGCAGGAACTTCATCATTATTTCTAATGGCATTTAATTCACCTTTAGTTTTATTATTTCTGATGTTTGCTTCTAATGAATTCATAAAAACATAGGCTTTTAGCATATGATTTTAATTACTCAAGTTAATTATTTGAACAAATCTGAGACCGAAGTTGAGTTAGAAATTCTTTTAATCGCTTCTCCCATTAGGCTGGAAATTGACAAAACCTCAATATTTTTAACATTTTTAATTTTATCACTATTATCTATAGTGTCTGTAATAACTAAATTTTTTATTAAAGAATTTTTAATTTTTTTAACTGCTTCCCCACTTAACACACCATGCGTAATATAAACATAAACTTCTTTAGCGCCCCTATTTCTAAGTGCCTTAGCGGCATTAACAATAGTACCTCCAGAGTCTATGATGTCATCTACTATAATACATGTTTTATTTTTTACATTTCCTATCACATTCATAACCTGAGACTGACCTGGTTTTGGTCTTCTTTTGTCAACAATAGCTAGCCCAACATTTAGAGCCTTTCCTAGAGCTCTTGCTCTTTCAGTTCCACCAACATCCGGTGCAACACAAATAATATTTTTACTTTTTATCTTTTTTTTAGCATGTCTTGCAAAAATGGGAGTAGAAAATAAGTTATCGACTGGTATATCAAAAAATCCTTGAATTTGACCCGCATGTAAATCTACAGTTACAACTCTATCAGCACCTGCTTTTGTAATTAAATTTGAAACTAGTTTTGCTGATATTGAAGTTCTTGGAGCCACTTTTCTATCTTGTCTTGCGTATCCAAAATAAGGAATTACTGCGGTAATATTTTTTGCTGAAGATCTTTTTAAGGCATCTATACAAAGCAACAATTCCATTAAATTATCATTTGCTGGAGATGAAATAGATTGAAGTATAAAAATGCTATTACCTCTAATGTT
>JACWEA010000030.1 GCA_014653775.1 Pelagibacterales bacterium SAG-MED30
TTAGTTCTTATACTATTTAATAAAAATATTAAACAATTAGGGGCGAATGGCGGAACTGGTAGACGCGCACGACTCAAAATCGTGTTTCGCAAGAAGTGAGAGTTCGATTCTCTCTTCGCCCACCAAATTATGGAACTAGATAAAATTAATAGTTTAGTAGAACTTTTTTTTAAAAAGTATGAAGAAAAAAAATCTACAAACAATCAACTATTTTTAAAATGGTTAAAAGTTGATAAAAATGATTTTTTAACTTGGGAACAAGTTAAAAATAATGTCCTAATTTTATCTGAATATTTAGGAAAAAATTTATCTAAAGGAGACAGATGTGTTTTATTATCTGAAAATCGACCTGAATGGCTTGTTTCAGATATAGCAATTATGAATGCTGGAGGTATTACAGTTCCATTATTCACAACTTATTCAGAGAAGGACTATGAGTATATTATAAATGATTGTAAACCTAAAATATGTATTGTTTCAAATAATTTTCAGTTTGTTAAAATAAAAAAATTTATTTCTAAAGAAACTAAAGTTTTATCAATTGAAAATTTTAATGATGAAATTGAAAGTATTCAAAATATTTTAAATAAATATTCTAAAAAAGAAATCACCTCTGTCTCTTCAGATTATAACCAAGAAATTATAAGAAAAGATCTTGCTTGCATTATTTATACATCTGGAACTACTGGTAATCCCAAAGGTGTAATGCTTAGTCATGGTGGTATTTTATCAAATTGTGAAGGAGCAGAAGAAATTTTAAAATCATTAGTTAAAAATGATGAAGCAGTTTTTTTAACTTGGCTACCTTTATCTCATTCATATGAACACACAGTTCAATATGTACAAATTCTACTTGGAGCAAAAGTTTTTTATGCAGAGAGTTTAGAAAAATTATTACCTAATATGTCTTTATCTAAACCAACTATCATGACAGCAGTTCCAAGATTTTATCAAAATTTATATAGTAAAATTTCTCTAAATTTTTCAAAACAAAAGGGCTTTAAGAAAAAATTGATAGAAAATACTATTTCGCTTGGTACAAAAACTTTGAATAAAGAAAGACTAAATTTTAAGGAAAAAATTATTAATTTTTTCTGTGAAATACTAGTAAGAAGAAAAATCAAAAATCAGTTTGGTGGTAAATTGAAAGCCTTTGTTTCAGGAGGAGGTGCTTTGGATCAAAAAATTGGTGAATTTTTGAATTCTGTAGGTTTGCCAACTCTACAAGGATATGGTTTAACAGAAACCTCTCCAGTTGTTAGCTGTAATATTCCAGGAAAAATCAAAATTGAGACAGTAGGACCTCCTTTTAAAACTAACGAGGTAAAAATTGCTGAGGATGGAGAAATTTTAGTTAAGGGCGAAAATGTAATGATTGGTTATTGGAATATGAAAAAAGAGACAGATGATATTATTAAAAATGGCTGGTTACACACTGGAGATATAGGAGAAATTACTAAAGAAGGAAATTTGAAAATAACAGATAGAAAGAAAGAAATTATAATTAATCTTGGGGGTGACAACATCTCTCCATCTAAAATTGAAAATTTACTATGTCTTAATGAAAAAATTAAACAAAGTTTTGTTTATGGGGACAAAAAAAATTATTTAGTTGCACTAGTTGTAAGTGAAAGTGATGAAAATAAAAAACAAATTGAACTTTATTTAGAAAATTTAAACAAAAGTTTGTCTTTAATAGAAAAAGTTAAAAAATTTAAATTGATAAAAGAAGAATTTACAATTGAAAATGGAATGTTAACACCAACTTTAAAACTTAAAAGAAATAAAATTTTAGAAAAATATAAAGAAAATTTAGAAAAACTTTATTAAATTAGTTTATAATACGCATAAACATTAACTTTTTTGCATATAAAAATTATAAAAAAATTTTTTTATTAAATAATTTTTTCAAATTTTTAACTTTAATTAAAGAATTGACATAACGTGTATAAAAAAATAAAAATAAGTTAATAGCGAATCAATTTGATTCGTTTAACTTAAAAGGGAGCTAAAGATGGCTAAAAGAAGAAAAAAAGCTGCAAAGAAAGCTAAGAAGAAAGCTAAGAAAAAAGCTAAAAAAAGAAGAAGAAGAAGATAGTAACTTAGTATTCTTTATAAAAAACGCTTCTCATAACTTTTTGTGTGAGAGGCGTTTTTTTTATTCATCTATAGTTTCGGATTCATCTACTTCTGAAATTGGTTCTTCAGCAGTAAGTTCAGATGGAGAAGTTTTTGGCTTTATTGTTGAAGGTTGAGCATTTGGATTAACCAAGTTTCTTTTAAGAGCTTTATCTAATTTTTTTTGAGTATCTTCTTTGGAAGAATTTAAAACAATTTCAAATTCACAAAGAATACGATCATATGCTTTTTCAAAAAGTTGTCTTTCACTGTATGATTGATCTACCATTAGATCATCACCTTTATTTAGATCTCTTACTACCTCTGCTAACTCATATATTTTTCCTGAAGATATTTTAGCTTCATATTCTTGTGCTCTCCTACTCCACATAGATCTTTTAATTTTTGGTTTACTCTTTAAGATAGAAATACATTTGTTGACTTGATTAATTGTTGCCAAAGGTCTTAAATGGGACTGTTTATTGACAGGAACCATTCCATTAGCTTTATCTTTTTCAAATTTAATTATATAAGTTTCTACATCTATTCCACCAATATTAATTTTTTTAAACTCAGTGATTTGGCCTACACCATGTTTTGGATAAACTATATAATCTTTAACTTTATACTCTCTTTTTTCAGTATCTTGTTTTTTTACTTTTTTTATTTCAGGTTTTAATTCATTACTTTTTGGAATTCTTAAATTATCATTTTTTATTTCTGTAGTTTCTTTTGTTTTTTTTATAGGTTTTTTTTCTTTAGTTTTTTTTGTTTTTGAAGTTTTTGACTTTATAATCTTTTTTGTTTTTATTAATTTAATTTTTTTTACTTTTTTAATTTTTTTTTTAGCTACTTTCTTAGCAACTTTTTTTTTAGTTTTATTATTAA
>JACWEA010000031.1 GCA_014653775.1 Pelagibacterales bacterium SAG-MED30
ATTAATAATTTTGACCCAGTCGCTATTGAAATTTTTTCTTTAGAAATTAGATGGTATTCTCTATCATATATAGCTGGTATCTTAATAGGTTGGCTATTGGCTAAATATTTATTTATTAATGATAAAAATATTAAAAATCAAATTGATGACTATATATCCTACTTAATAGTTGGATTAATTTTAGGAGGAAGAATAGGTTATGTTTTATTCTACAATCTAAACTATTACCTAGAAAATATTTTAGACATATTTAAGATTTGGCAAGGTGGGATGTCTTTTCATGGAGGGGTAATTGGAATTATAATTTCAAGTTATTTGTTTGCTCGAAAATATAAAAATAATGTTTTCAAATATTTAGATATAATTGCTTTGGTTGCGCCTATAGGAATTTTTTTTGGTAGAATAGCAAATTTTATAAATTCTGAACTTTATGGTCAAGAAACATCTGTGCCTTGGGCAATTCAATTTGTTCAAGTGGATAATTTATATCGACATCCTTCACAACTTTATGAAGCTGCATTAGAGGGTATATTGTTATTTATAATTTTACTATATTTTTGGAACAAAAATTATTTAGAAAAATCAGGAAATCTTTCAGCACTATTTTTAATTTTTTATTCTTTTTTTAGATTCATTGTTGAGTTCTTTAGAGTTCCAGATGAGCAATTAGGTTATCTAATGTTTAATCTAACTATGGGCCAAGTCATTAGTTCAATATTTTTTATATTTGGTTTAGTCTTAATATTTCGTAAAAATGACCCCCAAAAAAAATCATAAAATATCTCTAGATAAATTTATTAACTATGCACTTTATGACAAGAATAAAGGTTATTATATGAAAAAAAATCCTTTTGGTATTAAGGGTGATTTTACAACTGCACCAAATATTTCAAGACTATTTTCTGAAATGATTGCTATTTGGACAATAAATTATTGGCAAAACCTTGGCTGTCCTAAAAAATTTAATCTAATTGAACTAGGCGCTGGTAATGGTGAAATGATGAAAATCATGATTGAAAGTTTTAAAAAATTTCCATTTTTTTTTACTAATTGTAATATCTATATCCATGAGATCAGCTCAAAATTAATTAAAATTCAAAAAAGCAAAATTGAAGAAAAAAATGTAAAATGGGTTAATAATTTTAATAAATTAAGAAATTCAACTTGTTTATTTCTTGCTAATGAATTTTTTGATTCAATACCAATAAAACAATTTATTAAAGAAAAAAATAATTGGTTTGAAAAATATGTGTTATTTACAAAGAATAATAAAACTAAGTTTATTAAAAAAAAAATTAAGATTCAATCTCTGGAAAAAAAATTAAAATTTAATATTTCAAATCGACATAATTTTTTTGAATATTCTCCTCTTGGGGTAAAATATTTGAAAAATATTATAAAAATAATTAAAAAAAAGAATGGTGGTTTGTTAATTCTTGATTATGGATATGATAATGAATTGTCAAAAAATACATTACAAGCCATTTACAACAAAAAATACTCAAACATTTTAGAAAATATAGGTAATTCAGATATAACTTATAATATAAATTTTAATTTATTTAGAAAAATTGCTCAAAAGTTTAAACAAATAGATGTAAATTTTTCGACTCAAAAAAAATTTTTGACAGAAATTGGTATAAAACAAAGAGCTGAGATTCTCAGCAAAAACAAAACTTTTAAAGAAAAAGCAGATATTTACTATCGAGTTAAAAGACTTATAGATGAAAAAGAAATGGGAAATTTATTTAAAGTAATGTTAATAAAGAAACTAGATAACAATTTTCAAATAGGATTTTAAAATTGTTTAAATCAAAAAAACTTTCAAAATTAAAAAATGTAAAGCATGGATTTTTTAATAAAAATGGTGGTGTTTCTAAAGGAATATATAAAAGTTTAAATTGTGGTATAGGGTCTAAAGATAATAAAAAAAATGTTAAAAAAAACCTTAAAATTGTAAAAAATAAAATTTGTATAAAATCTAAAGAGATTTTTTTGGTAAAACAAATTCACAGTAATAAATTTATTTTTATTAATGAAAAATCAAAAATTACAAATAGAAGTAAAGAAGTTGATGCTATAATTACTAATAAAAAAAATTTTCCTATAGCAATCCTAACTGCAGACTGTGTCCCAATTCTAATTTATGATAATAAAAAAAATATGATTGCTGCAATTCATGCTGGATGGAAAGGAGCATATAAAGGTATTATTAAAAATGTTATAAATTTCATGTTTAAACAAGGTTGTAAATCTAGAAATACAACTGTTGCAATAGGTCCGAGTATATCTAAGAATAGCTATGAAGTTAAAAAAGATTTTAAAAAAAAATTTGTTAAAAAAGACAAAAAAAATATAATTTTTTTCAAGGATAGTAATAAAAAAATCTATTTTGATTTACCTAATTATGTAAAATCTCAAGTTAAATTACACAAAATTAAGAATATAGATTTTTTAAACAAAGACACTTTTATTAAAAAAAATAATTTTTTTAGTGCAAGACAATCAATTAAGTTTAAACATAATGATTATGGTAGAAATATTTCAATAATTGTGATAGATTAAATTTTTTTCATGAAATTATTAACTGGAAATAGCAACAAATTATTAAGCAAAAAAATTGCTAAATTTCTTAGATCTAAACTTGTTAACTCTAGTATAAGAAAATTTTCTGATGGAGAAATTTATGCTGAAATAAATGA
>JACWEA010000032.1 GCA_014653775.1 Pelagibacterales bacterium SAG-MED30
CAGAAATTTATGAAAGCTGGCTAAAAAAAATTAATTTTTTAGAAGAGTTTAATAATTATATTTTATTATCTGTACCTACAAGATTTATCCGAGATTGGATCACTTCAAGGTATTTAGATCAAATATTGCAAATTATTAAAAATTACAAAAAAGATATAATAAGAATCGAGTTTAAAATTCTTGATCAACAGTCAATTAAAAAAGACGAAAAAAAACAATCAATAAATAATTATGAAATTAAAGAGAATATTTCATTTATAAAAGACTCATATTTACAATATAATCGTATTGATCCAAATAAAAGGTTTGATAATTTTTTAACAGGTTTGAGTAATAAACTTGCTTATGAGGCTTCTTTAAAAGTTTCAGAGAATATTTCTCATTATAATCCACTTTATATTTATGGTGGAGTTGGCATGGGAAAAACTCATTTGTTAAATGCTATAGGTCTTGAATTAAAAAAAAATAACAAAGTCATGTTTATTTCTGCAGAAAGATTTATGTATCAATTTGTTAAATCAATAAAATCTAATGATATGGTCAAATTTAAAGAGTTTTTTAGAAACACAGACATCTTGTTAATAGATGATATCCAGTTCATGAATGGAAAGGAAGCTATGCAGGAAGAATTTTTTCATACATTTAATGCACTTCTTGATAAAGATTCTCAAATTATAGTTTCAGCAGATAGAGCACCAAATAAGTTATCTAGAATTCAAGAAAGGATCAAATCTAGATTTTCTGGAGGATTAGTTGTTGATATACAAAAACCTGATTATGAATTAAGAAAAAAAATTGTTGAACAAAAAACAAATGAATTAAATAGACTTTATTCAGATAAAATAAAAATTTCAAAAGAAATACAGGATTATATAAGTACAGAAATCACAGTTAGTATAAGAGAATTAGTTGGTGCAATTAATAGAATAGTCTCTTTTTCTAGAATATATAATAAAGTTCCAAAATTATCTGAAACAAAAGTAGTTTTAAAAGATTTGCTTAACTTAGCAGAAAATAAAGTAACTATTGATTTAATACAGACATTAGTTTGTAAATTTTTTAAAATCAGCAAGAACGAAATGTTGTCATCTAGAAGATCTCGATATCTAGTTAGACCACGACAAACAGCAATTTATTTAACAAAGATTTTAACTTCAAAATCATTACCAGAAATTGGACGAGAGTTTTCAAATCGAGACCATACAACCATTATACATTCTGTAAAAACAATTGAAAAATTAAAAGAAAATGACCCTGAAATGATAGAGAATATTAATAAATTAAAAAATCAAATATTGTATAATAATAAAGAAAATGAAATTTAATGTAAATCAGCAAGACTTGCAGCAAGCATTAAATTATTGTCAGGGTGTTATTGAAAAAAGAAGCACTTTACAAATTCTATCTAATGTCATGTTAGATGCGAGTAATTCAAGTTTAAAGATTACCGCCACAGATTTGGATTTAATATTTATTCATCAGATAAAAAATATTGAAGTAATTAAAGAAGGACAAACTACAACTACCTCATCTATAATGTATGATATTGTTAGGAAATTTACTTCTGGCAAAAAAATTAATTTATCATTAACTGACGTGAGTAAACTTCAATTAGAGTCAGAAAAATCAATTTTTAATTTAAATTGCATTAGTCCATCAGAGTTTCCATTGACTGACGAAAACTTTAATGAAAATGAATTTGTAATTTACTCAAAAAAACTTTTAAAATTACTTAATAAATGTAAATTTTCTGTTTCAAATGATGAAACAAGACATTATTTAAGTGGAATATATTTTCATCAAACAGAAGTAGATGATAAAAATTATCTTACAGCAGTTGCAACTGATAGTCATAGAATGTCTATTTCCAAAGTTAGATTGGAGCAAAAAATAAATTTTGAACCAATAATTTTACCTAAGAAAACAATTTTTCAACTTTGTTCTTTATTAGATAGTTATGATGGTGAAGTAAAAATTTCAAATGCTAAATCTAAAATTAAGTTTGAACTTAATAACAGTATCTTAATATCTAAATTAATTGATGGAAAATTTCCAAATTATATTCAGGTAATTCCTAAAAAAAATCAAAAAAAACTTGAAATTGATTTAAAGTTGTTTTTGGGATCTGTTGATCGGGTTGCCTCAGTTTCTCTAGATAAGAAAGATGGAGTTAAGTTTAACTTAAAGCAGGATACTTTAAATTTATCTGTTAACAATACTAATAGCGGTGATGGTAGTGAAACTTTAGCAGTAAAATTTGATCATGATCTAGAAATTAGTTTTAACTCAAGATATTTAATTGATATTACTTCTCAGCTTGATGGAGACAAAATAGAAATTTTTTTAAATGATACTGGCTCACCAGCACTAATTAAAGATCCAAGTGATTTTGACAGTATTTATGTTGTAATGCCCATGAAAGGTTAATTAATTCTATCTAATTCAAAATAGATTTTTTTCTCTAAACTTTTTATAAATTCATTTTTATCTAATCTAGAATTAAACGCTGGGAGTATTGAAATAATAATTTTTTTATTTGGTTTTTTAACAC
>JACWEA010000033.1 GCA_014653775.1 Pelagibacterales bacterium SAG-MED30
TAAAAGACATGCTACTTTTATGATTATGGGTGACACTTGTACAAGGGCTTGTGGTTTTTGTGATGTCAAAACAGGAAAACCAGAAAAATTAGACCCCTATGAAGATTTAAAAATTGCTAATGCTGTTAAAAAACTTTCATTAAAGCATGTAGTTATTACATCAGTGGATAGAGATGACTTAACTGATGGAGGATCAAATCATTTTAAAAAAGTTGTTGAAACTACAAGAAAAAAAAACCCAAACACTACTATAGAGGTTTTAACCCCAGACTTTTTAAGAAAAGGCAATTCTTATAAAAAAATATTAGAAGCAAACCCAGATGTTTTTAATCACAATATTGAGACAGTACCAAGATTATATCTAAAAGTAAGACCTGGTGCTAGATACTTTGCCTCACTCGAATTATTAAAAAATGTAAAAGAAAATAACAACAAAATTTTTACAAAATCTGGAATAATGGTTGGATTGGGTGAAAAATATGATGAAATTATTCAAGTGATGGATGATTTAAGATCTGCGAAAGTAGATTTTTTGACAATAGGACAATACTTACAGCCTTCTGTTAAACATTATCCATTAGAAAGATATTATCATCCAGATGAATTCAAAGAATTAGAGTTATCTGCTAAATCAAAAGGATTTTTATTAGTTTCTTCTTCTCCTTTAACAAGATCTTCTTATCATGCAGATGAAGATTTTGTAAAACTTCAAAAAAAAAGAATTAATATTAATTAATGCCAAAAGCTTCAGTTAAGAGATTAATTGAATGTAAGAAAAAAGATTTAATAAATTTAGTCTTAGATATTGAAAAATATCCTGAATTTGTTCCTTTTTGTCATCATGCTAAAATTTATGAGAATAAAGATGAAAACAATATAACTAAAATTATAGCTGATCTTACGATTGGGAAAGGACCTTTTAAAGACACATATAAAAGCGATGTTGTATATAATAAAAAGAATAGTTCAATATTTGTTAAAAATCTTGATGGACCATTAAATCATTTATCTAATAACTGGAAATTTACTAATAAAAATAACTTTACTGAAGTTACTTTCGACATTGATTTTGAAATTGATAATAAATTTTTAAATGTACTTATGGAAAAATCTTTTGAATTTGGTTTAAATAGAATTGCAGACGCTTTTCAAAAAAGGGCAGAGAAATTATTTAGCAAGAGTTAAAATTAAATTTAAAGCTTTATTTACAGTAGCTCTTTGAATTAAATTTCTTTTTTTATTCTTAAATAAGAATTCTTTAACAAAGGTTTTATTACCTTTTTTAATACCAACAAATACTAAACCAACAGGTTTTTGCTTGGTACCACCTTTGGGTCCTGCTATTCCAGTTATGGAAACAGATATATTTGTTTTGCTAATTTTATTTAAATTTTTAACCATAGATAAACAGGTTTCATAACTTACAGCTCCATGTTTTATTATTATTTTTTTAGAAACTTTAAGAATATTAATTTTAGCTTGATTTGAATAAGTAACTAGCCCAAGAGTAAAAACTTTAGACGATCCATTAATTGATGTAATACAACTTGAAAGCAATCCTCCAGTGCAAGACTCAGCAAAAGATATTTTATATCTTTTTTTGGCTAATAATTTAACTACTTTTTGTGAAAGTTTCTTCATGAACTAATTACCATATATAAAACAAGAACTGCTACCACATATAAACCAGCACAAACATCATCCATCATTACTCCAAAACTGTTTTTAAAGTTTTTATCGTAATAATTCACAGGGTATGGTTTGGTAATATCAAAAATTCTAAATAGGATAAACATTATAAAATAAAAAGTTAACACTTCACTAGTTTCTTTTATTCCATTATGTGCAATTTCATAGAGACATATTGGAATAGATTGACCAATGAATTCATCAATGACAATTTCTTTAGGATCTTTATTATCCAAATCTTTAATAAAAATATTTATGGCATAAAGTGAAATAAAAAAAATAATTATAACTCCAATTAGGACTACATTTGGAGAAATATTTAATATATGAAATAAGACGAATAAAAAAATAGTTGTTGCTAATGAAGCGTAGCTACCAGGTATCTTTTTTAATTTTCCAATACCAAATAAAGTAATAAACAAAAAATTTAATTTATTCATATTTACTAATTGAAACTATTGTTTCACATGCAATAGCATTTTCTTTTCCTATTAGACCAATTTTTTCTACAGTTTTACCTTTTAGATTAATTTTATCTTTCCTCAAGTCCATAAGTTTTGATATTGAATCAATTATTCTATTTCGATATTTAGAAACTTTAGGTCTTTCACAAATTAGATTTATATCCAGATTATTTATTGAAAAATTTTCTTTATTTAAATTA
>JACWEA010000034.1 GCA_014653775.1 Pelagibacterales bacterium SAG-MED30
AATCTTATTAAGATCATTATTTTCATTTTTAACTATCTCTAATAAACCCATATATCTAACCGGATTAAAAAAGTGAGTAATACAGAAATCTTTTTTTTCTACATCTGACAAATGTTCTGATAAAACTTTAATAGGAATTGATGATGTGTTTGATGAAACAATCGCACCATCTTTTCTTGCTTTAAATATTTTTTCATAAATTTGATGTTTAATATCAATTCTCTCGACTACTGCTTCAACAATCCAATCAGCGTCTTTTACTACATCAAAGTTATCTGTAATATTTCCAACTTTAATATTATCAATTTTAGATTTATCAATTAATAGTGGAGGTCTAGATTTTTGAATTCTTTCTCTAGCTTTTTCACTAATTTCTGTTTTTAAATCTAGCAAAGTAACAGGTATATTTGCATTACACAAATGAGCAGCAATACCGCTTCCCATTGTACCTGAACCTATGACCACTACTTTCTTAATCTTCATTAAATGATTTTATTATCGATTTATTCCTCTGAGTCTCTCAGATCTTCTTCTTAAGAGTTCAGCAGTAACTAATATTAACGTTGATAAAATAATTAGACAAGTTGCAACTGCAAGAATAGTAGGACTTAACTGTTCTCTTAGCCCTGTCCACATTTGAATTGGGATAGTTGTATTTTCTAGTCCTGCTAGGAATAAAACTACTACAACTTCGTCAAATGATGTTACGAAAGCAAATAAGCCTCCTGAAATCACTCCAGGTAAAATTAATGGCAAAGTTATTTTCATAAAAGTATTAACTGGATTACTTCCAAGACTTGCAGCGGCTCTAGTTACGCTATGGTCAAATCCAGATAATGTAGCAGTGACTGTAATAACTACAAAAGGTGTACCTAAAATAATATGTGCAAGAACTATTCCTGTATGTGTTGCTGCTAAACCAGCTTTAGCCATAAAGAAAAATATTGCTACTCCTGAAATAATTAAAGGAACTATCATAGGTGAAATTAATACTGCCATAATAATACCTTTGTATGGCATGTGTCTGCTACTCAAACCTAAAGCAGCAACTGTTCCGAGTAAAACTGAACCTATCGTTGCAAAAATTGCAATTATAAAACTATTTTTTGCTGCCAAGCCCCAAGGATTTTTAGTTCCATAAATCATATCCTCATACCATCTTAATGAAAAAGCATCTGGATCAAGACGTTTCATTCCATCAGAAAAACTTAAAAACTCTTCTGCATTAAAAGATAGTGGAAATATTACAAATAATGGTGCAATCAAAAAAAAGAAAACTGCTGTACAAATTGTTAAATAAACATAATGCCAAATTCTATAATGTATCTCTGTATGTTTTGGTAAGGCCATTTATATTTATCCTAATTTAATATTATCTATTCCGACTAATTTATTATAAACCCAGTAAATTGCTAAAACCCCACTAAGCAACATTAGACCCATTGCAGATGCAAAACTCCAATCAAGCGTACTTTTCATATGGAAAGCGATTTGGTTACTAATAAGAGTACCAGAAGCTCCTCCAACTAAGGCGGGAGTAATATAATAGCCAATTGCTAATATAAAGCACAATAAACAACCCGCTCCAATACCTGGAATAGTTAAAGGAAAGTAAACCTTCCAAAAAGCTACTATAGGCGTTCCACCTAAAGATTTTCCAGCTCTCATTAAGCTTGGTGAAATAGTTTTCATGACACTGTAAAGAGGTAAAACCATAAAAGGTAGTAAAATTTGTGTCATTGCCACATATGTTCCTGTTTTATTATACATCATTTCTGGTCTTGTTTCGTCAGAGACTAAACCAATCCAAACGAAGAAATCATTAACTACACCCTGTTGTTGTAATAAGATCATCCAACTTGCAGTTCTTACTAATAATGATGTCCAAAACGGAAGCAGTACGCAGATCATTAATAAGTTACTGTACTTCATGGGTAAAGTAGCTAATAAATGAGCTATTGGATATGCCATCAAAAAACAAAATAATGTTACAAAGAATGCAATTTCTAAAGTTCTAAGCCATAAAATTCTATGAATTCTTCTATCTTCAGCAACACTAACTATTTCTCCATTTTCATTTTTATACATGTCCATACCTTTTAGATATTTTTGACCTGTAATTGCTGGAGCTCTTCGTTTAATTGCTTTCCAATATTCAACATCAGCCCATCTTTTGTGAACTGACATTATTTGTTCTTTATAATTTCCCTCTTCAAAGTTTTTTGCTTTTCTTCTAAGTTTTTTAATAATACTTTTAAATCCGTTTTTAGTATAATTTAGTTGAGTTGATAATTTACCCTCTCGTTTTTCATCAACTAGCTTTTGAAAGTCTAAATAAAAGGCTTCAAA
>JACWEA010000035.1 GCA_014653775.1 Pelagibacterales bacterium SAG-MED30
AAGAATTTGTATTTCAAGTTTCTAATAAAGAAAGGGTTGTTTTAACTAGAAATGTTAAGAATAACGAATTTGAAAAAGAAGTTTTATTATTAAAACTTAATAAAGAAGTTATATATAAAGAAAATGTTATTCTTCAAAGTTTATACAAATCAGCTTCAGACAAAAATATACCACCTAATGCCATTATAGAACTTGCAAGAATTTATGGTTTCCAAGTAGATTTTCAAAGAGATATAAGAAAAAAGGACAGATTTCAAATTATGTATGAAGTTTTTATCGATGACAATAAAAAAATAATTGAAACGGGTAATATTTTATTTGCAAATTTAATTTTAAGTGGTCAAGATAATCCCTTATATTACTTTGATGATGAAAAAAATGCAGGTCATTATAATAAAAATGGAAAAAGCGTACAAAAAGCTTTAATGAAAACACCTATTAACGGTGCAAGGTTATCATCTCCATTTGGTATGAGAAAACATCCAATAGATGGTTTTAATAAGATGCATCGTGGAACTGATTTTGCTGCACCAATGGGAACACCAATTATGGCGTCAGGAAATGGAATAATTAAAAAAGTAGGTTGGTGTGGTGGTGGTGGAAAATGTATTGTTATAAGACATAATTCAACTTACCAAACTGTTTATGCACATATGTCAAAATTTGCTTCGGGTATAAAAAACGGTGTTAGAGTTAAACAAGGTCAAACCATAGGCTACATAGGATCGACTGGTAAATCTACTGGACCTCATTTACACTATGAAGTAATTATTAATGGAAAAAAAGTTAATTCTCAAACTTTAAAATTACCTTCTGGAAAGATTTTAAAGGGGAAAGATAGAAAAATATTTGAAACAAAAAAAATTAAGTTGGAAGTTTTAAAATCAGAAAAAATAATCGGTTTAAATTAATTATTTTATATAACAATTTTTGTGTCTGTTGGAGTTTCTTCAGACTCAGATTTTTTATTATCTAAATCAACTACCTCAGTTTTAACTTTATTTTTCTCTTCATTATTGTTGTTATAAAATCTTTGTTTTTTGTAAATCTCTTGTTCCTTTAAAATTCTAGTAAAGTGATCTGCATGTTGAAAATAATTTTCAGATAAAATTTTATCTCCGCTAGATAGAGCCTCTCTTGCTAAATTATTATACTTTTCAATTAATTTAGAAGCATTATGATTATTCCTGCCAGGAATTTTTCTTTGAAAATTTTCATTATTTGAGAAATTAGAAACAAATTTTGACCTTTCGCTATTATTTTTAAAATTTCTGTCATTCCTTCTAAAATTATTTCTTCTATTATTATTGTTTCTAAATGTAACCATAATTTTATTTACTAAATTTTTTTACTTATTATACATCGATCATTTTTTGCTAGATCTTTTATTACTTCAATAATATAAAAACCATTATCTTCTAATATCCTTTTAACTTCTTTTTTTTGGTTAAAAGCAATCTCTATAATTAACTTACCATTTTTTTTTATCAGTTCAGTCGATTTATCTATTATTTTTCTGATTTCTGATAATCCGTCTAATCCACCATTAAGAGCCAACTTTGGCTCAAAATCTTTTACATCTTTATCTAATTTCTTTAAATCTAAATTTTTTATATAAGGTGGATTAGATAAAATTAAATCATATTTGCCCTTTGTAAAATTGTCAATATTTGATTTAAATAATTTTACTCTTTTATATACTTCAAGTTTATAAGCATTTTTTTTACATACATTGATACATTTATTGCTAATATCAATGCCAGTGCCAAAAAAGCCTTTTTTTTCTTTTAAAATTGATAACAATATAGCTCCAGAACCAACGCCAATATCTAAAAAATTTATTTTATCTTTATTTTTATAAATTTTTAATACCTGTTCAATTATTAGTTCAGTATCTGGTCTTGGGATTAAAACATCTTGATCAATTTCAAATTCATATTTCCAAAAATCTTTTTTTCCAGTTAAATAAGCTAAAGGTTTACCTTTAGATCGTTCATAAACTAATTTCTTAAAATTTAAATAATCATCTTTGTTAATTTCTTTGTGTAAATTTAAAATAATATATTCTCTACTTTTGTTAATAGCTTTTGAAATCAATATCTCACTATCTAACAAAGATGATTTAATAGAATTTCTTTTTAGAATAACATTTGCTTGTTGAATAGCGATATCAATTTTCATTTTAATTTAAACTATTTAAACTT
>JACWEA010000036.1 GCA_014653775.1 Pelagibacterales bacterium SAG-MED30
GAGATATCGTAGTATATCCTAGTATGGTTATTCCACTATTTGTAGGTAGAGACAAATCAATTTCTGCACTTAATGAGGTGTTGAAAAAAGAATTAGAGGAAGAGTTAAGACTCAAATGGAAAAAACCCAAAGAGAATATTACTTAAATGAACAACTCAAAGCTATTCAAAAAGAATTAGGAGAAATTGAAGATGGTAAAGATGAAAATACAAGCCTAAATAAATCAATCTTAAAAGCTAAAATGCCAAAAGATGTAGAAAAAAAATGCCTTCAGGAACTTAAAAAACTAAAGAACATGAGTCCAATGTCTGCAGAAGCAACAGTTGTAAGAAATTATTTAGACTGGATGATAGAACTTCCATGGCATAAAAAAACAGAAGTAGATATTGACTTAACAAAAGCTTTAAATGTTTTAGATAAAGATCATTTTGGATTAGAAAAAGTTAAAGAGAGAATAATTGAATTTTTGGCTGTTCAAAAAAGAATGGAGAAACTTAAAGGTCCTATCCTTTGTTTAGTTGGCCCCCCAGGTGTTGGTAAAACTTCTTTAGGAAAATCAATTGCAAAAGCAACTAACAGAGAATTTGTTAGAATGTCCGTAGGAGGAATGAGAGATGAGGCTGAGATAAGAGGACATAGAAGAACTTATATTGGATCTTTGCCTGGTAAGATTATTCAAATGATGAAAAAAGCTGGAACAAAAAATCCATTAGTTTTATTAGATGAAATTGATAAAATTGGTAACGACTACAGAGGAGATCCTTCTTCTGCTTTATTAGAAGCTTTGGATCCTGAACAAAACACAACTTTCAATGATCATTATCTAGAAGTCGATTATGATTTATCTGATGTTATGTTTGTTACAACCGCGAATACGTTGAATATTCTTCCACCATTATTAGATAGAATGGAAGTTATTAGATTAGCCGGTTATACTGAGGATGAAAAAATCAATATTGCTAATAAATTCCTTCTTCCTAAGCAAATTAAAGATAATGGAGTAAAAGAACAAGAGATGAAATTAGGAGATGATATTATTAAAGAAATAATTAGAAGTTACACTAAAGAGTCTGGAGTAAGAAACTTAGAAAGAGAAATTTCCAAAGTTGCAAGAAAAGTAGTTAAAAAAGTTGTGTCTGGAGAAGAAAAAGAAATTACAATTAATACAAAGAACTTAGCTGACTTTTTAGGTGTTCCAAAATATAAATTTGGTGAATTAGAGAGCAAAGATAGAGTAGGTATTGTCACTGGTTTAGCCTGGACTGAATATGGAGGAGAAATCTTAAAGATAGAAACTGTTACTATGCCTGGTAAAGGTAGAATGCAAATTACAGGAAAATTAGGTGACGTAATGCAAGAGTCAGTCAAAGCAGCTAAATCTTTTGTAAGATCTAAATGTTTGGAGTATGGAATAATTCCTCCTTTATTTGAAAAAAAAGATTTTCATATTCATGTTCCTGAAGGAGCAACTCCAAAAGATGGTCCTTCTGCTGGTATTGGAATGGTTACATCAATAGTATCATCAATTACAAATATACCTGCAAGAAGAGATGTAGCTATGACTGGAGAAGTAACTTTAACAGGACAAGTTTTACCAATTGGAGGTCTAAAAGAAAAATTGTTAGCAGCTCATAGAGCAGGGATAAAAGAAGTTTTAATACCTAAAGAAAATGAAAAAGATCTTGTTGATATGCCAAAAAAAATTATCGACGAAATTAAAATTACTCCAGTAGAATTTGCTGATGAAGTTTTAAAAATTGCATTGACCAAAGAGCTTAAGAAGATTGAATGGGTTGAGGTAGATATGTCTAAAAATGAAGACAAATCTCAGGCTAGCATTCAATAATAATTAATTTACATTATCTATACCTTGTTGTATTAGTAGGCATCATTTTGGGCGGTTAGCTCAGTTGGTAGAGCATCTCGTTTACACCGAGGGGGTCAAAGGTTCGAGTCCTTTACTGCCCACCAAAATGATTTATTAGTGGGGGTGTAGCTCAGTTGGTTAGAGCGATCGCCTGTCACGCGATAGGTCGAGGGTTCGAGTCCCTTCACTCCCGCCACTATAAAACTTAATT
>JACWEA010000037.1 GCA_014653775.1 Pelagibacterales bacterium SAG-MED30
TTTGTAGAACATATTAATTTTTATTAATTTTATTTATTTACAATTAATAAATTATGATTTTTAAAAAATCAAAAAAACCATTGTTTTTGAGGGTTTTTTGATGGTATTTTTAGTCTTAAACGCTTGATTTCCTATAATTTTAGCCTATAAGCATCAGCTTTCTCAAAATGTTATTGTTAATACAATAAACTTTTTGAGGATTATTGAGCCTTTTGTTGCTCAATTAGCTATTTAAAAAGTAAAAATTTAAGAAGAGAAGTGTGGACGGTTAAGGTTACCTAAAATTTGTCGTACACACTTCAACATCATATAAATTTTATTCTTAGAATTTATATGGAAGCTAGTGTGCGCCGTTTTTAAACTTGAGAGTTTGATCATGGCTCAGAACGTACGCTGGCGGCACGCCTAACACATGCAAGTCGAACGGAGTAGCAATACTTAGTGGCAGACGGGTGAGTAACATGTAGGTATCTGCCCTTTGGCCTGGAATAACACGAGGAAACTTGTGCTAATACCGGATAAGTCTTTACGGAGAAAGCTTTATGCACCATTGGATGAGCCTGCACTTGATTAGTTTGTTGGTGGGGTAATGGCCTACCAAGACTTTGATCAATAGCTGATTTGAGAGGATGATCAGCCACATTGGGACTGAGACACGGCCCAAACTCCTACGGGAGGCAGCAGTGGGGAATCTTGCACAATGGAGGAAACTCTGATGCAGCGATGCCGCGTGAGTGAAGAAGGCCTTTGGGTTGTAAAGCTCTTTCGTCGGGGAAGAAAATGACTGTACCCGAATAAGAAGGTCCGGCTAACTTCGTGCCAGCAGCCGCGGTAATACGAAGGGACCTAGCGTAGTTCGGAATTACTGGGCTTAAAGAGTTCGTAGGTGGTTGAAAAAGTTGGTGGTGAAATCCCAGAGCTTAACTCTGGAACTGCCATCAAAACTTTTCAGCTAGAGTTTGATAGAGGAAAGCAGAATTTCTAGTGTAGAGGTGAAATTCGTAGATATTAGAAAGAATACCAATTGCGAAGGCAGCTTTCTGGATCATTACTGACACTGAGGAACGAAAGCATGGGTAGCGAAGAGGATTAGATACCCTCGTAGTCCATGCCGTAAACGATGTGTGTTAGACGTTGGAAATTTATTTTCAGTGTCGCAGCGAAAGCAATAAACACACCGCCTGGGGAGTACGACCGCAAGGTTAAAACTCAAATGAATTGACGGGGACCCGCACAAGTAGTGGAGCATGTGGTTTAATTCGAAGATACGCGCAGAACCTTACCAACACTTGACATGTTCGTCGCGACTCTAAGAGATTAGAGTTTTCGGTTCGGCCGGACGAAACACAGGTGCTGCATGGCTGTCGTCAGCTCGTGTCGTGAGATGTTGGGTTAAGTCCCGCAACGAGCGCAACCCTCACTTTTAGTTGCCATCATTTAGTTGGGCACTCTGAAAGAACTGCCAGTGATAAGCTGGAGGAAGGTGGGGATGACGTCAAGTCCTCATGGCCCTTACGTGTTGGGCTACACACGTGCTACAATGGTATCTACAACAGGAAGCAAGACGGCGACGTCAAGCAAATCCTTAAAAGATACCTCAGTTCGGATTGCACTCTGCAACTCGAGTGCATGAAGCTGGAATTACTAGTAATCGTGGATCAGCGTGCCACGGTGAATGCGTTCCCGGGTCTTGTACACACCGCCCGTCACACCATGGGAGTTGGTTCTACCTTAAGGCAAGGTTTAAAACCCTTGACCACGGTATAGTCAGCGACTGGGGTGAAGTCGTAACAAGGTAGCCGTAGGGGAACCTGCGGCTGGATTACCTCCTTTCTAAGGATGAATAAAAATAAAATTTTATTCTAAATAATATACATTGGTAATGTTGACCGTCCTCATTTCTCTTCTTGAAGTAGTGTTTCTCTTGCATGGGGGCCGGTAGCTCAGTTGGTTAGAGCACACCCTTGATAAGGGTGGGG
>JACWEA010000038.1 GCA_014653775.1 Pelagibacterales bacterium SAG-MED30
AAGCTTTAAAAGAAATTATCAAACATGTTGATGTGCCTATAGTAGCTGATATTCATTTTCATTACAAAAGAGCGATTGAGGCAGCAGAGAGTGGAGCAAGTTGTTTAAGAATAAATCCTGGAAATATTGGCAATATAAACAAGATTAAGGAAGTGGTAAAGGCAGCAAGAGATAATAATTGTTCTATTAGAGTAGGTGTTAATGCTGGATCTTTAGAAAAAGATATTTTAGAAAAATACAGAGAACCTTGTCCTGAAGCTTTAGTTGAGAGTGCATTGAGAAATATTAAGATACTAGAAGATGAGGATTTCAATAATTTAAAAATAAGTGTTAAATCTTCTGATGTTTTCTTATCAATAGAAGCCTATCGTCAGTTGTCAAAGGCTACTGATTATCCTCTTCATTTAGGAATTACAGAGGCAGGAGGTTTTATACCTGGGAGCATAAAATCCTCAATTGGATTAGGTACATTACTTTTAGATGGCATAGGTGATACAATAAGAATTTCTTTATCAGATAACCCAGTTGAAGAAATTAAAATTGGAAATGAGATATTAAAATCTCTTAATTTAAGAGAAAGAGGAGTTAAAATAATTTCATGCCCCTCTTGTGCAAGACAGGGGTTTCAAGTAATTGAAACTGTTAAAGTTTTAGAACAAAGGCTTTCACATATTAAGACACCAATAACTCTTTCTGTAATAGGGTGTGTGGTTAATGGACCCGGAGAAGCAGCGATGACAGATGTGGGAATAACGGGGGGTAAAAAGGGAAATAATATGCTTTATTTGTCAGGAGTACAATCTGAAAAAGTTTTAACAAGTGAAATGATTGAAAAGGTTGTAGGTGAAGTTGAAAAAAAAGCTTCTGAGTTAGAAAATAGTTAAAATGATACCATTAAAAACAGTTGAAGAGTTGATTAGCAAACATTCTGCATTGGAAAAGGATTTATCATCAGGAAAAATAGATAAAAAAATTTTTGCTGAAAAATCTAAAGAGTATTCAGATTTAAATGAAATTATTCAAGATGCAAAAAAATATATTTCTTATGAAAAAGATAAATCAGAGATACAGAAAATTTTAGTGGACAAAAACTCAGATACAGAACTAATTAAAATGGCAGAAATAGAATTAAATGATTTAAAATTAGAAAATGAAAATAATGAAAAAAAGCTTAAGTTATTTTTATTACCAAAAGATGAAGCTGATAAAAAAAATGCTATAATTGAAATAAGAGCAGGCACTGGTGGTTTAGAAGCAAGTTTATTTGCAGCAGATTTATTTAAGATGTATGAAAAAGTAAGCCATAAAAAAAAAATGGTCAGTAGAATTGATTTCAATTTCAAGAAGTGAAGCAGGTGGTTTAAAAGAAGTTATTGCATCAATAAAGGGGAACAATATTTATTCGACTTTAAAATATGAAAGTGGGGTTCATAGAGTTCAAAGAGTGCCTGACACCGAAACTCAAGGGAGAGTCCATACTTCTGCAGCAACAGTAGCAGTATTGCCTGAAGCAGAAGAAGTTGATGTAAAAATTAATGATGCAGATCTCAGAATAGATGTTTTTAGGGCTGGCGGGCCTGGTGGACAATCTGTCAACACCACGGATAGTGCTGTTAGAATAACTCATATTCCTACTGGTCTATCAGTATCTCAACAAGATGAAAAATCTCAACACAAAAATAAAGCTAAAGGTATGAAAATTTTGAGAGCAAGACTTTATGAATTAGAAAGATCAAGGATTGATAAAGAAAGATCTCAAGACAGAAAGAGCAAAATTGGAACAGGTGATAGATCAGAGAGAATTAGAACATATAATTTTCCTCAAGGAAGAGTGACAGATCATCGAATAAATTTAACACTACATAAATTAGAAGAATTTTTAGAAGGTGAAGTATTCGATGAAATGATAGAATCTTTAACACTT
>JACWEA010000039.1 GCA_014653775.1 Pelagibacterales bacterium SAG-MED30
ATTCTTTATGTAATGCAATCAAAGCTTTTTTGGTATTTTTTTTATCAATTAAAACTGAAATTTTTATCTCAGAAGTTGAGATTACTTTTATATTAATTTTTTTATTTGCAAGTGTTTGAAACATTCTAAAAGTAACACCAGGTGTTGTAATCATGCCAACTCCAATTACTGAAATTTTTGAAACACCTTTTTCAAATAGTAATTTTCTATAATTAATTGATTTGTTTTCTTGAATTATTTTTTTTGTTTTTTTCAAATCTTCAGTCTTAATTGTAAATGTTAAATCTGTCTCTTTCCCATTAGAAGAAATATTTTGAACAACCATATCAACATTTATTAAATTTTTTGATAATGGTTTAAAGATAGATGCAGCAACTCCAGGTTTATCTTTCACACCAATAAGCGAAACCTTTGAATCATTTTGAGTAGAAGAGATTCCTGTAACAATTTTATTATTGATTATATTAGATTTTTTCGTAATTAATGTTCCTGGTTTTTTTATAAAAGATGATTTCACTTCAATATCAATTCTATTTAATCTTGCATCTTGAATTGAAACTGGTTGCATGACCTTAGCGCCAAGTGAAGCCATTTCCAACATTTCTTCATAGGAAATTACTTTAATTTTTTTTGCTTTTTTTAATTTGTTTGGATCTGTTGTATATACCCCTTCAACATCAGTATAAATTATACATCTTTCAGCTTTGAAAAATTTTGCAACCATAATTGCACTTGCATCTGACCCTCCTCTTCCAATAGTGGTAATTCTATTTTGATTATTAACTCCTTGAAACCCTGTAATAATTGGTATGCCACCCCCTTTAAGGTATTTAATTATTTTATTTTTATTAATTTGGTTAATCCTTGAATTCTTGTGTGTTCCTACTGTTATAATTGGAACTTGCCAGGATAACCAAGATCTAGATTTAAAACCTTTGTGAATTAATCTGCCAGCTATCAAAGAGCAGGCTATTTGTTCTCCAGAGGAAACTAAAACATCATGCTCTGAATAAGAAAAATTATCACTTATTTCAAAAGATTTTTTTATTAACTCATTTGTCACACCTGCCATTGCGGATGAAACAACAATAACTTTATAATTTTTTTTTTTATAATTCGCAATTATTTCAGCAACTTTTATAATCTTTTTTATTGTACCAACTGAAGTGCCACCAAATTTTAATACTACAATTTTCATGATAAACTATTCTCTTAAATTTAAAAAATATTGAATAAATACATGTTGAATATAAAGTCAACTCACCAATGAAAAATAACACAATTAATAAAAAAGAAATAGAAAAATTTTCTAAAATTGCTGAAGAATGGTGGAATCCCAATGGGAAATTCAAACCATTACATAAATTTAATCCAATTCGAATTTCATATATAAAAGAAAATATAATTAAAACATTTAAATTAGATCATAAAAAAGCTCCCTTAAAAAATATAAAAATTTTAGATATTGGCTGTGGTGGAGGATTGCTAGCTGAACCAATGTCTAGATTAGGAGCTAAAGTAACTGCTATTGATGCATCTAAAAAAAATATAAATGTTGCAAAACTTCATGCAAAAAAAAATAATCTTAAAATAAATTATATTTGTGCTTCGCCTGAAAAATTAAAAAACGAAAATAAGTTTGATGTAATTTTAAATATGGAAATTGTAGAACATGTTGAAGATATAAATTTTTTTTTAAAATCTTGCGCTAAACTTCTAAAAAAAAAATGGAATAATGTTTGTTGCTACATTAAATAAAACTTTAAAGT
>JACWEA010000004.1 GCA_014653775.1 Pelagibacterales bacterium SAG-MED30
CTGTTGTATCCTGTAAAAACTTCATCTCCCCCATCTACCGAAAATAAAAAAATCGATTTTACTAATTTTTTGATGTGTTTAATAAAAATTAAAAAGAATATCTATGCGATAAAAGGAAAATTTAATTGGACTGAATTTGACACTCAAGATGACTTTAAATTATATGATAAAGAAACTAAGTAAAAAAAATGTTAGAATTTTATAAAACGCCAAATTGTAAAATTTGTAAAAAAAAAGGAATTAGAATTTATCAAAAAAAGTATACAGATAATGATTTAATCACTTTCTTACAAACATATTATGGTAAAAAAAGATTTAGGTTTTTCAAAAAAAGATTAGAAAATGTAAATTATAATTTAAATAAATGTACTTACTGCAAATTTATCTGGCAGGAAAATTCTCCTAAAGAAAAATTTAGTTTTGATCTATATGATAAAATAATTGATAAAAAAGAAAGCTTGATTAAAAGCAAAAAAAAATTTCAATTACGAAAGCATAAAAATAACAGTGAGATTAATTTTATAATTAATCAATTTAATACTGATAAAGTAAATGTTTTAGATTTTGGTGCAGGATGGGGACATTGGTTATATTCAGGAGATAAATCAAAATTTAGTCCATATGCCTTAGAAATGTCCTTATATAGAAAAAAGTATATATCAAATTTAGGTATCAAAATTATAGATTATAATAATTTAAGTAAGTATAAAAATTTCTTTCATTTTATTCGATTAGATCAAGTTGTAGAACATGTTGATAATTTTAAAATTATTTTTAAATTGTTAAAAAAATTAGCTATAAAAGATTGTATTTTTTATCTCTCTGTACCTGATGGAGGAGATATTATCCAAAATAAATCTAAAATTAAACTGGAGAAAGGAGCTGTTCAACCTTTAGAACATTTGAATTGTTTTTCGAGATATAGTTTGATTAAAGTGCTGACATTAGAAGGTTTTAAAAAAATTTCATTTTTTGAGATAATTAATATGCATCTAAAAAATTTATTAAAAGGTGAAATTAATATCTCTCTATTAATGAGAGACATTAAGGATTGTTTTTTTTCAACTTCAATTAAATTTAAATTTAGATAGTAGTTTATAGGAAATTTTTGTGTGTGGTATTAACGGTTTTAATTTTAAAGACTTAGGTCTTATTAAACAGATGATGTCTTTAACTTCTAGTAGAGGGCCAGATAATCAAGATTTTTTTGAGTCAGAAGATTTTACAGTTGGACATAATAGGCTTTCAATAATTGATCCTGAGAAAAGATCTAATCAGCCATATTATTTTAAAAACTTTGTTTTGTCCTTTAATGGTGAGATATATAATTATATTGAAATTAAAAATAGTTTAATTTCTAAAGGTTATTCGTTTGACACTTCATCTGATACCGAAGTGATTATCAAATTATTTGATTTAAATGGTATAAATTCATTTAAAGAATTATCAGGTATATTTAGTATATCTATTTATGATTTAAAATTAAAAAAATTATATTTAGTTAGAGATATAGTAGGGGTAAAACCATTATATTATCATTTCGATTTTAAAACTAAAAAGTTTATTTTTTCATCATTAATTAATAGCATACTTATAAATTTAAAAAGCAAACAGTTAAATTATGATGCATTAAATTCATATTCTAATTTTAATAGAAATGACTATAGAGAGACTTTTTTTAAAAATATTTATAAAGTTTTACCAGGTGAACTAATCGAAGTTTACGACAAAAATTATAAAAGAACAAAAATCTTAAATTTTAATTTTAATTTAGACAAGAATGAAATGGAATTAACTGATGATATTAGTAAAAATTTTTCAAATCAGTTTTTATCAGATGTTCCTGTGGCCCTTTCTTTATCTGGAGGTTATGACTCTAATATAATTTTACAGGAATTATTGAAAAATAAAGGTACAAATTTCACTAATTATTCAGTAACTTTTAAAAATTCTAATAAATTTAGTGAAGATCATGATGTAGCAAAAAAAATTTCAAATCATTATGGGGTTAAATTTAATTCTATAGAAGTAAGTTCAAAAGATTTTAAAGATAATGCAGAAAAAATTGTTGATATAGTTGAGGAGCCGACTGGTAATCAAAACTCTATTTCAAACATTATTTTAAGTAACAATGTATCAGAAAAGGTTTTATTTTCGGGAGATGGGGGAGATGAAGTTTTTACAGGATACAACAGATATAGGTCAATTTACATTTTATCTTTATTTATTAAGTTTAATTTTTTTAAAGACAAAAATTTTAAGTTTAAAAATAAAAATATTAATAGGCTAAATATAAAAAATTCTAGAGATCTATATTTATCTTTTAGTGAACAAAACATATTTAATAATGCAAAAAATGTTTATAAAAATTTCAAATTAATTATGGATAAAGATTTAGATCAAATCTTTAACCACACATTAAATTTAGACAATTATCCTAATTTATCTAATGCTATGTTTCATGATTTAGATACTTGGGTACCTAACGATATATTAATTAGAAATGATAAAATATATGCAAATAAAGGAATTGAGGCAAGAGTCCCTTTTTTGGACAAAAATATTATCGAAGATTATCTAATGCTAAAAGATTTTAAAAAATATGGCCTTTTTTTTAAAAGCAAAAATATATTAATTAAAAACTATCAAAATTTAAATAAACTTATATTAAAGAAAAAAATGGGCTTTAATTCTCCCTTTGCAGGTTGGCTGAGAGAAGAAATTTATGATTTTGGAAAAGAAATATTAAGCAAATATTATTACGATTCATCTGACATAATAAATTTTGGATTTTGTCAAAAATTGATAGAGAAACATAAAAAAGAGTATTGTGATCCTTATTTAATTTGGAATTTAATAAGTCTTCAAATATTTTTAAGGAAGCATAAATTTTAATATGAAAATATGCTATCTATCAAATGCAGCTGTTCCTTCTTCTGTAGCTAGCTCAATACAGATTGTAAAAATGTGTGAAGCATTTTCGAGTTTAAGTAATGAAGTTACATTAATTACTTTTAACAATGGTAACTCTAAAAGTAATTTTTTAAATTATTATAATGTAAAATTTAAATTTTTATTAAAAAGAATTAAAAAATTTAAATCTTTTCCACTTGGTGTAAATTATTATCTCTTTTCTATATTTTCAATTTTAGAGAGCTTCAAATATAAACCTGAAATTTATATTACTAGAAATTTTTTTACATGTTTTTTGTTGATGATTTTAAGAAAAAAAATAATAATGGAACTACATCATGACTTAAAAACCGAGTCACGAATAGTTGGATTTTTGGTAACTAAATTTAAGTTCCTTAATTCAGGTTATATCAAAAAAATTGTAGCTATAACACATGGTGTTAAAAATGAATATGTAAAAAAAAATCTTATAAAAGAAAATAAGATTATTGTTCTTCCAAGTGGATCATCTATAAAAAAAAATTTTGAATTTTCAAATAATAAAAAATCTTTTAGAATTGGATATTTTGGATCATTATTTCACTCAAGGGGATTAAGTTTAATTAAAAATTTAGCAAAAATTGACAGAGGTAATGAATATTATTTATATGGAGATATTAATAAATTAAATAACTTTAAATATAAAAATACTAATAAAAACTTACATATAAATAATTATATTCCTTATAAGGATATTCCAAATGAATTAAAAAAAATGGATATTTTGCTTATGCCTTATGTATCATCTATTACTGTAGCTGGCAATGTAGGTGATATTACTGAATTTACATCTCCACTCAAACTTTTTGATTATTTAAGTGTTGGAAAAATTATCATGTGTTCAGATTTTAATGTATTGAGAGAAGCAATAGAAGAAAAAAAAAATGCTATTTTTATTAAAAACTATACCAATCCTTATTCATGGAAAAAAGAAATACAAAAATTAAAAAATCAGCCGAGTAAGCAATTTATAATTTCAAAGAATAATCACACATTGAGTAAAAAATATTCATTAATTTCAAGAGCCAATAGAATATTAGAGGACATTAAATTTAATTAATGAAAAAAACTTTAAATGAATTGGGAGTAGTAGTTTTATTTTGGAATGATAGTGAAAAAACTATAAAATGTTTAAAATCTCTTTTAAATCAACAAAAACAGAAATTTAATATCATTTTAGTTGATAATAATTCTGATCAAATATTCTCAAAAAAAGTTCTAGATTGGCTTAAAAAAAAAAAAATTAACAGCATTAAAGTAAAAAAAAAATTTTATTATTAAAAATAACAATAATAATAAAATTTTTTATATTAAAAATAGAATTAATTATGGATGTGGGCTTGGTCATAATCCTGGATATGAATTTTGTTTAAGGAATAATTTTGAATATATAGCACGTATAGATAATGACATGTTTGTTCCCAAGAACTTAATATTTCATTTAACACAAAGACTAAAAAAAAATAAGTTAATAGCCGCTATAAGTCCCAAAGTAATGTTTGCAGATGATCCAAAAACCATATGGTTTGGGGGAACTAAAATTGGATATAACTTAAAATTACAAAGAGAATGTTCAAATCATATATGCAAAAAAAAAGATTCTATTAAATTTAAAGGTTTAATCAAAACAGATGCTGTTGTTGGATGTGCATCTATGATGCGCTCTAAGTTTTTAAAAAAGACTGGACTTTCAGATCCTGATTTTTTTTATGGAGAAGAGGACATTGAATTATCTCATAGATTTAAAAAAACAGGCGGTAGATTGGTTGTAGATTTAAATCGAAAAATATATCATTCAGTGTCTTATACAGTAAATCATAATTGGGCCAAAACTATATATTATAATTACAAATATAGACTGTTATTAATAAAAAAAATTGGCTCTGTTTCAGATAAATTTTTTGGTTATAGTATTTTCACTATCAAACTAATTTTGATGATTTTTCTTTCATTTAGAAAAAAATATTCTTCAAGAATAATTCAAATTTTTTATGCGGGATTGCATTTTGTTCAAAAAAAGTATGGTTCATTTGATAGAAAAAAATATGAGTTAGTGGATAACTTCTTCTCTAAAATTAATAAAAAATCATCAATTAAAGATATAATTAGCTTTTTAAATAATGAAAAAAAAATCTAGTTTATTCAGATTATTATGTTGGGCAAATTAAAAAATTTTATAAAAAATCAATTTTCATATGATATATGGCATTTTTTTATTTCAAATTATCAATTATTTAAATTTTTAACTTTTAAAAAATATTCTGCTAGAGGAAATATAGATAAAAGTTTAATGAAAATTATAAATAAAAAAAAAGGTTTTTATTTAGAAATAGGTGCTTACAATGGAATTTCTGAATCCATATCGCTACGATTTGAAAAAGACTTAAAATGGTCTGGGTTATTAATTGAACCAAATCCATTACATTTTAGATATCTTAAAAAAAATAGATCAAAAAATATTTGCTTGAATCGAATTTGTTTAAGTAAAAAATATCTTAATAAAAAATTATTTATAAAAAATTTAAATTTAATGTCACATATTGTTGATGATAAAAATAAACTTTATTTTAAAGATTATCCAATAAGTAGAATAAATAATATGGCAAAAGAAGCAAAATTAGGGAATTTTCAAAATTATAAGTGTAAAATCGAGATTTTAGAAAATATTTTTAAAAGATTTAAAATTAAAGTTGTTGATCTAGCAATAATTGATGTTGAAGGTTCAGAAATGGAATTACTTAAAGGTATTAATTTTAAAAAAATTAAAATAAATTATTTTTGTATTGAAAGTTATAATTTTAAAAAGTTAAAAGAATTCATGATTAAAAAAAAGTATAAATTTTTGACCAAACTTCATAAAGAGGATTATGTTTTTAAAAGAATTAGTTGAAAAAAATACTTTTGATAAAGACGGATATGTTTTGTTAGATACTAGCTTAACCAACGACTTTGATTTTGATAATCTAATAAATGAAATTGAAGCTTGTGTTTTGGAAGAAGTAAAGGATCCAAGTATTAAAAAACTCGGAGGTTATATAATGGGAAATTTTGGTATAAATCAAGGACCTTTTGGATCCAAACTTTATTCTTTAGTTTTTCAAAATGAATTTATAAATTATTTTGAAAAACTAACTTCAAAAAAATTAGATTTATTCGATATAAATTATGGTGGTAACTTAACATTACCAAAAAAAGGAATTCAACAATTTCATACAGATGGAACTCATTTACAAGAAATGTATTTAGTTTCAATTGCTACAGAAGACATAACCTCAGAGAATGGACCAACTGAAGTATGTGTTGGGTCTCATTTAAAGCCTATGACCTATGATGAATTTTTTTTTTCAAAAAAAAATAAAAAAAAATTGATGATGAAAAAGGGACAAATATTAATTAGAAAACATAGTTTATGGCACAGAGGAACAAAAAACTTTTCAAATAAACCAAGGTTATTATTATCATTTGTTATGATACCCAAAACAAGAAACGTTAAGTTGGAGCTAAAAAGTGATAAATTTAAAATTTTAGCAAATTTTTTTAGGAATGATTTTACCGGTAGAATACATGAAACTATTTATGCAAAGTTTGGTTTTTTAATAATATTTTCTAAATTGTTTTTATCAATTTCTAAAAAAATTTTTAATAAATAAAATATTTTAAGATAAAAAATGATCAAAACTCTAATTTTTTGGTGTCCTTACATTGGCAATGTAGGAACAGCTAAAGCAGTTTTAGAGTCAGCAAAATCATTATCTCAGTCAAAAAATTTTAAATGTAAAGTTATCAATTCATTTGGAGAATTTGATGAATATAAGTCTTTTTTGAAAAAGAATAAAATTGAAGAAATTAAATTAATAAATAATAAACTTATAAAAAAACTACCAACCGAAGGTTATTTTTGGAGTCGATTAAATTATATTTTGGTTTTTATATTTTCTTTTTTTCCATTATTATTTTATTTAATTCGAAATAAGCGAGATTATTTATTTATTTATTTATTAACATCTTTACCTTTATTTATTGTTTCATTATTTAATTTGAAAAATAAAATCATATTAAGAGTCTCTGGAAAAATAAAATTTACAATATTTAGAAAATTAATTTTTTTTATATCTAAAAAAAAAATTAAAAGAGTTTTAATCCAAACATTGGAGTCAAAAAAAAAAATTTTAAAGAAAAAAATATTTGATAGAAAAATTTTAAGTATAATTAGAGATCCTATTATAGATCATAAAAAAATTAATTTTTTAAAAAAGGAGAAAATTGAAAAAAAAATTCTCTCAAAAAAAATACTTTGTTTCTATCGGAAGGCTAACATATCAAAAAAATTTTTTATTTTTAATTCAATGTTTAAGAAAAATCTTAAAAGAAGAAAAAAATTATATTTTCGTAATAATAGGTGAAGGTCAGGATAGAAAAAAAATTGAGGGATATATTAAGAGATTTAGACTTTTTAATCGTATTATTCTTACTGGGTATAAAAAAAATATATTTAAGTATGTAGGTAATTCAGAAGGATTAATTTGCTCTTCATTATGGGAAGAACCTGGTTTTATTATACAAGAAGCAGCAGCTTGTAAAAAAATAATTTTAACCTCTGATTGTTATACAGGTCCTTCGGAGTTCCTTAATCATGGTAAAAATGGATATGTTTTTAAAAATAATAACCAAAAAAGTTTTATAAAAAACTTTAAAAAATTATTGAAAGAAAAAAAATATCATAAGAAAAAAATTTTTGAAAATTATAAAAAAACAAAATTATATACCTGCAATTATTTTTCGTCAGAGATAAAGAAAATTTTAAACTAATTTTTTTATTTCATCTAAATATTTTTTAAGATTTTTTTTATAATCAAAAACTTCTAAGTTTGTTAATTTGTTTTTATTAGATTTTAGTTTTTTTTTATTTAATTTTTTAAGTTTCGAACTTAAATCATCTATATTACCTAATTTATATAATTCACCGTATTTATAATTTTTTATAATTTCTTTTGGACCAGTTTTGCAATTTGATGATATAATATATTTCTTTAGATAAGCAGCCTCTAGTAATACATTTGGAAGACCTTCATATTTTGATGATAATATAAATACGTCAGACATATTTATATATTTATAGGGATTTTTTACAAAAATGATTTTAACAAATTTTTTTAATTTATTTTTATTTATAAAATTCTTTAAAGATACTTTTTCAGGGCCATATCCAATAACTAATAATCTATAATTTTTTATTAAAGATTTTAATTTTAATAAAGAGAGTAAAATTTCTATTTGATTTTTTTGATCTACTAATCTTCCTACATTAATAAGATTTATTGTTTTTTTTTCAAAAAATTCTATTTTTTTTTTATATACTGAAAATTTTTTAATTTCATTTTGGTTTATAGGATTATAAATAGTCATTGGATTAATACCAAAAACTTTTCTCATTTCTTTTTTAAAATCATAACTATTAACTATTATTAAATCTGCTTTTGATAATAAAAATTTAAAAACTTTGATTTTAAAAGGTGAACTTGCCCATCCTTGTGGGCTTAGATTAGATCTTATAATAATTTTTTTTCTAAGAAGAATAGATATGATAATTGCATAAAAATTTCCCTGAAATGAAAAAATAATTGCTTTATCTTTTTTTAAACAAACCAAAAAAAGCTTTATAGAGCAAACTATAAAAAGTAATCTTCTACTTATATAGGACCAAAATTTACTTATTTTTATTAATTTTATTTTTCTATCAATTTTACTATCAATTTTATTACTAGTGATTAAAAAATTTTGATTAAAAAAAGTAGTTAGATATCTTGAGATTAAAAAAAAATTTTTTTGTACTCCTCCTATTTGAGGATCAGGAAAGAAATAAATGATTTGATTTTGTTTATTTTGTCTCATATAAATATATGTGTCTTTGGTAACAATTATTATCCCATATAAAAATAATTTAAAATATTTATTTTTAGCATTAGAGTCTGTTTTTTTTCAAACTTATAAAAAATTTAAAATCATAATAATTTATGATGATGAAAATAAATCTGATTTATTACAAATTAAAAAATTTGTGTTTAGAAATAAAAAAATAAGAAAATATTCAATAAAAATTTTAACAAATAAAAAAAATATAGGTGCTGGAGAGTCAAGAAATATAGGCATTAAGTTAAGTAAAACTAAATATATTGCTTTTCTTGATAGTGATGATGTTTGGCATAAAGATAAATTGAAATTTCAAGTTAATTATATGATTAATGATAGAACATTAATTTCACATACTTCTTATAATATTATTGATGAATCAGGAAAAAAAATTTCTTTAAGAAAATCTAAAAACAAATTGTATTTCAAAGATATCTTAAACTCTTGTGATATTGGTTTATCTACAGTTATGATTGATTTAAAATTTTTAAAGAAAAATAATTTAAAATTTCCTAAGATAAAAACAAAAGAGGATTATGTTTTATGGTTGAAAATTTTAAAAAAAATTCCATACATAAAAGGAATAAATAAAAATCTTACAGACTATAGAAAAAGAAAAGACTCTTTGTCATCAAATATTTTTACAAAAATTATTAATGGATTTAAAGTTTATAAAAATTATATGAAAATGGGATATATTGAATCAATTTACAGATTGATTATACTATCAATTAATTTTCTTAAAAAAAAAATTATTTATGATATTTTCTAATTAAACTTTAAATTTTTTCTTGATAGATAAAATAGTATTGCCAAGTTATACCAAAATGGAATTCCGTAATTAGTTCCAAAAAAACTGCCAGATGGCAAAATTGGAAATATAAAATAAAAATGTAAGAATAAATGTGATACTATTATAATTTCATTGCTTCTATTAAGCGATTTTATAGATAAGTAAATTGGATAAAAGAAAATAAGAATAAAATAAATTAATCCTATTAAACCAACCTCTGAAATAATTTCAAAATAAACCTGATGTGGATGAGAAGATGCTCTAACTTCTGTCATTTCTAAATCATGATCTTCATATTTTTTTTTCTTAGCTTCATTATGAAAATTATTTATTCCTACACCAAATATAGGGTGATTTAAAAAAACATTATACGCAGCTATGTAGTGAGCAGCATGGTTTGATTGTAAAAATCTTCCTTTAAAATTAAAAGAGATTTTATCATTTTTGGAAATAATTAAATCATCAATAAAAAACAACTTGTTTCCCTGTGGGGTATTTATAGTGAATTTGTATAAAGATATAAAAAAAATAATAATAATTGAAAATAATATAATTAAATTTTTAATTTTGAACTTCTTAAAATAAAAAAAATGAGCAAATGAAAAAATTATTATTAATAAAGTTAATTTTATAAAGTTAGATCTTTCACCAATAGTAAAGCTAATAATTAAAAGGGCACATGCAATAATCCAAAAAAAATAATGATTAGTTTTTTTATAAATGAATACTAATGTAAAAAGTGTTATAAAACAGTATATATAACCAATAATTAATTCATCATTAGTGAAACTTGCAATACGACCTTTATAAGGGGAGCTAAAACCAAGTAAATTAGACCCAAAATAATACTCAATTAAAGTATCAATAATAATTATAGTTAAAATTACAATATAAGTTTTATAAATTTGAAATAAAAATAAATTATTTCTATTTTCTTTTTCAAAAAAAATAATTAATCCTATCATCATTAAGATAAATCTAAAAAAAGATAAATATTTTAAAAAAGAATTTTCAAAATTAATACTATCAAAAGGAAAAATAAAAATTATAAAACTAAAAAAAATAATTAAAATTTTTTTATCGAAAATCTCAAATTTTTTTAACGTTTTAAAATTAAACAATGCATATAGAGAAAAAACAACTGAAAAAAAGTTTAGTGAAGGAGCACCCAAAATAATTAAAATTGGGAAAGATAATAATAATAATTTTAAAAATGTTTCAATTTTAATAGTAACTGAAGATATCATTTAAACTTAAATCTCATAGTAAAATAAAAAATGAATCCAATTATAAAAAATATTAATGATAAAATTTTTGAAAAATTACTTACTAAAAATCCTAAATAAATAATTGAAACATTTGATATAAAAAATAACAATATTGTCTTTAAATGATTTTTTTTAAATTTGATTAAGATTTTATGATGAAGATGTGTGTTATCAGCAGAAAAAATTGATTTTTTAAGAATAGCTCTATTTGTGCTTACAAATAAAAAATCATATACTGGGTACCATAAAGGCCATATCAAATACACAGGGTGTATGCTAAAACTATTGTAAAGTTCTATAGTTAAAAAACTTATAAAAAAACCAATAAAAAGACTTCCAGTGTTACCACTAAAAATTTTAATTTTTGATTTATATGGTAATAAATTCATAATTAAATTTAAAACAACTGGTACGAGGAGAATTTTTAATAGATAGATTGTATTAGTTTCATCAATTAAAAAGATGTAATAACCTAAGCAACAAATAAAAAAGGTTAATAATAAACCATCAACACCATCAATATAATTTGTAGCATTTATCAACAATCCTGTAGATAGAATTAAAAAAGGTAATTGAAATTTACCTAAACTTAAGATTCCAATATATTCATAATCTCCTAAATCATAAATACTTATGCCATTAAGAATTAAATATGCAGAAGGTATAATTATAAATAAGACCTTAACTGAAGGGTTGAGATTAATTCTATCATCAATAAAACCAATTATACAAATAAAAAAACTGATTGAAATAATTAATTCAATGTTATGATTAAACTCAAAAAAATTAACTATTATTAAATAAAAGACATAAATGATTATTCCACCAGTATTAAACACTTTGGAATTATGAATTTTTCTAACATTTGGTTTATCATAAAAATCTAATTTTTTTGAAATAAAGACAGTAAACAGAAGCAATATTAAATATAAAATTGTTAGATTTACAGGTAGCATAATTTTAATTAAAAGTTTTTATAGCAATTATGTATAATATTAATTTAGTTTTAAATATATATATTTAAAAAAATAAAAATTTCAAATTTATTGAAAGAAAAAACCTAAAAAAAAATTAATTATAAATTAATGTCAAACATTATAATCTTTTTATTTACTTTCTATATCTTGTTAATATCAGTAATTGGATATGGAATTTTGTTCCAAAAGTTATGTTTTGGAACTTTTAAAGATTTAAAAGATCAAAAGGCAATTTATACAGGTTTTTACGGATTATTTTTATTAACTTTAATTTCTCTTATAACAAGTTTATTTTTAGCCCATAATTTTACACATAATATTTTATTACATTTAATTGGAGTTTTATCATTTATATTTTTAACCGTTAAAAATAAAAAAAATTATTTAAAGATTATATTTCTAATCTCACTTTTTACACTTTCAGCATTGTTAATATCAAAAACTCATGATGATTTTTCATATTATCATTTTACTTTTACAAAATATTTAACTGAGCAAAAAGTAATATTTGGTATGGGAATTATAGGTCATGGATATAAGTTACTATCTTCATTATTTTTTTTAAATTCAACATTTTATTTACCTCTCATTGAATATTTTTCTTTCCATTTTACTTTATTATATTTCTTAATTTTTTTTAATTTTTTTTTATTTAAAGAGATTTTTTCAAAAAATAATCATGAAGCTACAAAATTTTTATATATATTTGCCCTCGCGTTTTTTAATTTATCTTTTAACAGGTTAGCAGAATTTGGTACTGATAAAGCTGCCCAAATTTTAATAGTAATTATAATTATTAAAATGTTTCAATATACTTGTTTTGATAAAAATAAATCTAAAATTTATAATATTTTATTTTTAATACCTTTGTTAGGTTATTGTATAAGTTTAAAAACTTATTTTTTACCTTACATGTTACTAGGATTAATAATATTTCTTTTAAATGAAAAATTTTTTAAAAGTCTAAAAATTATATTTTATTCAAAATCTTTTTTTATTTTATTTATATCTTTATCTATTTATTTTGTTCATCATTTTATTTCAACTGGTTGTGTAATTTCACCTTTAAGCATTACTTGTTTTGGTGAAAATTTATATTGGGCAGATGATAGCAAGACTTATGAAGATATCTCTCTTTGGTTAGAGCAATGGGCAAAAGCAGGTGCTGGACCAGATTTTAGAGTTGAAGATCCTTTACAATATATTCAAAATTTTAACTGGGTATCACACTGGATAGAAAAATATTTTTTAGGGAAGTTTTTAGAACAATTAGAATTATTATTAGCGGTTTTTTTTATAATCTTACTTTTTTTTAAAAATTTTAAATTTAAAAAAGAAGCTTTAATTTTAGACAAAAGAATTATTTTATTTTATTTGATAATTTTAGCAATTTTTTTTATTTGGTTTACAAAAACTCCAACATTAAGATATGGAGGTTATTCTATAGTTTTCTTAACATTATCTATTCCAATAGCATTAATATATCAGAAATTAAAAAATAAAGATTTTTTTGAAAAAAAGTTAAAATATTTGATTATATTGATAATAGTTCTTTTTAATTTAAAAAATATTAATAGAATTGATAAAGAGTTTAAGCGAACAGATCTATACAAATTTGATAATTTTCCTTTCTTTGCGATTCCAGAAAAAAAATTTATTTCCGAGGCGTTTCCATCTGGATTAACAATTTATAGAACCAGTGGACATTGTTGGAATACACCAACTCCATGTATTGGCCACTCAGGTAAAATTAATGTAAATAAAAATAATGGATATTATTTTATTTATAGATAACTATTATTCTTTGATAAATGCTTTATTCTAAAATAATTATAATTGCTTTAAACTTTCTAGACTATTTTCAGCAAAAAAAGATTATTAAATTAATTAATAAAAAATTTTTAAAGCCAATAGTTGTATTTGATGTAGGTGCACATTATGGAGAAACAATAAAGCTTTTTCACAAAAAATTAAAAATACAGAAAATTTATTCTTTTGAAGCTAGTTCAAAAAATTATCAAATACTTCAAAAAAATATTTCTAAATATCATTCAAAAAACATCGAAATCTATAACTATGGTATAGGTGAAAAATTATCTAAAAGTTATATTAATCAAACTTTAGAATCCTCTTCATCAACCATAAATGAGTTAAATGTAAGCTCAAAATACTTCAAAAAAAAATTAAAAATTTTAAATATTAAAAATAAAAATTCTTTTCATTATAAAATTCCAATTAATATAATAACATTAGATTATTTTATTGAAAAAAAAAAAATTACAAATATTGATTTATTAAAAATAGATACAGAGGGATATGAATTTAATGTTTTAAAAGGATTATCCAAACATAATCAAAAAATAAAGTTAGTATATTTTGAACATCATTATGATGACATGATAGTTAAAGACTATACATTTAGAGACATTCATCAACTGCTAAAAAGTTTCGGATTTGTAATGATTAAAAAAACTAAGATGTTATTTAGAAAATCATTTGAGTACGTATATGAAAATCAAAAAGCTTAATTTAATTTGAATTATTATTAATTATTTTTTTAGTCTTAGTTTATAATATGATGATAGGACAATAAATAACATTCTTAATGCATTAGATACTAGAGAAGTCATCTTAGTGCCTTCTTCTCTCCTTTCGTAATATGTGACAGGTACTTCTGTTATTTTTAAGTTATTTTTATAAGCACCAATTAAAAGGTCAAAATCTCCCCATAAATCTTTCATTCCCCATTTTGAAACATCTTTTTTAAGTTTAATCCAATCACTTTTATAAAATATTTTTGTGCCACATAAAGTATCTGTTATTTTTTTTCTAAATAATAAGCTAAATAACCCTGCAAAAAAACTATTTCCGATAAAATTTAACAATTTCATTGCACCTTCTTTTTGAGGGTAAATCATTCTTGTACAATTTATAAAATCTGCATTCGTATTTTTTAGTATATTTAATGAAAACTCAATATCTTTAAAACTTACTGTTAAATCCGCATCATATATAACTATTATATCACCAGTAGAATGTTCTATACCTTTGTAAACATTTTCTGATTTACAAATACCAGGACCTTTGTATGTAATAATTTTATTATTAGGTAGTTTTTTTGATAATTTATCAATCTCTTCAAAAGTTTTATCTTTAGAATTATCGTCTCCAAATAAGTATTCATAAGATTGGTTATTTTCTGTAATTTCTTTCTCAAATAATCTAATATTATTTTGTTCATTTTTACATGGTATTATGAATGAAATTTTATTGTTTTCTCTACCATCAAAATTTTGATTTATTTTTTTTAAAATTGTTACATTAGAAAGACAAAATATGTTTAATAATGGTAACCTAAAAATTCTATTAATAAAATTAGTTATAATTGGAATATAAATTGGTAAAGCTATAAGCTTTTCACTTCTTACTACTTCTAAATTACAACTTGAATATAAATTATTTAGATAAGATGAGGGTAAAAAGTTGTTTTTCAGAGGGGAAAAATTAAAAAAAATTTTTAATATTTTTATTAAACTCATCCAAATCAAATTTTTCGATAAAATAATTATTTTTGCATCATCTTTGATGATTTTTGATAAATGTAATAAATTTGACGTAGGATTTGACTGATGTTCTATATCTGCAATCAGAACTGTGTCACATTCAGATATTGCTTTATTTTCATTCTCGTTAATGTAATGAATATTTGAATTATATTTGATTTCATATTTTTGGTCTATTTCTTTAATAAATATCTTATCTGACTCGATATTTTTGCTGATTAAAGAATTACCAGAACAAAAAATAAAAATATTTTTTGAATTATCTATACAATTATTAATAAAATTTGAAATTTCATTAAATAAGAAATTTTTTTTTTGTAAAAAATTAAGTCTTTTTTCAAAATTTGATTTAAAAAAAGATACACTAGAATTTAAATAATAATCATTTTTTAAAAGTTTCCCAATGTTCATAGTTTGTTACTATTTATATTTTTTAAATTTTAAATATTTACTTTTTTGATTATCATATATATTTGATACAATTAATAATAGTATTATAAATTAATTCAAAAAAATGAAAAAATATATAGTTGTAACTGGAGGCGCTGGATTTATTGGATCTAATTTAATCAATAAATTGCTTCAATACACCAACTTTAAAATTCTAAGTATTGATAATTATTCAACAGGCAAAAAAAAAAATCATATTTTTAATAAACGAGTAAAATATATTAAATCAGATACAAAAAAAATTTCTAAAACTTTAAATAATTATAAAAAAAAAATTAAAGTAATTTTTCATTTTGGAGAATTTGCAAGAATATACCAAAGTTTTTTAAAAATGAACGAGTGTATTGAGTCTAATACTATAGGGACAAATGAGGTATTCAATTTCTGTTTAAAAAACAGGATTAAATTAATTTATTCAGCCACTTCAGCAAGTATTGGCAATAAGGGTAATGATAAAAATTTATCACCTTATGCTTTTACTAAAGCGAAAAACCTCGAAATGCTAGAAAATTTAAAAAAATGGTTTAATTTTAAATATGAGGTTATTTTTTTTTATAATGTGTATGGCCCTAATCAAATTAAATCTGGAAGCATGGCGACTGTCATAGGAATTTTTGAGGAACAATATAAAAAAAACAAACCTTTGACTGTCGTTAAACCAGGTACACAATCAAGAAGATTTACTCATGTCTATGATACTATAGATGCATGCTTTTATGCATATAAAAAAAATAAATGTAGATTTTACAGCATTTCAAATAAAAAAAGTTATTCAATAGTTGAGGTTGCTAAGATGTTTAATTCTAGAATTAAATATCTAGCACCAAGACCAGGTGAAAGATATGCATCTGCTTTAACAAGTATGAATTTGTCAAATAAAGTCTATAAATTGTTTGGAAAAATCCAACTAAAAGATTATTTAAAAAAGATACTTAATTAGATAAATCAATATTATTTCGTAGTTTACAATTTAAATTAAATGACTATAAGTCTTTTGCCGGTGATTATTGCGTTGGTGTTATACCCGATCCCATTCCGAACTCGGAAGTCAAGCCTAACTGCGCCGATGGTACTTTGTCTTAAGGCATGGAAGAGTAGGTCGTCGCCGGCAATAAAAATATTATGAAAATTAAAAGTTCACTTAAATCTGTAAAAAAAAGAGATCTTAACTCAAAGTTAGTTAAAAGAAGAGGTAGAGTTTATATTATAAATAAAACTAACCCTAAATTTAAAGCAAGACAAAAATAATTTTATGGATAATCAGAGCCATAAAAATTTTTGTATTTATTTTTCAAAATTATATCTGTGGGAAACTGTCGCTGTAATATCAGTTTTAGTTTTAATGACATTATTCTTATTATAGAGTTTTTATATGAGAATTGTTTCTGTTTTAGAAAATCAAATAAACGAAAAAAGAATTTCCATTACACCAGAAATTGCAAAAAAATATTTATCTTTAGGTTTCGAAGTAGTGTTGCCTGAAAATTATGCCAGTCATTTAGGCATTAAAGATACAGAATATTCTGAAAATGGGGTAAATATTTCTAAGAATGAAAAAGAAATTATAACTAGTGCAGATATTATTGTTCAATTGGGACTGCCATCAGACGATAAAAGTTCTTTAATAAAAGAAAATCAAACTTTAATTGGTATTTTAAATCCTTATAATAATGAAAACAAAATAAACGACCTAGTAAAAAGAAAAGTTAATGTTCTTTCTTTAGAACTACTTCCAAGAATAACAAGAGCTCAGTCTATGGATGTGCTTTCTTCACAAGCCAATCTAGCAGGTTATAAAGCAGTTTTAGAGTCATTTGCTAACTTTGAAAAAGCAATTCCAATGATGATGACAGCTGCTGGAACAATTCCAGCGGCGAAGGTTTTAGTTGTTGGAGCTGGTGTTGCAGGACTACAAGCCATTGCAACTGCAAAAAGAATGGGAGCAATTGTTTTTGCTACCGATGTAAGAATGGCTTCAAAAGAACAAGTTGAGAGTTTAGGAGGCAAATTTTTAACAGTAGAAGGAGCTGAAAATCTTGAAACTAAAGGAGGATATGCAAAAGAAGCATCTGAAGATTTTAAAAAAAAACAAGAAGAACTATTAAATGAAACACTTAAAAAAATTGATATTGTAATTTGTACTGCTTTAATTCCTGGAAAAAAGGCTCCAGTAATAATTAAAAGTTCAATGATTAATAACATGCGGGCTGGATCTGTGATTTACGATTTAGCTGCTATACAGGGAGGAAATACTGCTTTTACTGAGGTAGATAAAGTTATAGATAAAAATGGAGTTAGAATTATGGGTGAAAGCAATATTCTTAATAAACTTCCTACTTCTGCTTCAAATTTATACGCAAAAAATGTATTTAATTTTGTTTCAAACCTTTACGATAAAGAGAATAAAAAAATAAATATTAATTTAGAAGATGAGATAATTAAAAAAACTTTAATAAAATAAATTTATGGAAATAGACCCTTTTATATTTAGATTAAGTATATTTATCCTGTCAATATTCATTGGTTACTATGTTGTGTGGAGCGTAACACCCTCTCTACACACTCCTTTAATGTCTGTAACTAATGCTATTTCATCAGTAATTATTGTAGGAGCTATTATAGCTGGATTAGCTGGTAATTCAGACAGTGTTTTTAATTCATCGAGTATTTTTGGATATTTGGCCATATCTTTAGCGGCTGTGAATATTTTTGGAGGTTTTTTGGTAACTCAAAGAATGCTTGCGATGTATAAAAAAAAGAAAAAGGATAAATAATGATTTCTGCAAATTTATCAGCAATTTTTTACTTAATTTCAGGTGTATTATTTATTTTAGCTTTAAGAGGATTGTCATCGCCTGAAACATCAAGACAAGGAAATTTTTTTGGAATTATTGGTATGATAATTGCAATAACAGTTACGTTTTTATCTATAGGAAATTTTTCAAGCGGGTTTATATATGTGTTAATCTTTTTATTAGTTGGTGGTTTAATAGGTGCTTTCATAGCTTATAAAATACCAATGACTGCTATGCCTGAACTTGTAGCAGGTTTTCATAGTCTAGTAGGTCTTGCGGCAGTATTTGTTGCTATTTCTGCTTTCTTAAATCCCCAAGCTTTTAATCTTGGTTCACCAGGGAATATCAAACTTGGAAGTTTGATAGAAATGTCTATTGGTGCAGCAGTTGGAGCTATAACGTTTTCAGGTTCAGTTATAGCTTTTTTAAAACTTCAAGGAATAATGTCTGGTTCTCCAATTACATTTAAAGGACAACATCCTCTTAATGCAATTATATTAATTTCAATTATTGTTTTAATCTATTTATTATGTTCAACTCAATCGTCTAATATATTTTGGATATTGTTGGTAATCTCATTTTTAATTGGCTTTCTTTTAATTATTCCAATTGGAGGAGCCGATATGCCAGTTGTGATTTCTATGCTTAATTCTTATTCAGGTTGGGCTGCGGCAGGCATAGGGTTTACTTTAGAAAATACAGCTTTAATTATCACAGGAGCTTTAGTTGGATCTTCAGGAGCTATTTTGTCATATATAATGTGTAAAGGAATGAACCGTTCTTTCTTTAATGTAATACTAGGGGGATTTGGTGCAACAGAACAATCAGCTAATTCATCAAATAAAGAACAAAGACCAGTTAAAAGTGGAAATGCGGATGATGCAGCTTTTTTAATGAAAAATGCTTCGTCAGTAATTATTGTTCCAGGATATGGAATGGCAGTTGCTCAAGCTCAACATGCGCTTAGAGAAATGGTAGATACTCTTAAAAAGAATGATATAAAAGTTTCTTATGCAATTCATCCTGTAGCAGGAAGAATGCCTGGTCACATGAATGTTTTATTAGCTGAAGCTAATGTGCCGTATGATGAAGTGTTTGAATTAGAAGAAATCAATAATGACTTTGCTAATGCTGATGTAGCTTTTGTTATAGGTGCTAATGATGTAACTAACCCAGTAGCAAAAACAGATCCTCAAAGTCCGATATATGGTATGCCTGTTTTAGATGTAGAAAAATGTAAATCAGTATTATTTGTAAAAAGAAGCCTTTCACCAGGATATGCAGGAATTGATAATGATTTATTCTATAAAGAAAATACATTAATGTTATTTGCAGATGCAAAAAAAATGACTGAGGATATTACAAAAAATCTAGGTTAGAATATTTTTTAAAAATTGAAAAATCATAATTTAATATTATTTTATCCATCTTTTGAACGTGGAGGAGTCGAAAGAATTATTCAAAACCTAATTGAAAATAACAAAAAATTTAAGATACATCTTATAAGTTCAAAAAATGCTCTTAAGTTTATTGATAAAAAAAAATTTAAATTTAATTTTATTGAGGTAACTCAAAAAATTAAGATACCTTTTCTTCCAGAGAGATTTTCATCTGCAATAAATGGAATGATAATTCTTTTTAATTATCTAAATAATAATAAAGATAATTATTTAATACACTCTATGCAAAGTAATGTTGCTGCGATAATTACTGGTATGCTTAAACAAAAAAAAATTATAATTAGAAACTCTGAAAATCCTATTTATTCAATCTTATATTCAGAAAATAAATTTTTTTCTATTATTTCAGCTATACTTAAATATATATTTTATAATTTTGCAGATGCTATTATAACAAATTCCTATGGATCTGGAAAAAGTTTAGAGTTTTTTGTGTTTAATAAAAAAAAAATTAAACCAATTTATAATCCTTATTTAAGAAAAATAAATAAAAGAACATTTAAAAAAAAAAATTATCTAATCACCATTGGAAGATTAAGAAAACAAAAAGATCAAAAGACATTAATTGAAGCATTCAAGATTTTTTTAGAAAAAAATCAAAGTTATAAATTAATAATTTTAGGTCATGGAAATTTAGAAAAAAAACTTAAAGAACAGACAAAAAATTTAAATATCAGTAATAAAATTATCTTTAAGGGCTGGGTTAAAAATACTAATGCATATTTAAAACATTCTAAAATTTTTGTTTTAAGTTCAGTTTACGAAGGATTAGGAAATGTATTAATTGATGCTGTAAATTATAATATTCCTTGTGTGTCTACAGATTGCCCTAGCGGGCCTAGAGAAATTCTATTGAATGGTAAAGGAGGATATCTTGTAAAACCAGGTTCACCTATTCAACTAGCTGAAAAAATTCAATATAGTATAGATAATTATTCAAATTCAATTAAAAAAAATTTAATAGCAAAAAAAAAAATTGATCGTTTCTTAATTTCAAAACAAACAAAAAAATATTTTGATTATTTGAGTAAATTTTATTAATGATTATATGGTTCATTTAAAAATAAAAAAATGAGAACAAAAATTTTTTGTGATATTGCTGATTTAAATTTAATCAGAAAGTTTAATAAAAAAAAAATTGTGAGAGGTTTCACAACAAATCCATCATTAATGAGAAAGGCTGGAGCAAAAGATTATAAGGCATATTCTATAAAAATTCTTAAAATTTGTAAAAATAAACCAATTTCTTTTGAGGTATTTGCTGATGAACATATAGCGATGATTGCTCAAGGTTTAAAAATAAGTAATTGGGGTAAAAATGTATATGTTAAGGTACCAATAGTTAATTCAAAAAATAAATTTACCGGTAGAGTAATAAAAGAATTAAATAATAGGAATATTAAATTAAATGTTACAGCGGTATATACTGCCAAACAAACAAAAAAGATTTTGAAAGTTATCAATAAAAAAACTAAAGTTATCATCTCGATTTTTGCTGGTAGAGCTGCGGATACGGGTAAAAATCCTATTCCAGAGTTTGTAAAAAGTATTCAATTAGCAAAAAAATATAAAAATGTAGAAATTTTATGGGCAAGTGTGAGAGAGCCTTATAATTATTTGCAGGCAAAATTGTTAGGTTGTCAAATTATAACAGTCCCACCTTCAATAATAGAGAAAATTGAAAAATTTGGAAAATCGTATGAGAACCTTACAAAAGAGACTGTTAAAGCTTTTTTATCAGATAGTAAAAAATCTAAATTTAAAATCTAATTTAATTGGTTGCGGGGGACGGATTTGAACCGTCGACCTTCAGGTTATGAGCCTGACGAGCTACCAGACTGCTCCACCCCGCGGTATATTTAAATTCTGTTTTTAATTTTATTTAATTTTTTTACTCTTTTAATATTTTCTTGAAGAATTCTTTTTTTTTTTTCTGAAGGTTTTTCATAAGTATTTTTTAATTTTATTATCTTAAAAAAACCATCTCTTTGAAGTTTCCTTTTCAAAACTCTTAGAGCTTGCTCTACATTATTGTCTTTAACTTCTATTTTAATATCTACCTCCAAAAAAGAGTTTAAGTAGCACTTTTATTTTTTTATGTCTATTTATTTTATTCATTAATTACTTACTTGTTGAGATAGTTTCTCTCTTTCTTTTTGTTTTTTCTCTCTTTTTATTCTTCTTTCAGCTTTTTCTATTGCTTCAATTAAATCTTTTTGAGTAAACAAGTTTAGAGCTACAGGGTCTTTAGGGCTTAAATTATTGTAATTCCAATAACTCTTATTTCTAATTGAAGTCACAGAATTTTTTGTAATACCTACTAATTTTGCAATTTGGGAATCTTTAAGAATATTGTGTTGTTTTAATAGCCATAAAGCAGAGTCAGGTTTGTCTTGTCTTTTAGATAATGGAATATATTTTTTTATTTTTTTTTCAGTATTTGAAATTTCTATATCAGTACCTTTAATTTTTAATGGCCTAGTATTATCTTTAGATGATAATTCAATTTCCTCTCTTGTTAATTGTCCAGATATAATAGGGTTATAAGCTTTAATTCCTTTAGCAACCTCTCCATCAGCAATACCTTGAATTTCTAATTCGTGTAATTTACAAAAATCAGCAATTTGTTTAAAAGTAAGGGTAGTATTTTCTACAAGCCAAACGGCTGTTGCCATTGGCATTAAAGGGGCATCTGACATTTAATTTTTTTTCTCTGATTTAAAATTTTGGAATTTTTTGTTAAATTTACTTATTCTTCCTTTATCCATCAATTTTTGTTTTCCACCTGTCCAAGCAGAATGAGATTTTGGGTCAATTTCGAGTTTTAAAACTTCTCCTTCTTTTCCCCAAGTTGATTTAGTTTCAAATTGAGTACCATCTGTCATTTCAACTTTTATTGAGTGGTAATTTGGATGAATATTTTTTTTCATGACACGTTTTATAACAAAAGAATTTTTTAAAACAATTAAAAGTTACTTAATTTTTCAAGTAATTTCGAATTAATATCAGCACTTGAAGCAATAACTTTGATATTTTTGTTAACTGAGAGATCAATTTCATTTAGTAATCCACCAGCCTCTTTAACTAACACAATACCCGCAGCTATATCCCAAAGATTTAAATTATTTTGAAAATATCCATCATATCTTCCAGCTGCAACATAAGCCATATCTAAAGCCGCACATCCTGATTTTCTAAATGGTAAATCAGGCTCGTTTTTATTTTTACCACCTGTAGCAAATAAACTATCATTTATTTGATTTTTTTTTGAAACTCTAATTCTCTGATTGTTAAAAAAGGCACCATTATTTTTTTCTGCAAAAAACATCTCATTTTTGATTGGATCAAAAATTAATCCAGAAACTATCTCATTTTTTGTTTTTAAGGCTATTGAAATTGCAAAATGAGGAATTCCATGAAGAAAATTTATAGTTCCATCAATTGGATCAATTATCCAAGTATTATTTTTATCTTTATTTTTTTTAATTCCATTTTCTTCACTAATTATAGAATAGTTAGGCCTAGCTTTTATTAATTCTTCTAAAATTATTTTTTCAGCTTTTAAATCCGAGTTTGTTACAAAATCAGATGGACCTTTTTTTGAAACTTGTAGATTTTCTATTTCACCAAAATCTCTTATTAAGATTTTCGAGGCTTTTTCACTAGCCTTAATCATTATATTTAGATTTGCTGAAATAGATTTCACTAATTTAAATTTTTTTAACGTATTCTAAATTTCTGGTATCAACTACTATTTCGTCATCTACCTCTATAAAAGGAGGTACTTGAATATTCAATCCATTATCTAATATTGCTGGCTTGTAGGATGATGAAACGGTTTGTCCTTTTAATGCGACATCAGTTGATTCTATTTTACAATGTACTTGATTAGGTAAATTCACCGAAATAGCGGAGTCATTATAAAAATTAACTGATACCTCTAAATTTTCAGTTAGTAACTTCCCTTTTTCTCCTATGATATCTTTTTTAATTTCAATTTGTTCAAAAGATTTAGGGTTCATAAAAAAATAATTGTTTTCATCCTTATATAAAAAATTAAAATTTGTTTCTTCTAATGAAGCCTTTTCAACGGTTTCACTCGATCTAAATCTTTCATTTAGTTTAGTATTTTTATTTACACTTTTCATTTCAACTTGAGCAAATGCACCACCTTTTCCAGGCTTTACATGCTGAGTTTTTAAAACTTGCCACAGGTCATCTTTATATTCTAAAAGCATACCAACTCTTATTTCACTTGCATTAATTCTCATTTTAGTTTTTTTATTGCATCTATTGGTTTGAGTTTTTTATTATTCCAAATGTAGCCTGAGATAGCTAAAAAATTTACTTTATTCAACAGAAGTTTATTATAATTTTTATCATTTATTCCTCCTATAGCTACAATAGGTATTTTTATAAGTTTTTTTGCCTTATTTATTAACTTAATATTAGCTTTAAATTTCACTTTTTTAGTTTTAGATGAATTGAATGCCCCAAAAGCTATATAGTCGGCTTGATTTTTAATTGCGACTTTTGCAAGTTTGATAGAATTGTGACATGTAATTCCTATAATTTTTTTACCAATTATTTTTCTAGCCTTTAAGATATTCATATCTTTTTGACCCAAATGACATCCATCAGCATTAACTTTTTTTGCAACTATGGGATCATCATTTACTAAAAATTTTACTTTAAAAAATTTGCAAATTTTTTTTACTTTCTTTCCAATTAATATTTTTTTTTTACTTGAGACATTTTTTAATCTTAGCTGAAAAAATTCAGTCTTATTCAAAGACAAAACCTCTCTAAGATCTTTATAAAAGTTAGATTTTATATGAATAGGGGATATTAGATAAATAAATTTTTTTTTTGAATTAGTTATTTTCAAGATTTATCGACCACTTTCCTTGAGCAGCTAAAGTACACATTTTTGCTCTATGATCAAAAATCATTTGAGTTCCTTTAATATCTTTTATATCTTTAGACCAATGTTTTAGTGCACTTTGTTGTAATGCTCTTCCATAGGAGTAGGACATTATAAAATTTGTATCATTAAATTTATTTATTAGATTTAAGTTTTCAGTAGCTTGTACTTCAGATTGTCCCCCTGATAAAAAAGCAATGCCAGGTACTTCATTTGGCACAGATTCTTTTAAGCATTTTATTGTAAGTTTAGCAGTTTCTTCGTTGGAAATTTGATTTTTAGATTCAGTACCTGCCAAAATCATATTTGGTTTTAAAATCACCCCTGTTAAATCTACTTTATGCAAAATTAGATCCTTAAAACATTTTTTAATTACCACAGAGGTTTTGTTAAAACATTCATCAGCAGAGTGATTTCCATCCATCAAAACTTCAGGTTCAACAATTGGGACCATATTGCATTCTTGAACTAACGCTGCGTATCTTGCTAAAGCGTGTGCATTAGAATCAATTGACAGTTTGCTCGGGCAATCTTTGGTTATGTTATAAACACCTCTCCACTTGGTAAATCTAGCCCCAATTTTATAATATTCTTTGAGCCTTTCCCTTAAACCATCAAGACCTTCTGTAATCTTTTCTTTAGGACTCCCAGCTAATTGTTTTGCTCCAGTATCAACTTTTATACCAGCTAAGGATCCCATTTTTGAAAGAAGTTCAGAAACTTTTTCTCCATCATTAGTTTTTTGATTTATAGTTTCATCAAAAAGTATTACACCACCTATACAATCCGTCATTCCTTTTGAAGAAAATAATGTTTCTCTAAATAAAATTCTATTTTCAGGAGTAGATTCTACATTAACACTTTGAAGTCTTTTAGTCATTGTTCCAGTGCTTTCATCCGCAGCTAGAATTCCTTTACCATTATCCAAAATTTTTGTAGCTATTTTGTTTAGTTCAGACATCTAATTTAGCGCTCTTATACCAGGAATTTCTTTACCTTCAAGATACTCTAAAAACGCACCACCAGCAGTTGAAACAAAATTAAATTGTTTCAAAGTATTAGCTTTGTTTAAGACAGCAATCGTATCACCACCACCAACCACAGAATAGATTTTATTTTCTGTATTAACTATTGTTTGAGCTATTTGAATACTTCCTTTTGCAAAATTTGAGTTTTCGAAATATCCAGCTGGCCCATTCCATAGGATAGTTTTGCTTTTTTTAATTAAATGGACAATCGTTTTTATTGTTTCATCTCCAATATCTAAAATTAAATCATCATTTTCAATTTCAGATAAACTTTTTATTTGAGATTTATCATTTAAATTTTTTCCAACCGAAACATCAGTAGGGTAAAAAATATTGCAATTCTTAATTTTTGCTAGTGAGAAAATTTCTTCAATAGTTTTTTTACAGTTACTTTCTTTGATTGATTTTCCAATTTTATATCCTTTGTATTCTAAGATATTATTGGCCATACCACCTACAATTACTATATTTTCAAATTTGGGAATTAAATTTTTGATTAAATTAATTTTAGTTGAAATTTTAGAGCCACCAATAATACAAGTAATTGGTCTTTCAATTTCAGATGTAATTTTTTTAAGTGCTGTAATTTCTGCATTCATTTGTAGCCCACAATAAGAAGGTAAAAAGTTTGTTATTTTTGTTATTGAGGCATGATTTCTATGAGAACAAGAAAAAGCATCATTTACAAATATATCTCCAAAATTAGATAAAATTTTTGCAAATTTTTCATCATTTTTTTCTTCTTCTTCATAAAATCTTATATTTTCTAGGATAGCTATTTTGGTTTCTCGATTTACGAAAATTGTCTTTGGATCAAAATCAAAAATATTTTCTTGAATTAATCTTATTTTTTTATCCAATTTTTTTGACAAATAATCACAGACTGGCTTCATTGACAATTGCTTATCAACTTTTCCTTTTGGTCTTCCTATATGAGAAATTATTACTATATTACAATTTTTTTTTATTAAAAAATTTAGAGTAGGTAAAATTTTCTCAATTCTTGTAGCATCAGTTATTTGATTATTTTTTAATGGAACATTCAAATCTAGTCTGATCAAGATTTTCTTTTGTTCAAGATTTTCTAAATCTTCAATTTTTTTCATTTAAAAGTTTTAACTAAATTTTTTATGCAAATAATTTGCAATATCACACATTCTATTTGAGAAACCCCATTCATTATCATACCAGGCAGAAATTTTACCCATATTGTCTCCAACTACATTTGTTAAAGACCCATCGACAACTGAAGAGGCTTTATTATGATTAAAATCAATAGAAACCAGTTTTTCATTTGTAATCTCAATAATATCTTTCAGTTTATTTTCAGATGCACTTTTGAATGCGTTATTAATAGCTTTTATAGATAAATTTTTTTTGCTTAAGAAAACAAGCTCAATCAGTGAAACATTTGGAGTTGGTACTCTCATAGCAATACCTTCTAGTTTTCCTTTTAAAGAAGGAATGATTTCTGATAGTGCTTTTGACGCTCCAGTAGAGGTTGGTACAATAGATTGACTGGCTGATCTTGCTCTTCTTGGATCTTTATGAGAATTGTCCAAGACTCTTTGATCACTGGTAAAAGAATGGATTGTAGTCATGAAACCTTTTTCAATTTCAAAATTTTCATGTATTACATTTGCTACGGGAGCAAGGCAATTAGTAGTGCAAGAAGCTGCAGAAATTATTTGATCATTATCATTTAAGATATTTTGGTTTACACCATAAACAATAGACTTATCTGCATTTTTACATGGCGCTGAAACAATAACTTTTTTAGCTCCATTTTTTAAATGAGTCTGTAGTTTTTCTTTTGAGTTAAATTTACCAGTACATTCAAAAACATAATCCACATCTAATTTTCCCCATTGAATATCTTCTAAATTTGAATACCGACTATATGAAATTTTATTTTTATTTATAAATAAATGTTTTTCATCAAAACTCACATCTGCATTAAATTTTCCATGAACCGAGTCGTATTTAATTAAATTTGTAAAAATTTCTGAACTTGATTTGTTATTAATATGTTTAATTTCTATATTTTTTGAATTATTCTCAAATATTGATCTAAGAACCATTCTTCCAATTCTCCCCATTCCATTAATACCAACTTTTATTTTCATATTTTTTCTTTAATTTTTTTAATTATACTTTCTGTATTTAAATTAAAATGATTATAAATTTCTTTATATGGTGCACTTTTTCCAAAATCATTAATTCCAAAGTTCAATCCATTGAGACCAGTATATTTTTTCCAGTATCCTGTTTCAGAAGCTTCTAAAGATATAATCAGGTCTGTTTCAGCTAAAATTTTATTTTTATAACTTTCACTTTGTTGGTCAAATAATTCCTGACAAGGCATAGATATTACTTTGGAGTAAATACTCTCTGTGGCTAATTTATGACTAATATCACAAGCCAAACTAGTCTCAGACCCTGAAGATAATATTGTTATTTTAATATCATCTCCAGTTCTCAAAATTTCATAAGCTCCTGTAGATGACTCATTTTTGGAAGAGTCTTTAGTTCTAACTGGACTGGTTCCTTGTCTTGTTAAAGCAATTACACTTGGGGAACTTTTATTTTCTATTGCTAATTGCCAGCATTCAAAAGTTTCTATCAAATCAGCTGGTCTAAATACATTTAAATTTGGAACAGATCTTAAGCTAGTTAATTGTTCAATAGGTTGGTGTGTAGGGCCATCCTCTCCAAGACCAATTGAGTCATGAGTAAAGACATATATTACTCTTTGCTTCATCATAGCAGCTAGTCTGATTGACGGCTTACAATAATCGCTAAATATTAAAAAAGTACCTCCATAAGGAATTAAATTACTATGCAGTGCAATTCCGTTCATTACCCCACACATTGCATGTTCTCTTACTCCGTAATGGATATAATTTCCAGAAAAATTACCAGGCTTTAATATTTTGTGATCTTTGGTTTTTGTATTATTTGAACCAGCTAAGTCAGCTGAACCCCCTATAAGATTTGGTAATTTAGACACTATATCTAAGAACATTTCAGAAGACTTTCTGGTAGCAAGGGGTTTTAAATTTTTTAAATAATTTTTTTTTGTTTTTTCTATTGAATCATTAAATGATTTTAGAAATTCATTATTAGAAAGGATTTTCTTATATTTTTTTTGGTGTTTTTTTGCTTTATTAGAAGCTTTTTTTCCAATCTCTTTCCATTCCTTTAATAAATTATTTGGAATTTTAAATGGTAAATATTTCCATTTTAATTTTTTTCTTACTAATTTTATTTCATCTTCTCCTAAAGGACTACCGTGAGATGATGCCTTACCACTTTTATTAGGAGAGCCATAGCCAATTGTAGTTTTACAAGAAATAGCTATAGGTTTTTTTGATTTTTGAGCTCGTTTAAGAGCTTTGAATATTTCTTTTTTATTATGACCATTAATTTTTAAATAATTCCAACCATAACTTTTAAATCTTTTTTCATGGTCATCTGAAACTGCTAGATTAGTTGGGCCATCAATTGATATTGAATTATTATCAAATAGTAAAATAAGATTTTTTAATTTCAGATGTCCAGCTAGACTTAAAGCTTCGTGACTTATTCCCTCCATCAAACAACCATCACCTGCTAGCACATACGTTTTATGATTAATTTTATTTTTTCCAAATTTTTTTTTCAAGATTTCTTCAGATATTGCAAAGCCTACTGCATTTGATATTCCTTGTCCTAAAGGACCTGTAGTAGTTTCTATTCCACTATTCGGATGATACTCCGGATGACCAGCACATATAGAATTAAGTTGTCTGAAATTTTTTATATCATTTAATGAAACGCTTTTATAACCCGTTAAATATAGAAGAGAGTAAAGCAACATAGACCCATGACCTGCTGAAAGAACGAATCTATCTCTATTTATCCAACTTGGATTTTTTGGATCAAAATTTAAAAACTCTTTGTAAAGAACAGTAATAACATCAGCCATTCCCATAGGCATGCCAGGGTGTCCAGAATTTGCTTTTTGAACTGCATCGATTGATAAAAATCTTATACAATTAGCTAATTCATTGTGTAATTTGTTCAAAATTTATCCTGTGTAGACTAAGAAGATTCTATTTAATAATATAATTATATATATATGAATTCTGTGAACGAAAAAGAAAAAAAATTAAAATTAGCTATTAACAAACTAAGTAATTTCAATTTAAAAAATCCTGAATTACTAAATAATATTGAAAAGCTAAAAACAAAAAAAAATCAATTAGAAATTGAAAAACAAGAGTTAGAGGAAAAATATAATTATTTAAAAGAGGACTATAACTATTTATCCAAAAAGTTAGAAGATTTTAAAAATAAAGAAAACTTGGATCAAAAAAAACATATTCAATTTTCAGAAAAAATTGATGAATTGAATCAAGAAACAAATACTTTGTTGGAGGAAATCGATAAATGGCAAACGTAAGTATTACATTTAATGGTAAAAAATTTTTATTATCCTGTGAAGATGGTCAGGAAGAACACTTAGAGGAATTACTTATTCAGATTAATCAGAAATTCAACGAATTAAAAAATGATCTAGGTTCTCTTGGAGAGAATAAACTTTTATTAATAACTGCTGTCAAAGTAATGGATGAATATCATGAAACAAAAAAAAAAGTAGAGCAAAAACAAATTGAATTAAGAGATTTATCAAATAAGTTTAGAGAACTAAAAAATTTAGTTTATAATTATAAAGATAAAAAAGAAGAAGAAATAAAAGAATTAAATAATAAACATATAGATTTAAAAGCAGAAATTGAAAATAGTCAAAAAAATTATGAAAGAATAATTGATGAAGCGGCTGATGAAATTTCGAATTTTGTTGATAAAGCAAATATAGAAAATTTATCTTAAAAATTTGTGAATAAATCTGAAATAAGAAAAAAAATCTTAAAAAAAAGAAAAGAAAATTATTTTAAAAATTTATCAATTAATAAAAATAAATTTTTAAAATTTTTCAAAAATATTAAACTTAATAATAAAATTATAGGTGGATATTATCCTTATAATTATGAAATAGATATTCTTGAAATATTAAAATTGCTGGAGAAAAAAAATTATAAAATTTCATTACCCAAAATTAAAAAAAAAAATCAAATGAATTTTTTTGAGTGGTCGTTTGATGATCCTTTATCAATTAACAAATATGGGATACCCGAACCAATATCAAAAAAAATAATTTATCCAGATGTTTTAATTATACCATTGGTCGCATTTGATAATGAATTAAATAGACTTGGTTATGGAGGTGGTTATTATGATAGATACCTTGCAAAGTTTTTTAAAAAAAAAAGAATTATAAAAATAGGAATTGCATATTCTTTTCAAAAACTAAATAAAATTCCAATAAATAAATATGATATAAGGCTCGATTATATAATTACTGAGGAAAAATTTTATAAATGAAAATTTTGTTTTTAGGAGATGTAGTTGGGATATCAGGTTGTTCAAAAATAATGAATAATCTTAAATCAGAAATAGAAAAAAATGATATTGATTTTGTAATACTGAATGGAGAAAATTCTTCAAGACCAGGAGTAGGAATAAATATAAATACGTGTAAGGATTTTTTTAATTGTGGCGTAGATGTAATTACGACAGGAAATCATGTTTGGGATCAAAAAGAAATAATGAGCTATATTGAAAAAGAAAATAGACTTCTAAGACCCTTCAATCTTTATGAGCCATGTCCAGGAAAAGGATTTGAAATTTATGAGACTTCTCAAAATATTAAAGTAGGTGTTTTAAATTTAATGGGTAATGTCTTTATGAAAAAATGCGATGATGTCTTTATAATATCTAAAAAATTTATGGAAAATCACAAACTTAAAAAAGATTACGATTTATTGATAGTTGATTTTCATGGAGAAATTACAAGTGAAAAAAATGCTATGGGCCATTATTTTGATGGACATGCAACTCTGGTGGTAGGTACTCATACACACATACCTACTAATGATGCAAGAATTTTAAATAATGGAACTGGTTATCAAACTGATGCTGGAATGTGTGGTGACTACGATTCAGTAATAGGTATGAACAAAGAAAATTCAATAAATAGATTCTTAAAAGAGAAATCCACTAAACATTTTCCTGCTGTAGGAGAGGCTACTTTAAGTGGAGTTATCGTTGATTGTAATATAGAAACAGGTTTAGCTAAAAATGTAGAAAGTTATATTTTTGGAGGACAATTAAAAAATACACATTAATTATGGCAGGACATTCACATTGGGCTGGAATTAAACATAAAAAAGGTAAGGCAGATAAACAAAGATCAAAAATTTTCTCAAAATTATCTAAAGAAATAACTGTTGCTGCAAAACTTGGAGACAAAGATCCTTCAATAAATCCTAGATTGAGATCAGCAATTCAAGCTGCAAGATCAGCTAACATGCCAAAAGATAATATTGAAAGAGCAATTAGTAAATCTTCAATAAATACTGAGTCTAATTTTGAAAATTTAAGATATGAGGGATTTGGTCCAGAAAAAGTTGCGGTTATAGTTGAAGCTTTGACCGATAATAAAAATAGAACAGCTTCAAATATTAGAACTATTTTTCAAAAAGCTGGTGGAAGTTTAGGAACACAAGGATCAGCATCTCATAACTTTAATAAATTGGGAATAATTAAAATAGATAAAAATGAAATTTCTTCGGAAGAAATTTATGAACTCGCAACAGACTCTGGAGCGGATGAATGTATATCTAAGGATAATTATCATGAAGTACAATGTTCTACTAATGAAATTTATAATGTAAAAAAAAATTTAGAAAAAAAAAATAAATAATTTCATATCGACAGAAATAGAGTGGATTCCTTTAAATAGCGTGCAAATATCAAAAGATCATCAAGCAAATTTAATAGAATTTTTTGAAACCTTAGAGAATGATGAGGATGTTCAAAATATTTTCTCAAATGCTCAATTAAATATAATCTGATGTTAGTAATAGGTATAGATCCAGGAATATCAGGATCAATTTGTTTTTTTGAAGATGGAAAAATTTTAGATGTGGTTGAAATGCCGACAATGACAGAAGGAAAAAAAAATAAGAGACAAGTAAATGGTTCTCAAGTTTATAATGAAATCTCTCAAAGAATAAAAAAAATTGATAAAAAAGATATTAGAGTAATTATTGAACAAGTCTCTGCAATGCCAGGGCAAGGGGTAACTAGTATGTTTAATTTTGGCCAATCTTTTGGTATTTTGAAAGGAATTTGCTCAGCAATGCAGTTATCAATGTATTTTATAAGACCAGCTAAATGGAAAAAATATTTTAATTTAATCAACTCTGAAAAAGATGCTAGTAGAACTAAAGCAATTGAGATTTTCCCTTATTATTCTTCATATTTATCAAAAAAAAAGGATTCTAATAAAGCGGATGCAATATTGATTGCAAATTATTACTACGAAACCTTTAGATTAGAGGAATAAGTTGTTTTAAAGAGTCAAATTAATGACACATTTGAGTGTGAAAAGAATCTAATATGGAAGCTGATATTTCGACACAAGCAGTTGGTCTAGCATCAAGTGCAGATTTTTCTTTAATGAATCTTTTTTTAAGAGCTGATATAATTGTAAAATCAGTAATAATAATACTTATAGCATGCTCAATATACTCTTGGGCAATCATATTTGATAAATTTAAATTATTTAAAAAGATAAATACCTCATCAGAAGAATTTGAGGAAAAGTTTTGGAGATCTAAATCAGCTGAAACTTTTTATAACAGCTTACCCAATAAACTTGATGATCCAATGGCTTCATTGTTTAAAGAGTCAATGCAAAGTTTATTAAAGTCAAAATCTAAATCAAATTTAATGGAAAGAATGGGTGGTATGCTTGAAGTTGGAATAGAAAAACAAATGTCAAAAATTGAGAAAGGCTTTACTTTTTTAGCAACAGTTGGATCAACAGCTCCATTCATAGGATTATTTGGAACGGTTTGGGGAATTATGAATTCATTCCAGTCTATAGCAATTTCTAGAAACACGAGTTTGGCAATTGTTGCACCTGGAATTGCGGAGGCATTATTTGCTACTGCTCTAGGATTGTTGGCTGCTATTCCAGCAGTGATTGCTTATAATAGATTCAATAATGAGTCTAAAAAATATTCAGAAAAATTAGAGAGTTTTTCCAAAAGATTTATTTCAATCATTTAATTAATAATGGCTTTTAAATTAAATCGTTCAGGAAAAGAACCAATGAGCGAAATTAACGTTACACCATTTGTTGATGTGATGTTAGTTTTATTAATTATATTTATGGTAACTGCACCTCTCTTAACTGTTGGAGTACAAGTAGATTTACCAGAAAGTTCGGCAGATTCTTTACCTGAAGAACAAGAACCGTTAACTTTGTCAATTAATTCAAAAGGAGAAATTTTTATTCAGGAGTCAAAAGTTGAATATGACAAAATCATAGCTAAAGTTTTAGCTGTATCTAAAAATAGAACTGATACTCGAATTTATGTTAGAGGAGATAAAACTATAAATTATGGTAGAGTACTCGAAATCATGGGGCTACTCTCCGGATCTGGTTTTACTAAAGTCGCATTAATTTCCGAGCCATATAAGGAAAGGTAATTTTTTTATTGTGAATAGAGGTTTAATAGCATCTTCTGTTTTACATATCTTAGTAATTTTTATAACAGCAATGAGCCTCCCTTTCTTGTCCAAAAAACCAATAGATTTACCACCAATAATATCAGTAGAATTGATTCAAATTACAGAAAAAACAAATATACCATTTGCTCCAAAGGCAAAAAAAATAATTGAAGAAGCAAAAGAGAAAGAGAAAAAAGTAGTTTCGGAGCAGGCTCCCCCTAAAAAAGTTAAAAAGAAAAAACCAGATGCTATTCCTATGCCAGAGGATAATGTAAAAAAAGTAGAGAAAAAGATAGATGATACTCAAAATCCTGAAAAGATAGATAATGAAGTAAAACAAGTATCTGAATTTGAAAAAGAAGAATTATTTGATCTAAATAATATTGCTGCATTAATTGATAAATCAAAAGAGGAAGTAGCTTCTACCAATAAAAAAACTAATAGCGTCACTCAAGATACTGTTAAAAATTTAGAAAATACTGGTTTATCTTTAAGTGAAGAAGATGCTTTAAAAGCACAAATTTTTGGATGCTGGAGTATTCCACTTGGGCTACCTTATGATGAAAATTTATTAGTAAGAATTAAACTTGAATTAGAACCGGATGGTTCAGTTGTTAATTCAGAAATTTTAGATCATGCTAGGATGAATATGCCAGGTCAGGGATTTTATAAAGTTTTAGCTGAAAGTGCACTTAGAGCAGTTAAATTATGTCAACCCTTGAGAGTTCCTACCACGGGATATGAGAGATGGAAAGAGCTACAATTAAATTTTGATGCAAGTGAAATGCTAAAAGGCTAATCTATGGAAAATATGAAAAAACTTTTAATTTTATCTTTTGTAATATTTTTAATACCTTTAAAATCATTTAGCTTAATCGAGGTAGATATCACCAGAGGTAATTTGAATCCTCTTCCTTTAGCAGTTTCGCCATTATCAATTGACAATAATTCAAGAAACAATTTTAAGAGGATATTAGATAAAGAAAACATCGGGGTAGAAATTTCTTTAATTGTTGAAAATAATTTAAAAACTACAGGTTTATTTAATCCCCTGAATAAAGATGCTTTTTTACAAGCTCCTGATATTGCGAACTTAAAACCAAGATTTGAGGATTGGAATTTAATTAAAGCACAAGCTTTAATAACAGGTAAAGTAGATTATGTAGATGAAAAATTAAGAGTTGAATTTAGATTATGGGATGTGTTAGCTGCAAAAGAAATGATGGCTCTTGCTTTTACTACAGTTCCTAATAATTGGAGAAGAGTCGGTCATATTATATCAGATAAAGTTTACGAAAGATTGACAGGTGAAAAAGGATATTTTGATACAAGAATAATTTATGTAGCTGAAGAAGGCCCCAAAACAAAAAGAATAAAAAAATTAGCAATTATGGATCAGGATGGTGCTAATAATAAATTTTTAACATTAGGTAATGAATTGGTGCTAACACCAAGATTTAATCCTACAAGTCAGATGGTAACTTATTTGTCTTACTTCAGAAATCTTCCAAGAGTCTATTTATTAGATATTGAAACAGGTATGCAAGAGGTTGTAGGAGATTTTCCTGGTATGACCTTTGCGCCTAGATTTTCTCCAGATGGAAAAAAAATAATAATGAGTTTTGCTAAAGATGGAAATTCAGATATATATACAATGGATTTAGAAAACAGAATTGTTGAAAAAATTACTAATCATCCTTCTATAGACACTTCACCTTCTTATTCACCTGATGGTAAGTTTATTTGTTTCAACTCAGACAGAAGCGGATATCAACAAATATACGTAATGAATAGTGATGGTACTAAAGTTAAAAGAATATCTTTTGGAAATGGAATTTATGGGACTCCAGTATGGTCACCAAGAGGAGATTTAATTGCTTTCACAAAATTACATAAAGGAAAATTTTATATAGGAGTAATGAGAACTGATGGAAGTGGTGAAAGATTGTTAACTGAAAATTTTTATCAGGAAGCACCTTCTTGGTCACCTAATGGTAGAGTTTTGATATTTTATAGAGAAACAAAGACAGATGCTGATGGCAAGGGATTTTCAGCTAAATTATGGTCAATTGACCTTACAGGTTATAATGAGAGAAAAATTAAGACGCCTACAGATGGATCAGACCCATCATGGTCATCATTATTAAGTAATTAACCTCAAAGTTCTTGATTTTTGACCTTGAAACATCTAATTACTTGTGAAAAGATAAGTTATAGAAATATTGACTAAGGAGCATAAATGAAATTAAACAAAATTTTAAGAAATTCACTTTTAGTTGTTTTAGCGTGCTTAGCTTTGAGTGCTTGTGCAACAAAAAAAGTTTCACAAAAAGGTCAAATGCAAGGCGATGTATATACAGGTACAGACACTGTAGAATATTTAGCTTCAGGTGTACCTGATAGAGTATTCTTTGCAACTAACGAGTCAGTTTTAACTACAGCTTCAAGAGAAACTTTAAGAAAACAAGCTGCCTGGCTAAGAAAAAATTCAGACATAACTGTAGTTTTAGAAGGTCATGCTGATGAAAGAGGTACTAGAGAGTACAACTTAGCTTTAGGTGAAAGAAGAGCTAATGCTGCAAAAGATTACTTAATGACTTATGGAATATCTTCAGACAGAATTTCAGTTTTAAGTTATGGTAAAGAAAGACCAGTTGATTCAGGATCAAATCCTTTAGCTTGGTCAAAGAATAGAAGATCAGTTACAGTTAAAGCAAACTAACTTATATTTCAGATTATAAAGACCTCTTAAGCATTCGTTTAAGAGGTCTTTTTTTTGCCATTATTTTAGACATAAGTTAAATTATCCTATGAAACAATTTAAAAATTTTTTTTTAATTAAGGTAATATTTTTTGTTAATTTTATTTTTTGCTCTATTTCATTAGCTGATAATCATAATATTTACGAAACACTTGAAATAATTCAAAAAGATATCAAAACATTAGAAAAAGCAATCTATTCAGGGTCTATAGAACTTAATACTGAATCTTTAAATTCATCTAATTTAGATACAAATGCCGAAGATGTTTTAACCAGACATCTATTAAAATTATCTGAGATTGAAAATCAATTTCAACAACTTACAAATAGATTTGAAGAAATAAATTTTAAATTAGATAAATTATCAAATAGACTATCTAAAGTTCAAGCTGATAATCAAATAAGGTTTCAAGATATTGAAAATACTCTGACAACTGGTGAAGGTTTACAAACTTTAACTAAAAATAATATTGATCAAAAAGATGAAGTTTTGCCAGGTTCATCAACTCCTCAAGATTTGGGTTCAATATCTTATAAAGATACTGCTACGAACGAAACCACGCAACAAATTCAGTCAGTTGAAACTACAGCTTCAATTGTTACTGAAACTTTTCAAGCAGAAGAAAAGATATTACCTGATGTTGATCCAAAGAAACAATATGAGTTTGCTACAAGTTTTTTAAAAGTTGGAGACTATCCAACTGCTGAAAGAGCATTTAGAGAATTTGTTTTAGAAAATCCTAATCATGAATTAGCGGGTAACGCTCAATATTGGTATGCAGAAACTTTTAGGATTAGGCAACTTTATACTGATGCGGCCTCAGCATATCTAGAAGGATATCAAAAATATCCAAAAGGAGAAAAAGCTCCAATTAATTTATTAAAACTAGGTGTATCAATGGTGCAGATTGGGGAAAAAGATCAAGGATGTAAAATGATAAATGGAGTTGAGGATCAATATCCTAAAGCTAATCAATCTGTTATCCAAAAGGCTAAATATGAGTCTCAAAAATTTGAATGCAAACAAAATTCATAGTGTCTTAAAAAAAAAGCTAATTAACAAAAAAATTAAATATCTATTTAATATATTCGAAAAAGAGTTAAGAATTAAGGAAAAATTTGCAGTAGCAGTGTCTGGGGGTCCTGATAGTTTAGCTCTAGCATTTCTATCTAAAATTTATTCGATTAAAAATAAACTAGCTGTCAAATTTTTTATTGTAGATCATAAACTAAGAAAAGAGTCCTCTCAAGAAGCAAAAAAAGTAAAAAATTTATTGAAAGCTTTAAATATTAATTCTGAAATTTTAACTTGGAATGGAAAAAAACCAAAAAAAAATATTCAATCAATTGCTAGAAAAAAGAGGTATGAACTATTATTTTCAAAATGTAAAAAGTATAAAACTAACAATCTTTTACTTGGTCATCATCTAGATGATTTATATGAAAATTTTTTTATAAGAATAATTAGAGGAAGTGGCCTGAAAGGATTATCATCATTAGAAAAAACAAATCAAATAAGTAACATTAACTTAATTAGACCTTTATTAGCATTTGATAAATCAGATCTAATTTTTATTTCAAAACATGTATTTAATTTTTTTGTAGTAGATCCATCTAATAAAGATTTTAAATACACTAGAGTTAGAATTAGAAGTTTTATAGATGAATTTAAAAAAGAAGGATTTGATAAAAATAAGTTATTCTTAACTATAAAAAATCTAAGAGGATCCAATCAAACATTGTTATTTTATGTGGAACAAAATAAAAGGCTTAACTCTTTCTTAAATCAAAAAAAAAATGAGTTAATTTTAAATGAACATTTTTTTAAAAATCCTCACGAGGTGATTTTTAGATCTTTGATAGACTCTATCAAAATTATTGGAGGTAAGTACAATACAGTTAGAGGGAAAAAAATTGATAATATTCTTAATAAAATTCAAAATAATGTCTTAATTAAAGAAACATTAGGTGGATGTATTATCAAAAAACTAAATCAAACGGTGATTATCTCAAAAGAAGACTAATTTTCGCACTTGTTTAATTCTAAATAATTCTTATTTTATAACTATGAATTTTAAAAATTTAGCTATGTGGGCCATCATAGTTTTTCTAACTATTGGTCTTTATAATATGTTTAAAAATCCACAGTCTAATATTAAAAGTGGAGATCAAATTATTTTTTCTGATTTTTTAACTTCAGTTGATAATGGTGAGATATTAAATGTTGAAATTCAAGGAAACAATATTAAAGGCGTATATTCAAATGGAAATAGTTTTTCTACTTATGCTCCAAACGATCCAAATCTAATTGAAAAACTTTCAGAAAAAGGAGTTAGTATTTCCGCAGCACCTATAGAAGAAAAAATGCCGTCACTGTTTGGTGTATTGCTCTCATGGTTTCCAATGTTGTTATTAATTGCTGTATGGATTTTTTTTATGAGACAAATGCAAGGAGGCAAAGGTGGAGCAATGGGTTTTGGTAGATCAAAAGCTAAAATGATGAATGAGCTGAAAGGCAAAATAACTTTTAATGATGTGGCAGGCGTTGAGGAAGCAAAAGAAGAAGTAGAGGAAATAGTAGAATTTTTAAAAGATCCAAAAAAGTTTAGTAGACTTGGAGGAAAAATACCTAGAGGCGCATTGTTAGTGGGTCCTCCAGGTACTGGTAAAACTTTGTTAGCTAGAGCAATAGCTGGAGAAGCTGGAGTTCCATTCTTTACAATATCAGGATCAGACTTCGTAGAAATGTTTGTTGGCGTAGGAGCATCTAGGGTAAGAGATATGTTTGAACAGGGAAAAAAAAATTCGCCATGTATAATTTTTATAGATGAGATAGACGCAGTAGGAAGAAGCAGGGGTGCTGGTTTAGGAGGTGGCAATGATGAAAGAGAACAAACATTAAACCAATTACTAGTTGAAATGGATGGCTTTGATACAAATGAAGGAGTAATAATTATTGCAGCAACTAATAGACCAGATGTTTTAGATCCTGCACTATTAAGACCTGGTAGATTTGATAGACAAGTGGTGGTTTCAAATCCAGACATTATAGGTAGAGAAAAAATTTTAAAAGTTCATGTAAAAAAAATTAAAATGGCTCCAGATGTGAATTTGAGAACTATTGCTAGAGGAACACCTGGATTTTCAGGAGCAGACTTAGCAAATATAGTTAATGAAGCCGCATTGTTAGCAGCAAGAAAAAATAAAAGAATTGTAACTTTAAATGAATTTGAGGAAGCCAAAGACAAAGTAATGATGGGAGCTGAAAGACGTTCTATGGTTATGACTGAAGATGAGAAGAAATTAACTGCATACCATGAAGGTGGTCATGCTTTGGTATCTTTTAATATGCCTAGCTATGATCCTATACACAAGGCAACAATTATTCCAAGAGGTAGAGCTTTAGGTATGGTTATGAACTTACCAGAAAGAGATCAACACGGCCATTCAATTAAATATTTGAAAGCTAGATTAGCTGTATGTTTTGGTGGAAGAGTTGCAGAAGAGGTAATTTTTGGAAAAGATAATATATCTACAGGAGCTGGTGGAGGTACTGGATCAGATATTAATCAAGCTACTCAACTTGCTAGAGCTATGGTGACAAAGTATGGAATGAGTGAGGAAATGGGCCCTGTTGAATATGGAGAAAATCAAGAAGAAGTATTTTTAGGAAGATCGGTAACACAAACTCAATCAGTTTCAGAAGAGGTTGCTAAAAAAATTGACAAAGAAATCAGAAAGTTAGTTGACGAAGGTTATAACAAAGCTAAACAAATTTTAACGGACAAAATTGATGATTTACATAAAATAGCCAAAGCTCTTATAACTTATGAAACTTTAACTGGTGAAGAAATTGAAAATATTATTAATAAAAATATATATCCTGAAGATAAACAAGATTTAAAAGTTGATGATGACAAAAGTTCAGCTATGGGTGCATTGGGCCTAAAACCAAAAATTATCCACTAATTTAAATGTCTAGATATTACACAAGAGTGTGTAATTTCTATTATGGTAGTCAATCTAAAAACTTAGTAAGTAAAAAAGAATCTATACCTATACATCAGATCAAAGAAATATCATTTGATCAAATAGAAATAATTACTAGAAAATCAAAAAAAAAAATTTCTATCAAAGAGATTAAATATTTATCAAAGTCTCTTAAAAAAAAAATAAATTTTGATTTAAAAAAAATAAAATTAAAAAAAAAAAATTTTTCTAATTTAAACTTTAAAAAAATTCCAAATATATTAGGTGTTTTAAATTTAACACCTGATAGTTTTTCAGATGGAGGTAAATTTAATACAAAAAAAAAGGGTTTTAAACATGTAATGCATTTAATAAATTCTGGAGCTGACTTAATTGATATTGGTGGTGAGTCAACAAGACCAGGATCGCAGACAATTAAAGAAAATTTAGAATGGAGTAGACTGAGTGAAATTTTAAAATTAGTAAGTAAAAGAAAATCAATATCTTTAGACACAAGAAAATCAAATATTATGAAAAAAGGTATAGAGCTAGGTGTAAAGTTAATAAATGATGTTTCAGGATTAAGCTATGATAAAGAAACTATAAACGTTTTAAAAAAATATAAAACCCCATTTGTTATTCAACATTCACAAGGAGACCCAGAAAATATGCAAAATAAACCAAGTTATAAAAATGAATTGTTAGATATTTATGATTTTTTTGAGAAGAAGATAAAATTATTAAGATCAATGGGTATAAAACATAATAATATTATTATAGACCCAGGCATAGGTTTTGGAAAAAATTTGAAACATAATATGAGTCTAATACACAATATTTCCATTTTTCATTCTCTTGGTTTTCCTATACTTGTTGGTAATTCAAGAAAAAGTTTTATTAAAGAATTATCTGGAAAAAATGATAGCAAATTACGGATTGGTGGAACAATAGCCTCTTCAATTTATTTAATGATGCAAGGTGTTCAAATTTTAAGAATTCATGATGTAAATGAAATAATGCAAGCTATAAAAGTTTTTAAAAAGATAATAAATAATTAATGACAAAAAAATATTTTGGCACTGATGGTATAAGAGGAGCTATCAATAGTAAAAATATTAATGGAGATATGTTTTTTAAATTTGGTTTGGCGAGTGGAACATATTTTAAATCTCAAAAAAAAAGAAAACAAACTGCAATAATTGCTAAAGATACAAGATTATCAGGTTATACTCTAGAACCTGCGCTAGTATCAGGATTAGCATCATCAGGCATGCATGTTTATACTTTAGGCCCCTTACCCACTAATGGTTTAGCGATGCTTACAAAGGTCATGAAAGCAAATATGGGAATTATGATTACTGCTTCTCACAATCCCCATCATGATAATGGTTTGAAACTATTTGGTCCAGATGGCATGAAATTGTCAGATAAAATTGAAAAGAAAATTGAGAGTCTTATAGATAAAAAAATTAAAAAAAACCTCTCTAAACCAGAAAAATTAGGAAGAGTAAAAAGATTAGAAACAGGAACTAAAGATTATATTAAAATTTTAAAAAAGAATTTTACTAAAGAATTTAATCTAAGTGGACTTAAAATTGTAATTGATTGTGCAAATGGAGCTGGTTATAAAGCAGGACCTGAATTATTAAGATCTTTAGGAGCAAAAGTAATCGCAATAGGAATTAATCCTAATGGTTTGAATATTAATAAAAATTGCGGCTCAACATTTCCTGAAAAGATCAGGTCTATGGTTAAAAAATATAAAGCAGATATTGGTATTTCATTAGATGGTGATGCTGACAGAATTATTATGTGTGATGAAAAAAGCAATATTATAGATGGAGATCAAATTATTGCTGCTTTAGCTACGAGATGGAAAAATAAAAAGATGCTAAAAGGAGGAGTAGTTGGAACATTAATGTCAAATTATGGCTTAGAAAATTTTTTTAAAAAAAATGGTATAAAATTTATAAGAGCTGATGTTGGTGACAGATACGTAAAAGAAAAAATGCAAAAGCATAAATTTAATTTAGGTGGTGAACAGTCAGGTCATATCATTTTAGGAAAATTTGCAACTACTGGAGATGGTTTGCTTGTTGCATTAGAGGTATTATTTGCTTTAAGAAAAGGAAAAAAAGCTAGTAAATTTTTTAAAAAATTTGAGAAAACACCTCAGCTATTAAAAAACATTGAGGTAAAAGATAAAAATATAATTAATAAACTTGAAATTAAAAATGCTATAAAATTAGCAGAGAAATTAATTAAAGGTAAAGGAAGAATTTTGGCGAGAAAGTCAGGAACAGAGTCAAAAATAAGAGTAATGGGAGAAAGTGAGAATAAAATTCTTCTTTCTAAATGTGTAAATATGATTGTAAGAAAAATTAAATAATTTGAAACCAAGATCAAAAATTTTAATTATTGCAGGTTCTGACTCTTCTGGTGGCGCAGGAATTCAAGCAGATATAAAAACTGTTACAGCTTTAGGATCATATGCAATGACAGCCATAACTGCGGTAACAACGCAAAACACTACAGGGGTAAAGTCTGTTATTGAAATTAATTCTAAAGAAATTTTAAATCAAATTATTTTTTCTTCTAAAGATATAAGACCTGATGCTATCAAAATTGGTATGTTAAATTCTTCAAGTGTAATTAAATCAGTTTTAAAAGGTCTAGATTTTATTAAGGTTCAACAAATAGTTTTGGACCCAGTTATGGTTGCAAAAGGTGGAGCGGAATTAATTGATAAAAAAGCAATCAGTTTACTGAAATCGAAAATGATCAAAAAAGCATTGATTATTACTCCTAATATTCCTGAAGCAGAAATTTTAACTAAAACTAAAATAACTACTAATGGTGATATGGTTTATGCTGCTAGCAAGTTACTTGAATATGGTGCCAAAAATGTTCTAATAAAAGGTGGGCATTTAAAAAATAAAATCGTTCAAGATATTTTAGTAAATAAAAAAGAAATCAAAATTTTTAACAGTAATAGATATAATACAATGAATACTCATGGAACTGGATGTACATTATCTAGTGCCGTTACAACATTTTTGTCATGTGGAAAAACAATAAAGAAATCTTGTGAGCTTGGAATTAAGTATGTAAATTCTGCTATTAAGTCAAATCCTAATTATGGCAAAGGACATGGTCCAATCAATCATCTTAACTCAGTGAAAATAAATAGAAAATTTAAATAATGAAAAATATAGTTGTTGTTGGATCTCAGTGGGGTGACGAAGGAAAAGGAAAAATTGTCGATTGGTTATCTGAACAAGCTGATGTTGTAATCAGATTTCAAGGAGGACATAATGCTGGCCATACACTTGTTATAGATGGAATAACTTATAAACTGAGGTTACTTCCCTCAGGAATAGTAAGAAAAAATAAAATTTCAATAATTGGCAATGGAGTAGTAATTGATCCTTGGGCATTATTAGAAGAAATTGAGGAAATAAAATCTAAAGGTGTAAATGTAAATGTAAATAATTTTATTATTTCTGAAGCTGCAAATTTAATTTTACCTTTTCATAGAGAAATGGATGAAATAAGAGAAGATGCTGCTGGAAAAAAAAAAATTGGAACAACTAGAAGAGGAATTGGGCCAGCATATGAAGATAAAGTTGGAAGAAGATCTATCAGAGTAATGGACTTAAGGTCTGAAAAAAATTTAGATCAAAGACTTGAGTCAGTATTAATTCATCACAATGCAATTCGAAAAGGTTTAGGAAATAAAATTTTTGAGAAAGAACAGCTAAAATCAGATCTACTTAAGATTGCTCCTAAAATATTACAATTCTCACAACCCGTTTGGCTTAAAATCGATCAATTTAAAAAACAAAATAAAAAAATTTTGTTTGAAGGTGCTCAGGGTATTTTACTTGATGTAGATCATGGAACTTATCCATATGTCACTTCATCTAACACAGTTGCTTCTAGTGCAGCAACAGGTTCTGGATGTGGACCGAATTCGATACATTACGTTCTTGGAATAACAAAAGCTTACACTACTAGAGTTGGAGAAGGTCCTTTTCCTACGGAATTAACAAATGATATAGGAGAATTATTAGGTACGCGAGGAAAAGAATTTGGAACAGTAACAAGCAGAAAAAGAAGATGTGGTTGGTTTGATGGTGTTCTTGTAAAACAAACGATTAAAATTTCAGGCATAGATGGTATTGCTCTTACTAAATTAGATGTGCTTGATGAATTAGATGAAATTAAAATGTGTGTTGAGTATGAACTTGATGGAGAAAAAATTAATTATTTACCAGCATCAGTAGAAGATCAATTGAAAATAAAACCTGTCTATAAAGTATTTCCAGGATGGAAAAGCTCTACAAAAGGAATAAAAAATATAAATAATTTACCTGAAAACGCAAAAAAATATATATTTGCAGTAGAAGATTTTATAGGAGCAAAAATTTCAAGTATATCTACAAGTCCTGAAAGAAATGATACAATTTTAGTTGAGAACCCTTTTGAAATTTAGTCAACTGGTAAAAGATTTCTAGATTTAGCAAGCAAAAGCATATGCTTTTGAAGTTTTTCGAATGCTTTATTTTCAATTTGTCTTACTCTTTCTCTGCTAATCTTATATTTTTTACTTAAATCTTCTAAAGTTGTAGGATTATCATTTAATCTTCTAGAATATAAAATTTCTTTTTCTCTGTCATTAAGAACTTTAACTGAGTTTTTTAATAAATCTTTTCTTTGTTCCATTTCTTCTTGATGTGCAAATTTTAAATCATGATCAAGTTCTTTATCTACTAACCAGTCTTGCCATTCATCTCCGTCTTCACCAACTTGAGCATTCAAAGAGAATTCTTTACCAGACAATCTTCTATTCATTGAAACAACCTCATCTTTGCTAACATCTAGCTTATTAGCTATTTCATTAACATGCTCTTCTCTTAAATCTCCCTCTGTTCTAGGCGCAATTTGGTTTTTTAATTTTTTTAAATTAAAAAATAATTTTTTTTGTGCAGTCGTAGTCCCAATTTTTACTAGGCTCCAGGATCTTAATATATATTCTTGTATAGAGGCTTTAATCCACCACATAGCATAAGTAGCTAATCTAAATCCTTTTTCAGGTTCAAACTTTTTTACAGCTTGCATTAGCCCTACGTTTCCTTCAGAGATCATTTCATTTACAGGTAAACCATAACCTTTGTATCCCATAGCTATTTTAGCAACTAATCTTAAATGACTCGTAACTAATTTTTCTGCTGATTTTATATTTCCAGTTGTTCGCCAATTTTTAGCTAGCATATATTCTTCCTCTGCATCGAGCATAGGAAACTTTTTAATTTGATCTAGATATCCTGAAAGCCCACCTTCATTACTAAGAGTTGGAAGATTATTATTAATAGACATGTTCATAACTAGGTTATCTAAATTAATATTTTAATTTTTCAATGAGTTATTTGTTAGTATTTCTTAACTTTTTTAAAATTATTTCAAGTTCTTGCGGCAAAATTGACGAAAAAATCATTTCTTTTTTTTTCCTAGGGTGAAAAAAACCTAATGTATTAGCATGAAGAAATTGTCTATTTAAATTTACTAAAAGTTTCTCAAGATCTTTTTCGATATTCTTAATTTTCTTAAATTTTTTTTTGTATTTATCATCACCAACTATACTGCTACCCAAGTAGTTTATATGAACTCTTATTTGATGAGTTCTCCCTGTTTCTAGTTTACATTCTAATAAACTTAAAGTAGGTGTATTTTTATTTTCAAAAATTTCTACAGTTTCATAATTTGTAATTGCTTTTTTTCCTTTTTTAATACTAACCTCCATCATTTGTCTATTACTAGAACTTCTGGAAATTAATGTTTCAACCTTACCTTTTGTAGGTCTAACTTTTCCCCAAATTAATAATTGATAAACTCTCTTAATAGAATGCTTGCTAAACTGATTTGAAAGATTTTCATGAGTTTGATTATTTTTTGCGATTACAACTAAACCAGATGTATTTTTATCAATTCTATGAACTATTCCTGGCCTCAATTCATCACCAATATTTGATAGAGAGTTTTTATCATAATTAATCAAAGCATTAACAATTGTATTATCAAGATTTCCAGCTCCTGGATGCATTACAATTCCAGCGGGTTTGTTTAAAACAATCAAATCTTCATCTTCGTAAATAATATCTAATTTATATTTAAAAGGTTTAAGGGAAGCTTTTTTTGGTTGAGGTATTATTAATTCTAAAATATCACCAGCAGATATTTTCTTAGAAGGATCAACTGTAACTTTATTATTTAACCTTAATCTTTGATCTAAAATTAGATTTTTAATTCTTGTTCTGCTAATATTTTTTTCTTTTTTATTGATAAAAACATCGACTCGGAGGTTTTTATCAATCTCTCTTACAATCAAATTTATTTTTTTTTCCATAAAATGTTATATTAATATTATATGCGCTTGTAGCTCAACTGGATAGAGCGCCTGACTTCGGATCAGGAGGTTCTGGGTTCGACTCCTAGCAGGCGCACCATTATTCACCCATATTTATTAAAGTTCCTTTAATACGCGCTTTCAAAAAAGAGAAATAAAATAAACCTATTCCACAAATTAAATAAATAAGATTTAATAAATAAGCTTGTTTTAAATTTTCATAGTTTATAAAACCATTCAATAAGATATTTCTTGTTTCATCAAAAATATAAACTAGTGGCAAACCTTTAGCTACTATCTGGAAAAAATTAGGAAGAATTTCTATAGGATAATATATACAGCCCAAAGGAGCTAATAAAAATAGAGAAGACCATGCAATATTTTCAAAAGAAGGGCCAAATCTAATAAGGCCCGCAACAACAAATAATCCTAAAGTTATTCCAAAAATGTATAAACTTAAAAATAATAAAAGTAATGGAAATCCTAATTTTAAAATTGAAACACCAAACAAAGGAGAAGTTAAAATAATTGCTGGTACTAATCCAATCAATGTACGTATTAAAGCAGTGAATATTAAGGCAATTATTATCTCCTTAATTTTAAGAGGAGCTATAAATAAATTTGTGAAATTTCTACTCCAAATTTCCTCTAGAAAGAGCATATTGAAACTAATGCTTGATCTAAAAAGAATATCATAAAGTATTGCACAAGTAAGAATTACTCCAAGAGTATTATTATAATAATCACTATAAATAGAAAAAAATTTTGAAATAAAACCCCAAAGAATAATTTGTATTGAAGGCCAGTATATAAGGTCCAAAATTCTGGGTAATGAACTTCTTATCAGGAAAAAATGTCTAAGAAATAGACCATACATTTTATTTAAATTCATATTGTTTTTCTCGCAAGTTTTAAAAAAACTTCTTCCATATTTTTTCTTCCATGTCTTTCAATCAATTTTGAAGGACTTCCTTGATCAATAATAACTCCATTGTTCATCATAAGAACAGATGAACATAGTCTCTTTACTTCTGCCATGTTGTGAGAGGCAAGTAAGATAGAAGCACCTTTTTCTTTTTGATAATCCTCCAAAAAGCTTCTTACAAAATCTCCAGTCTCAGGATCAAGAGATGCTGTAGGTTCATCAAGAAGTAATACTTTTGGATCATTAATAATTGATTTAGCTAGACTTACTCTATTTTTTTGACCTGAAGATAGTTCACCAGTAATTTTATTGATAATCTCATCAAGTCTGAGCTTTTCTGAAATATCTTTTATCTTTAATTTTATATTTTTGATATCATAAAGTCTTCCATATACTTCTAAATTTTGTTTAACTGTTAACTTTTTTGGCAGTTCAATATAAGGTGAAATAAAATTTATATTATCTAATAGTTCTACTCTTTTAAGTTCTACGTCATTACCATTTATAAGCACTTTTCCAGATGAAGGTTTTAATAAACCTAAAATCATCCCAATAGTAGTAGTTTTGCCACAACCATTAGGACCAAGAATTCCAATAATTTCACTTTTATTCACTTTAAAAGAAATATTTTTTACAGCTTCTTTGCCGTTATAATTTTTTGATAAATCAATTACTTCTAGTGGAGTTAACATTAGAATTTTGACGCTCTAATTAATCTATCATTAATAGTTTTACCCAATCCTTTATTTGGAATTTTACCGACAGCAATAGATTTATATTTATTTTTTTTAATTTTTCTCAAAGTACTATATAAATTTTTTGCTGCTTCTTTCAAATCACCTTTTTGGGATAAAAAATAATAATTTGATTTTTTCTCTTTTTTTTTCGAAAATAATAAAAAAGCTTCATTATTTTTAATTCTTTCGACATTAAGTCTAATAGGAATTCCTGGTGAATAATGGATTTTGAGCTGACCTGGAGAGATAATTTTTTTAGGATTTGTGTTCATTAAGATTTTTTTTTTTAAAAATTTTTTAATAACTGAGGTTTCTAATCCACCCAACCTTAATATCTTTGGTCTATTTCTAATATCAATTATTGTAGATTCAAGACCTATAGATGACTTTCCACCTTCAAGTACATATTTGATTTTTTTACCAAAATCTTCTTTAACATTTTCAGAACTTACTGCACTAACTTTCGAAGATAAATTTGCACTTGGGGCGGCTAAGGGAAAATCCAATTTTTTTAACAAACTTCTTGCTACGGGGTGTTTTGGGAATCTGACAGCTAAAGCACCTTTTTTATTGGTTACAATTTTCGATATTTTTGAATTTTTTTTTAGATTTAAAATAAACGTAATCGGTCCAGGACAGAATCTTTTATACAATTTATGAAAGTTATTATTAAAATTACAATCTTCCTTTAATTTTTGAACATTATAATAATGGACTATCAGGGGATTATTTTTGGGTCTTTTTTTAAGTTTAAATATTTTTTTGCAAGCATTATCAGAGTAAGCATTTCCTGCTAAACCATAAACAGTTTCAGTAGGTATGGCCACACACTCGTTCATATTAAGGAGTTTTTGAGCTTTTTTAATATTTGCAAGATTTATTCTCATGTATTATCTGAGAGTAATATATGAAAGATAAAAATTTACCAAATGATTATAACGCTCTATCCCTCGAGGAATTAACCAATGAGGCTAATAAGATGATTGAGGATTTAGAAAATCAAAAAGATTTGGAAAGTTCTATGGAGAAATATCAAAATTTATTGAAACTTAATAATATCATTGAAAAGAAATTTCAAAAAGATGTTAAAGGTATTAATGAAAAAACAAAAGAAAATATACTTAAAATAACTTCAAAAAAAATGCAAATAGAATTAAATAAAATTGCAAAAGATACTAATTTATTTCTTAAAAAGTTCATTAGAAAACAAAAAAAATCAGAATTAATTATTCCTATGAAATATGGTTTGTTTTCAGGAGGTAAGAAAAATAAGATCAAAAATTTTAACTGATATAGGTTCATTGTTTAAAATAAAATATAAATCATTAATTATTATAGGATCAGCAGTTGAATGTATACATGCTTACTCTTTAATACATGATGATTTACCTTGTATGGATAATGACTCAATAAGAAGAGGCAAGCCTTCAACCCACATTAAATTTGGAGAGTCTACTGCTGTGTTAGCAGGTAACTCACTATTAACAATGGCCTTTGAAATTTTAAGTCACAAAGATTTAAATCTTTCTGAAAAAACTAAGAATAAGTTAATTAACAAAATTTCTGAAAGTTCGGGGCATCTTGGTATAGCTGGTGGTCAATTTTTAGATTTAAGTTATGAGCATAAAAAAGTTTCTAGTAAAAGAGTTGTAGAAATGGAAATAAAAAAAACAGGAAAACTTTTTAGTTTTTGCTGTGTAGCACCTTTAATCGTTAAAAACAAAAGCAAAAAAGAAATTAAAAAATTTGAGAATATAGGTGCAGATATTGGATTACTATTTCAAGTTGCTGATGATTTAATTGATCACAAAGGAAGCTTATTGAGAGCAGGAAAAAAAACTGGAAAAGATAGAAAAAAGGGCAAAGCTACTTTAATTAGTTTACTAGGATATAAAAATACTATTAAATATGCTAATAAACTAATTTTTAAAATAAACACTAAACTTAAAAAATATGGTTCAAATTCAAGAAATTTATCTAAAACATTAGAATATATATTAAATAGAAATAAATGAAAAAAGAATACGAATTTTTAGATCAAATAAATTTTCCATCAGATTTAAAGAAAATACCAGAGTCAAAATTACAAAAAGTAGCTGATGAATTAAGAGAGGAAATGATTGATGCAGTATCTGTTACTGGAGGTCATTTAGGGGCAAGTCTAGGGGTTGTTGAATTAAGTGTTGCACTTCATTATATATTTAATACACCGAAAGATAAATTAATATGGGATGTAGGTCATCAATGCTATCCTCATAAAATTTTAACAGGAAGAAAAGATAAAATTAGAACTCTAAGACAAGGAGGTGGTCTTTCTGGTTTTACAAAAAGATTAGAAAGTGAGTATGATACTTTTGGAGCAGCGCATAGCTCTACTTCTATATCTTCAGCTTTGGGTATAGCTGAAGCTAATAAACTATCTAATAAATTAGATAATGTTGTAGCAGTAATAGGAGACGGAGCTATTAGTGCTGGAATGGCCTATGAAGCGATGAATAATGCAGGAGCTTCGAAAACTAAAATGATAGTAATATTAAATGATAATGACATGTCAATTGCTAGACCAGTTGGTGCAATGGGTACTTATTTGGCAAAAATTTTTTCTGGCAAGATCTATTTTAGTTTAAGAGAGACGATTAAACTTATTACATCTGCTTTTTCAAAAAGATTTAGTGCTAAAGCTGGTAAAGCTGAGGATTTACTTAGATCTGCGGTAACAGGTGGAACTTTATTTAGTTCCCTTGGATTTTATTACATTGGCCCAATAGATGGGCATGATTTAAATTCTTTAATTCCAATTTTAAAGAATGCTAGAGACTCACAGCATTCAGGACCAATTTTAATTCATATAAAAACTAAAAAAGGTAAAGGATATTCATTTGCTGAAGAGGCAAAAGATAATTATCATGGAGTATCAAAATTTAATGTTAAGACTGGAGAACAGTTTAAAAGCGTAAATAAATTGCCTTCATATACAAAAGTATTTGCAAATACTTTAGTACAACATGCTAAAAAAGATAGCAAAATAGTTGCTATAACTGCAGCAATGCCTGATGGAACAGGTTTAGATATTTTCCGTAAAGAATTTCCAGAGAGAACTTTTGATGTTGGAATTGCAGAGCAACATGCAGTTACATTTGCAGCTGGTCTGGCAACTGAAAATTATAAACCCTATGCAGCAATTTATTCCACATTTCTTCAGAGAGCATATGACCAAGTAGTTCATGATGTAGCAATTCAAAGTTTGCCCGTGAGATTTGCGATAGATAGAGCAGGGTTAGTTGGAGCAGATGGACCTACACATGCAGGAAGTTTTGATATAACTTATTTATCAACATTACCTAATTTTGTCGTTATGGCTGCTAGCGATGAATCTGAATTAGTAAGAATGATTAATACATCGACCAAAATAAATGATAGGCCTTGTGCTTTTAGATATCCAAGAGGCACTGGATTAGGAGCAGTTTTGCCATCAATTAATGAAAAGATAGAGATAGGAAAATCTAAAATTATCCAAGAAGGAAAAAAATTAGCTATCTTAAATTTTGGAGCAAGATTAAATGAAACCTTAAAAGCATCTGAAAATTTAAAAAAAAAGGGAGTTAATATAACAATAGTGGACGCAAGGTTTGCAAAACCTTTAGATGAGAATCTTATCTGGCAACTAGCCATTACACATGAAGCAATTATAACTATAGAGGAAGGGTCTATAGGAGGCTTTGGTTCACATGTAGTCGATTTTTTATCGAAAAAAGGTTTAATGGACACTAATTTAAAATTTAGATCTATGATACTTCCAGATATTTTTATAGATCAGGATACCCCAGACAATATGTATAAAGTTGCCAATCTAGATTCTATTTCAATTGAGGAAAAAGTTTTAGATGTGTTGAATTCAAATATTGTTTTGCAAAAACAAAAATAATTTAATTGCATTGTGCTTTATTCATTAGATAATGATCTAATAAAACACATGAAAGCATAGCTTCACCAATTGGTACAGCTCTTATACCAACACAAGGATCATGTCTACCTCTTACAGATATACTGGTATTTTTCCCAAATTTATTAATTGTTTTTCTACTTTTTAAAATTGAAGATGTAGGTTTTACAGCAAATGATACAATTATTTCTTGTCCAGAGGAAATACCACCCAAAATTCCTCCCGCATTATTTGAATTAAACTTTAGTTTTTTTTTATTTAGAGAAATTTCATCTGAATTTTCTTCTCCAGACAATTGAGCAGAATTCATTCCAGAGCCAATATTTACACCTTTAACAGCATTAATACTCATCATAGCTGAGGCGATGTCAGCGTCTAATTTTGAATATATTGGTGCACCTAAACCTGTGGGAATTCCTTTGGCTCTTACTTCAATTATAGCACCACATGAAGATCCTGCTTTTCTTATACTTAATAGATATTTTTCCCATGTCTTTAACATTGAATTATCTGGGCAAAAAAATGGATTTTTATAAATTATCTTATCATTCCATTTTGTTGTATCGCAGCCAAGAATACCAAGTTGTGTAACTGCAGCTGAAATTCTAAATTTTTTACCTAATTTTTTTTGTAAAACTTTTTTTGCAATAGCTCCTGCCGCAACTCTTGCAGCTGTTTCTCTTGCAGAAGATCTTCCTCCTCCTCTATAATCTCTTATTCCATATTTTTTAAAATAAGTAAAATCAGCATGACCAGGTCTAAATTTATCTTTTATATTTTTGTAATCTTTAGATCGCATATCTTCATTGTAAATTATGAGAGATATAGGAGTTCCTGTTGTTTTACCTTCGAACACTCCTGAAAGAATTTGAACTTTATCACTCTCCTTCCTCTGAGTTGTAAATTTAGATTGACCAGGTTTTCTCTTATCCAATTCTTTCTGAATATCTTGTTCTTTTACTTGAATTAATGGAGGACAACCATCAATTATACAACCAATAGCAGGACCGTGGGATTCACCCCAGGTAGTAAAACGAAATAACTTTCCAAAAGTATTAAAAGACATTATTTATATTTTATAGATTATTTTGTTTAAATTATGAATCAAAAAAACTCATTAGGACTTAATAAATGCTTTTTAGATCTTGAAGATCCATTTGAATTATTTGAAAAATGGTTTGTTGAGGCAAAAAAGAAAGAAATAAATGATCCTAACGCTTTAGCCTTAGGCACTGTTAGCAGAGATTGTATTCCATCGGTGAGAATGGTTCTTCTTAAAGGTTTTGATAAAAATGGATTCGTTTTTTATACAAATTTAAATAGTCAAAAGGGAAAAGAGATAAAAGAAAATCCAAATGCCACAATGTGCTTCCATTGGAAAAGTTTATTAAGACAAATAAGAATAGTTGGAACTTTGAAACAAGTAGATGATAAAACAGCAAATGACTATTTTAATACTAGAGCCTATGAAAGCAGAATAGGGGCTTGGGCATCTAAACAAAGTAGTATTTTAAAAAATAGAGATGAACTTTTAAATACTTTAGAAAATTTTAAAAAAAAATATAATGATAAAGACAATGTACCAAGACCTTTACATTGGTCTGGTTGGAATTTAAAACCCACTAACATAGAATTTTGGCTAGATGGAGATAACAGAATACACGAAAGATTAAAATATACTTTAGATAAAAATGAAAATTGGGTTAAAACTCTTTTAAGTCCTTAAAAGTTTCTTTCCAAACTAAAAGAAGTTAAATTTTCAAGAATATTTTTTTCTTTGTTATCTTTAAAAATTGATAAAGAATTAGATGCTAAATTTATATAATGTTGAGCTTTTTGATAACATGATTTAATTATATTATATTTTTTTATTAAAGATAAAGAATAATTTAAATCATTCTCATTTTTTATATTTTTTGAAAATATATCTTTAAGTTTTTCTTTTTCTTGATCTTTTGCATTTTGAAATAATAAAATTATTGGTAGTGTTATTTTCCCTTCATAAAAATCCTGTCCGATTTTTTTTCCAAATAACTTCAATTCTGAGTTATAATCTAAAGTGTCATCAGCAATTTGAAATGTTAATCCAAGATTTCTTCCGTAAAATTCTAAAGCATCTTTTTCTTTTGTTTTCATATCAGATAATATTGCTCCTACTTTTGTTGCTGCCGCAAATAGTTCAGCAGTTTTAGCAGAAATTATTCTTAAATAAGTTTCTTCTAGCATATCAACTTCCCCTTTATGTTGAAGTTGTAAAATTTCACCTTGGGCAATTTTTGAAGATGTTGAAGATAATAATTTTAGAACTTCAATATTCCCATCTTCTACCATCATTTCAAAACATCTACTAAGTAGATAATCGCCAACCAATACTGATGAATGATTACCCCACACTTTATTTAGTGTTTTTTTTCCTCTTCTAACTGAACCATTATCAATAACATCATCATGCATTAAAGTTGCTGCATGTATTAACTCGACGCAGGCAGCTAGATTAATATCTCTAGTTCCCCTTGAGTAACCACATAGCTTAGCTGATCCTAGTGTTAATAAAGCTCTTAATCTTTTACCACCAGTATTAAGATGGTATTCAGACATTTTTTTTACCAACTCAACATCACTTAATAGCTTGGATTTTATTTTTTCTTCTACTAATATTAGTTTATCCTCAACAGAGTCTTTAAGTTGAAAATAAGAATTATTTATTTGATTTTTTAATTGAACAACTATTCCCATTTAAGCGCTCAAAGTAGTATATTAAGTTTATTTTTATTACATATCAATTGACGCACCTGAATCTTCAATTATAAGGTGTCTTTATATTCATTCAAAAATTCTATAAGGATTAAAAATGTTCTCATTTTTAAAAAAGAAAAAAATAGTTCCACATGTTAAATTGAACGGTATAATTGGAAATGTAGGAAAATTTAAGCAAGGAATAGATTTTTCTGGTCAAGAAGACATCATTTCAAAGGCTTTTTCTGTAAAAAAAGCATCATGTGTTGCAATTTCTATAAATTCACCAGGTGGATCTCCAGTTCAGTCACATCTAATTTATAATTTTATAAGACAGCAGGCTAAGAAAAATAAAAAAAAAGTTATAGTTTTTGCTGAAGATGTAGCGGCCTCAGGTGGCTATTTAATTGCATGTGCAGGTGATGAGATATATTCAAACTCTAGTTCAATCATAGGTTCTATTGGAGTGATTTATTCTTCTTTTGGTTTTACAGAACTAATAAAAAAAGTTGGAGTTGAAAGAAGAGTTCATACCGCAGGAAAAAACAAAAGTACTTTAGATCCTTTTCTTGAAGAAAAAAAAGAGGATATAGAAAGGCTAAAAAATATTCAGCTAGACTTGCACAAAGATTTTATTGATGTTGTTGAAAAAAGCAGAGGTTCTAAACTTAAAAAAACCGAAGTAGAACTGTTTTCAGGTGAATTTTGGTCTGGTAGTAAAGCTAAAGATCTCGGTTTAATAGATGAAATTGGCGATGCCGGCCAAGTATTAAGAGAAAAATTTGGAGATAATGTAGTAATTAAAAAATTTGAAAAAATCAAAAGGATGGTTAAGTAAAAAATTATCATCTTCAAATGAGCATATAGATCAGCTTGTAAATATATTAGATGAAAGATCTGTTTGGCAGAGATATGGTCTCTAAAAAATTAAAAAAAAAACAAAAAAAACAAAAGTTTCAAACTTTTCAGGATACAATTTTAAATTTACAAAAATTCTGGAGCAAAAATGGATGTATAATTTTACAACCTTATGATATTGAAGTTGGAGCAGGAACTTTTCATCCAGCAACAACTTTAAGATCTCTAGGAGCAAAACCTTGGAAAGCTGCTTATGTTCAGCCGTCTAGAAGACCGACAGATGGTAGATATGGAGACAATCCTAACAGACTTCAGCATTATTATCAATTTCAAGTTATAATAAAACCTTCCCCATCAAATATTAAAAAACTTTATTTAAATAGTTTATCAGTGGTAGGTATTAATCCTAAAAATCATGATATCAGATTTGTTGAAGACGATTGGGAAAGTCCAACTTTAGGTGCAGCTGGACTTGGATGGGAAGTTTGGTGTGATGGTATGGAAATTACACAGTTTACGTATTTTCAACAAATGGCTGGTTTCGAATGCAAACCTGTTTCGGTAGAAATAACTTATGGTTTAGAGAGAATTTGTATGTTTACCCAGGAGAAAAAAAATGTATATGATTTAATTTGGAATAACGAAGGTATTGAATACAGAGAAGTTTTTCATCAAGCTGAAAAAGAATTCTCAGCATATAATTTTGAACATGCAGACACTAAAAATCTTTTTAAGATTTTTGATATGTTGGAAAATGAAGCAAAATCATTAGTTGAAAAAAAAATATCATTACCAGCATATGATCAATGTTTAAAAGCAAGCCATGTCTTTAATATATTAGATGCTCGTGGCTCAATTAGCGTTGCTCAGAGAGCTGAATATATTGGAAGAATAAGAGAAATAACGAAGTCAGTAGCTGCGATTTGGATTGATACTCAAATATAAAATGTCAGAATTTTTTTTAGAGTTATTTAGTGAAGAAATTCCTGCAGGTCTTCAAAAAAACTTGAGACAAAAACTTTTAGAGGATTTTCAAAATTTTTTTGAGAAAAAATTAATCAAATCAAAAAAAAGTTTTTCATTATCGAGCCCCAACAGGTTAGTTATAGTTTTTACAGAAATAGACAAGCAAGTAAAAATTAAATCTGAAGAAATTAAAGGACCAAAAATTGATGCTCCAGATCAAGCATTGGAAGGTTTTATAAGATCTAACAAAATAGAAAAAAAAAGATTTATATAAAAATAAAACCGATAAAGGAGAATTTTATTTTTACAAAACAACACCCAGAATATTAAAAACACATGATTTATTAATTGAATTTATTCCAAAAATTCTAGATGAATATCAATGGAAAAAGTCAATGAAATGGGGTGAATTTAATTTAAGCTGGGGAAGACCACTAAAGTCAATACTGTCAGTATTTGATAAAAAGATAGTTAGTTTTAAGTTTCACCATCTCAATTCTTCAAATTTAACTTTTATTGATAAAGATCTCGAAGATAAGAAAAAAGTTTTTATAAATTTTAAAACATATCAAAAATTTTTTGAAAACCAGGGAATATTTATTGACCATAATAAAAGATTAAAAATAATAAATCGAGGATTTTCTAAAATACTTAATAAAAAAAATTTGAATATTAATGACAATCCAAGACTAGTAGATGAAGTGGTAAATTTAGTAGATAGTCCAAATATTTTATTATGCAAATTTGATAAAAAATTTTTGTCTATACCACAAGAAATTCTAACCTTGACAATGCAATCTCATCAAAAATATTTTCCAACTTTTGATAATAAAAATGAAATTACCAATGAATTCTTAATTGTTTCAAATAAAAAAGATCATAAAGGGCTTATTAAACTTGGAAATGAAAGAGTTATAGAAGCTAGATTAAGTGATGCTGAATTTTTTTGGAAAAAAGATAAAACAAAAAATTTAGTTAAAAAAGTATCAGAATTAAAATCTATTAATTTTTTTAAAGGATTAGGAACATATTTTGACAAAGTGCAAAGGATGAGAAAATTAGGTGGAATGATTTCAGATGAGCTTTTGATAAGTAAAGAAAAAATAGAGTTATCAGTATCGATTTGTAAAACAGACCTAACATCTGACTTAATAGGAGAATTTCCTGAGCTTCAAGGTATTATGGGAGGATATTTTTCAGCACACCAAGGATTTGATAAAGATATTTCGCTAGCAATAACTGAACAGTATTTACCTATAGGACTTGATTCAAAAGTACCAAAAAAAACCTTTTAGTGTAGCATTATCTATTACTGATAAAATAGATACTATAGTTGGATTTTTTGGCATAAATGAAAAACCTACGAGCTCAAAAGATCCTTTAGCACTTAGAAGAACTGCACTTGGCATCATTAGAACTATAATAGAAAATAAAAAAGATTTAAGAATAAATGATTTATTAAGTTATGCTTCAAGCTTGTATGATGATCAAGGACATAAAATTATTAACAAAGATTTACAAAAAGAATTACATAATTTTTTTAAAGATAGATTTAAATATTATTTAAAAGAAAAACAAATTCGATATGATATAATTGATGCTTCAATTTCATCATTTTCATTAAACAAGTTGTTTTCATCTTTTGAAAAAGCTAAATGCCTTAATAAATTTATAAATAGTCAAATAGGCATAAATATAACTTCAAGTTACAAAAGGGCATCAAACATATTAGAGAACGAAATAAAAAATAGTAAAATTGAAATAGATAATACGACTGACCCTGGAATTTTTAAAAATGACTTTGAAAAAAACTTATTTAAAAAAATTAACGAAATTAAGAAGTATTATTCTAGTATCAATAATGATGAAAACTATGAAAAATCATTGTCAATTTTAGCAGAAGCTAGAAAAGAAGTTTTTGAGTTTTTTGATAATGTAAAAGTTAATGAAGAAAATGAAACTTTAAGAAAAAACAGATTGGAACTTATTAATATGTTATGTAAAACGTTCCAAAATTTTATAAATTTTCAATTATTAAAAGCACACAATGAATAAACTAATTTTAAATTTTAAGTCAAAAGATACAAAAAAAATAAAGAACTCAAAAAATTTTTTAGGTGGCAAAGGTGCTAATTTATCAGAAATGGGTAAAATGGGTCTCCCAGTGCCTCCTGGTTTTACTATTTCTACAAAAGTTTGTGAAATATTTTATAGAAATAAAAAAAAATTAAATTTAAAATTAATCAATCAGATTAAAAAAGAACTCAAAGTTGTAGAAAAAGATGTTCATAAAAAATTTGGAAATTTAAAAAATCCTCTTCTTTTATCTGTTAGGTCTGGTGCAAGAGTTTCCATGCCGGGTATGATGGATACAATTCTTAATCTTGGATTAAATGATAAAACGGTAATTGCTCTGGCAAAAAAAACATCTAATGGAAGATTTGCCAAAGATAGTTATAGAAGATTTATTCAAATGTATGGAAATGTAGTCATGGGAGTAGAAAGTTATCATTTTGAAGAATTAATAGAAAATTATAAATTAACCAAAGGAGTATTGTTAGACACTGAATTAGATGAAGAAGATTGGAATGGTCTAATTAAAGATTTTAAAAATACTATTCAAGAGAAGACAGGTAAAATTTTTCCTCAAGATGTTTATCAACAATTGTTTGGAGCTATTAGTGCTGTATTCTTATCCTGGGAAAGTAATAGGGCAAAGGTTTATAGAAAGTTAAACCAAATTCCTTCAGAGTGGGGTACTGCTGTAAATGTCCAATCAATGGTTTTTGGCAATATGGGAAATCATTGTTCTACTGGTGTTGTTTTTACTAGAAATCCTTCTGATGGATCAAAGGATATTTATGGAGAGTATCTTATTAATGCTCAAGGCGAAGATGTTGTTGCTGGAACTAGAACTCCACAATACATAACTAAAAAAGCTAAAAAAGAAGCGAAAGTTAAAGAGGCATCAATGGAAGAGTCTATGCCTAAAATTTATTCTGAATTGAATAAAATTCTTAAGAAATTAGAAAAACATTATAAAGATATGCAAGATGTAGAGTTTACTGTTGAAAATAACAAACTTTGGATTCTACAAACTCGTGCAGGTAAAAGAACATCAAAGTCTGCTGTAAAGATCGCAGTGGATATGGTTAAAGAAAAGTTAATTTCTAAAAACGAAGCTGTTTTAAGAATAGATCCTAATTTTTTAGATACATTATTACATCCGACTTTAGATGAAAAAAGTTCTATTAAAGTAATTGCAAATGGACTTCCAGCATCCCCTGGTGCCGCAAGTGGAAAAGTAGTTTTTACTTCAGAAGAGGCCGAAAGATTAAATGATATGATGCAAGACACAATTTTAGTTAGATTAGAAACATCTCCAGAAGATATTCAAGGCATGCATGCAGCAAAAGGAATTTTAACAGCTAGAGGTGGAATGACTAGTCATGCAGCAGTTGTTGCTAGAGGAATGGGAAGACCCTGTGTTTCAGGCTCTAGTGAAATTGATATAAATTATGATAAAAAAATCTTTAAAACATCTTTAGTTGAAGTAAAAGAAGGAGATATTATTACTATTGATGGCTCTACAGGAAGAATAATTTTAGGAGAGGTACCAACAGTAAAACCAGAAATATCAGGAGATTTCTCTAGATTAATGAGTTGGGCCGACAATATAAGAAAATTAAAAGTAAGAACAAATTCTGAAACACCTTTAGACACAAAAATAGCAAGAGATTTTGGAGCTGAAGGAATAGGTCTTTGCAGAACAGAACATATGTTTTTTGACGAAGAAAGAATTTTATCAGTCCGAGAAATGATTTTATCAAAAACTCAAGAAGATAGGGCTAAAGCTCTTAAAAAACTTTTACCACATCAAAAAAAAGACTTTATGGAAATTTTTAAGATTATGCATGGTCTCCCTGTTACAGTAAGATTATTAGATCCACCTCTACATGAGTTTTTACCTAAATCTGAAAAAGAAATTTCTGAAGTCGCAAATGTTGTTGGGGCAGATTTAAAAGAAGTTAAGACAAGAATTGATGAACTCTACGAACAAAATCCAATGTTAGGACATAGGGGTTGTAGATTAGGTATTTCCTTTCCTGAGATTTATGAAATGCAATGTCGTGCAATATTTGAAGCTTTGTCTGAACTTAAAAAAAACAAGCAAAGATTCGCATTTCCAGAAATAATGATACCACTTGTTTCAACTGAAGCAGAGATAAAAATAATGAAAGATTTAGTAATTCGAATAGCAGGACAAGTAGAAAAAGAGAATAAAATTAAAGTTGATTATTTAGTTGGTACTATGATTGAATTACCAAGAGCAGCAGTTAAAGCCAAAGATATAGCGAAACATGCTGAATTTTTTAGTTTTGGAACAAATGATTTAACACAGACTACTTTTGGAATAAGTAGAGATGACAGTGGAAAGTTTTTAAATGATTATATAAATAATAAAATATTTACTATAGATCCATTTATTTCAATAGATGAAGGAGTTGAAGAATTGATTGAGATAGCTGTTTCAAAAGGAAAAACACAGAATAAACATATAAAATTAGGAATTTGTGGTGAGCACGGTGGAGATCCAAAGAGTATAGCTTTTTGCTCTGAGGTTGGATTAAACTATGTATCTTGTTCTCCTTATAGGGTGCCAATTGCAAGATTGGCAGCAGCTCAAGCAGAATTAAATAAAAAAAAAATTTAAACGTCTATTAAATGAAACTCACTTATCGACCAGAAATAGATGGTCTACGAGCAATTGCTGTTGGAGCTGTGGTTCTTTATCATTCTCAAATATCTATTTTTGGTGAAAAAGTATTTAAAGGAGGGTTTATAGGAGTTGATATTTTTTTTGTCATCTCTGGATATTTAATTACATCAATTATTTTAAAAGAATTAATCACAACAGGCTCTTTTTCTTTTAAATATTTTTATGAAAGAAGAATAAGACGAATATTACCAGCTTTATTATTAGTGATGTTAGTATCACTTCCTTTTGCTTGGATGTATTTTATACCAAGTAGTTTTATCGATTTTTCTAAGTCTATTCTTTACTCACTTGGGTTTAGTTCAAATTTTTATTTTCATTATTCTGGTCAAGAATATGGTGCTATAGACGGATTATTAAAACCATTTCTTCATACTTGGTCATTATCGGTTGAAGAACAATTTTATATTTTATTCCCAATAATTTTATTGATTACATTTCTTCATTGCAGGAAATACTTAATTCATATCTTAATTATTGGACTTATTATTAGTTTAGGACTAGCAGAATGGAGTAGTAGAAATTATTCCTCAGTTTCATTTTATTTTCTTCACACAAGAATGTGGGAGTTGTTAGCTGGTTCTATCTTAGCATATTTTGAAATTTCGTTAGGGCACAGAAGTAAACAAAAAACTTTAAATTTAATATTACCTGGTATTGGATTATTTTTAATTGGACACTCAATTATTTATTTTGATGATAAAATGTTTCATCCTTCATTCTATACATTGTCACCAATTATTGGTGTTTCTTTAATTATTTGGTTTTCTAATCCAAGTGAAATGATTACAAAAATA
>JACWEA010000040.1 GCA_014653775.1 Pelagibacterales bacterium SAG-MED30
TGGCTTTGCCGCCAGAGGCTTTCATGGCTTGACCAACAAAGAAACCGAATAATTTTTCCTTACCTGATTTATACTCAATTGCTTTTTCTCTATTATCATTAATTATTTTGTCAATTAAAGCCTCTATAGCTTTAGGATCACTTTGTTGTTTTAATCCTTTTTCCTCAACAATCTTTTGGGGATCTTTGTCACCATCTAACATCAATTCAAATACAGTTTTAGCTATTTTTCCTGAAATTGTTCCATTCTTTATTAAATTAACTAATATGGCTAAATTCTTTGCACTTACTGGACTTTGAGAAATCTCTAGGTTTTTATTATTTAAAACAGCAAATAATTCACCTGTAATCCAGTTAACTGCTAATTTCATATCTTTGTTCTTACCCATCTTAGCTACAACTTCTTCAAAATACATTGCTGTATCGATATCTGAAACTAAAATTGTTGCCTCGTATGGCGATAGCTTAAATTCATCAATAAATCTTTTCTTTTTATCATCAGGCAATTCTGGAATATTATTTTTAAGATCGTTAATAAATTCATCAGAAACTTCTAAAGGTAATAAATCCGGATCTGGAAAATATCTATAGTCATGTGCATCTTCTTTAGATCTCATTGATCTTGTTTCATTTTTTTTTAGTATCAAATAATCTTGTCTCTTGATCAATTGATTTACCTTCTTCAATTAAATCTACCTGTCTATTTGCTTCATATTCAATGGCCATTTGCATAAATTTAATAGAATTTACATTTTTAATTTCGCATCTTGTTCCAAATTCTTTTGAACCTTTTGCTCTTACAGAAACATTAACATCTGCTCTTAATGATCCCTCTTGCATATTTCCATCACATGTACCTAGATATCGCATAATTGATCTTAATTTTTTAATGTATGTACTAACTTCATCTGGAGATCTAAGATCTGGCTTACTTACAATTTCCATTAAAGCAACTCCTGATCTATTTAGATCAACAAATGTATTTTGAGGATCAAGATCATGAATACTTTTACCTGCATCTTGTTCTAAATGTAATCTTTCAATACCTACTTCCTTTTGTCCATCAGGCATGTCTAAAATAACCTTACCCTCACCTACTATTGGGTCTTTAAATTGAGAAATTTGATATCCTTGAGGTAGATCTGCATAAAAATAATTTTTTCTATCAAATACTGAGCGTTTATTAATTTTCGCATTAAGACCAATACCAGTTTTAATAGCTTGTTTTATACAATATTCATTTATTACAGGTAGCATTCCAGGGAATGCAGCATCAACTAAACTTACCTGAGTATTTGGTTCGGCTCCAAATTTAGTAGCTGAGGTAGAAAATAATTTTGACTCTGATAATACTTGAGCATGAACCTCTAAACCTATCACGACCTCATATTGATTATCTTTTCGATTGATTAAATATTCTAAATTTTTTTTACTCACTTAATCCACCAATCAGTAATCTTGTTTTTGAAATTAATCTTCTCTTCCAATGCATATGCAATATTTAGTATATTTTGTTCATCAAAAGCTTTACCAATAATTTGTAAACCTAAAGGATAGCCTTTAGCATCATGTCCTGCTGGAATCGATATACCTGGTAATCCTGCCAAATTTACTGGAACTGTAAATATATCATTAAGATACATTGAAACTGGATCATTTGTTTTTTCACCTATTTTAAATGCAGAACTAGGGGTAGATGGAGTTAAAATTGCATCAACTTTTTTATATGCTTCATCAAAATCATTTTTAATAAGTTTT
>JACWEA010000041.1 GCA_014653775.1 Pelagibacterales bacterium SAG-MED30
ATATCTTATCAAACTTCTTTGAAGTATTTTCACAATTTTCACACCCTTCAATATTAGATTTTATAGATCCGCAAGAATTACAACGAGTTATATTTTTGTAAACTTTGGCTAAAACGTTTGCCATTGGTTTGATTAACTCTTCTCTATTATTAATTAATTTAAGAACGATTCTCTTTGCTGATTTTGGTCCTAATCCTGGTAATTTAGAAATTAATTTAATTAATTCTTCAATTTCTGAAATATTTTGCATTATTTAAAGAGGCCACTTAAATCCAGGAATTCCAAATCCACCTGCTGTTTTAGAAATTTCTTCTGCTGTTTTTGATTTTAGTTGAGCTTTAGCGTTATTGTGAGCAGCAACAATTAAATCTTCTATTATAGTTTTATCTTCTTTTAAAATTTCATTAGATATTTCAATTTTTTGCATTTCACCTTCACCATCAAGTATGACTTTAACCGAATTAGTTCCTGAAATTCCCTCAACTTTTATATTTTTAATTTTTTCCTGGCTTTCCTTCATTTTAGCCTCAAGCTCTTTAGCTTTATCTAAAATTTTTGATAAATCGTTCATTAATCCTTATCCTTTTTAATGGGCATTACATCAACTAATTCTGCATCAGAAAAATGATCTAACATTTTTATATATAAGTCTGATTTCTTTGCATTTTCAATTAATTCCATATGTTTGTTTTTTTCTTTATCTTTAATTGAAATTTCACCTTTATTTTTACTAAAACTTATAATCCATCTTTTATTTGTCCATTCAAAAAGTTTAGTTGATAAATCTTTTACAAAATCTTTATCTAAATTGTCATTAAATGAAATTTCTATTCTTTGAGTTTCAAATTTCACAAGGTTAATATTGTTTTCTAGCTCATATTTTAATTTCATTTCTTTTTTTAAATTACAAATTTCAATTAAATCATAAAAAGAATTTATTAATATTTTTTTATCTGCTTTAGTTTCAGTTTGTAATTCTGGTTTAGCTTTTATTTCCTGAGCAACATTTTTAATTTGATTTATAGTTTCTGTTTGTTTTATTTTTGAAGTAATTTTTACTTCATCATCTTGGTTTTTCTTAGATAATTCACTAAGATTAATTTCATTTTTTGTTTTAGATCCACTTAAGTACATTAACCTCATTAAAAACATTTCGATTGATAAATGTTGATTAGAAACAATATCCAATTCGTCAAGAGTTTTAATGGTAAATTGCCAAAATAAAATTAATATATTATTATCAATCTTATTAGAAATTTCTTTTATTTGATTAAATTCTTCATCATTTAATGAAAAGTTTGTGCTCTCAAGAGTTAATGAATTTATATTTTTGAAATAATAAAGAATTTCTAAAAAATCATTAATAAAAATTTTAGGCTCTACACCCTGATCATAGATTTTTCTATAAGCTTTTATAACTTTATTTTCTTCACCTTTTAAAATTAATTGAAAAAGTTCAATTAATTGTGATTTATCAAAATATCCAAATATTTTTTGAGCTGAGTTCAAATCAAGTTCCTGATTATTATTTAAACTTAATATAGCTCGATCTAACAAAGATAAAGCATCACGCACTGAGCCTTCAGAAATTTTTACAATTAATTTTAAAGCTTCGTCAGTAACTTTGCCATTTTCTTTATCTTTAATTTTTTTTATATATTCAAATAACTCTGAAGATTTAATTCTAGGTAAATCAAATCTTTGACATCTAGAAACAACTGTAATT
>JACWEA010000042.1 GCA_014653775.1 Pelagibacterales bacterium SAG-MED30
ATAAAAAATGTTTAGATTTAGCTGCTCATAAAAGTTCTAAATTTTACTTGGCCTTAGTTTCCTTTATTGAAAGTTCCTTTTTTCCAATACCACCAGACGTGATGGTGATACCAATGGTTATTTCAAAAAAAAATGATTTCTTAAAAATTTTTCTTATTACAACAATTTTTTCCGTTTTGGGAGGAATATTAGGGTATTTCATTGGAGCTTTCTTTTTTGATATCGGTATGCAGGTCATAACTTTTTATGGCTACCAAGATAAGCTTATTAGCTTAAAGAATAATTTGATAAATAGTGAAGGTTTTTACGCTTGGCTTAGTATACTTTTCTTAGCTGGTTTTACTCCTTTACCTTATAAAGTTTTTACTATTGCTAGTGGGTTAATCGGGTTTAATATTCTAATTTTTGTTTTAATAAGTTTAATATCTAGAGGTTTACGTTTTTTTATTGTTTCTTATTTATCTTATAAATTTGGAGATCTTTTTTCTGAGTTCATGGCAAAGCATGGATCTAAGTGGTTTACAATTATTGGAATATTAATCGTTATAATAGGATTAATAATCTATTTAATTTCAAAATTTTATGTTTAATTTAAAAATTGAATCTTACCTTAAATTAATCTTTTTAGTTAGTTTAGTTTCAATAATTTCAGCATATTTTATAGAACACATTCTAGGACACCAGCCTTGCAATTTATGTTTAATTCAGAGAATTCCATATGGATTAAGTATAATATTAATAATTTTAAATTATTTCTTAGAAAAAAATGAAAAATTTATAATTTTATTATTGATAATAATATTTGCTTTCTCTTTAATAATTTCTATTTATCACTTCGGAATTGAACAAGGCTTTTTTGAAGAGTCAGCAGTTTGTGGAATAAAAAATTCAGCAGAAATTATATCTAAAGATGAATTATTAAAGCAATTGCAAGAAAAAAATATTAGTTGTAAAGATGTGACATTTAGAATTTTTGGATTATCCCTAACAAGTATTAATATATTAATAAGTTTTTTATTAACAATATTGCTAACTAAAATTTTTATTTCTTATGAAAAAAACAAGTAATAAAGTTGAAGAATTTATAAGAGTTGATCATGCAGGCGAACGTGGTGCTGTAAAAATCTATGAAGGTCAATTATTAGCTCTAAATACTCTTGTGAAAGATGAAGATTTAAAAAAAACAATTGAAGAAATGAAAGTTCATGAAATAGAACATTGTCAATTTTTTGAAAGTGAAATTAAAAAAAGAAATATTAAACCAACAAAATTTTTACCTTTATGGGATTTATTAGGAGTAGGGCTAGGATTTGGGTCAACACTTCTTGGAAAAAAAGCTGCAATGTTATGTACAGCTTCAGTTGAAGAGGTAATTGATAAGCATTATTTAAGCCAAATTAAACAATTAGGTCCAGAAGAAAAAGAATTAAAAAAAAAAATAACTAAATTTAGAGACGATGAATTACATCACAAAGATATTGCCTATGAAGAAGGAGCAACAAAAAAAGGTTTTTATTCTATTATGGATAAAATAATTAAAACTGGATCAAAAATAGCAATAAATATTTCTGAAAAAGTCTAAACTCTAAGCTTCTAGTTCTACATCCCAATATAGATAATCCATCCAGCTTTTGTGTAAATAATTTGGTGGGAAGTTTTTACCATTACGATGAAGATCTTCTGTTGAAGGTTGATAAGGATATTGTGCAAGTTTCATTCCT
>JACWEA010000043.1 GCA_014653775.1 Pelagibacterales bacterium SAG-MED30
AAATATGCATCATCGTTAGTACCTGGTATTACAAAAGAATTTAATGATATTGATGAGGCGATGAGACTTGGTTTTAACTGGGCCAAAGGTCCATTTGAAATGCTTGAGGAAATAGGTGTTAAGAACTTTTTTGATAAAGTTGAAGAATTTAAAGGAAATAATTTTTTAGAAAATTTATCTAAAAATAAAAATGAGGATTTTTATGGAGAGAGACAAAAGTACACAAATATTGAAACCTTAGGTAAAGTAAAAAAAACAGCCTTAACCTTAGATGGAAATGACTCTGCAAAAATTTACAGGTTTAATGAATATAATATTGTCGAATTTACAACAAAAGCCAATGCTTTGGATTATAACTCTATGGATGCTCTTAAAAAAGCAACTGATAAACCTTTAATAATAATTAATGAAAGTATGCAGTTTTCTGCCGGAGTTAATCTTACCTATACAATGCAATTTGCAGATAAAAATGATTTTAAATCAATAGAAAAATTTATCAAATATTTTCAAGAAACTTGCAAACATTTAAAATATTCAAAACATCCAGTTATTTCAGCTCCATCTGGATTAACTTTAGGAGGTGGATTTGAAGTAATGGTCCAAAGTAATTTTGTTGCATCACACACAAATATTGTAGTAGGATTAGTAGAAACTATTGTAGGTTTGATTCCAGCGGGTGGAGGATGCAAAGAAATGCTTGCTAGGTGGTTAGATACAGATGAGGCTAAGTCAGACCCTAACTATGCACCATTAAAAGTTTTTGATATTATTGGATACGGTAGAACAGCCACTTCACCTATTGAGGCTGAACCAATGAAGTATTTAAAACCAGATGACAAAAAAATAATGAACAGAAACAGTTTATTAGAAGTTTCTAAAAAAATTCTTGAAGAAAATAAGGATTTTAAAGCACCGGAGGAACATAAATTTAAACTTCCTGGAAAAGCCGTTAGAGGAGAAATGGATAAAATTTTAGAAAAACTTTACAATAATAAAGTGATCTTAGATCATGGTGTTGAGGTCGCAAAAGAATTAGCTCACGTATTAAGTGGTGGTGACACTACAATAGATAGATCTTTATCAGAGGATGATTTATTTAAGTTAGAATTAGATGCTTTTATGAGATTAATTGAAACTCAAAAAACTCAAGATAGAATTAAACATACTTTGAGTACTGGAAAACCATTAATAAATTAAATTGTCAAAATTAACCACAGATCAGATTCAACAATATCATAAAGAAGGTTATGTTGCTCCAATAGAGATCCTTACAAGAGAGGAGGCACTTGAAGTAAGAAATGAAATTGAATTAATAGAAAATAGATTCCCTAACGAACTAAATAATTCAGGTAGATACAATGTTCATTTGATATCTCCAAAATTAGATGAGGTAGTTCATAATTCTAAGAGATGAGCCTTTATATGAAACAGAATATACACCCATAGGAAAAGTAATTTATGGATTAGAGGCTTTAAAAAAGATTAAATATTCAGATAAATCTCAATATGTATTAAGACCAGATTTCATAAATTCTATAAGAATGTTAAACTAAAATTTTCCAATTTTATCTGATCCATTATAAAAAATTTCTTTTAAATAATTATTTTCTCTTTTTCTTAATAACATTCCCTCATCACTCATCAACAATTTAGGTCTATTAATTACTTC
>JACWEA010000044.1 GCA_014653775.1 Pelagibacterales bacterium SAG-MED30
CATTCAGTAATATTTGGGCAGTTAGCTTCTTGGCACACAGTAACAAGATTGCTTTTATTGACTAAAGTCTTTGTAATAAAAAATTCCTTACTGTTTGTAAGTTTAGATCTAATCCACGAAGGTTTTTTCTTAATTGGATTAATAGGATTTTTAACTTTTTCAGGATGTCTTGGTTTAATTTTTTGTGTCATTATTTTTTATTATATAAATTTTTTCACCTTTTTTACCAAACAAAAATCTTTCTCTAATCAGAGTTTCAACGTAATCAAGATCTAGATTACTACTTAATAATGAATTTTTAAAATCCAAGTCTTTAATTTGATCTATTAAAAGTAACTCTTTTTTTTTCAAATCTTGTAAAATTTGTTTCTTTTCATTATATGAAATCAATCCTCTATCCCCTGACATTAAATTGAAAAAAAAATATAATATTAAAAAAGTTGAAATTAATATAAAAAAACTATTTTTTAATCTTTTGAGCATTAATGAATCTTATTCATTCTAGCTTTTTTTCCAAGCTCTTCCTCTATACGTATCAGCTGATTGTATTTAGCTACTCTTTCTGACCTTGCTAGAGATCCTGTTTTTATTTGATTTGAATTAGTACCTACAGCCAAATCAGCTATGAAAGTATCTTCAGAATCTCCAGATCTATGGGAAATGATTGTTTTAAAACCAATAATTTGTGCAAATTTAATTACATCTAGTGTTTCTGAAACAGTGCCTATTTGGTTAAGTTTAATTAAGATCGCATTAGATGATTCATTTAAAAAACCTTTTTTCAATCTTTCTAGATTAGTAACGTAAAGATCATCGCCTACAACTTGAACTTTATTTATTGATTTCATTAATTTACTCCAAGAAGTCCAGTCATTTTCAGCAAATGGATCTTCAATTGATTTAATATTATATTTTTTAATTAATTTTTTGTACTCTTTAATGGATTTTTCTACAGAGACAAATTTTTTAGAATGAATAGAATATTTATTTTTTTTAAATAATTCATTAGCTGCTACATCTAGACAAATCGATACATCTTTACCATTAACAAAACCAGATTTTTTAATAGCTGATACAATCAAATCTAAAGCTTGATTATTACTTCTAATCATAGGGGCAAAACCACCCTCGTCTCCCACTGAGGTTGAAAGTCCCTTTTTTCTAATTAATTTACTTAAATTCTTTATTATAAGAAAACAAATTCTCATTGAGTCTGAAAAAGTTTTTGCTCGATCAGGTCTAATCATAAATTCTTGTATTCTAAGATTATTGTCAGCATGAGCACCACCATTAATTATATTCATTAATGGATATGGTAATCTAAAATTATTTTTAATTAAAAAAGTTTTATATAAAGGTAATTTTCTTTGTTTGGCTGAAAGTTTTTTTACTGCCATTGAAACTGCTAAAATAGCATTAGCGCCTAATTTAGTTTTTTGTTTAGTTCCATCTAAATTTATCATTAAAGCATCAATTCTTTCTTGGTTGTGAATATTGTAGCCTTTTAATTTATTTGAAATTTTTGTATTAACTAAATTTATCGCACTTAAAACACCTTTTCCTAAATATCGATTATTTTTTTTATCTCTTTTT
>JACWEA010000045.1 GCA_014653775.1 Pelagibacterales bacterium SAG-MED30
TTGCTTTTCAAGTAGCTTTCTTTTTCTGTCAGTAGCTCCTCCACCATGAATTTTGGTTAAAACATCTTTTTTAAAACCTTTAATTGTTTCTCGTGCAATAATCTTTCCACCTATTGCTGCTTGGACTGGAATCATGAAGTTATGTCTTGGTATTAAATCTTTTAATTTCTCACATACCTCTCTGCCAGTCTTTTGAGCAAAGTCTTTGTGTATCATCATAGCTAGAGCGTCTACTGGCTCAGTATTTACTAAAATACCCATTTTAACAAGATCTCCTTCTCTATGGCCTATTATTTCATAATCGAAACTAGCATATCCACTTGTCATAGATTTTAATCGATCATTAAAATCAAATACTATTTCATTTAATGGTAATTCATAATTTACAACTGCTCTACTTCCGGAGTAACTTAAGTTTGTTTGAATTCCTCTTTTATCTTGGCATATTTTCATTATGGGACCAAGATACTGATCGGGAGTAATAATAGTTGCTCTGATCCAAGGTTCTTCAATAAATTTTATCAAACTTGGATCTGGTAAACTTGATGGATTTTGTAAATCTTTTATCTCACCATTGTTCATATGGATCTTATATACAACGCCAGGAGTTGTAGTTAATAGATTTATGTCAAACTCTCTTTCAAGCCTTTCTGTAACTATTTCTAAGTGCAACAAACCTAGAAAACCACACCTGAAACCTAAGCCTAGAGCACTTGAAGACTCGGGTTCAAAAGAAAAACTCGAGTCATTTAACTTTAGTTTAGCTAATCCATCTTTTAATTTTTGATACTCAGAGCTATCTACTGGAAATAATCCACAGAATACAACAGGTTTACTTGGTTTAAATCCAGGTAGTGCTTCTATCTTAGATTTTGTCGCATCACAAATAGTGTCACCAACTTTTGTTTCGGATAAAACTTTTATTCCAGTTGTTATAAATCCTATTTCACCAGCATTTAATTGATTAATATCTGTAGCTTTAGGTGTAAATACCCCAACTTTTTCAACGATATATTCTTGATTAGTAGACATCATTTTAATTTTCATATTATTTTTAATTTTTCCATCAATTACTCTTACTAAAATGACTACACCTAAATAAGTGTCATACCAACTATCTACTAACAAACACTTTAGTTTCTGATCTTTTTGACCTTTTGGACCTGGAAGAGTATGGATAATTTGTTCTAAAATTTCATCAATTCCTTCACCAGTCTTTCCAGAACATGGAACAGCATTGGATGTGTCAATACCTATTACATCTTCAATTTGTTTATTTGTTCTATCAATGTCTGAAGCTGGTAAATCAATTTTATTCAAAACTGGTATTATTTCGTGATTTATATCCAGAGCTTGATAAACATTTGCTAATGTTTGAGCCTCTACACCCTGGGTACTATCTACAATTAGTATCGAACCCTCACAAGCATATAAAGATCTACTAACTTCATAGCTAAAATCAACATGACCTGGGGTATCTATAATATTTAGAATATAATTTTTGCCATCTTTAGATTTATAATTTAATTTTACCGTTTGAGCTTTAATAGTTATACCCCTCTCTCTTTCAATATCCATTGAGTCAAGCACT
>JACWEA010000046.1 GCA_014653775.1 Pelagibacterales bacterium SAG-MED30
TATTAATTAGAAATGTTGGGCATCTCATGACTAACCCCTCTATTCTTTTGAAAGATGGTACTGAGGTTCCTGAAGGAATTATGGACGCATTTATTACCTCTGCTGCAGCACTTCATGATTTAAAAAAAAAAAGAAATTCAAGAACTGGATCTATTTATATTGTTAAGCCAAAAATGCATGGACCAGATGAATGTGCTTTTACTGACTTAGTTTTTTCTAAAGTTGAGGAAGTTCTAAATTTACCTAAGTACACTTGTAAGATCGGTATTATGGATGAAGAAAGAAGAACATCAGCAAATTTAAAAGAGTGTATTAGAAGTCTTAAAAATAGAGTTTTCTTCGCCAATACCGGGTTCCTAGATCGCACGGGTGATGAAATGCATACATCTATGGAAGCTGGTCCAATGATAAAGAAAGGTGATATGAAATCTTCTAAATGGATACAGGCATATGAGAATAATAATGTAGATTTAGGTTTAAAATGTGGGTTTTCAGGTAAAGCTCAAATTGGTAAAGGGATGTGGGCTGCCCCAGATGAAATGAAAAAAATGATAGAAGAAAAGATTGGACATCTAAAGGCCGGAGCCAATTGTGCATGGGTCCCTTCTCCAACAGCAGCATCATTACATGCTTTACATTATCATGAAATAAATATTTTTGATGTACAAAAAAAATTAATAGATAGATCTCCAGCAAAATTGAATGATCTTTTAACTATACCAATAGCTAATAGACCTAATTGGTCAGTAGACGAAATTAATGCAGAAATTTCAAATTCTGCACAAACTCTGTTGGGATATGTGGTCAGATGGATTGATCAAGGTGTTGGTTGTTCAAAAGTTCCTGATATCAGTAATACATTCCTTATGGAAGATCGAGCCACTCTTCGAATTTCATCTCAACATATTGCAAATTGGTTACATCATGGGATTACTACAAAAATTCAAGTTATAGAAATAATGAAACAAATGGCTAAAATTGTAGATAAACAAAACGAGGGTGACAAAAAATATATAAAAATGAGTGATGATTTTGACAATTCGATCGCATTTAAAGCTGCTTGTGATTTAATTTTTAAAGGCAAAGAACAGCCATCTGGATACACTGAACCTCTACTTCATTTAAATAGATTAGAAAAAAAAGCTAGTCAGAATTAAATTTTAAATTAGATCTATTTTTGAAGGCTGAAAATAATGTTCCATCATCTAAGCTTTCTATTTCACCTCCTACAGGTAATCCTTGAGCAAGTTTAGTAATTTTTACTTTTAGGTGTTTTAAACTATCTTGGATATAATACGCAGTAGTCTGTCCTTCAACAGTTGCACTAGTTGCCAGTATAACTTCTTCTATTTGGTCTTTGCTTACTCTTTCAACCAAAGAATTTATAAGCAAATCTTCTTTCCTTTGACCAGCTGAAGCTATGGTTCCTCCTAAAATATGAAAGTAACCTTTATAAATGTTTGAATTTTCAATTGACCACTGATCTGCAATATCTTCAACTACACATATCTTATCAAACTTCTTT
>JACWEA010000047.1 GCA_014653775.1 Pelagibacterales bacterium SAG-MED30
AGAATGATATAAGATTTTGACATAAGATATTGAAAGTTAATATAATTTTGAGGTTCAATTAAAATAATATTTTCTATATTTTTTAATATTTTATTAACTGGCTCTTGAACATTCGGGTTAAGATGTACAGGGTAAATTATTTGTATATCTTGATTTTTCTTTGCAATTTCTGAAAGAGCCTTACAAATACGTTGAAAACCTTCTCCAAAACTTTCTCTTCGGTGCCCAGTCACTAATATAATACGTTTACTAGTGTCTATAAAAGAAAAATCTTTATCAAGTTTTTCTTTAAGATCAGTATCTTTTTCTATTTTATTTTGGATCCAGAACAAAGAATCAATTACAGTATTTCCTGTAACATAAATATTATCATTATTAACGTTCTCTTTTATTAGATTATCTTTAGCAGATGAGGTAGGTGCAAAATGATATTTAGTAATAACAGTTGTCATTTGACGATTTCCTTCCTCAGGCCATGGAGAATAAATTTCACCAGTTCTTAAACCAGCCTCTACATGAGCTATTGGTATTTGTTTATAATAAGATGCTAAAGCAGCAGCCAAAACAGTTGTGGTATCTCCTTGGATCATGACTATATCAGGTTTGAATTGGTTTAATATATCATTTAACCCTGTCAATATTTTTGTTGCAGTATTATTTAAATCAATTCCACTTTTCATTATATTAAGATCATAATCAGGCTTGATTTCAAATAAATTTAAAACATCATCTAACATTTCTCGATGTTGTGCAGTTACACAGACTTTAGTTTCAAACCTTTTATCGTTTCCTAGGTTATTGATTAAAAGTGATAATTTGATTGCTTCAGGCCGGGTCCCCAAAATTATTAAAATTTTTTTAGCCATGATTAACTGTTAAGTGTAAGTTTTATTTAGATTGATAGTATTGATTTTTTAAAAATTATATATAATTAATTTGTTAATGATTCTATATAATGAATAATCTATGTTTTTAAGAATTATATTATTATTTTTATTAATAGTAGGCTGTACTAATTCAACAGGTTTTAAAGGTGAGCCCAAGGGAAGTAATCCAAAAAAAATAGGCATAAAACAAAGAGGTGTTGCTTTAAAATTCTATGATTTAAATAAAATTAACACTGCGTCTCTTCCAAAATTTGAAGATATAAAAAAAAAGCAAGATAAAAAATTAACTCAATTAATTGGTGAAAACAAATACTATTACTCTATTGGTGCAGGTGATGTCATAAATATATCAATTACAGATATTGATGATATTGATGGTTCTTATACCATTAGTCCAACAGGCGATATAACAATTCCCTATGTTGGTCAAGTTGTAGTAAATGATAAAACTAAAGAAGAAGCTCAAGAGTTTATAAACAATGTTTTAAAAGGATTTTATCAAGAACCAGAAACTATTGTTAAAATCGAACAATATAACAGCGCCTATGTTTATGTTACTGGAGCAATAAATCGTCCTCTATCGATTTTGCTTTCAGAACAACCATTAAAAGTATTAGATGCTTTAATAAAA
>JACWEA010000048.1 GCA_014653775.1 Pelagibacterales bacterium SAG-MED30
TTATATGTTTATCTAGCATAAAATTAGATAATGCTCTTTCTAATAAAGCCAATTGATCTTTAACAAATACAAATCGTGATCCAGTAGTTTTTGTTGCTAAATCAAAATCAAGCATTTTAAGTTTCTCTCCAATCTCATAATGAGATTTTGGTTTAAAATCAAATTTAGGTATTTGCCCTGATTTTGAAATTTCTATATTATCATTTTCATCTTTGCCATCTGGGACATCAGAATGAGGAACATTTGGTATATTTGATAGTATTATATCAAGTTCATCTTTTATTTTTTTTTGTTTATCAACTATTTGATCAATTTTTTCAGATATTTCTTTAGACTTTTTTAAATAAATTTTCATCTTTAGATTTAGAAATATCTTTTTTTTCTTTCTCTAAATTTTCTTTTTTTTGAATGAAATCTCTATTTTCTTTATCGAGTTTTTTTAATAAATCAAAATTTATATCTACAGGTCTTCTTTTAATAGATTTTATAAAATTATCAAAATTTTTTCTAATTTCTTTTAAATTATACATCGTTATTTTTTAGATTCTTTTTTTCTATAATTTTTACAGAAAAAATAGATAATTCATATAGAATTAATAGTGGTACAGCTAAACCAATTTGAGTTATTGGATCAGGTGGTGTTAATAAAGCTGCTGCTGCAAAAATTATAACAATTACGTATTTTCTTCTAGTTTTTAAAAACTCTGAGTCAACAATCCCCACTCTCGCTAATAGACTTAAAACTACAGGAAGCTGAAAACTTATTCCAAATGCAAATATTAATTTCATTACTAATGAAAGATATTCGTTTACCTTTGCTTCTAATTGAATTGGTAAATTTGTTGATATACCACTACTTTCAAATGATAAAAAAAATTTAATAGCAAGTGGCATGATTAAATAATAAACAAGCATTCCACCTAAAAAAAATAAAATAGGTGTTAAAACTAAGTATGGTAAGATTGCAATTTTTTCATGTTTATAAAGTCCTGGTGCAATAAACTTCCAAATTTGCATAAGTATAAATGGGCAAGTAACAAAAAAAGCTGCAAAAAAAGAAACTTTTAAATAAGTTAAAAACGTTTCTTGCAATGCTGTAAATATTAATCTTCTATTAATACCATCGTCTTTAACGGCTTTTGCATATGGTTCTACTAAAAAACCATAAAGATGTTCTGCAAAAAAATAACAGCCAATAAAAAAAATTATTAAGAAAATAAAACTGTTTATTAATCTTTTTCTTAATTCAGTTAAGTGGCTTATAAAACCACCTTCTTTATCATCCTTATACATCTGTTTTGGTATCTTTTTTATTATCTTTTTTGTTTTTTCTATTTTCTATATCGCTATCTTCTATATCTATATTAGAAACTTCATTTTGAATGTTATTAATGTAACTTTTAGCTGTACCTATCCAAGATCCAACCTTTTTTAACATAACAGGAAAATCTTTTG
>JACWEA010000049.1 GCA_014653775.1 Pelagibacterales bacterium SAG-MED30
TCCTTTATTTTTTTTGACAATTTTGACCATTTTTCTTCAATAGAAAAATCATAATGTTTAGCTAGAGAACTTAATGTTTGTGCATAATATAATGTTGTTGTTTTTGCCCAAGGTTCAATTGCACCATCAGCTATACTCTTTTTTTCATTAGGTATTACTAAGCTAGGATCTACGTTTAATTTAACTCCTATACCTTCACACTCTTCACAAGCACCGAAAGGACTATTAAAAGAAAATAATCTTGGCTCTATCTCTTCAATCGTAAAACCACTTTCTGGACAGGAAAATTTTGTAGAAAAAATAAGTTTTTCTAATTTTCTAAATTTTTTGGGCAAAGTTTCATCTTCATATTCAATAAAAACTAAACCATTTGCAAGATTTACTGAAGTTTCAACACTTTCAGCTAATCTATTACCAAGTGAAGAATTTAATACAATTCTATCAACTAAAATTGAAATATCATGTTTAACTTTTTTGTTTAATTCAGGAACTTGATCAATTTCATATAATGTTTTATCAATTTTAATTTTTCTAAATCCTCTTTTTTTGTAATTTAATATTTCTTTTTTATATTCACCTTTTCTCCCTCTAACCACAGGGGCATAAAGATAAATTGTTGATTTTTTTGGAAGCTCTTTAATTTTATCTACTATTTGAGTAATAGTCTGAGATGATATCGGTTTTCCTGTAAATGGTGAGTAGGGTATTCCTGCCCTCGCATATAATACTCTCATATAATCATAAATTTCAGTAACAGTGGCTACAGTCGATCTAGGATTTTTTGATGTATTTTTTTGTTCTATTGATATGGCAGGACTTAGGCCTTCAATTAAATCTACATTGGGCTTTTTCATCTTGTCTAGAAATTGTCTTGCATAAGCTGATAAGCTTTCTACATATCTTCTTTGACCCTCTGCATAAACTGTATCGAAAGCTAAAGATGATTTTCCAGACCCAGATATTCCTGTTATAACAATAAATTTGTCCTTAGGTATTTCTAAAGAAATATTTTTTAAATTATGCTCTTTAGCGCCCTTAATAACTATCTTTTTAATCATAATTTTTGTTGCTTTGACCTAATAAAATTAATATTCAGAGTAAATTGTGATATAATTCTAATTAATTAATTTAACAAATAATAAAATATTATGGCTGGAAGTTTAAATAAAGTACTTTTAATTGGTCGTTTAGGCGCAGATCCTGAAATCAAACAAATGGTTAATGGAAAAAACGTTGCTAGATTAAGTCTTGCAACTAGTCAATCTTGGAAAGATCGAAATACAGGTGAAAAAAAAGAAAAAACTGAATGGCACCGTATAGTTGTTTTTAATGAGGGTTTAGTTAATGTCGTTCAACAATATCTCAAAAAAGGTGCTCAAATTTACGTAGAAGGACAACTAACAACAAGAAAATGGAAGGATGAACAAT
>JACWEA010000005.1 GCA_014653775.1 Pelagibacterales bacterium SAG-MED30
AGACTTTTTTAGTTTTGTATCATAATAGCTATTCATAGAGTCGTAACCACAAACTTTAAAACCCTTATCTAAAAGTTTTTTCGCTAAGTGAAAACCTATGAACCCAGATGAACCTGTTATAAATATTTTCATTAATTTACAATTTTTAATTGTGATTTATTATTTATCTAATAAATGTATAGAACAAAAACTAAATTAAATTAAGTTTATTATTATGATTATAGTTACAGGTTCTACAGGTCTTATAGGTTCAGCAACGTGTGAATACTATTTAAACAAAAGAATCAATGTTTTAGGTATTGATAATGACTTAAGAAGTTATTTTTTTGGTAAAGAGGGATCGAACAAATGGAAAGAAAAAAAATTAAAAAGAATAAAAATTATAAACACCTTTCAGTAGATATAAGAAATAAAAATAAAATATTTGAAATTTTTAAAAAATATAAAAAAAAAATCAAAGCTATAGTTCATGCAGCTGCTCAACCATCACATGATTGGGCTGCAAAAGAACCTTTTACAGATTTTGAAATTAATGCAAATGGTACTTTAAATCTACTCGAAGCTTTTAGATTATATTGCCCAAAGGCAACTTTTGTTTTTACATCTACAAATAAAGTCTATGGAGATAGACCAAATTTTTTAACACTAGTAGAAAAAAAATTAAGATATGAAATAAAAAAAAATCATAAATATTATAAAAAAGGTATTGATGAAAAAATGTCTTTAGATCAAACTACACATTCTATTTTTGGTGCCTCAAAATTATCTGCTGATTTATTAGTACAAGAATATGGAAGATATTTTAATCTTAAAACTGTTAGTTTTAGAGGTGGGTGTTTAACTGGTGAAAATCATTCAGGAGCTATGCTACATGGGTTTTTGTCTTTTTTAGTTAAATCAATAGTTCATAAAAAAAAATATTTTATTTTTGGTTACAAAGGCAAGCAGGTGAGAGACAATATACATAGTCTTGATGTAGTTAAAGCGTTTGATGAGTTTATTAAAAAACCAAAAAGTGGTGGACGAGTATATAATATTGGGGGTGGTAGACAAAACAGCTGTTCGATTATTGAAGCGATCAAGTTAATTGAAAAAATAAGTAAAACAAAAAGTAAATATAAAATTTTAAAGCAAAATAGAATTGGTGATCATTTATGGTGGATAACTGATAACTCTAAATTTAAAAAAGATTATCCTAATTGGAAGATAGAAGTTTCTTTAATTAAAAGTCTTAAACAAATGGTAAGTTTTGAGAAGAACAGATGATATATTATGTACAAAAAAATACCTAATGCTTCAAAAGTAGTAATAATAGGTGGAGGTGTAATTGGATGTTCAGTAGCTTATCATTTAACAAAGTTTGGTTGGAAAGATGTAATTCTTTTAGAAAGAGACCAGCTTACATCAGGAACAACTTGGCACGCGGCTGGCCTTGTTAGTCAATTAGGCCCATCTGCAGCAATTACCAAGATTAGAAAATATTCATTAGAATTATATAAAAAACTTGAGAAAGAGGTAGATCATTCAGCTGGACTTAGATTAAATGGCGCACTTTCAATAGCTCAAACAGAAGGACGTTGGCAAGAACTTAAAAGACAAGCAACTACAGCTCAATTATATAATGTCGATATAAAAATTCTTGATAAGGACCAACTTAAAAAAGAATTTCCAATGATGATCACAGATGATTTAAAAGGTGGAATTTTAATGCCTGGGGATGGAGCTGCAGACCCAAGTGGAGTTACATATATGCTTGCGAAAGCAGCAAGATTAAATGGAGCTCAAATCTTTGAAAAATCACCTGTAGAAAAGATATTAACTAAAAATGGCAAAGTAGAAGGAGTAAGAGTACACAATCAAGATATAAAATGTGAATATGTAGTACTCGCTACAGGGATGTGGTCTAGGCAAATTGGTGAAAAAATGGGTGTTAGTATTCCTTTATATCCTGCAGAACATTTTTATGTAATTACAGAACCAATTGAAAATTTACCCAAAACATTACCTGTAATAAGAGATTTTGATAGCAGTGTTTATTATAAAGAAGATGCAGGAAAATTATTAATTGGAATTTTTGAAGGAAAATCTATTCCTGCATTTAATAAATCTAATAAAGTACCAGAAGATTTTTCTTTTGGTGAATTTCCTGAAAACTTTGATCATTTTGAGCCATATTTACAAAAATCTATAAAAAGATTCCCTATCTTAGAAACTGCAGGAATTAGAAAGTTTTTTGCGGGACCGGAGTCATTTACACCAGACACAAATTCATTATTAGGTGAAGTTCCAGAAGTAAAAAATCTTTTTTTAAGCTGTGGTTTAAATAGTATTGGAATTGGTAGTGGAGGAGGAGTTGGTAAAGTTACTGCTGAATGGTTAATTACTGGTCATATTAACGAAGATATATTTAATTATGATATAAAAAGATTTCAAAAATATCACTCTGAATTAGGATTTATTAAAGAAAGAATTACTGAGTCTTTAGGAGATTTGTATGGAATGCACTGGCCTTTTAAACAGCATAAAACTTCTAGAAATATAAAAAAATTACCACATCATGAGTTATTGAAAAGTTTCGGGGCTTGCTTTGGTGTTTCTGGTGGATATGAAAGACCAATGTGGTTTGCATTAGATGGCGAAAAACCTGAATATCAATATAGCTATAATTACCAAAATTGGTATCCATCTGTTGAATATGAAACGAATAACACAATTAGAAATGTTGGATTATATGATTTAACTCCTTTTTCGAAATTTGAAATTAAATCAAAAAAAGCTCATCAAGAATTACAAAAAATTTGCACATCTAATATTAAAAATGAAATTGGAAAATGTACCTATACTCATATGCTTAATCCAGATGGGGGAATAGAAACTGATCTTACAGTAGTATGTATTGATAAAGATTATTTTAGAATAATTAGCTCTGCCGCAACTAGAGAAAGAGATAAATTTCATATCAAAAAACATTTATCAGAAAATATTGATCTTAAAGATGTTACTGAAGATTATTGTGTATTTGGAATTTTTGGCCCAAAGAGTAGATTGTTATTACAAGAATTGAGCAAAGATGATTTAAGCAATGAAAATTTTAAATTTGCTTATGCTAAATATATTGAAATTGATGGAGTAAAAATTTGGGTTCAAAGATTATCTTATGTTGGAGAACTAGGTTATGAATTATATATAAATATTACAGATACCAAAAAAATATATGAATTAATTATTGAAAAAGGTAAAAGATTTAATCTTTCTAATTGTGGTATGCATTCTATGGATACAATGAGAATGGAAAGTGGTTTTTTACATTGGGGTCATGATATTTCTCCTGAAGAAAATCAATATCAAGCTGGTTTAAATTTTACTATTAGTTATAAAAAAGATGTAGAATTTATTGGCAAAAAAGCACTTCAAAAAATTAAAGCACAAAAAATTGATCGAAAATTTGCAATGTTTATTCTTAAAGATAACAAACCAGGAAAACCATTGTTAATTCATGATGAACCAATTTATTTAGATAATAAAATTATAGGCAAAACAACTTCTGGCAACTATTCTTTTAATTTTAAAAAAAATTTAGCATTTGGATATATTACTAATGATCACTCAAATGAGGAACTACAAACAAAAAATCTATTTATTGAAGTTGAGAAAAAGAAATATCCTATATATTTGATAAATAAACCTCTAAAACAGACTAATTTTAAGAATGATTAAATTTTTCAATTTAGGAGAAATTATTTGAAAAGTTTAGTATTTGGTGATTAAATTGATCTGTGAGAAACTCATCTTATACTGTTAAAAACAAAACTATTTCAAGTTACACAACCAACAATGAAGCTGGAAATAAAAGTACTAATATTAATGTTTTACTTAACAGAGTGCGTGTTGATCAAAAAAGAGAAAAAAGAAAAAAAATATTATTTTCCGCTTCTGCTTCATTAGGCTTATTATTATTTGGAATTATAATTTTTTAAAATTATAAAATTCCTCTTATAAATTTAACTATTTTACAAAAGTATCATTAAATTGGTTAGATACTCTTACAAATGTAGTACATTTACTTAATTGTTTAAGAGAAGGTGCACCAACATACGTACAGCTACTTCTGATTCCTCCTAGAATATTTGAAATGGTATCTTTTATTTTTCCCCTATATTTAACTCTGACAATTCTCCCTTCACTACTTCTATAATCAGATAAGCCACCATAATGTTTTTTGTTAGCTGTGAGAGAACTTGATCCATAAAATTCTATGTATTTGCTTCCATTATTTTTAATAATTTTGCCTTTACCTTCATCATGACCTGCAAGCATTCCTCCAAGCATTACAAAATCTGCACCAGCACCAAAACCTTTTGCAACATCACCAGGACATGTACATCCACCATCAGCAATTATGTGTGCTCCTAAACCGTGTGCAGCATCAGCACATTCTATAACTGCACTTAATTGTGGATAGCCAACACCAGTTTGAATTCTAGTTGTACAAACGCTTCCTGGTCCAATCCCAACTTTAACTATATCAGCACCACTTAGTATTAGTTCCTGAGTCATATCTGCGGTAACAACATTTCCAGCTATTATGGTTTTTGTAGGGTATTTTTCTCTTACAGATTTTATAAATTTACTGAAGCGTTCTGAATATCCATTGGCAACATCTATGCAAATAAATTTTATAAAATTAAATTCTTTTAGTAATTTATCAAGTATATTAAAGTCTTCTTTTTTAATTCCAACACTTAAAGCAATATTTTTATAAATTGATTTAATTTTTTTATATTGGTTCAATTTCTTAACATCATGTTGTTTAGTTAGACAAGTAATCATATCAAATTCTGACATTTTTTCTGCAACACCTAACTCACCTACACCATCCATATTTGCACCCATTATAGGAATTCCCGACCATTCACTATTGCTATATTTAAATTTATAAGTTCTTTTTAAATCCACATCTTTACGACTTGATAAAGTGCTTCTTTTAGGTCTAAAAAGTACATCAGAATAATCAAGCTTTAATTCTTCTTCAATTCTCATTAAAATATAAGTTATTAGTATAAAAAGTAATTTCAAATTAATTAATTGCCTGTGGATAAGTTTTTAGTAAGCTATTTTATTAAAGTTTTGTACTAAGTAATTTTTTCTATTAAAAAGTGACCACAGTTTAAACGGCTTAGCCCAGTACTTGTTTGCAACAAAAAATAAAAGTAGTATAAACCATACATTATTTAATGGCGGGGTAGCTCAGTTGGTTAGAGCGCGGGACTCATAAGCCCGAGGTCAGTGGTTCGATCCCACTTCCCGCTACCATTTGAAATGAAAAAAATTTTAAAATATTTTAAATCTTCACCAAAATATTCAATAAAGTGGAGCAATTATTTTGAAATTTATGCCAATATTCTTAATAAATATATCAATAAAAAAGTTACTCTTGTAGAAATAGGCGTTGGTAATGGCGGATCATTATTTATGTGGAAAAAGTTTTTAGGCAAAAAAGCAAATATAATTGGGGTTGAATTAAATCCAGAGGCAAAAAAGTTAGAAAAATATGGTTTTAAAATTTTTACAGGTGATCAATCCGACCCAACTTTTTGGAAAAGTTTTTATAAAAAAATAAAAAAAGTAGATATTTTAATAGATGATGGAGGTCATACCAACTTACAACAAATTACTAGTTTGATGGAATCTTTTAATCATATTAACAATAACGGAATTATTATAGTTGAGGATACACACACTAGTTATATGAATTATAAAGGATTTAAGAACCCATCAAAAAATTCATTTATAAATTTTTCTACTAATATTATTGAAAATATTCATAGACGGAATCCAATGTTAAAAAAGAAAATGAATCAAATTTCAGATAAAGTTTATTCAATTGAATATTATGACTCAATCGTAGTAATTAATATTAAAAATAAAAACTTAAATTATAGTAAAAACTTACAAAATAACAAAAAATTAGAAACTTCTTTTATAGATTATAGATTTAAGAGAGTCGATGTTAAAAATTATAAAAAAAACAAAAATAAATTTATTAATGTTATAAAATCTAAAGTATCTAAAAAAGGTTATTTACAAAAGATATATGAAGATTATCAAATAAAAAAATATTTAAAAAAAATTAAAAATTGAATTATTTTTTTATAATTTTATGATATTTTTTTAAATTCATAGTTTGTTTACGTGGAAATTGTTTACCAATAATTTTTTTTGATGCTACGGGCTTTACATTTCGATTATCTTTTTTTGCAAAATTATAAACAGTGTTTTTTGAGCCACCTACATTAATAATACCTTTATGATTGATTAATTTTAATAAATTTTTTGCTAAATCTTCGTGGTACATAAAATTCATTTCAACATCATTAAAAGCTTCTTTATGTATAAATGGTTTTTCAGTCATAGATATTCTTAAAATTAAAGAATTTTTATACATTTGAACTGCACATTCACCACCCAATTTTGAAATTGCATAATTATTAATTGGTAAAACAGGATCGTGTTCTGAATAATTACCTTTAATTCCTGGATAAACATAATTTGTAGAAAAATATATAAGTTTAATTTTTTTTTGACTACAAGCTCTAACAATATTTGAAGTCCCTATAATATTTATCAAAATACTTTTAGAAATATTTTTTTCGTGAATTTTCATAGGTCTAGATAATGCAGCACAATGAATTAAGTAATCTGGCTTACTTTTTTTTAAATATCTTAATACCGAGTTAAAACTTTCTATATTGAATTTTTTTTTGGAAGGATATTCAATCTGATATTTATTTTTTACTAATTTAAATACTTTAGCAAATCTACCTGAGCCACCTGTAAATAATATTTTTTTCATATAATTTTTGGTACTGGTGTATGTATAATGAATTTACCACCTCTTTTAATGAATTTTTTCTCTTTTTCAAAGATTTCTTCTTTAAAGTTCCATGCACCTAAAAAAATAAAATCTACATTTTTTTCAATTAAACCTGAATATTTAAAGATAGGAATTTTTGTACCAGGCGTATATTTATTTTGTTTATCCTTAGTTGTATCAACAAAATATGAAATTAAATTATTATTGATTTTACAATAGTTCAAAATTGTAGTGGACTTAGCAGTAGCACCGTAGCCAATAATCTTTTTATTTTTTGAATTTATTTTAATAAAAATATTTTTAAGTTTTTTCCTAGAAGATTTAACTCTTCTAGCAAATTTTCTATAGGTTGATAATTTTGTAATTCCATATTTTATTTCTTTTTTTCTTTGAATTTTTACACTTAGATTAATTTTCCTTTTATTTTGTTTTTTTTTTATAAAATACCTATTAGATCCACCATGTATTTTTAAATTCTCAATATGAAAAACTTCAAAATTATATTTATTTAAAATACTTTCAATTCCAACTAGAGAAAAAACATATATATGTTCATTATAAAATTGATCATAGGTATTTTTTTTCAAACATTCTAATAATGAAGGGTCTTCAATTATAAATACCCCATGATCATCTAATACAATATTTATTGACTTAAAAACTTCATCTAAATTTTTTATATGACTTATAGTATTAGCTGAATATATTAGATTAACTTTTCCGTTTTTTTTTAATAATTGTTTTGCTGTTTTGTAATTCCAATATTTAGGATATGTATTAAATCCCATTTTTTTTGTAATTTTTTCTACGTTAGAACATGGCTCAATACCAATAACTTTTTTTTTCGAAAAGTTTTTAATGAAGCTTCCATCGTTACTACCAATTTCAAGTATCTTATTTGGTTTAAATTTTTTATTAACTAATATGGATAAATTTTTGAAAGACTCAATCATAGTTTTTGATTTTGAAGATCTATATGGATACCTATTATTAAACATAATTTTACTCGATATAGGTTTATTTATAGATACTAATTTAGTTTTAAGATTTACACCAATCTTTAATCTATATTTTTTTTCTTTATTAATTAGCTGATTTTTTTTAATATAATTATTTGCTAATGGTTGAAGACCTAAATCTAAGAAGTTAATGTTTTTTTTCAATTTAAATTTTCCTCTCTTAAATCATTAAAAACAATCGGCCACTCAAGACATTTAGAGTATTTATTGAACCAAAACGGAAGAAATCTCTCAGCCAAAAAACCATAAATTCTTATTTTACCATATCCATCTAAGTCAAAACCAAATATTTTTTCACATTCATTCAACCAATTAAAAATTGTTTCATAATATTTTATGATCAATTGTTTTGATTTACATATAAACATATTTCCTTGATTATATGATTTATTAGAATTTACAAATTGCCTAAAATCTTCTCTATCATTTTCGTTTAATACATTGATAGCTTTATCCAAAACCCCATTGCCATGAAACATATCAAAATGAAATTTTATATTACGATTTTTTTTTAAGATTGCTCCAGGATTTTTAATTAGAGAAATTTTTCCATATTTAAAAATTTTAGTCCATTTTATGTCATCTACATATATTTGGTCTCCCAAAATTACCTGATAATCTTCCCATAATTTTGGGACTCTATGTAATATTCTATTTTTAAACTCAAGGTTTTTATTGTCATTATTTTTTTCATTTAGCCAAAACCTTCTGTAAGCACAAAAACCAATCCAATCGTTATCACTTATATTTTTTATTTCATTTTTCCAAAACCAATAATGAAAAGTATATTCACCATAAAATTTATTTTTTTCTGCGATATTTTCTTTAGAATTATCTTTGATCCATTCAGGATCAAATTTATTATTTCCTAATCCAACAGGTATATAATTAATCTTTTTAACTTTAGATAAAAGTTCGTTATGTATACAAATACAAAACATCTTTAAATTTTGCATTTTAAAATCTTACTTCTTGAAATCTTAAATTTTTTTTATCTTTCTTAGATAAAATTGGTATTTTTGTAGTCCAATTTATCTTTAATTCCTCATCGTTCCATTTTACTCCAATTTCAGAATTTTTATCTCTATAATTTGTACAACCATATATAACTGTGTTTTCTTTATCTAGTCCAAGAAAACCATGAAGAAATCCTGGAGGTATATAAATAGATTTACTATTTTTTTCACTTAATATTATTTTAAAATGTTTTCCAAAAGTTTTTGATTTTTTTCTACAATCAACAACAACATCTAAAATTTTTCCTTTCAGGCAGGATATATATTTTCCCTGTTGAAATTTTTTTTGCATATGCAAACCTCTTAAAACATTTTTTTTTGATTTAGATACAACAGTAAAAATTAATTTTTGTTTTATTAATTTTTCAATAGCCAGTTCTCTAAAATAGCCTCTATTATCATAAAAATTTTTAGATTTAAAAACTAATAAATTTTTAAACTTTGTTTTTATTATTTTCATTTATAAAAGTTTAGTTAAATATTTTGAGTAATCACAATTACCATAAAACTTTATTGATTGTTTTAAATGTTTCTTTTTTATCCATTTGTTATTAAATGCAATTTCCTCCAAGCAAGCAATTTTAAGACCTTGTCGATTTTCAATTGCAGAGACAAAGGAACTTGTTTTATAAAAATCATCCATTGAGCCAGTATCTAACCAAGCTCCACCTCTACCAATCAAATCAGCTGATAGTTGATTTTTTGATTTATAAAAGTTTAATAAATCAACTATTTCTACTTCCCCTCGCTTTGAAGGCTTTAGTTTTTTTGCAAAATTTACCACCTTATTATCGAAAAAATATAAACCTGTAATTGCAAGATCTGAAAAAAATTTTTTTGGTTTTTCCTTAATCTTGGTAATTTTTTTTTGATTATTAATCTTAGCAATTCCAAATAATTCAGGTTTTAAAACTTTGTGTAATACTACTCTAGCTCCTTTACTAAGTTTTGTGTTATCTAAAAGTAATTTAGATAAGTTTTGTCCATAAAAAAAATTATCACCTAAAATCATAGCAACATTTTCTTTACCAATAAATTTTTCTCCTATTACAAAAGCATCAGGAAGACCTCTTGGTTTAGATTGTTCCAAGTAACTTATTTTAATACCTAAGTTGTCACCATTCGGTAAAATTTTTTTATATTGTTCTAGTTGACCTTTATTTACTATAATTAGAATATCTTTAATTTTTGATAACATTAAAATTGATAATGGATAAAAAATTAAAGGCTTATCGTAAATTGGTAATAATTGTTTATTAACTGCTTTTGTTAAGGGACTCATTCTTGTTCCTTTTCCTCCAGCTAATATAATTCCTTTTTTAATCATCTTTTACCTAATCTATTTATAATATCTTTTTTTGAAAGTGATTTGTAATAAGATTTATTTTCAAAATACCAATCAAGAGTTAATTTTATTCCTTTTGAAAAATTTATTTTTGGATACCAACCAAGTTCTTTTTTAATTTTATTACTATTTAAAGCATATCTTATATCATGTCCTGGACGATCTTTTATAAATTTAATTTTGACTTTATTTCCCAAATTAATTTTTTTTTTTGATTCTTTTATAAGTTTTTTAGTAACCTCTAAGTTATTTAAATTTTTATTTGAACCTATATTATAAAATTGTCCTATTTTACCTTTTAAAAAGACTTTGATTAACGCTTCACAATGATCTTTTACATAAATCCATTCTCTAGAGTTTCTCCCTTTTCCATAAATGGGTAACGGTTTATTATTTAAAATATTGTATATTAATTTTGGAATTAACTTTTCTGGATGTTGTTTTGGTCCAAAATTATTTGAACAATTAGTGACTATTGCAGGTAAATTGTAAGTTCTAACATAGGAGCTAACTAAATGGTCTGATGCTGCTTTGCTAGCAGCGTATGGTGAGCTTGGGTGGTAAGGATATTTTTCATGTGATCTACCAGTTAAAATATCTCCATAAACTTCATCTGTAGAAATATGAATTAATTTACATTTATATTTTTTTGTAAAATTTCTAAAATTTTCTAATAAATTATAAACAGCTACAATATTGCTTTGTATAAAACTATCTGGATTGTCTATAGATCTATCAACATGAGTTTCTGCAGCTAAATTAAATATCCCAGACGGTTTATATCTAAATAAAATATTTTTTATCTTTTTATCTTTAATATCAAGCTTTATAAATTTATATTTCTTTGAATTTTCAAAATCTTTTACATTGTAAATATTGGATGAATAAGTTGCCTTATCAATATTGATAACAAAAAAATTTTTTCTAAGTAGTAGATCTATTAAATTACTTCCTATAAAACCCAATCCGCCTGTTACAATGATTTTTTTCATCTTTTGATTTTTACATTACAAAAAAGTTTTAGTATAGTTCAATATACATACATCATGTCAATAACTAGGCAAAATTTTTCAGTAATAATTGTAAGCTTTAAAAGTGATCATGTGATAGAAAAATGCATAAACTCCATAGATAATCAAATAGAAATTATAGTTATAGATAATTCAAACGATATCCAATTTAAAAATAAAATTGAAAAAAAATACAATAATGTAAAGTGTATTTTATCTTCATCAAATATTGGAATGGGAGCTGGAAATAACTTGGGTATAAAAAATGTTAGCAATGATTATGCCTTTATTTTAAATCCTGATGTAATTTTAAAGAATGATACTATTGATGAGATTATAAAAGTTGTTAAATCTATAGACTCTTTTGGATTAATTGCTCCAATTTCAGATAAGACACAATATCCAAACTACAAGTTAGATAAAAATAAAAAACAAATTTTTGATCCTATAAATCCATTTAAAGTAAAAAGCGTTGATGGATTTGCTATGCTTTTAAATTTAAAAGATTTAAGAAAAATAAAAAATTTTAATTTTTTTGATGAGAATTTCTTCTTATATCTTGAAAATGAGGATTTATGTCTAGAGTTAATAAAAAATAATATGAATATTTATATAATACCAAAATCTAAAATAAGTCATCTTGGTGGTGAAGCGGTTAATCCTAAGTATGAAGATGAAATTGAACTTTCTAGAAATTGGCATTGGATGTGGTCAAAATTTTATTTTAATAAAAAACACTATGGTTATTTAGTTGCCATTTCCAAAGTAATAAAAAATTTAATTTCAGCAAAGATTAAATTTTTTTATTACTTGATTACATTTAACAATAAAAAAAGAAGAATATATCAAATGAGACTTTTAGGTTTATTAAATTCTATGGTAGGGAGAAAATCTAATTATAGACCAAAATTAGATAATTAGTGACCTGGAAAATCAATTAAATTTTCTACTTTGTAATCTTTTTTAATTAAATTATCTGATCCTCCTAAATCAAATAGATTAATCACAAAGATGAAAGCTGCAACTTTTCCTTTTGATATTTCAATTAACTTTGCCGCAGCTTCCGCTGTACCACCAGTGGCAACTAAATCATCAATTATTAAAACCGAGTCTTTCTCATTTATAGAGTCTTTATGAACTTCTATAGTTGCTGTTCCATACTCTAGTTCAAAATCTATAGAGTGAACGTCCGCAGGTAATTTATTTTTTTTTCTTAATAATATAAAAGGTTTTTTTAGGATATATGATACAGCTGAAGCAAAAACAAATCCTCTAGACTCTATTGCAGCAATTTTTGTAAAATTATATTTTTTAGATCTTTCTACGATTTTATTAATAGTTTCAGCAAAAGCATTTTCATCTTTAATTAATGTTGTAATATCTCTAAATAAAATGCCTTTCTTAGGGTAATCTGGAATAGATCTAATAAAATCTTTTAAATTCATATGGTTAATTATAAAAGTATAAATAAATTATATTTTAAACATGACAATAAATAAATTAGCAATAATTGGTGGAAGTGGCCTTTATGATGTTGAAGAATTTAAAGATAGGGAGCTATTAGACTTAAATACGCCTTGGGGAAAGCCATCAGACCAAATTTTAAAAACAAAATTCAATAACAAAGAAATTTTTTTTCTACCACGACACGGAAGAGGACATCATATTTCACCAACAAATATTAATTTTAGAGCAAATATTGATGCTTTAAAACAATTAGGCATTTCAGATATTGTATCAGTATCAGCAGTTGGATCTTTAAAGGAAGATTTACCTCCAGGTAAATTTATTATAATTGATCAATTTATTGATAGAACGTTTGCTAGAAAAAAAACATTTTTTGATGAAGAAATAGTGGCCCATGTTTCAATGGCTTATCCAACTTCAGTTGGTTTAATGAATGCTTGTGAAGAGGCAATTAAAAAAGAAAAAATAGAATATCAAAGAGGAGGAACTTATGTTGTTATGGAAGGTCCTCAATTTTCAACGTTAGCTGAGTCTAATTTATATAGATCTTGGAAAGCAGATGTAATTGGAATGACTAACATGCCTGAAGCAAAGTTAGCTAGAGAAGCAGAAATAAGATATGCATCAGTATCCATGGTAACAGATTATGATTGTTGGCATCCAGATCATGAAAATGTTGATGTTCAACAAGTTATAAAAGTTTTATTGAGTAATGCTGTTAAAGCCAAAAATATGATTAAAAATTTAATAGAAATTTTTGAAAATCATATTGATCCTAAAGATCCAACAAATAATTGTTTGGATGTTGCAATTATAACAGATCCTAAAAAACGAACAAATAAAACAAAAGAAAAATTAAAAACTATTGCAGGGCGTGTTTTAGATCAATGAAAAAAATAATATATATTATAATATTAAATTTAATTTTAATTTTAAATGCTAATGCTAAAAGTAATAATTTAACTCAAGTTAATGAACTTAACAAACTTTTTAATGACTTAAGTAAGATAAATAATATTCAAGATGGAGATATTTTAGAAAAAAAAATTTGGGCTGTTTGGAATAAACACCCAAATCAAAACTTCTTAACACAAAAATTGGAGTTTGGCACTAGGCTGATGTATCAAGGTCAATACGAATATGCATTAAAAGTTTTTACGAACATCATTGAAATAGATCCAAAATGGTCAGAGGCTTGGAACAAAAGAGCTACTTTGTTATTTTTAATGAAAGATTATCAAAAATCTTTAGACGATATTAGTAAGGTATTAGATTTAGAACCAAGACATTTTGGAGCTTTATCAGGCAGAGCTCAAATATATATTGATTTAGAATTATATCAAAATGCTCTTAAAGATTTAAAAGATGCAAAAAAAATTCATCCAGTTATTAGGGGTAATAAATTAATCGATGAACTTGAAAAACTAATTAATGGACAAAATATATAATGAAAATAAAAGGACAAGAGTATCGTACTATTTGGTTTGAGAACAATATTGTAAAAATAATAGATCAAACAAAACTTCCTCATAAATTTACAATTAAGGAGCTAAAAACTATCAAAGATGCAGTCAATGCAATTAAAGTAATGGAAGTAAGAGGTGCTCCTTTAATAGGAGCAACAGCTGCTTATGGTTTAGTACTTTCCATCATAGAAAATAATGATCAATCTTTTTTAAAAAAATCTGCTGAGGATTTAATTAAATCACGACCGACAGCAATAAATCTTAAGTGGGCAGTAGATAGAATAATGAATAAATTATCAGGATTAAATAGTGATAAAATTTTAGATATAGCAATTAATGAAGCTAAACAAATTTGTGAAGAAGATGTAAAATTTTGTGAAAATATTGGAATAAATGGTCTTAAAATTATTGAAGAAATTTATAATAAAAAAAAAGATACGGTAAATATTTTAACTCATTGTAATGCAGGATGGCTTGCAACAATTAATTGGGGCACAGCAACTTCTCCAATTTATCATGCACACAAAAAAGGCATTCCCGTTCATGTTTGGGCAGATGAAACAAGACCAAGAAACCAAGGAGCAAATTTAACTTCTTATGAATTAAATGAGGAGAAAGTTCCAAATACAATAATTGCCGACAATACAGGAGGGATCTTAATGCAAAGAGGAGAGGTTGATTTGTGTATTGTTGGAACAGATAGAACTTTAGCAAATGGAGATGTTTGTAATAAAGTTGGAACTTATCTTAAAGCATTAGCAGCTCATGATAACAATATACCTTTTTTTGTAGCCCTACCTAGTTCAACAATTGATTGGAATATAAAAGATCATAAAAATATTCCAATTGAGAAGAGAAACTCAGAGGAATTATCATATATCGAAGGTTTAGATGAAAAAGGAGTAGTTAAAAAAATACAAATATATCCAAAAAATAGCAAAGCGATGAACTTGGCATTTGATGTTACACCTGCAAAATATGTTACAGGTTTAATTACTGAAAAGGGAGTTTGTGAGGCATCAACTAAAGGATTAAAGAAGTTGTTTAAATGAAAAATTTAAAAGAAAGAGAAGAAGTAATTGAATATTCAATTAAACTAAATACCACTAACTTATCTCCTTTAAGGTCTGGAAATATTTCAGTAAGAGGATCAGAAGATGATATCGAAGGTTTTTTCATTACTCCATCTGGAAAAAAGTACGAATCTCTAAAACCTGAAGATGTTGTTTTTTTATCATTAACTGAAGAAAAGGATTTTTTATCTTGGTTTAATTCTGGAAAAAACCCTTCATCTGAATGGAGGTTTCACCAAGATATTTATAAAAATAAATGGGAAGCAAAAGCTATTGTTCATGCCCATTCCCCACATGCTTCAGCAGTTTCGACTCATGGTAAATCAATACCACCATTTCATTATATGATTGCTCTTGCAGGAGGTGAAGATATTAAATGTTCAGAATATGCAACTTTTGGTACATACGAACTTTCTATGAATATCATTAAAGCTTTAAAAGATAGAAAAGCATGTTTGATGTCAAACCACGGTCAGGTTGCATTTGGAGAAAATTTATCCAAAGCATTTGAACTTGCACAAGAGATAGAAAATATTTGCCAACAATATATTATTGCACTAAAGATAGGAGAACCAAAAATTCTTTCATTAGCAGAAATGAAAAAAATTTTGGAAAAAGTGAAAAATTATAAAAGTGGATAATTTTTATGACAAAGGTTGGGGAGCACATCACTTTAGATATTATAGGTACAAATAAAGAATACGAAGCATCTTTATTTGAAAAAGTAATTCACGATATTGCTAAAGCAGCAAATGTTACAATTTTAAATATTTCTAAATATAAATTTGAACCACAAGGATTTACAATTTTAGCTTTATTGGCCGAAAGTCACATTAGTTTTCATACTTTTCCAGAGAAAGGTATGATAAGTTTTGATTTTTTTACTTGTGGAACAATTAGTCCATCAGTTGCAATCGATATAATTAGAAAGGAATTTAAACATCAAAGAATTGTTAAGAAAGAATTTAATAGAGATACCATAGCTTTATATCATGATATTTATAGCTCTCCAGGTTTACAGAAGGCTTATGTGGTAAATGATGTTTTAGAAGATTTTAAATCAAAAGTAGGTCAACATATTGAAATTTTAGAGTTAGAGCAATTTGGGAAATCTTTATTTATTGATGGAGAAATTCAAGTAGCTGCATCAGATGAGCACTTATATAGCTCAACTTTTGTTGGAGCGGGTTTAAATTTAAACAAAGATAATGAAAGAGCAGCAATTATAGGAGGTGGTGATGGTGGAGTTGCAAGAGAATGTATTTCTAAAAAATTTAATTTTGTTGATTGGTACGAACTTGATCCTGAAGTTGTCGATGTTTGTAGTAAACACTTAGGAGACATAGGTAAAAAAGCTACTGAAAAAAATTCAGTTAAATGTGTGTGGGGAGATGCATTTGAAAGTATAAAGTCAGTTGGTGATGACACTTATGATCACATATTTGTTGATCTTAATGATGATCAATTTTGCATAGATTTAGCTGCTAAAAATATGGACTCCTTAGTCAGAATTTTAAAACCCAAAGGTGTTATTACAGCTCAAGTAGGCAGTCAGGATAAAAAACCTCTTCAAGTTGAAAATTGGCTTAATGTTTTTAACCATCATTTTGGAAACACTAATTTAGCTAGAGTTTACATACCTAGTTTTGATTGTACTTGGAATTTTTCTTCTTCAATTAATCACTAATTTTTCTTTTTTAATTCTTTAATTTATGAAATACTTGATCATAAATTATTAAAGGAGAAAATAATGAATATACTTAAAAAAACTATTTTTTCAATTCTAGTTTCTTTGTTAATTATTGGAAACGTTTATGCTTCTGATAAAATTAGGATTGGAACTGAAGGTGCTTATCCTCCATGGAATTCAAAAGATGCTTCAGGTAAGCTAATTGGATTTGAAGTAGAATTAGCTTGGTCTCTATGTAGATACATGGAAAGACAGTGCGAAATTGTTGAGCAAGATTGGGATGGAATGATTCCAGCACTTATTATGAGAAGATTTGATGCGATTATGGCGGGAATGTCTATTACAGATGAGAGAAAAAAAGCTATTAGCTTCTCTCAAGGATATGCTGATGAAGTGGCATCACTTGCAGTAATGAAAGGTTCAGACCTAGAGGGAATAGATACTCCTGAGGGAATAAATCTTACCCTGGGTGGTTCTGATGTAAAAAAAGCTCTTAAAACTATAACTGGAGCTTTAGCAGGAAAAACTGTTTGTACACAAACAGCCACAATTCACCAAAACTTTTTAGAATCAGGTGATGTTGGAAAAATAAATCTAAGAACTTACAAAACTCAAGATGAAGTAAACTTAGACTTAGCTTCTGGTAGATGTGATGTAGCGCTAGCTGCAGCAGTTGCTTTTACTGATTATGCTGAGAAATCAGGAAAATCAGTTGTACTTGTTGGTCCAACTTTTTCTGGTGGAGCATTTGGTAATGGAGTGGGAGTAGGTATTAGACAAGATGATACTGAACTTTTAGATGCATTTAATAAAGCTATTAATAAAGCGAGAAAAAACGGAGACATTAGTAGAATAGCTACTAAGTGGTTTGGTTTCGACGCTTCTATGTAATTAATTTTAGATTTGGCGACTATAAAAAATAGTCGCCAGTCTGTATGGAACTTCTTTCATTTGGAGATACTGGCTGGGGTGATGAATTATTTATTGCCACTTTAATGACTATTGCTGTTTCGATAACAGCAATGTTGATAGGCTTTACATTTGCTTTAATATTTACTCCTCTCAAATTATCAAATAATAAATTTTTAAATCTAATTGCAAATTCTTACACTACTGTAATTAGAGGAGTTCCTGAACTACTAGTTATTTATTTATTTTTTTTTGGTGGAAGTGGGGCGATTATGTATGTTGCTTCAATATTTGGTTATAATGAGTATATAGAAATAAATGCATTTATTACTGGAGCTTTCGCAATTGGAATTATTTCTGGAGCTTATTCTACAGAGGTTTTTAGAGGAGCGGTTCAATCAATTGATAAAGGTCAGTTTGAAGCAGCAAAAGTTTTAGGTTTAAGTAAATTTGCCAAATTTTATAAGATTATACTTCCCCAAGTATTAAGACTTGCAATACCAAACCTTAGTAACGTTTGGCAGATTACGTTAAAAGATACTTCTTTAATTTCAGTTACAGGTCTAGTTGAAATTATGAGACAATCTTATATTGCAGCTGGATCTACTAGAGATCCATTATTTTTTTATTCTTTTGCAGCCCTTTTATATTTGTTGCTTACATTTTTAAGTATGAAATTGATTAATAAATTAGAAATTAAATATAGTAGAGGTTATTGATGGATTTTGAATTAATGTTTGCAAGCTTTCCTAAGTTATTAAATGCATCTATAATTACTCTAAAACTTTTATCAGTTTCTTTAATTATTGGATTATTTATAGGTTTTTTATTTGCCATTTTAAGATTAAACAAAAATATTTTTATTAATAAATTTGCTTATGGTTATTCTTATGTATTTAGAGGCACACCTTTATTAGTCCAAATATTCATTATTTATTTTGGCTTAGGGCAAATCGAATATTTAAGATCAACTTTTTTGTGGGTAATACTGAAGGAACCTTACTGGTGTGCCATAATTGCTTTTTCATTAAATACAGGTGCTTACACTTCAGAGATATTAAGGTCAGCATTTCAAACAATTAAACCTAGCTTAATAGAAGCTGGGAAAAGTTTAGGAATATCAAATAAAATAATTTTTTATAAAATTCAAATACCTATAGCTATTAGACAGTCTCTACCAGCTTATGGAAATGAGATAATCTTAATGATGAAAGGGACTTCTTTGGCAAGCACTGTAACATTAATGGATTTAACAGGTGTTGCAAAATATATTATTTCAACAACTTTTAAACCTATAGAAGTTTTTATTGTTGCAGGCGGTATATACCTATTTATGACATTCTTAATTCATAATTTGATCAAATTTTTAGAGAAAAAATATAGCTTTAATTGAATTAAATAGACTAAATAGATTATAAATTTAAAATTAAAAATGCCAAATAATAAAATAAAAGCAATATTTTATGCATACTCTAATAATGCTTTAGATCATTTAGCTCCTTATGCTTACATATGTCGTCAGAAAAAAATACCATGTACTGTTATTTATGGAGAAGATTTTGTTAAACTTAAGCTTATTCCAAAAGAAAATATAGCTAAGATTTTTGAAGATCTTAATATTCAAACTAGCGACTTTGCCAGTTTTGAAAAACATGGATTTTCTCAAATCTTTTTTTCTTATATATGGTCATTAGCTTTTTTAATTGTTAAATCAAAAATATTTCCAAATTTTTTTAAAAGAAAAATACAAGGGTTAATTAATAAAATTTATGATTACATTGATGGTGAAACCATAGGTAGAAATATTGCTAAAAAACAGTTGCAAAATTCAGAAAAAGTTTTTGTTTTTACTGACGGATGGAGCAGAAACAAAAAAATCCAAAATGGCTTCTTATCGTGCATGAAAGGTAGAGGAAAGATTATTTCCACAAGCCACTTACCATGGCATTTTCATTATTCATTATCTGTTCCAGATCCCTCATTTTGTGAAGATATTGCTCTTGTATCAAATAAATGGGAATTAGATGCAAAAAATTTTCTTGACCAAAAAGAAATAACAGGAACTTTACGTTATACTAAAAAATGGGTCACAATTTTAGATCAGTACAACGAAAAAAAAATTTCTGTTACTGATCAAACTAAAAATGTCTTAATACTTGGTCATACTGAGTTACACACCAGTAACTGGGAAAGAATGATAGAATTATTTATACAACTTTCAAAACGGCAAGATATAAAGCTCACTATTCTTCCTCATGTAAGAGGAATGAGCAATATGGAACCACCAAAAGGATTAGAAAAAGCATGGGATAAAATATCTACGCTAGATATTGCTGTTAAAAATTCTGATATTGTAATGTTTTGGGTTAGTTCTGGATTTTATGAAGCAGTAGTTAGAAACAAAAAAGTATTTTACTTATCTTTCTTAAGCAAAATAGACGAAAAATTTTTATGGCGGAAAAATGTACCCTCAAATATTGTAATTAAAAATGAGTTAGAATTATTTAGTGCTTTAGATAACTATAATAAGAATGATAAAATTGACAATCTTTGCTTTGAAAAAATGATTTGGCCAGATGGCAGTGACCCCTGGATAAATGTTTCTAATTTTTTAGATAAATATATTAAAGTTAACTAATTAATAATCTCTATATTCTTTAATCTCTTTTATTTTCGAACCAGTATAACTATTAATTTCTAGCTTAATCTTAGCCCTATTATCATTTAAAAAATGAACATCTCTTGAAAGTTTAATAAATTTTTCTCCAAAATCTTTTTCTTTTTCACATTGTCTTTTACTATCTTCAATATCCCAAAGTTTAGAATTTATTTCTTTCAGTGATTGAAAAAGTTTATTTAGATTATCATCAATTTTCACATTATCATCTAATTGTTTCTTTAAAATTGAATATTCATAGGAGATATATTCTAGCTTTTTAGGGTCTTTGATTTTCACATCTTTTATTTCTAAAATTGAAATTTTATCTAAAAGTTCACCTATTGAGATTTCAATCAAAATTTTATTCATAAAATTTGATACTGTGCTATTTTGTTATAAATATGTCTAATATTTTAATAATTAAACATGGTTCTTTAGGAGATATAGCTCAAGCAAGTGGTGCAATTCAAGATATATTTGAAAATCATAAAAATGATCAAATTTATCTTCTTACAACAAATCCTTATTTAGAATTATTTAAAAAAAATCCATTTATTAATGAGGTTATATTGGACAAAAGACTTCCTAGATACAATTTGATTTATTTATATTTTTTAATGAAAGATCTGAAAAAGTATAACTTCTCAAAAGTTTTTGATCTTCAAAATTCCTCTAGAACAAATTTTTACAAAAATATTCTTTTTCCTAAAGCTGATAAAATAGTTTGGTCGAGTTCAATTACAACGTTGTCATCAAATAAAAATAAAGAAGAATTTGATAAAATTTCAGTGCTTGAAAGATTTGATTATCAATTAAAACAATCTGGGTTAAATACTTCGCACACTTTAAAGCCAGATTTTAGTTGGGCTTCTACAGACATATTCGAAATTAAAAATTATTATAAGTTTGATAAATATATTTTATTATTTCCTTTTTGTTCACCACATTTGACAATAAAAAAATGGCCTCATTACAATAAACTTATTGAACTAATTTCAAACAAATATGGAGATAAGTATAAAATTTTAACTGCACCTGGGCCTTCAGAAATTAATGATGCAAAAGATATAAATGCATTAGCTTTACTAGATAATGGAAGAGCATTAGATATTTCACAATTAACATCTTTAATTAAAGGTAGTTCATTTGTTATAGCTAATGACACTGGTCCAGCCCATATCACAGCTCATGTAGGAGCTAAAGGTCTTACATTATTTGGTAAACATACAACAGCATACAAGGTTAGTGTTGAAAGAGAAAATTTTAAAGCAATAGAGGTAAGTGATCTTAATAATCTAAGTGCTGAAAAAGTTTTTGAAAGGTTAGAAGAATCTTTATCTTAGTTTAAAATTTTTTTATATTCTTCTAATATTTTTTGCCATTCAAATTTAGAAACATAGTCTTTGGCATTTTTTCCAAATTCTAAATATTTTTTATTTTCAATCATAGAGCTCAATGACGAATAAATATCATCTAGGTTATTTCCATCACATATCAATCCTGTTTTTTCGTGATCAATAGCATCTGATGCTCCACCATCTTTTCCACCTAAGGAAGGAATTCCATATTGTGCTGCTTCCACATAAGCTATCCCAAATCCTTCAACAGAGGTTTTATGAATAATAGAAGGCATAACAAAAATATTTGATTTAGCTATTAATGAATTTTTAAGCTCATCACTAATATCCTTAAAAAACATAACTTGTGAACCAAGATTTAGTTCTTGAACTAATTTTTTTAAATTTTCTTCCTCATCTCCATATCCGATACATATATAAACAATGTCAGGATACTGTTGTTTTAGATTTCTTAAGCTCATTATTATTTTTTGATGATTTTTTCTTTTATCAAATCTGGATACTGTAATTAATCGAGGTGTTTTTATCTTTAGTAAACTTTCAACTTTTTCTAAAGATTTTTTATTTAATTTCTTTACTGGATTTACCCCTGGATTAATAACTATTAGTTTGTCTTTATTAACTCCATTATTAATTGCTAAATTTTTTGTATACTCAGAGTTAGCAATTACCATTTCTACATTATTTAATACTTTATTAGCTCTTTTATTTAACAAACTTCCTCTTAGATGATTAATTTCCTTACCATGAATTAAACAATATTTTTTCTTGTTAGTTTGAATTAGTTCCAAACTTTTCCAGTGGTCAGCTATAATTCCTTGAACTTTATTTTCTTTTAAGTATTCATTAACTAATTGAGCTTTTCTTATTTTTCTAAGAAATTTAATTCCACCAACTCTTTCAATTGAAAAATTTTCTTTATCGTCAAATTCTTTATGATTTTCTCGGTAATCCGCAAAAACTTTAATCATAAAGTTTTTAGACATTTCTTTTGTTAAGCCCCACATAAGATTTTGCATTCCACCTATTTCTGGTGGAAAGGCTTTAGTTACAATTAAATACATTAACTATTTTTCCACTTGATACTACATCCAGCGCTTGGAGTTTGATTTTCTGGGCCTTTATCATTTTCTGCAATTTGTTTCATCGCTTTAAGAAGATCGCTTTCACCATCTCTTACTGGAACTAAATTTTTAAGTTCTCTTATCCTACCCCTATATTGAAGTTCTAAATTTTTATTATAACCAAAGAAATCTGGTGTACACACTGCATCATAAGTTTTAGCAATCTCTTGTGTTTCATCGGCTAAATAAGGAAAATGAAATTGATTTTTTTTTGCAAACAAGATCATGTTATCAAATGAATCTTCAGGATAGTTTTCAGAGTCATTTGCACAGATAGCTACTGAATTAACACCTAGATCTTTTAATTTTTTACAATCTTCTACAATATCTTTTGTAACAGCTTTTACATAAGGACAATGATTGCAGATAAACATTATTAAAGTTCCATTTTCACCTTTAATATCATCTAGAGAAATTATTTTATTATCTGTTGATTTGAGCTTAAAGTCGTGTGCCTTTTGGCCGAAATCACATATTGGAGTTTGTATTGGCATAATGTAATAATATATAAATTATGTTTTACGATTTAAAAGATAAAAAACCAAAAAACTCTGGCGAAAATTGGATAGCTCCAAATGCAACTATAATTGGCGATGTTACTTTAGAAAAGAATTCTAGTATTTGGTTTAATGCAACTTTAAGAGGAGATATAGAAAATATTCATATTGGCGAAGGATCAAATGTACAAGATGGAAGTGTTTTACACACAGATCCAGGCTATCCATTAAAAATTGGAAAAAATGTAACTGTTGGACATATGGTTATGCTTCATGGATGTAGGATAGGGGACAACAGTTTAATTGGGATTGGAGCAGTGATTCTTAACAATGCTAAGATTGGGAAAAATTGTATCATTGGTGCAAAAGCTTTAATTACTGAAAATAAAGAGATACCAGATAATTCATTAGTAATTGGTTCACCTGGTAAAGTTGTTAGAGAAGTTACTGAAGAAGAAAAAAAAGCTGTATTTGAAAATACCAAACACTATCAAGATAATTGGAAAAAATATTCCAAATCTATTTTTTAAGGAACTAGCCAAGCATTTTTATTAGTTTCTAAATCAAACTTTGCTCTTCTATGACCTTTAGCTGCAAGATAAAGCCATTCAATAGATTTAATCTTACATTTTATAACAGTAAAGTTTTTATAACCATCTTCACTTTGTTCCATGGTGTAATCAAAATCTTCTAATTTAGATATCATACCAGATGTTGGATTTTCTGATGCAGTTCCTGGAGGGCTATCAGTTAAATAACAACGTCTGCTTATATGTTGAGTTTTTTTCCATGATTCTTCAGTTGTAGAATTTTGATTATTAACTTCACATTCTACTTTTACTCTTAATTGTATCTTTTCCTCTTTATCGTAGAAAACTAGAGAGGCATTATTATTTTTTTTTAGAATATCTACCTTTGGAGATCTAAAATCAGTATGAAATTGTAATAGATTGTTTGCTCTATCTGATTTACGTAAAACAACAATTCTACCATCTACTTCATCTTGTTGGGCACATATGAAAACGGGAATTCTAAATGGTGAACCTCTGTTTGTTACAGCATCATCTAACATGGACCAGTACTTATTCTGAATTTCTTTTAGGTTTTCATAGTATGCTGGCTGCATACATTACTTTCTAAATCTTTTAATCAAACTTGATGTATCCCAACGATTTCCACCCAAACCTTGCACTTCTCCATAAAATTTATCAACAAGTTCTGTTACAGGTAACAATGAACCATTATTTTTAGCTTCATCCATTGCAATTTTTAAATCTTTTCTCATCCAGTCAACTGCAAAACCAAAATCAAATTTGTCATCAATCATTGTTTTATATCTATTTTCCATTTGCCAAGATTGTGCAGCACCTTTTGAAATTACTTCAATTACATCTTCCATGTTCAATCCAGCTTTCATTCCAAAATTAATCCCTTCAGACAATCCTTGAACTAATCCTGCTATACAAATTTGATTAACCATCTTAGCTAATTGTCCACAACCAGCTTTACCAAGTAGTTTCATTTTTTTACTGTAGCAATCAATTTTATCTTTCGCTTTATCAAAGTCAGCTTGATCACCACCAATCATAACTGTTAGTGCTCCATTCTCCGCACCAGCTTGTCCACCAGATACTGGAGCATCTAATGCACCAAAACCATTTTTTTTTGCGTAATCATAAATTTCTCTAGCAATTGTTGCTGATGCAGTTGTGTTATCAACATAAACTGAACCTTTTTTAATTGTTTTAAAAATACCATTTTCACCTAATGTGACTTCTCTTAAATCATTATCATTTCCAACACAGGTAAAAATATATTCAGCATCTTTTGCTGCCTCAGCTGGAGTTTCAGCTATTTTACCTTTGTATTCTTTAATCCACTTTTCTGCTTTTGATTTTGTTCTATTAAAAACAGTTACATTGTGACCACCTTTTGATATATAACCAGCCATAGGGTAACCCATAACTCCAAGACCAATGAAAGCAACATTACAAGTCATAATTTTTTTATGTTTAAAAGTTTAAGTTTAAAAGTAATTCTATTTGGATTTATTTTTACATTTTTTTCTAGTTTTGGACAGAGTTTTTTTTTAGGATTATTTAATTCTAGCATACGTGATGCACTTTCTATCACCCAGGGACAATTTGGATCAATTTATGCATCAGCAACTTTACTGAGCAGTTTTTTATTAATATGGGTTGGAAAAAAAATTGATGATATCAATATATTTAAATTTGCTTTTTTTGTAACAATACTATTATCATTTTCTTGTTTTTTCTTTTCAAAAATCTCCTCTATTATTTTTTTATTTATTGCTGTTTTTTTAATGAGATTTTCAGGTCAAGGAATGATGTCTCATACTGCTACAACTACTATTTCCAGATATTTTACAAAATCTAGAGGAAAAGCTCTAAGTACATCCTGGTTTGGTCTTTCAACAGCTGAGTTTGTTTTACCAGTGCTTATCGTTTATCTATTAACTATAACAACATGGCAAAATATTTGGATTTCAATTTCAATATTAGTTTTAATTTTTTTACCTTTATTTTCATTTTTATTAATTAAGAATTTAAACTTTGAATCTAGAGAGGAAACAGGTGATGAAAAATCTAAAGAATTAGATATAAAACAATGGAAAAGAAGTGAAGTTCTTAAAGATTATAGATTTTATGTAATTTGTTCTAACATGTTGGCTATGCCGTGGATTGCGACTGGAGTATTTGTTTATCAATCTTTTATTACAGAATCTAAAGATTGGGGAACGTTTGTGATAGCTCAATCATTTATGGCATATTCAGTTTTATCAGTAATAACATTACTAGTTTCTGGATTTTTGATAGATAAGTTTACAAGTAGAAAGTTGTTAATTTTTATGAATATCCCTTTATTATTTTCAACTTTGGTTTTGATTTATTTGGATGTTTCAATTTCTGCATTTATATTTCTTGGATTAATTGGTATTTCAAATGGTTTTGCCAATGTACTAGGGTCATCTACTTGGGCAGAAATATATGGAGTAAGATATATTGGATCTATTAAAGCTTTAACAACTGCCCTAATGGTATTTTCAACAGCTTTTGGAACAGCTTTATTTGGATTATTAATTGATAAAGGATTTTCTATTGAACAAATTGCAATTATCTCAGCAATTTATATATCTTCTTCTCTAGTTTTATTATTTTTAACTAGAAAAAAGCTTAATCCTGTCCAAATATATAAAAATACTTGATTTTTTATGTACCGAGGTATAAATAACCGCCCATGGCTAGGGTTACAGTTGAAGATTGTATTGATAAAGTTGATAGTCCTTACGAATTAGTGCTTGTTGCTAAGGAAAGAGCAACGCAATTAAATGCAGGAATTGAACCAACGATCGATAAAGATAATGACAAAAACACTGTTATTTCTTTAAGAGAAATTGCCGATGAAAAAATTAAAGTTTCAGATTTAACTGAAAGCGCTGTTTACAAACTTAGAAAACATGTTGAGCAAGTAGATGACAGTGCAGAAGATGACGAGGAAGTAGGTGATGATTTTGAAAGTCTCTACAAAGGTGAAATTTCAAAAAGTGGTACTCCAATTTTACCATCTAAAAGAGCAAGAAAAACTCCAGAAAAAATTCAAGTTTCTAAAGAAGATTTAGCTGAGTTATCAGAATCAGCAAAAGTTGATATTGATTCTTCGGTAGGGGAGGAATCTACGAATGAACAAGGCGAAGTTTCTTTAGATGAAGTATCAGAATCAGAAAATCAAGAAACTGATATAGTTGGAGAAGACTCAGAAGCTTCAAATACATAAAAAAATAATATAAAGTTTAAGACATGAATAGGAAAATATCAGTTGCTCCTATGATGGATTGTACTGATCGTCATGAACGGTTTTTTCTAAGATTAATTTCAAAAAATACTCTTCTTTACACAGAAATGATTGTAGATGAGGCAATAAATAGAGGAGATAAAAAAAAATTACTTGAATTTAATATTAACGAAAAACCAGTTGCTCTTCAATTAGGTGGATCTTCTCCAAAACTTTTAAAAGAAGCAACAAAAGTAGGTGAAGATTTTGGTTATGACGAAATCAACTTTAATTTAGGATGTCCTAGCAGAAAAGTTGAGAAAAACAGATTTGGCGCATGTTTAATAAAAGAACCAAAATTAGTTGCAGATTGTTTAACCACGATGCAATCAGCTACAAAACTTCCAGTAACTATTAAAACAAGAATTGGATATGACAATGTGGAAGATTATGAAAATTTATATAAATTTATTTCTATTTTAAAATTAACTGGAATTAAAACTTTTATAATTCATGCAAGAAAAGCAATGCTTGGTAAGTTTACACCTAAGCAAAATTTAAACATTCCACCTCTTAAATATGATTATGTTTACAAATTGAAAGAAGATTTTCCAGATGAAGAAATTATAATTAATGGCGGAATTACTTCTATTGAAGAAATTAATAATCATCTTAAAAAAACAGATGGTGTTATGATTGGTAGAGCTGCTTATCATACACCTTACTTGCTAGCTGAAATTGAAAAAGAAATTTTCAAAAATAAGACTATACCTAGTAGACAAGAAGTAATAGAAAACTTAATTCCTTATGTGAAAGATGAATTAAAAAAAGGCACAAGATTAAATCAAATTATGAGACATACATTAGGTTTATTTCATGGACAAACAGGAGCAAGTTATTGGAAAAGATATTTAAGTGAAAATATGTGTGTTCGTGATGCAGATGTACAAAAAATAGATCACTTAATGGATAAGATCAAATATAACAATATTGAAAATAGAGTGGGTTAATCTGCTTAACTTAATTTTATCATCTCAATATTCTTTTTATATTCTTTTAATGATAGTAACTGCTATACCTGTAGGTTTTTTTGCAGGGTTATTTGGTATAGGTGGGGGATTAATTACAGTTCCTTTTCTTTTTTTTATATTTGAACCATTAGGAATTGATAAGAATTATTTAATGCATTTAGCTGTAGGAACTTCATTTGCAATTATTATCCCAACTTCAATAGTTTCTGTTTATACTCACAATAAACATAATTCTGTAGATCCAAATATCGTAAAAACTTATGGCTTATTCGTCGTAATTGGTGTTTTGCTCGGAACAACGTTTGCAGCGATGGCTAAAACGAAATTATTAGTTATATTTTTTACAATAGTTGTTTTTTGTATAGGCACTTATTTATTAATAAATTCTAATCATCAAGCAATTAGTAAAAATAAATTTAAGTTACATTTTCGTATTTTGTTTGGATTAATTTCAGGTTTTATTTCAGCACCAATGGGAATTGGTGGAGCAGTGATGAATGTACCTATATTAAAATATTTTGGATATCCAATAAAAAGAGCTATAGGCAGTGCAGCAACAATTGGTTTTATTATAGCTTTATGTGGTGCTGTAGGTTTTTGGTACTCAGGATCAATTTTAAATGTAAAATTGCCTTTAAGTATAGGATTTATTAACATACCAGCTTTTTTAATTTTTATACCAATTACGATGTTTATGGCTAAAGTAGGGGCAAATTCAGCACATAAAATTGATAAAAATAAACTTCAAGTTTTTTTTGGAATATTTTTATATGTGGTTGGTACAATCTTTGTAGTAAGATATTCGGGACTATAAAAAAAAAGAGGTGACTTCAGTCTCCCTCCATCACCTCAATAATAACATTAATTGATTCTCTAAATTTTTATGAACACTTATTAGTTGAAAATTAATTATATTAACTATTAAATTTTTTGGTCGTAATCTCCTATCTTTCCAGTTTTTTGGAGCAAAACATCAATAAAATCAAAGATTTTTTTCTTCCTTTCGTTAGATGTTGGGCTTTCAGCAACAATCACCAAAGAAGGTTTATTTGATGATGCTCTTATTAAACCCCACGAACCATCTTCAAATGAAAATCTTACACCGTTCACAGTTAAAACTTGAGTTATTGTTTGATCATCAATTGTTATTTTATTTTCTTTAAATTTTTTTACTTGTTCAACTAATTGTTCAACTATCTTATATTTTTCTTCATCTTTACAAAAAGGAGCCATTGTTGGTGTTTGATAAGTATTTGGTAATTCACTAATTATTTCACTCATCTTTTTGTCTTCTTTGTCTAGTAAGTGGCAAACTTGAATTGCTGAGTTAATACCATCATCATAACCAAAACCTAGTGGTTTATTAAAAAAGAAATGACCACTTTTCTCAAATCCAGCCAAAGCTTTTTCTGCATTAACTTTTCTTTTTATGTGTGAATGACCAGTTTTCCAGTAAATAGTCTCGCAGTTATTTTGTAATAATATTTTATCTTTTGAATATAATCCTGTTGATTTTACATCTACGATAAATTTAGAATTTTTATGAACTGATGATAAACTTCTAGCTATCAATAAACCAATTTTGTCAGAAAAAATTTCATTTCCTTGATTGTCAATAACTCCCACTCTATCTCCATCACCATCAAAACCAAATCCAATATCAGCATTATTTGCCTTAACTTCTTTTGATATTGCATGAAGCATTTTTAAATCTTCTGGATTTGGATTATATTTTGGAAAAGTCCAATCAAGATTGCAATCTAATTCAATTACTTCACAGCCGATGCCTCTTAAAATATCTGGAGCAAAGATACCTGCTGTTCCATTACCACACGCAACCACAGCTTTTATTTTTTTTTTAATTTTATTTTTGGAAACTAAGTCATCTTTATAAATTTGATCAAAATTTTTAATTTTTTTCTCATTTCCTTTTCCTGCAGAAAATTTTTGATTTAAAGTAATATCTTTTAGTTCTTTCATTTCTTCAGGAGCATGTGTTAAGCCTTTTTTAATACCCATTTTGACACCAGTCCAACCATTCTCATTATGACTTGCTGTAACCATTGCCACTGCATCAGCTTCTAAATTAAATTGTGCAAAATAAACCATGGGTGATAACGACAAACCGATATCTTCAATATTGCAACCAGTTGATATTAATCCTTTTTTAAGTGATGTTTTTATTTCTTCACTGTAAGACCTGTAGTCATGACCAACAATTACTCTGGGATTTTTTTTTTTGGTATGAAGCTTAATTTGTGTCCCTAATCCTTTACCAAGATCCTCTATGCCAGCTTTATTTATACTTTTATTATAAAGCCATCTGGCGTCATATTCTCTAAATCCATAGGGGTCTATTTTTAAATTCTCAGACATTTTGTTAATTACTTACCTTTTTTTTAATTTTTTTATTGATATTTTTTTAGCATGTTCTATAAATGTTCTATTGATTTGTTGTTTATATAGTATAATAACAAAAAGCGCATACAACATATAGTTGTTTACGTCAAAATAAGACAATAAAATACATAATTATGAATAAAATTTTATCTCAAGCCTTAAAGAAAGCTGTCTCTGAATATAGCCCTGAGGTGAGAGAACTCCCTAAAACAAACAGACCTGATCTTTTTTCACTAAATAACGAAACTGAACTTTTTCAGAATGATAAAGGCATTATAATTAAAATTGATCGTTCAAGAGATGCTAATCTAAATGATTTTGGTAAAGCAACTTTAAAAGATAGATATCTTGGTCAAAACGAGTCTTTTCAAGATTTATTTGCACGTGTTGCAAGTTCATATGCGGATGACAATCTACATGCACAAAGAATTTATAATTACATTAGTAACTTGTGGTTTATGCCAGCAACGCCCGTTTTATCAAACGGCGGTACCAAAAGAGGTTTGCCTATTTCATGTTTTTTAAATGAAGCTTCAGATAGCCTTGGAGGTATATTGGATTTATGGAGCGAGAATGTTTGGCTAGCTGCAAAGGGCGGTGGAATAGGAAGTTATTGGGGCAACCTAAGATCTATTGGTGAAAAAATTGGGAAAGTTGGAAAAACTTCTGGAATAATTCCATTCATAAAAGTGATGGACTCCCTAACAATGGCTATTAGCCAAGGTTCGTTAAGAAGAGGTTCAGCTGCTTGTTATCTTCCAATTGACCATCCTGAAATAGAAGAGTTTATAGAAATGAGAAGACCAACTGGTGGAGATCCAAATAGAAAAGCATTAAATTTACACCATGGTGTTTTAGTTTCAGATGCTTTTATGAGAGCAGTAGAAACTGATCAACAGTGGGCATTAAAAAGTCCTGCTGATGGTTCTATACAACAAACTATTTCAGCTAGAAACTTATGGATAAGATTATTAACAGCCAGAATAGAAACTGGTGAACCATATATAATTTATATTGATACTGTTAACAGACAGATACCTCAGCATCATAAGTTAGCAAATCTTACAGTTAAAACTTCAAATTTATGTAGTGAAATAACTTTACCTACTGGAACAGATAAAGATGGTAGAGATCGAACCGCAGTTTGTTGTCTGTCTTCTTTAAACTTAGAAAAGTATGATGAATGGAAAGATGATCCAGATATGATTAACGATGTAATGAAATTTCTAGACAATGTTTTATCTGATTTTATTAATAAAGCACCCGATCAGTTTAAAGATGCAAAATATTCTGCAGAAAGAGAAAGAAGTGTTGGATTAGGTGTCATGGGTTTTCATTCTTATTTACAAAAAAATAGAATTCCACTTGAGTCGGTAATGGCTAAAGCATGGAATAAAAAAATATTTAAAAACATTCATGAAAAAGTTAATCAAGCATCAAAAGATTTAGCTGAAGAAAGAGGAGCTTGTCCAGATGCTGAAGAATATGGCTATAAAGAAAGATTTTCAAATAAAACTGCAATTGCTCCAACTGCTTCCATCTCTATTATTTGTGGAGGAGCTTCACCAGGAGTAGAGCCTGTTGCTGCAAATAGTTATACTCATAAAACCTTGTCGGGATCTTTTAATGTTAGAAACAGGTACTTGGAAGAAATTTTAGAAAGTCATGGTAAAAATAATGATGAAACTTGGTCTACAATAACAACAAATCAAGGCTCAGTATCACATTTGGACTTCTTATCTGATCTAGAAAAAGATGTTTTCAAGACTGCTTTTGAACTAAATCAAAAATGGATAATAGATTTAAGTGGAGACAGAACACCATTCATTTCTCAAGCCCAATCTGTAAATTTATTTTTACCTGCAGATGTACATAAGAAAGAACTACATAAAATTCATTTTGATGCATGGAAAAAAGGTTTAAAAAGCCTTTACTACTGTAGATCAAAATCAATTCAAAGAGCTGAAAATATTAATGATGCTAAATCAACAGATATTAAAGCCAATGTATATAAAGCCAAAGATCAACAATCAAACGAACAGCCAGAATACGAGGAGTGCTTATCATGTCAGTAACAGAAAAAATAAATTCAAAAATTATTCAAAGAGAAAAAAAAGAAATTATTCAACCAAAAAAAATGGGCTTGTTAGTTGAGAACCCAGTATACAAGCCATTTAGATACCCATGGTGTTATGATGCTTGGTTAACTCAACAAAGAATTCACTGGTTGCCAGAAGAGGTTCCGCTTGGTGATGATGTCAGAGATTGGCAAAAAAACTTATCTCAAGCAGAAAAAAACTTACTAACCCAAATATTTAGATTTTTTACTCAAGCTGATGTTGAAGTTAATAATTGTTATCTAAGGCATTATACAACTGTTTTTAAACCAACCGAAGTATTGATGATGATGACAGCATTCGCTGCAATGGAAACTGTACATGTAGCAGCTTATTCACATCTTCTAGATACAATAGGTATGCCAGAGTCAGAATACTCAGCTTTTATGAAATACAAAGAGATGAAAGACAAATATGATTACATGCAAGACTTCAATGTAAATTCTAAAGAAGATATTGCTAAAACAGTTGCTGTTTTTAGTGCATTTACAGAAGGTCTACAACTATTTGCAAGTTTTGCAATCCTTTTAAATTTTCCTAGGCACAATAAAATGAAAGGTATGGGCCAAATTGTTACTTGGTCTGTTAGAGATGAAACTCTTCATTGTAATTCAATGATTAGAATTTTTAAAGAATTTATAAATGAAAATCCTGAAATTTGGACACCAAAATTAAAAAAAGAACTTTATGAAGCTTGTAGAACTATTATTGCACATGAAGATGCTTTTATAGATTTAGCTTTTGAGATGGGTCCTATGGAAGGTTTAACTGCACAAGAAGTTAAAGATTATATTAGATTTATTGGAAATCGTAGATTAGTTCAGTTAGGTTTAGAACCAATTTACGATATTGATAAAAACCCTTTAGGTTGGTTAGATACAATGTTGAACGCTGTGGAGCATATGAATTTCTTTGAAGGCCGAGCAACAGAATATTCTAAAGCATCAACCCAGGGAACTTGGGCAGAAGCATTTAGTTAATTTAATTGAAATATAAAAAGTATTTTAGAAAAACAAGCCTCAAACAAAAAGGTGATGGGGACTTTTTTTTGAACGAAGTTAGGATTAAAAAACCTAAGTGTTTTTTAGAAGTTGGTGTTTTTCATGGTGTAACAGCTAGAAATGTATGTGAATTGCTTTATAAAATTCATGGAGGTGAATTTAGATATATAGGATTAGATATATTTGAGAAAAATGACGAAAATAAATCTGAGATAATACCAAATACGAATTTTTCTAACCCATTTAAAAAAATTTATTTTGAATATATTAAAAAACAAGACCCCTATAGTATAGAAGCTGTTAGAGATTTATTAAAAAAATTTAATAAAAATGTTGATTTAATTACTGGAAATTCAAATAAAATTTTAAAAAAAATTAACATGTCTAAAATAGATTATGTTTTTTTAGATGGTGGTCATGATTATGATACAGTTAAAAATGACTTAAATAATTGCATTGAAGTTGTTAATAAAAGTGGGACAATTTTATGTGATGATTATAACTTGTCTTATGCTCCAGGAGTAAAAAAGGCTATTGATGAGTTTGTTAAAAATAATAACTTTAAATGTGAAATTTTGCATAATTCCAGATTTGCTAAAATTGAAAAATATTAATTATCTTTGATTTAATTGGATAACTTTTCTGTGTTGATTTCCTTTATAGCTTGCTAAAGGTCGAATTAACTTATTAGCAGCATATTGTTCTATTATATGAGCAGACCATCCTGTTATTCTTGATATGACAAATATTGGTGTGAAAAAATCAGTATCAAAGCCCATCAAATGATAAGTGGGTCCCGTAGGGTAATCTACATTTGGATGAATATTTTTTCTTTCGATCATTACTTTTTCAACTATGTCATAGATTTTTTCAAACTTTTTATCTTTTTTAATTTTTGCTACTTTACCAAAATATTCTCTCATAGTTGGTACCCTAGAGTCTCCACTTTTATAAACCCTATGACCAAATCCCATGACTACATCTTTTTTATCTAATGCATTATTAATCCATTTAAAAGCATTCTCTGGTTTTTTAATTTTATTTATCATATGCATTACTTCTTCATTAGCTCCACCGTGCAAAGGACCTTTTAAACTAGCTATAGCTCCTGTAATCGCTCCATGAATATCAGATAAACTACTTGTGATCGTTCTTGCAGTAAAAGTTGAAACATTGAAGCTATGCTCAGCGTATAAAATTAAAGAGACATCAAAAGCTTTTACAATTTCCTTTTGTGGTATTTTTCCAAAGCACATGTGAAAAAAGTTTTCAGAAAATGACAGTTTTTTTTTAGGAGAAATAATTTTTTTACCTTTTCTTGATCTATAAAAAGCAGCTAATGCAACTGGGGTTTTTGCAAAAATTCTCATCACTTTTAGCATATTGGCTTTATGTGAATTATCTTTTGTATCTTTGTCCTCTAAGCCCATAATGCTTACAACAGTTCTTGCGACATCCATAGGATGGGCTTTTTTTGGAAATTTTTTTATATCCTCAATTAAAGTTTTTGAAAGTTTTCTCTCTTTTCTTTCTTGATTTTCAAAATTTTTTAATTGTTTTTTATTAGGAAGTTCTCCATTTAAGATTAAGTATGCTACCTCTTCAAATTTACATTTTGCGCATAAATCTTGAGCAGCATAACCTCTATAAGTAAGAGAATTTATTTCAGGCATAACCTTTGAAACTTCTGTTTCATCAACAACTATTCCAAGTAATCCTTTTTTAATCTCGTCACTCATTATTCATGTCCTTTAGTACTAAAATTATAAATTTTTTCATCTAAGCTATTGTATTTTTCATAATCAACTAACTCATATAGTCTTTTCCTAGTTTGCATTTTATCAATAATATTATTTTGGTGTCCATTTACATAAATGTCTCTTAATCCATCTTCTACATTTTTCATTGCTAATCTTTGCGTAGTAACTGGATAAATTACAATGTTATATCCAAAATTTTCTAATTCTTTATAATTAAAAAGTTTTGATTTTCCAAATTCGGTCATATTAGCAAGCAAATAACAAGATAATTCTTTTCTAACTTTTTCAAAATCTTTCTCATTATGTAAGGCTTCTGGAAATATAATTTCTGCACCTGCATCTATATAAGCTTTACATCTTTCAATCATTTTATCTATTCCTTCAACATTTTTTGCATCTGAACGTGCAATAATTTTAAAATTTTGATCTTTTTTTGAAGCTACACATTCTTTTATTTTTTTAACCATTTCATCAGTTGAAATTAATTCTTTATTATCAAGATGCCCGCATCTTTTTCTCTCAATTTGATCTTCTAGATGAACTCCCGTGATTCCAAATTCCTCAAATGTTTCTACAGTCTCACTACAAGATTTAAACCCAGTATCAATATCAACAATAGTCGGAAGATTTGTAACTCTTGATATTAAATAGGATCTAGTACTTACATCTTGTAAAGTTGTTAAACCAATATCAGGAAATCCAAGATCATTTGCCATAACACCACCAGAAACGTAAACTGCATCATATCCAATTTCTTCAATTAATTTTGCAGTTAAAGGATTGTAAGCACCTGGAACTCTTAAAATTTTTTTTGATTTTAATTTGTTATCAAAATCTAATCTTTTTTGACTTGGTTCTTTATCTACAAAGTGCATTAAAATATTCCTTTTTTTAAATTTCTTTTTAATTTACTTTTTTTAACTATAATATTTAATTTGTCTAATTGACCAGATTTCAATTTCCTTAAATTTTGTACAATTTTTAAAAATCGATCACTTTCTTTTTTATTAATAATATCTTTAGTTAAAGTTAAAAATTTTTTAATATAATTTTCTCTTTTAAATGGTCGCGCTCCATAAGGATGAGCATCAGCCTTATCAAGCTGCTGAGTTATTTTTTTACCATTATTTAAAGTGACAACAACTTTGGCCCCAAATGATTTATTTTTTGGATTTGGATCATGGTATTTTCTAGTCCATTTTTTATCTTCATAGGTTTTAATAGATTTCCAAATTTTGATAGTACTTTTTCGTTTAGCCCTTGATTTTGTGTAAGATTTTATGTGATGCCAATCACCATCCTCTAATGCAACTGCAAATATGTACATGATAGAGTGATCTAAGGTCTCCCTACTTGCATTTGGATCCATTTTTTGAGGATCATTAGCACCAGTTCCTATTACATAATGTGTATGGTGACTTGTAAAAATATCAATTTTTTTAATTTGATTTAATTTAGGAATTTTATTTTTTATTTTTTTAGCTAAATCTATTAATGCCTGAGATTGATATTCAGCAGAATATTCTTTTGTATAAGTTTCTAAAATAGCCTTTTTACTCTCACCTTTTTTTGGCAAAGGAACTTTATATTTAGCTTTTTTACCATCTAATATTCGAGCTATCACACTATCTTCACCTTCATAAATTGGACTAGGAGCTCCTTCTCCTCTCATTACTCGATCTACAGCTTCAATCGCAAGTTTTCCAGCGTGAGCAGGTGCATAAGCTTTCCAACTTGAAATTTCACCTTTTCTAGATTGTCGAGTAGATATAGTTGTATGCAATGCTTGCTGAACAGCTTGGTAAATAGTTTCAATATTTAATTTTAACATTGAGCCTATTCCCGCAGCAACACTGGGTCCTAAATGAGCAATATGATCTACTTTGTGTTTATGTAAACAAATTCCTTTAACTAAATTCACTTGTACTTCGTAAGCGGTGATAATTCCTTTTAAAAGATCTAATCCACTTTTTTTATTTTGTTGTGCAACACTTATCAAGGGTGGAATATTATCTCCTGGGTGACTATAGTCGGCTGCTAAAAAAGTATCATGAAAGTCAAGTTCTCTTACAGCAGTTCCATTTGACCAAGCAGCCCACTCACAATCAAATTTTGATTTAGAATTTACACCGAATAGAGTTGCTCCATTTTTTCTCATATGTTTTAATGCCATTTCTCTTGATGAGATTACAGATTTCCTATTTAAAGAAGCTATGGCAACTGAAGTATTATCTATTATTCTATTGATAACCATTTCAACAGCTTCTTTGTTTAATTTTGCATTGTCACTAGCAATTTCTGCTATTTTCCAAGCTAATTGATTTTTCTTTGGAAGGTAAATTTTAGACGGGTATACTTTAACAGTATGTAATAACAAAATAACTCCTTATTAACGAAATTGTTTTTAATAGTTAAATAAAAATAATCAATCTTAAAAATATTCAGAAATAATATTTTCTATACCAACAAAGTCTTTTATGAGGTGATTATGGTAAATTTCAGTTATATTTTTTTCAGTATATCCATCCTCTAGTAAAATTATTGGTATACCAGCATCTCTTGCTGCATTTGCATCTGTTTCACTATCTCCAATCATTATAGTTTTTTTTATATTTCCATCTAAAATTTCAATAACAGAAGTTAGATGTCTATGATCTGGCTTGCAGTAATCAAAAGTATTATAACCAGCTACATACTCAAAAAAATCATAGATACCAATTTTTTTCAAGAGATCGATTGCTAAATGTTCTTGTTTGTTTGTACAAACAGCCATTGAAATTTTTTTTTCTTTTGACCATATCAAAAACTCTTTAACACCTTTTATTAGTTTGCTTTCATTAACAATATTTTTCCCATAAAAATCAACAAACTCATTAACCATTTCTTTTTTAATTTTTTCATCTTGAACTTTTCCAAACTCTTTTTTTGCTTGCCCTCAAATAGATCTTCCAAGCATAGCACCAGCTCCCTGACCTACGAGATTTCTGATTTCTTCAGTTGATTTTGTTGGATACCCAAATTTTTTCATTACATGATTGTGGGCATGCATTAAATCTGGAGCTGTATCAACCAAAGTACCGTCTAAATCAAAAAGAATCGTAAATTTTTGTTTCATAATCAAAAGTATTTTTAAGAAATATTATGTGAATTAATTTAGACATATTCTTAATGTAAAGGATTTTAAAATGAAAGAATTAAATTCACAAAAAATACAAAATAAATTAAGAAATAAATTTTTAAAATCAGGAGTAAAAATGATTGCACCTGAAACTATTTTTTTTTCTAAAGACACTAAAGTCGGTAAAAATGTTATAATTGAACCTTATGTAGTAATTGGTTCTAAAGTAAAAATTGGAAACAATGTAACTATCAAATCTTTTTCTCACTTAGAATCTTGTAAAATAGAAAATAAAGTTGAAATAGGTCCTTATGCAAGAATAAGACCTCAAACAATTTTAAAGGAAGGTTCTAAAATTGGTAATTTTGTAGAAGTGAAAAAAAGTGTTATTGGAAAAAAATCTAAAGTAAGTCATTTATCCTATATTGGTGATACTCATATTGGTAAATTTGTAAATGTTGGTGCGGGAACAATTACTTGTAATTACGACGGAATCAAAAAGAATAAAACAAAAATTAAAGATAAAGTATTTATTGGTTCAAATTCATCTTTAGTTGCTCCTTTAACTATTGAAGAGGATAGCTTTGTCGGAGCAGGTTCGGTTATAACCAAAAATGTTAAAAAAAAATCTTTAGCTTTAACAAGAGCTTTACAAATACAAATTCAAAACTACAGAAGAAAAAAAAAATAATTTATGTGCGGAATAATAGGAATTTCAAGCAACAAACCAGTATTAACGGACATTATTAATTCCTTAAAGAAATTAGAATATAGAGGATATGATTCAGCAGGTATAGCTACACTTTCAGATGGCGAAATTAACGAAATAAAATCTGAAGGAAGAGTAGATAACTTAGAACAAAATTTTGATTTAAAAAATTTAAAAGGAAATATTGGCATAGGTCATGTTAGGTGGGCAACTCATGGTATCCCAAATCGTATTAATGCACACCCTCATTCATCTCACAATGTTTCAGTTGTTCATAATGGGATAATAGAAAATTCTACAATATTAAAGAAAACTTTAATTAGTAAAGGTTATAAATTTAAATCTCAAACTGACACTGAGGTAATCGTTCATTTAATCTCTGAAAATTTGAAAACAGCAGAACTAGAAGAAGCTGTAACAAAAACGCTGAAACAACTTCATGGTAGTTTTGCACTAGGAATTGTTTTTAAGGATATTCCAGATTTAATAGTTGGGGCAAGAAGAGGATCTCCATTAGCAGTTGGCTATGGCCCTAATGAGAATTATTTAGGTTCAGATTCTTATGCCTTAAAATCAATGACAAATAAAATAACTTACCTGGATGATAGTGAGTTTTGTATTGTCAAAAAAGATGAAGTTAATTTTTTTAATGAAGAAGGTAAAAAAATAAATAAAAAAATCTTAGAGCTTTCATCAGATGAAGAAAGTTATCAAAAAGGTGATTTTAAACATTTTATGGCTAAAGAAATTGAAGAACAGCCAACAACAGTAAAGACTGGAATAAAAGAATATTTAGATAATGTAAATAATGATGTAAATTTATTTAATTTTCCCTGGAAAATTGATGAAATTAAATCAATCAAATTAATTGGATGTGGAACTGCATATCACTCTTGTTTAATAGCTAAATATTGGTTTGAAGAATTGACGTCTTTAGATGTTAATATAGATATAGCTTCAGAATTTAGATACCGAAATAATAGATTTAAAAATGATTCTTTATATATATTTGTTTCACAGTCAGGAGAAACAGCTGACACTTATGCTGCACTAGATTTATGCAATAAAAATAAAATGAAAACTTGTTCAGTAGTAAATGTGATTGAAAGCTCAATTGCAAGAAATTCTAATTATGTTTTACCAATTCATTGTGGTCCAGAAATTGGAGTTGCCTCTACTAAAGCTTTTTTAGGTCAAATACTTGTTTTATACATTTTAGCTCTGAAATTAGGATTTTTAAAAAACGAGCTTGAAAAAATTAAGTATCAAGAAAAGATAAAAGATTTAAAAAATTTACCAAACTTAATTGAAAAAACACTATTACTCGACAGTCATATTCAATCTATATCTTCAACATTTAACGAAGCAAAAGGTTCAATGTTTTTAGGTAGAGGTTCTTCTTATCCTATAGCTCTAGAAGGAGCATTAAAACTTAAAGAATTATCTTATATTCATGCAGAAGGTTATCCAGCTGGTGAAATGAAACATGGTCCTTTAGCATTAATAGAAGAGGGAATGCCAGTTGTAGTTTTAGCGCCTAGAGATAATTACTATAAAAAAACAATTTCAAACATGCAGGAAGTTATTGCGAGGGGTGCAAAAGTTTTATTAATAACTAATAAAAGTGATGATGAAGTAGTATCAGAAAATATTTGGGAAACTATTGAAGTTGAAAGCACTAATAAAGATCTTCTACCATTTCTTTTAACTATACCATTGCAAAAACTTGCATATTATTCAGCACTTAAAAAAGGCTATGATATTGATAAGCCGAGAAATTTGGCTAAATCTGTCACTGTTGAATAAAATTTAAACTCTGTTAAAACATCTTTGAGTTACATATGAAAAATTGGAAAATTAATAGCTGGAGAAAGTATCCAGTAAAACATATTCCGGATTATCCGGATAAAAAAGAGTTGGATCAAGTTTTAGATAAAATTAGAACTTTTCCACCTTTAGTTTTTGCTGGTGAAACTAGACACCTTAAACAACAACTTTCCGAAGTTGTTGATGGAAAAGCTTTTTTATTACAAGGTGGTGATTGTGCAGAAAGTTTTGCTGAATTCCATCCTGACAATATAAGAGATACTTTTAAATTAATGTTACAAATGTCCTTAGTATTAACTTACTCTGCATCTTTACCGGTAGTAAAATTGGGTAGAATTGCTGGACAGTTTTCAAAACCTAGAAGCGCACCAATTGAAGTTAAAAATGGTATTGAGTTACCAAGTTATCTAGGAGATAATATTAATGGTATAGAATTTAAAGAAAAATCAAGAATTCCAGATCCAAAAAGATTATTTAAAGCTTACTCTCAATCAGCAGCAACTCTAAATTTAATTAGAGCGTTTTCACATGGAGGTTTTGCTGACTTAAAGAAAGTACATACTTGGAATTTAGGTTTTATTAAAAAAAGTCCTGAAGCTAAAAGATTTAAAGAATTAGAAGATCAAATTGCAAATGCTCTAGCTTTTATGGATGCTTGTGGAATAAATTCAGATTTCAATAGAAGATTAAAAACAGTTAATTTCTGGACATCTCATGAAGCTTTATTATTACCATTTGAAGAATCAATGACTAGAACAGACTCAACTACTGGTGAAAATCATGATACTTCTGCACATTTTGTTTGGATAGGTGATAGAACTAGGCAACTTGATGGAGGACACGTTGAATTTTGTAGAGGGATAGAAAATCCAATAGGAATAAAATGTGGTCCAACTTTAAAAGCTGATGATTTAATTAATCTTTGTAATAAAATTAATCCATCAAATGAAAAAGGTAAAATTACATTAATTTCAAGATTTGGTTATGAAAATGTTTCAAAACATTTACCTAAACTTATTAGAGCAATTAAAAAAGAAGGTCTTAATGTGATATGGTCATGTGATCCTTGTCATGGAAATACTATCAAAGCTTCTACTGGATTTAAAACAAGACCATTCAATAGTGTTTTAAACGAAGTTAAAAATGTATTTGCTTGTCACCAAAGTGAAGGAAGCTATGCAGGTGGATTGCATATTGAATTAACAGGTCAAAATGTGACAGAATGTACTGGGGGTGCTCAAAAAATTTCTGACAAAGATTTATCATCAAGATATCACACTCATTGTGATCCTAGATTAAATGCCAATCAAGCATTAGAACTAGCATTTTTGATTTCTGATGAGATAAAAAAGAATAGCTTGTATTCTAAAAATGCTATTCAGGCGGCATCTTAAACAATTGCTTTTCAGTAATTGTTGACTAATTATAATTAAAGTATGAGTCCATCAAAAAAAGTTAAATTTATATCAAATTGGATCAAATCTTATGTTGATCAAATGCCTAATAAGGCAGAGTCTTTAGTTATTGGAATATCTGGGGGAATTGATTCTTCTGTATCAAGTACTTTAAGCGCAATAACAGGATTAAAAACAATAGTTTTATCAATGCCTATAAAACAAAAAGAAAATCAACATGACTTAAGTTTAAAACATAAAGATTGGCTAGTTAAGAATTTTAAAAATGTTGAAGCACATACCATTAGTTTAGATAAACTATTTGAGTCATTTTCATCTACTCTTAATAAGTTTGATAATGAACATGGATTTGCAAATTCTAGAGCAAGATTAAGGATGACGACTCTTTATCAAGTTGCTGCAGCAAACAAAGGTATTGTTGTTGGAACTGGAAATAAGGTTGAGGATTTTGGAGTTGGTTTTTATACAAAATATGGAGATGGCGGAGTTGATATTTCACCTATAGCTGACTGTAATAAATCTGAAGTTTGGGAACTTGGAAAAGAATTAGGAATATTAAAAGAAATAATTGATGCTCCTCCTACAGATGGTCTTTGGGATGATGGCAGAACAGATGAAGGTCAATTAGGATTCAAATATGAGCAGTTAGAAGATGCAATGATAAATTCTAATTCACCACACAAAGCAAAATACGAAAAAATAAGGAAACAAAATTTGCATAAAATGGAGCCTATTCCAGTATGCAAAATTCCTAGTTAATCTATTAGATTAACAAATCATCAAATTAGGTATATTTCTTAATCAATTAAAATGGATATTTTTTTAACAAATAATTTAACAAATAAAAAAGAGCGGTTTGTCCCTAGAGATAATAAAAATATTGGAATGTATGTTTGTGGACCAACAGTTTATGATGATCCACATATAGGTAACGCTAGACCATTAGTTGTTTTTGATATTCTTTTTAAGTTACTTAAGAATAAGTTTGATAATGTCTCTTATGTAAGAAACATAACTGATATAGATGATAAGATTATTAAGTCATCTCGAGAACAAAAAATATCTACAAAAGAACTTACAGATAAAGTTACCAAAAGTTTTTTAGAGGATTGTAAATATTTGAATTGTGAAAATCCTACACATCAACCAAAAGCAACAGAACATATTGATTTAATGATTGAAATGACCAATGAGTTGATCAAAAAAGGTTTTGCCTACGAAAATAATAGACATGTTTATTTTGAAGTAAAAAAATTTTCAGATTATGGACAACTATCAAATAAAAAATTAGAAGATTTGATAGCTGGATCAAGGGTAGAAATAAGTGAGAATAAAAAAAATTCAGAAGATTTTGTACTATGGAAACCTTCAAATAAAGATGAACCTTTTTGGGATTCACCTTGGGGAAAAGGACGACCAGGATGGCATTTAGAATGTTCTGCCATGTCAAAAAAATTTTTAGGAAAAGAATTTGATATTCATGGTGGGGGAATAGATCTAGTTTTTCCTCATCATGAAAATGAAATAGCGCAATCTAGGTGCGCAAATCAAACTAAAGTTTTTGCTAATTATTGGATTCATAATGCTTTTATTACTATGTCAAATGAAAAAATGGCAAAGTCTCAGGGAAATATTCTAAAGATTAAAAATTTTAGAAAAAAGATTAGTGGTCAAGTTATTAGATTGGCACTAATGAGTGCACATTATAAACAACCTTTAGACTGGAACAATAAATTATTAGATAATTGTCAGTCCACTTTAGACAAATGGTATCGTGTTTATTCACAAGATATTAAATCTATTAAACTTACTGATGAAATTTTAAAACCTTTATATGAAGATTTAAATACTCCTGGATATATTGCTAATTTACATCAACTCTATGAAAAAGCGAATATGGGTCAAAATAAAGAATTATTTTTATCAGCTTGTAAATTTATAGGTCTATTAAATGAAAATAAAGAACAATGGGAAAATTATAAAAAAATTAATGCCTCTATAACTGTAACAGACATAGAAAGTAAAATTGATTTAAGAAATAAAGCTAGAGCAAATAAAGATTATAAAGAAGCAGATAGAATTAGAGATGATTTATTAAACAAAGGAGTTTTAATAGAAGATAAAGATGGTAAAACTCTGTGGAAATTTAAATGAGTAAAGAGAGATTATATATTTTTGACACAACACTAAGAGATGGAGCTCAAACACAAGGAGTTGATTTTTCTATTGAAGATAAGGAAAAAATTGCTTCAGCGTTAGATAATTTAGGTGTTGATTATATTGAGGGGGGATGGCCAGGAGCTAATCCAACGGATACAGAGTTTTTTCAGAAAAAACATAATTTTAAGAATTCAAAACTTACATCTTTTGGAATGACTAAAAGATCAGGTCGTAGTGCTGAAAATGATACTGGATTATCAGCTTTAATAAATTCGAACACACCAGCAGTTTGTTTGGTTGGCAAATCTTGGGATTTTCATGTTGATGTTGCTTTAGAAATAACAAATGAAGAGAATTTAGAAAATATAAGAGAAAGCGCAAAACATTTTATAAAAGCGAAAAAAGAATTCATGTTTGATGCTGAACATTTTTTTGATGGATACAAGGCGAATTCGAAATATGCGCTTTCTTGTATTAAAGCTGCTTATGATGAAGGAGCTAGATGGATTGTCTTATGTGATACAAATGGAGGAACACTTCCACATGAAGTATCTAGAATTGTTTCAGAAGTTTCAAAAGTTATACCGGGTGAAAATTTAGGAATTCATGCACACAATGATACAGGAAATGCAGTTGCGAATTCATTAGCAGCTGTTCTATCTGGTGCACGACAAATTCAAGGTACAATAAATGGCTTAGGAGAAAGATGTGGTAATGCAAATTTAATGTCTTTAATACCTACATTTTTTTTAAAAAAAGATTTTTCATCTAAATTTGAGACAGGAATTAAAACAAAAAATATTAATAATTTAACTGAATGTTCTCGATTATTAGATGAAATTTTAAATAGGAAGCCAAATCAACATTTGCCATATGTAGGAGCAGCTGCTTTTTCTCATAAAGGAGGCTTGCATGTTTCTGCGGTTCAAAAAGATCCAAAAACTTATGAGCATATTAATCCAGAAGATGTAGGCAACACAAGAAACATAATAGTTTCGGATCAATCTGGTAAATCAAATATTATTTCAAGATTAAAAAGTATAAAAATTGATATCAAAGAAAATGATCCTAAAATTAAAAAATTATTGAACGAAGTTAAAGACAGAGAGTTTATTGGATATAGTTATGATGGTGCAGACGCTTCATTTGAATTATTAGCAAGAAGAATAATCGGTGAAATACCAAGATATATATCAATTAACGAATATGATGTTTCAGTTAAAAAAAATAAACTTGGAGAAATTGTTTCTTCTGCAAAAGCTCAATTAGAGGTTGATGGTGAGAAAATAATTTGTGAAGGTGAGGGCAATGGTCCAGTTAATGCTTTAGATAATGCTATTAGACAAAATGTAGATCGATTAGCTAAATACTCAAAATATTTAAAAGATTTAAAATTAGTAGATTATAAAGTTAGAATTTTAAATACAGGTACTGAAGCTGTAACAAGAGTTTCAATTGAGAGCACGGATTCCGATGGAAAAAATTGGTTTACTATAGGTGTGTCCACAAACATCATAGAGGCTTCATTTAAAGCATTAGTAGATAGTTTAGATTATAAACTTTTTAAAGATAATGCTCCAGCCAGCAAATAAATGAAAATTAAAAAATTTTCGAAAAAACCCAAAAATTTAAATGAAAGATTAGGAGCTAAACCAATTATTTGTTATCCAAATGAAAATTTAGAAAATGAAAATTTAAAGCTTCTTCATAACGCAAGAAAATATATAGAAAAAATAAATGAAGTTATAATTCCCCCAAGAGATGCTAAAACATTTAATGTTAAATCTGGTAATTTTTTTAGAATAGAAAGTATAGAAGGTCCTCAAGTAGGTGATTTAAATTTATTTCAAGCAAATAATCTTGATGAAAAATTTTATTCAGGAAAAACTAGAGCTCTTTATGGCACTCATATTTCAGTAGGAGATAAAATGTTAAGTAGTTTTCCATATTTAAGGTCCTTAGCTACAATTACCTGGGATACTTTAGATTGGTACGGTTATGATAAAGATGGTGCATCAGTTCATGATGTAATAGGAACTCGTTGTGATCCCTATACCTCAAAATTGTTATCAGGAGATGATTATCATTATTGTTGTCACTCAAATTTATCAAGAGCGTTAGCTAAAGAAAAAAAAATAAATATTAACGATGCAGAAAAGATTGTCCATGATGTTTTAAACGTTTTTATGTTGACTGGTTTTACTAATGATACAAAACAATACTTTATGAAATCAAGTCCAGCTAGACCAGGAGATTATTTAGAGTTTTTTGCTGAAACTGATTTATTAGGTGTTTTATCTACTTGCCCTGGTGGTGACTGTGGTTCTGAACATTCATCAGATGTAGCTAAGTGTTATCCATTAAAAGTTACAATATGGAATGTAGATAAAGAATATTTAAATGGAGTGAGACTATCAAACATTTCTTCTTATAATAGAAATCATGGTTTGGCTAAATAATATGAACAAAAAAAATATTTCTTTTATTTTACACAAACCACAATTATCAGAAAATATAGGAGCTTGTGCTAGGGCAATAAAAAATTTTAATTTTAATAAATTAATTTTAGTAAATCCGAAACCTATTTTTCCTAATGATAAAGTTTTAGCTACATCTGTTGGAGCAAAAAATATAATTAATCAAAGTAAAGTTTTTGATAATTTAGAGAAATCCATTAAAAATATTGATATTGTGATTGCCACTTCAGCTAGATTTAGAAACAAAAATATTAAACATATTAACCTAAATGATTTAAAAAAAATTGATTTTAAAAAAAAAATTGCTTTTTTATTTGGATCTGAAGCATCAGGTTTATCAAATAATGAAATAAGTTATGCGAATTATACTCTTCAAATTCAAACTAATCCTGAATTTAGATCTTTAAATCTTTCACATAGTTTAATAATCATTGCTTTTCAAGTTTCAAATTTATTAAGCATGAAAACTAATATTTTTAAAAAATCTGATAAAATTAAATCTGCATCAAAAAAGGACATTCAATCAATGTTAAAAGTTTGTCTTAAAAATCTTGAGGAGATTAATTTTTTTAAACAAGAAGAAAAGAAGCCAATAATGTTAGAAAATTTAAGAAATATTTTTTATAAAATGGATTTATCAGATAAAGAAACTCGTATTTTATCTAGTGTATTTGCTAGTCTAGGCAAAAAACGTTGATTGACAAAATATTAAGTAGGCTTATAAAACCCTATTCGAATGACAAAAAGATTAAACTCTAAACATAAAATAGATAGAAGATTAAAAGTTAATTTATGGGGTAGACCTAAAAGCCCATTTAATACTAGAGCGTATGGTCCTGGACAACACGGACAAACTAGAACTTCAAAACCATCTAACTATGGTATTCAGCTTAATGCCAAACAAAAATTAAAAGCTTATTATGGAAATATAAATGAAAGACAATTCAGAAATATTTATAAAAAAGCTACAATGCTTAAAGGTGATACAAGTGAAAATCTTATTGGTCTTTTAGAAAGAAGACTTGATGCAATTATTTATAGGGCAAAGTTTTCAACTACAATATTTTCAGCTAGGCAATTAATAAACCATGGTCATGTTAAAGTTAATAATAAAAAGGTTAATATAGCTTCTTATTTAGTTAAAGAAGAAGACACAATAGAAATTAGAGATAAATCAAAACAATTAGCAATTATTGACATTGCTCTAGCAAATAAAGAAAGAGACACTCCAGAATATATTCAGATGGATGAAAAAAATAAAAAATTAAAATTTGTTAGAATTCCAAAGTTTGAGGAAGTGCCTTATCCAATAGTTATGGAACCTAATTTGGTTGTTGAATATTATTCTAGATAATATTATTTTTTAAAATTAATTCCTTTATTTTCTAAAACTTTTTTAAGCTCTCCACTTTCGTACATTTCTTTAACAATATCACATCCACCAACAAATTCTTTTTTGATATATAGCTGGGGTATAGTAGGCCAATCACTAAAAACTTTTATTCCTTCTCTCAAATTTTGATTTTCCAAAACATTTACCCCTTTAAAACTAACTTCAAGAATTTTTAACATATTCGATACAGTCATAGAAAATCCACACTGAGGAGCATCAGGTGTTCCTTTCATAAACAAACATACTTCATTATTATCTATATGATCTTGAATTATATCTTTAGTTTGATCGTCCATTATTTTTCCTTTGTTTTTATTGCTAGCGCATGTAATTCATTACCCATTTTACCTTGTAAAGAATTATAAACCATTTTGTGTTGTTCTATTTTGCTTTTACCAGAAAATTGTGAGGATGTTATTATTGCAGAATAATGATTTCCATCACCTGCTAAATCTTGAATTTCAATCAATGCATCAGGCATTGCTTCTTTAATATATTTTTCAATTTCTTTTAAATCCATTGCCATTATTAACTCATATAATTGGTTAACCAATTAGTATTATAAGATTTTAATTCGTCAATTGTAAGTTTTGTCTTATCGTTAATAATCATATATTTATCAATAATAACTCCCAATTCTTCATGATGAACAGAGTTTTTATTCAAAATTTTAACAACTTCCTTTAAATCATCTCTTTTAATTTCTATTATATATCTTCCTTGATCTTCGGAAAAAAAATACTCAATTTCATTCATTAAATTTTTTGATTTTTTTATTTTAATTCCTTTTCCTCCTTTTATACACATTTTGCTTATTGCGGTGATTATTCCACCTAAAGAGACATCATGTGCACTTTTAATATAATTTTTTTCAATTAAGCTTAATAAAGACTCTCCATTATTCTTTTCATTAAATAAATTAACTTCAGGTGGTGGACCATTTTTTTCATCTAGTATTGTTCTAGCAAATATGCTTTGATCAATATGACCTTCTGTTTTTCCAATGGACAAAACTAAGTTATCAATTTCTTTAAAATCCATTGAGATCATTTTTTTATAATCTTTAATTAAACCAACTCCTCCTATTGAAGGAGTAGGTTTTATTCCAGCTTCTTTTGTTTGATTATAAAAAGATACATTTCCTGAGACCACTGGAAAATCTAAATATTTACTTGCTTCCCCAATTCCTTGAACACATTCAACAAATTCACCCATATTATCTTTATTTTCTGGACTTCCAAAGTTAAGACAATTAGTTATCGCAATTGGTGTGGCTCCTACAGAAATTAAATTTCTCCAGCTTTCTGCTACCACTTGTTTTCCACCAGTTAATGGATGAGCCCAGCAATATACAGCAGAAGAGTCAACTGATGCAGCAACTGCTTTATCTGTTCCATGTATTCTTACTACACCAGAGTCTCCTCCAGGTTTTTGAATGGTATCTCCCATTACTGTATGATCATATTGTTGCCAAATCCATTCTTTACTGCATATATTTTGATTAGATAAAATTTTCTTTAAAACATCTTTTATTTTTAATTTACTGAAAGTTTCATTTTTAATTTTATTTTTTTTTGGTAATTTTGATTTTTTCCATTCTCGGTCATACAAAGGAGAGTTTTCTACCAATGTGTTGACAGGAATATTTGCTACCTGTTCATTATTAAAAAATAATTCGATTTTTTTTGAATTTGTTGTTTTACCAATCACTGCAAAATCTAAATTCCATTTATCAAATATTTTTTTTGCTAATTCTTCCTTACCATTTTCTAAAATAATCAACATTCTTTCTTGACTTTCGGAAAGCATAATTTCGTAAGGTGTCATTTTTGTTTCTCTGCACGGAATTTTATTCAAATTAATTTCGATTCCTAAATTTCCTTTGGACGCCATTTCAATACTAGAAGAAGTAAGACCAGCCGCTCCCATATCTTGAATAGCAATGATTGAGTCACCTGACATAAGCTCTAAACAGGCCTCAAGAAGAAGTTTTTCAGTAAAAGGATCACCAACTTGGACAGTAGGTTTTTTTTCTTCAATTTTTTCATCAAAACTAGCTGATGCCATACTAGCTCCATGGATACCGTCTCTACCTGTTTTAGACCCAACATAAATTACGGGTTTGTTCAAACCTGTGGCTTTTGAATAAAATATCTTATTTTTTTTAACTAATCCTAAAGTCATTGCATTAACTAAAATATTTCCATTATACGAACTATCAAAAGATGTTTGACCCGCGATTGTGGGTACACCCATACAATTTCCATAGCCTCCAATTCCATGAACCACTCCTCTTAAAAGATTTTTAGTTTTTTTATGTTGTGGAGATCCAAAATGTATTGAATTTAAGTTAGCGATGGGTCTTGCTCCCATTGTAAATACATCTCTCATAATTCCACCTACACCTGTAGCAGCACCTTGATAAGGTTCTATAAATGATGGATGATTATGGCTCTCAATTTTAAATACTATTGCATCTCCATCTTCAATATCAATTACCCCAGCATTTTCACCTGGTCCTTGAATAACTTTTTTTCCTTTAGTAGGTAATTTTTTTAAATGAAGTCTAGAAGATTTATAAGAACAATGTTCATTCCACATTGCTGAAAATATTCCAAGTTCTGTAATATTTGGAGTTCTTTTTAAAAGATCACAAATTTTCTTATATTCATCTGATTTAAGACCATGGTCTTCAGCCACTTTTTGGTTTACTTCCATTATTTGATATTATTTATTAAATTTTTAAAAAATAAAGAACCATCTTCTCCTGACAAACTTTGGTCTATCATTCTCTCTGGATGAGGCATCATTCCTAAAACATTTTTTTCTTTATTAAAAATACCAGCAATATTTTTTATTGATCCATTAGGATTATATTGCTCTTCAGTCTCACCACTTTTATTACAATAATAAATAGCTATTTGATTATTGTCCTGAATTTCTTTAAGTTGGTCTTTTGTACAAAAATAGTTTCCTTCATTATGAGCTATATGTAACTCAAAAATATCTTTATCCAGATTTTTAAAATAGAGATTTTCTTTATTATCTAATTTTACAAAAACATTTTTGCAGATAAATTCTAAATATTTATTTCTTAACAAAACTCCTGGAACTAAGCCTGTTTCCACTAATATTTGAAAACCATTACAAATTCCCATTACTAATCCACCTGATTTTGCAAAATTGATTACTGATTGCATTATTTTTGATTTTGAAGCCATGCTTCCACATCTTAGATAGTCACCATAAGAAAAACCACCTGGCAATACTACCAAATCACTTTTTGGTAATTCATTATCATTATGCCAGATCATCTTATTTTTAAATCCAAATTTTTTCAAAGCAACATCCATATCTCTATCACAATTTGAACCAGGAAAGGTTATTACTGAAGATTTCATTAATTATTGTGTTTCAATAATTTTATAATTTTCTATGACAAGATTAGCTAAAAGTTTTTTACACATATCTTCAACCAATCCCTTAGCTTTTTTTGGATCATTTTCTTTAACATCGATTTCAAAATATTTTCCTTGTCTGATTTCATTTACATCTTTAAATCCCATACCATCTAAAGCCTGATGAATTACTTTACCCTGAGGGTCCAACACATCTTTTTTTAGAGTTATAACTGCAGATATCTTCATTTACTCTTTTTTTTAACAGATGATAATTTTGTTACATTAACTGCAGTTACATTAGATTGTTCATGTAAAATACCCAATCTTTTAGCAACTTCCGTATAAGCAGGAATTAAATCTCCAAGATCTTTTCTAAATCTATCTTTATCAAGTTTTTTGTCAGTAAGTGAATCCCATAATCTACATGTGTCAGGACTAATTTCATCTGCAAGTATAATTTCATTTTTTCCATTATTCTTTACTCGTCCAAACTCTAATTTAAAATCAATTAGTTTAATTCCAATTCCTCTAAACATTCCAATCATGAAATCATTTATTCTTAAAATCATTTTTTTAACTTTTTCTATTTCATTTTTGTTTGCCCATTCAAAAGCATAAATATGCTCTTCAGATATTAACGGATCTCCTAGAGCATCATTTTTTAAACAATACTCAATTAAAGGCTCTTTAAGGACGGTTCCGTCTTCAATACCTAATCTTTTTGTAATAGATCCTGTAGCTACATTTCTAACAATGAATTCAATAGGTATGATTTCGACTAGTTTAATAACTTGCTCTCTCATATTAAGTCTTTTGATTAAATGATTTTTAATTCCTATTTGAGATAAATTTGAAAGAATATATTCTGAAATTCTATTGTTTAAAACTCCTTTACCCTCAATAATACTTTTTTTTTGATTATTAAATGCTGTTGCATCATCCTTAAAGTATTGAATGACTAAATTCTTATCAGTTGTAGCGTATATAATTTTAGCTTTACCTTCATAAAGTTTTTTACCTTTTTTCATTATTTCAAAACTCTTCTGAAGATTAGGTTTACATTTTTAAAATGTTTAGAATAACTAAAAATTGATCTTAATTTTTTTGGCGAAATATTACTCATTATATATTTGTCAGATTGAATTACATTAAACAAATCCAAGTTTTCAGCAAAACATTTTTTCGCATAACTTTGAACCATTTTATAAGACTTTTCTCTACTCAACCCAGATTTGGTAAGCTCTAGCATTAGTTCCTGAGAAAAAATTAAACCTTTTGTAATATTCAAATTTTCTAGCATTTTTTTTGGATAAACAATCATATTATCTAAAATATTTGTTAATCTTACTAACGCAAAATCTAAAGTTATATTAGCGTCAGGACCTATATTTCTTTCTACACTTGAGTGAGAAATATCTCTTTCATGCCATAAAGCAATATTTTCCAAAGCTGGTATTACGTTGCTTCTAACTAACCTCGCAAGTCCAGTTAAATTTTCACTTAAAATTGGATTTTTTTTATGTGGCATAGCTGAAGAGCCTTTTTGATTTTTGGAGAAGTATTCTTGAATTTCATAAACTTCAGTTCTTTGTAAATGTCTAATTTCAGTAGCAATTCTTTCAATAGAACCAGCTATAATTCCTAATATTGAAAAATAAAATGCATGACGGTCTCTTGGGATAATTTGGGTTGAAATAGGCTCTATTTTTAAACCAAGTTTTTTTGCAACATGTTTTTCAACGTTTGGATTAATATTTGCAAAAGTTCCAACAGCACCTGATATTGCACAAGTGGATACCTCATCAATAGCATTAACTAATCTTTTTCTATTTCTTTTAAATTCCTCATAAAAAGAAGCTAGCTTTAAACCAAAAGTGATAGGTTCTGCATGTATACCATGGCTTCTTCCAATACATGGAGTAAATTTATATTTTTTTGCCTTTTTTTTAATTACTTTTAAGATTTGATCCAAATCCTTAAGAATTATTTTGCCCGATTGAACTAACTGAATATTAAAACTTGTATCCAAAACATCTGAAGAAGTCATTCCTAGGTGAAGATATCTTGCTTTTATTCCAGCTTTTTCTGTGACAGACGTTAAAAAAGCAATAACATCATGTTTTACCTGTGTTTCAATTTGCTGAATTCTTTTTACATTTATTTTAGCTTTTTTTCTAACAGTAGAAGAGACTCCTTTCGGGATTTGGCCAAGTTTTTCCATAGCTTGGGCTGCAGCAATTTCTATATCTAGCCAAATTTTGTATTTATTTTCTTCTGACCAAATATCAGTTAATTCTTTTCGAGAGTATCTTTTTATCATCAATTATAAGTAAGGAGGCTTTGAATATCCTTTAGCAGATTCTGTGAATATTTCATAACCATTTTCTGTAATTCCTAATGTATGTTCAAATTGTGCAGATAAAGATTTATCTTTTGTAACCGCAGTCCATCCGTCATCAAGCATTTTTGTAGCAAATTTTCCTTCGTTGATCATCGGTTCAATAGTAAAAGTCATTCCAGGTATTAATTCCATGCCAGTATTTTTACTTCCATAGTGTAATATATTTGGAGGTTCATGAAATGTATTGCTAATTCCATGTCCACAAAAATCCCTTACTACAGAAAAACCTTTTTCTTCTATATAAGATTGTATTTCATATCCTATATCGCCAAGTTTAATTCCAGGTTTTAAAATTTTAATTGCTCTCATCATAGACTCATAAGTAGCATCTACAAGATTTTTTAGTTTCACTGAGGTTTTTCCAACACAAAACATTCTGCTAGTGTCCCCATAATGTTCATTTATAATTGCAGTAACATCAACATTTATAGCATCTCCTTCTACTAAAATTCTATTTTCAGAAGGAATCCCATGACAAACAACATGATTTAAAGATGTACATAAAGATTTTTTAAAACCTCTATAAAAAAGGGGAGCTGAATATCCACCATGATCTCTTATAAATTCATAACCTAATTTATCAATGTAATCGGTTGATACACCCTCTTTAACGTTTTCAGTTAACATGTCCAGAGTTCTTGCAGCTAAATTTCCCGCAATTCTCATTTTCTCAAATTTTTCAGAGTAATTATTCATAAAAAATTTTTAATTTTTTCGTAATTTGTGATACTTAATAATTTAAAAAATATCTGATAAGTTATAGTAATATTATATCCTGATTATGAGTAAAAATGAATTAAAAATTTTAGACTGTACATTGAGAGATGGTGGTTATTACAATAATTGGGACTTTTCAAAAGAACTTATAGAAGATTATCTTGAGGCCATGTCAGCTGCAAAAGTTGAACACGTTGAGCTAGGTTTTAGATTTTTTAAAAAAGATATTTATTTAGGACCATGCGCCTATACAACACCATTTTTTTTAGAAACATTAAATATTCCAAAAAATTTAAAAATTGGAATTATGATTAATGCAAAAGATATAATTTCAAATAATTTATCAAAATCTGAAATAAATAAAAATTTTTTTGAACTATCAAAAAAAAAGAAAATATCTTTTATTCGATTTGCCTGTCATGCAAGTGAAGTTTCAAAAATTGTTCCTTTATGTAACCAACTTAATAAAAAAAAAATATTAACTGCTATAAATCTTATGCAAATTTCTGAAATAAATAATTCTGAAATTGACCGGATTACAAAATTAGTTGCTAAATCAAAATTAGATGTATTTTACTTTGCAGATAGCTTAGGTAATTTAGAACCACAAGATATTGTTCGTATTTCAAATTTGATTAAAAAAAATTGGAAAAAAGAAATAGGTTTTCATGCACACGATAATATGAGTAGGGCATTAATAAATGGAGTAGCAGCATTTAATAATGGTATAAATTGGATAGATAGCACAGTCACAGGAATGGGAAGGGGAGCTGGTAATATACAGACAGAGTTTGCCCTTTTGCAATTTTCGAAATATTTGAAAAAAAATTCCGATATTTCTTTACTGCTCAAACTTATTGAACAAAGATTTAATCCAATGAAAGCTAAATATAAATGGGGTACTAATCCATATTATTATTTAGCCGGCCAACATAAAATTCATCCAACATTTATTCAAAGTATGATAACTGAATTAAAATTAGAACCATTAGAACTTTTATCAGCTATTGACAATTTGAAAAAGGGTGATGGAAAAAATTTTAATAAAAATCTAATTGAAGTAGGTAATAATTTATATCAAGGAAAAACCTCTGGTACTTGGAATCCATATCAATTAATAAAAGGTAGAGATGTTCTGATAATTGGATCTGGGCCTAGTTCTCACAAACATTCAAAAGCAATAGAAAACTTTATTGAGAAAAAAAAACCTTTTGTAATTGCTCTAAATACTCAAAAAACAATAAATGAAAAACTTATTAATTTAAGGGTTTGTTGTCATACATTAAGAGTAATGTCTGATATTAATATTTTTAAAAAGATAACTCAACCTTTAGCTTTACCACTTGATAGATTACCAATTCATCAAAAGGAAAAATTCAAAAATTTAAAAACATATAATTATGGACTAGAGGTTAAAACTGGAAAGTTTTCTTTTGGAAAAACATCTTCAATTGCACCAAATTCATTAACAATAGTTTATGCTTTATCTATAGCTAATAGCGGTAAAGCAAAAAAAATATTTGTTTCAGGTTTAGATGGCTATCCAATGGAAAATCCAAGACGCCACGAGATGGATGAGACATTAAGAATCTATTTTTCCTCAAAAAAAAGATCTGAATTAATTTCGATCACTCCCTCACGTTATAAAATAAAATCGTCTTCAGTTTACGCTTAAAAAAACAAATCTAGTTTTAAATATCTAAATTCTCTATAAATGACGATTTTTTAAATTGCTTTTATAAGGAGTTTATTATAAATGATCTAGAATGCTAAAGTCGCCATTTACTGCTAGAAAAAAAAAGGATTTTAAAATTTTAATTTTCTATCCAAATCTACATATGAGCGCACTTATGCCTCAATCAGTGGGAATATTTACAGCCTTACTTAAAAGAGAAGGATACACCCTAGATCTTTTTGATTGTACTTACTATTTAGATGCTGACATTGAAGAACAAGGTATTGGTAAAAATACCAATGCGGAAAAAGTTATTAATAGAAATGTTAGAAAATTTGATGATAAAATTTGGCAAGGAAAAGGTATTGCACCCAAAATTGGTATTGAAAAAGATTTTAAAAATAAAATTTCGACTTTTCAACCTGACTTGATACTAGTTTCAGTTTTAGAAAGTACTTATTTTTTAGCAATAAATTTGCTTAACTCAATCCCTGAGAAAGATAGAAAATTTAAAACTCTTTTTGGAGGTGTATTTGCAACTTATGCATCTGATAAAGTAATTAAAAATGATCTTGTTGATTATGTTTGTAGAGGTGAGGGTGAAGGAGCTGTAGTTGAAATGGCTAATGCTCTAAGTTCGGGAGAACGAATTGATCAAATCAAAAATTTTACAGTTAAAGGAGAGGGAAATATTTACAAAAATGGAATGCGAGCGCCGATAGATTTAGATACTGTGCCAATACCTGACTGGGATTTGTTCGAAAAAGGCAGTTTGTACAGACCAATGCAAGGTGAGATATGGAGAGCAGTTGGATTAGAGACACAAAGAGGATGTCCTTACACTTGTACTTTTTGTAATTCACCATCAAATAACGTTGAATATAAAGCTGAGACAGGTGGAAGATTTCATAGAAAAAAAAGTATGAGTAGATTGAAAAAAGAATTAGATTTTTTAGTTAAAAAATATGATCCAAATTTAATTTATTTTGTCGTGGACACATTTTTAGCAATGTCAAATAAAGAATTTGATGAACTAAAAGAATTATATTCTGATTACAAAATACCTTTTTGGATGAACACACGCGCAGAGACAATAACTGAGCACAGGGCAGCAGGATTAGAAGAAATGAATATGTTAAGAATGAATATTGGAATTGAACATGGAAATTATGATTATAGAAGAAGTTATCTTAAAAGGAATGTTAAAGACGATGTTCAGATAAGAGCTTTTGAAATTGCTGCTGAGCACAAGTATAATTCATGTGCCAATAGTATTATTGGTATGCCAGATGAAACAAGAGATTTAATATTTGATACAATAAATTTTGTTAGAAAATTACCTGATAATGTTGATGCCACTGGTGCATTTATTTTTGCACCTTTTCATGGCACGCCATTAAGAGAACTTGCAGTTCAAAAAGGTTATATTAAAGATGATCTAATATGTACATCTTCAATTACTAATGAAAGTCTCTTAACAATGCCTACTATTTCAGCAAATGAAATCCATGGTTTGGCTAGAACTTTTAGTTTTTATACTAAATTCCCAAAAGAAAGATGGCCAGAAATTAAAATTGCAGAACAAGATAATGAAGTGGGTAATGCTATGATGGCTAAACTAGGAAAAGAGTTTGATAGTAATTATAGACCTACTGTTACTGCTTCAGACCTACACGACTAAAAAGCTGTTTAATATACATTTTTCTTTTGATTAAAATTTCAATTATACTTGAAAAGATTATTGTCGAAACAAGAGTATTTCCTAAAAAGGGTAAAGCTAATATATAGCAAGTTATTAAACCATTTAAAGTATAACCATAAGATCCAAGAGACCAAACACCAAAATTTGTTACTATAAAAAAAATAACCACTCCTAGTAAACATCCAAAAATTCTATTTTTTGTATTAGTTAAGAAAAATCTAGATATTAATCCTATAAAAATTACACTTCCCCACGTAAATAAAGTTAATCCATGAAGGCCAATAAATAAATCTGTTATAGCAAAACTTAGAATGAGTGCAGGGATATATCTAAGACCTAGTATTGCTGGCACGTAGAAACTTAAAGCTAATAAACTAGTAAAGTTTGGTGGGTGAGGAATAAATCTACTCGCAGCTAATGCTAAAAATATTCCAATAGAAATTTTTAAGTATTTCACAATATATATTTTATCTAATGTATTGTTAATTACAAGATCTTAAGACTAATCTTATTTAGCTATAAATAGTTTCCATTAATAAGCAATTTTTAAACCAATATTCATTGCTCTGGGTTGTCCAGAATACAGAAATGCATGTTCGTAATGTTTATCAAATAAATTTTTAATAGAAAAATTAAGATTATAATTATCATAAATTTTATAAGTACTTTTTAGATCAACTAAAAAATATTCATCAAGAATTTGATCTTTAAAATCATAGTCAGTCCCGGCATAATCTCTTGTCCGACCTCTATATGTAAAAAATAATGAGCTATCCCAATTTCTGTTGAACTGATAATTGATTTTTGAGCTTAATGCATGGATTGGAATACGAACCATTGCACTTTCAAGCCAACCATGTCCTGAGTCTAGACAAGAAGTGTATCCCCACATATCTTTTTCTGGTTTATCACAGTCCATACCAGAATAACTTTTTGTAAAAGTATAATTAAAACCAATATTCAACTTATCATTATTATTCCAGTTAGAAGCTAGTTCTATCCCTTTACTTGTATTTTCTGCACCAGGTACATTATCTTGAAAGTTAGTAATATTTGATCCCATAATAGGATCTTCCACAAGAATATCAAAGTAAGTAACATTTAAATTAAGATTTAAAGAGTCTAAATAAGTTTCATAACCAATATCAAAACTTGTGGTTTTTTCCGCATGAATGCTTTCTCCATTTTGATTTGTCCAGGCATATTCACCAGATTCATATATTGCAGGAAATAGAAAGCCAGTTCCATAAGAAGTTCTAATTTTACTATTATTGTCTAAGTTATAAGCCCCAGAAACTCTATATGATTGCTCATCACCAGAAAGAGTATGTCTATCATTCCTTCCTCCAATGGTTGCGTATAAATTTTCATATGGTCTAAATTGATAATCAATATATTGAGAATGAATCTCTTCATCGTGTGTTTTGTTAATACCTGGATCTGTAGGGTACTTTGCTTTAAAGAACTCTGAATCTATTCCATAAATTATTTTATTATCTAAATTAAAGTTATATTCTCCCAAATAAGTAAACATATTTTTAAAACCCTCATAAGTATTTTCTCTAGAATTGTATTTTGTTACCATTCTTGATGATGCAGATTTATTAAAACTAAAAGTATTTTTAAACTTATTATTTGTGTTTATTAATTTTAAAATGTAATGAGCCTCGAAGTTATCTGATGAATTTTTTGTATCATCTCTTCCATTTGTAGGTTCGTCATATTTCAAGTAACTATCTTTAAGAGTTAAATAATTTTCAATAGTATTATTTTCAGAAATTTTATAACCATAATTTGCGTTTAAACTGTTGTTTTCGTATGGATCTTTTTCACTATCATTATTCATAGCTGATATTCCATCTGTTTTATAATAATTAAATCCAACAAAATAATTTTGTTTTTCATTAGCTCCATCAATTGAATAAAAAAAATCTTGTGAATTATTTTCACCAATTCTTGCTATAGCGTTTTGGTGATTGCCTAATTTTCCTTTTTTAGTAAAAATATTGATTGTTCCACCTACAGCACCATTACCATACAATGAACTTTGGCTACCTTTTAAAATTTCAATTCTTTCAATGCTATCTTTAAATAAACCTTCAGAATAAAATGAATTATCAGGAGTTGATGGATCATACATTTTTACACCATCTATATAAATAGTAGAGTAACGTTTCGGTAAACCTCGCATTTGAATTCCTGTATTAGTTCCAGTACCGCCTAATTGAAAAATATTCATACCTTGTGATTCATTGTTTAAAAGATCGGTTAAAAATGTGTCTGAGGATTTATTTATATCTTCAGAGTCAATAACAGTAACTTGACTTCCAACAGAGCTATAAGATTGAGGAGATTTTCCTGCAGAAATTACAATTATTGGTATTTCTTTAGAAAAAATAGAAGTTGAAAATAGAATAAAGTATAAAAATACTAATGTTCTTAACATCACAATAAAAATCTTTTCCTTAAATTCCAAATATTGGAATTAATTTATTTAATGCCGATGTTAATTTAAAATTGTAGAACTAGACTTTTCCTGGCCCTCATTCAACAGCGGACTATACTGGATGGTACTCGGACTTAACATTTTTTGTTTTACCGTTGCAGG
>JACWEA010000050.1 GCA_014653775.1 Pelagibacterales bacterium SAG-MED30
CCTAAAAGTTATTCAACAAACTAGTATTAAAAATATTGAAAATTTAAGAAATTTTTATAATCAAAACAAAATAGAAAATAAAATTTTTAATTTTGAAAAAAACTTTATTGAATTAATTAATGAGTCAGATTTATGTATTTCTAGAGCTGGCGCAAACTCATTAGCAGAAATTTCATTCATGAATAAACCTTTTATAGTAATTCCTTTACCGACTGCAAAAGATGACCATCAAATGGTTAATGCTAAATTTTATGAAAAAGCTGGATGTTGTTGGATTTTAAATCAAAAAAATTTGAATTATGAAAAAATAACAAATTTATTATTAAAAATAGTAAAAGATAAGTCAGAGTATATTAATAAAAAAGAGAACTTAAAAAAATTAAATTATCAAAATTCATGGAATGATATAAATCAGAAAATAAATAAAATTATAAATGAAAATTGAATTAGCTAAAAAAGAAACAGTCCATTTCGTTGGAATAGGAGGTATAGGGATGAGTGGTCTTTCGTTAATAATGAAAAGAAAAGGATTTAAAGTCCAAGGAAGTGATATTTCAAATAATAAAAATGTAGAAAGATTAAAAAAAGAAAAAATAAAAATTTTTTTAGGGCATTCGAAACAAAATTTAAAAAATGCTACAATAGTAGTTGTTTCATCTGCAATAAAAAAAAATAATCCAGAATTTATAGAAGCTAAGAAAAAAAAAATTCCAATAATTAAAAGAGGAAAAATGTTAGCAAGTATAGTTTCTTTATTAAAAAATATTGTTGTAGTTGGTTCACATGGAAAAACTACAACGACTTCTTTAATTACTTCTATTTTTCAAGAAACTAAATTAGACCCTACAATAATTAATGGCGGTGTGATTAACTCTATTAAAAATACTGCTAAGTTAGGAAAAAGTGATTGGTCTATTTTAGAAGCTGATGAGTCTGACGGAAGTTTTGCTCATATTTTACCAACTTACTCAATAATTACTAACACAGATCGAGAACACATGGATTTTTATAAATCGATTGATGATTTAAAAAAATATTTTTTAGAATTTATTAAAAAAACACCATCATTTGGAAAATCTTTTATTTGTATTGATGATAAGATCAATAGAGAATTAATCAAAAAAATTAAAAATAAAAATTATTTTACATATGGTGTGAGATCTAATTCTAATTTTAGAATAAAAAATATAAAACAATTTAAATCTTTTTCAGAATTTGATATTCAAATTAATCTTCCAAATAAAAAAACTCTAAATATCAAAAATATTAAAATTCCTTTACTTGGCATTCACAATATAAGAAATTCTGTTGGGGCATTAGGTGTAGCATTATCAGTTGGAATACCAATACAAAAAATTAAGAAAGGTTTAAAAAATTCTCAGG
>JACWEA010000051.1 GCA_014653775.1 Pelagibacterales bacterium SAG-MED30
TCAATTGTAGCACTATTAAGTTTTGTTGGACAATTTATTGGTTTAATTTTTTTTGAACTTTTGATTATTAAATCAGCAATTTTTTCTCCTTTATAAACTCTTTTATTCTCTTGAAGAATTTTGACACCCATCATTTTTAAGATTATTAAAACACCTATTCTAGATGGGTTAATATTTACATTCTTTATTTTTAACTTCGAGTTATTGGCTAATGCTGTTAAAACTATAAAAAAAGCACTAGAACTTATATCTGAGGGTATATTGTAATTTAAAGGTTTAATTGTTTTTTTACCTTCAATTTCGATTATATCGAAATTTTTTGTTTTCTTTATTTTAATTGGTAATTTTAAATGTTTAAAAATTAGTTCTGAATGATTACGACTTTTTTTAGCTTTAATAATTGTCTTACCATTTGTATTTAATGCTGCAAGCATTATACTACTTTTAATTTGTGCAGAACCTTTGCTTTCAACATATTTGATTGATTTTGGAAAATCTGTGCCTTTTATAATTATTGGTAATTTTCCAGAATTAGTTTTAAACTTTGCACCAAATTTATTCAAAGGTTTAGTTATTCTATAAAAATCTCTCTTAGATAAACTTTTATCACCTATTATTTTAATCTCATTCTTAGTGTGAATTAATAAACCCATTATTAATCTTGCAAGAGTTCCTGAATTACCTGCATTAAGGGTGATATTTTTTTTATACTTATATCCATTGAGACCTAATCCATTAATTTCACATATTTTTTTTTTAAATTTTATTTTTACGCCAAGTTTTCTTAAGCAATTAAGTGTAGATAATACATCTTCAGATTTTAAAAGATTAGTAGCTTTTGATTTTTTATCACTTTGGCTGGCTAGTAAAGCAAATCGAATACTTAGGCTTTTGTCACCTTCGATTTCTAAAATTTTATTAAATGGCTCTATAATATTATTTATTTTAATTCTGCTTGACATTAAATTCTTAAATTAACTAATCTTAAAAGACTCTCCAAAATATGCTTTTTTGGCATCTATATTTTGAATTAAGTTAGTTGGTGTACCTTGAGCAACTACCTTTCCATTATGAATTATTGCTGCAGTATCTACACACGCCAATAAATCTCTTGCTTGATGGTCACACATAATTACAGATATATTTTTACTACTTTGTAAATCTACAATTATTTCTTGAAGTGTCTTAATTGTCATCACGTCTAAAGCAGCGAATGGCTCATCAAGTAGCAGAATTTTTGGATCAGAAATTAATGCTAGGGCAATTACTAATTTTTTCTTTTGACCACCAGATAAAAAATCTGATTTAATATCTCTAATTGGATCTAATTCAAATTTTGAAATTAAAGAATTTATTTTTACTTCATCA
>JACWEA010000052.1 GCA_014653775.1 Pelagibacterales bacterium SAG-MED30
TTTCTGAAACAAAATCTATTAATTTTTTCATGTCATTAAATGTTGCATTTCCTTTATTAACAAAAAAATTTGCATGTTTTTGAGATATACATGCATCTCCAAATTCAGTATCTAATGAAACAGATTCTCTAATTAATTCCCAAACTTTTTTGTCAGTTTGTTTAATTGGATTCTTAAAAGTACTACCACTAGTTTTTATTTTTGTTGGTTGCTTAATATCTTTTTGAGTTTTTAATCTTAACATTTCTTCCTTTATTTTTTTTGAGTTTTTTTTTATTCCTCTAAAAGATGCACTTAAAAATATTAAATCATCTGACAAGTTATTATTTCTATACTCAAAATTAATTTTATTTGCTGAAATTGTTGAAATATTTCCATGTTTATCAATTGCCTGTACTGATATTAAGATATTTTCAATTTCACTACCAAAACAACCAGCATTCATTTTTATTGCTCCACCAATTGTGCCTGGAATACAAGATAAAAATTCAAAACCACTTAAACTGTTTTCACATGCATATTGTGCTAAATTTTTATCCAAAACAGCAGTACCTGAAATTATAATATCTTCTCCTAAAGCAGATAACCTATTAAAGTTTTTACCGAGTTTAATTACAACACCATCATAAACTTCATCAGTTATCAATATATTTGAGCCAGCTCCAATGACAAATATGTTTTCTAAATTATTCAAAGTTTTGAGAAATTTAACTAAATCTTTTAAATTTTCTGCCTTGTAAAAGATTTTTGCTTTTCCTCCAATATTAAACCAATTTTTCTTCTTTAAATCTTGATTAAAAACAACTTGAGTTTCAAAATTTTCAAATAATTTCTTTAATTTATCTATTTGCATTACATTAAGTTTGATAGATCTCTCATCCAATTAGAAATTGAACCAGCTCCCATACCAACTACAATTTTTTTTCCATACATATTCTCTTTTAAGAATTTTGCTAATTGAATATAATTTTCAACCATAAATAATTTCACTTTAGAGTTTCTTACAATTTCTTTTGCAAAACTTTGATAACTAAAACCTAATTTTATTTTTTCTCCCGCTGTAAATATTGGGCATAAAATAACTAAATCTGCATCTTTAAAAGCATAAGTGAATTCTTTTTTTAGATCTTTTAATCTTGAAATTCTATGAGGTTGAAAAATACAAACTTTATCATGTTTGTTGTAAACTTTCTTAACTCCTTCAAGTACAAATTTTATTTCAGTAGGATGATGTGCATAATCATCATAAAAATCAATACCATTATAAGTGAAAATCTTATTAAATCTTCTTTGTACTCCCTGAAAATTTTTTAAAC
>JACWEA010000053.1 GCA_014653775.1 Pelagibacterales bacterium SAG-MED30
CTTGAAAGAAGATTTAGAGATATCGTTTGCAGTCTTATCAAAATCATCAACAATTGATTCTGGATAAAATTCTTTTGTAATTTTTGCCATAGATAATAAAACATTTTTAACAATTATCTTTTTACAAGTTTTGGGTAAAAACTGGGACAGGTTTTCTAAAGTTACACAATAAGAAGCCTTTGTTTCTGATGCTAATAAAGAATAATTTTTGGAGTGGAAAAAAGTTAAGTCTTTATTAGAAGCACTTATTAAATCGGAGACATTATAAACTTTATCTTTTTTAAAATTTTCAATATTTTTGATATCCGCTTTTAATAATAATTTTTCTATATTGAAAGGACCAAAATTTTTAAAAAAAGGATTTAACATTAAAGAATATCTATCAAAATTTTCGATATTCTTAGTATCAACTATTATTACTAATTATTTTCTGTCTACAATAGTAGCTGACCATTGAGCATCAGCCATTTTTTTTCCCTCAACAAAAGCTTCGCCTTTGTATTTCCATACCCTTCCATGTGATCTAATTGCTTCTATATTCAATTCTAGTCTACAATTTGGTATAACTGGGTTTCTAAATCTTGCTTTCTCAACACTCATTAAAAAAACTAATTTATTTTCATATTCTTTCTTATCTATACCATGAGCAGTTAATGCAGCTGCTGCTTGTCCAAAAGCCTCTACAATAAAAACACCTGGCATAACTGGGTTATCAGGAAAATGACCATTTACATAAAAAGCATCTTCTTTAACGTTCATTATTGCTTTAGCAGAGTGTAGTTTCTTAATATCAATCAATTCATCAATTAATAACATAGGTTCTCTATGAGGAAGAAGATCGACAATTTCTTTTTTATTTAATTTCATTAATTAGCTTCAATAGATTTAATATCTTTATTAAATAAATTTAACATTTCTTCAGTAATATCTAAATCATTTTTACCAATTAAAATATTGTCTTTTTTTATAATCATTGCTATTGAATTATTTGATGCATATTCTTGAACTATCTTAGATAATTTTTTTGTAAACTCATTTTTAGTTGCATTTCTATATTTTATAAGTTGTTTATTTTTTTTTTGATATTATTTCATCATATTCTCTTATTTGTTTTTTTAATTCAATAGATTTTTTTTGTAGTTCTTCTTGAGATAAAATGTTTTTTTGATTAACTAACTTATCATTTTCATCTTGAATTTTTTTCTTATAATCAGATAATTCATTTTTTATTTTTTGAGTTTCTGATTCAATTTTTTTATTAACTATTTTTCCAGCGTTAGAATTAAAATAAAT
>JACWEA010000054.1 GCA_014653775.1 Pelagibacterales bacterium SAG-MED30
GACTTTATTTATTTTTGAAATTGATTGAGGTCCCTCATGAACATTTAGAAAAAATCCCACTCCATGACCACTTCCATGAGCATAATCTAAATTATTCTGTTTAAGAATTTTTCGTAAGACCAGTTTTAATTAAATCTATTGCAATAATTAAAAAGGCTGCTGCAATAGTTCATGTCAAAAATAAACAAATTTTACCTCATATTTCAAAAGCAATAATTAAAGCATCTAATGAAGTAATTTCTGGTAAATTACATAAGCATTTTCCTTTAAAAGTTTGGCAAACGGGATCTGGGACTCAAACAAATATGAATGTTAACGAAGTTATAGCTAATAGAGCAATTGAAATTCTAGGTGGAAAAAAAGGTTCTAAAAAACCTGTGCACCCTAATGATCATGTAAATAAATCTCAGTCTACGAATGATGTATTTCCTACTGCAATGCATATAGCTATAGCTATTGAAACAAAAAATAAATTATTACCCTCATTGGAATTATTAAATAAAGAACTTAAAAAGAAAGTCTCTCAATTTAAAAATATAATTAAAGTTGGAAGAACTCATTTGCAAGATGCAACCCCTTTGTCTTTAGGGCAAGAATTTTCTGGATACCAATCTCAAATACAAGATTGTATAACTAGGATAAAAAATGCTTTAAATGAAATTTATTTTTTAGCTCAAGGTGGTACAGCAGTTGGAACTGGAATTAATAGTAAAAAAGGCTTTGATAGAAAAATAATTAATGAAATTAAAAAAATTACTAGACTACCATTTAAACCGACAAAAAATAAATTTGCAGCATTGGCTGCTCATGATGAAATAGTCAATTTTTCAGGTACTTTAAATACAACAGCTGTATCTTTAATGAAAATCGCAAATGATATTAGATTTCTAGGTTCTGGTCCAAGAGCAGGCTACGGTGAACTTATTTTGCCTACCAATGAACCTGGGTCATCAATAATGCCGGGTAAAGTAAATCCAACTCAATCAGAGGCTGTTACTATGGTTTGTGTGAAGGTAATTGGAAATCATAATGGTATTACAATGGCTGGTTCACATGGGCACTTTGAATTGAATGTCTTTAAACCATTAATTGCACATAATATTTTACAATCAATAGATTTGCTTGCAGATAGTAGTAAGAATTTTTCACTTTATTGCATTAAAGGAATAAAAGCAGATAAGATTAAAATAAAAAAATATTTAGATAACTCTTTAATGTTAGTAACTGCACTGGCTCCACACATCGGATATGACAATGCAGCAAAAATAGCTAAAGCTGCATTGAAAAATAATA
>JACWEA010000055.1 GCA_014653775.1 Pelagibacterales bacterium SAG-MED30
TGGAGTTCTTTAGAAAAATTACAAAATAGTTCTGATCCTTTATCAGTAACTCTTATAGCCTCTGAAGCTTCTACGCCCCAATTTCCAAATTGCATAACAGCTATCATATGAAAGGTAACATTAGGTTGTAATACTGTCATATCACCTTTTGAAATATTTAAAGTGTGTTCTCCCCAATCAGGTGGATAACCAATACCAATTGAATATCCTGTTCTTGAAGTTTTTTCTATTCCATATTTATCTAATATTTTCCAAAATGCTTGAGCTACATCATCTGCGGTATTTCCTGCTTTAACTAAATCTATTCCAGCTTGAAGTGCTTCATTAGTTTTTTTCATTGTATCAACCTTTTTTTGATCTGGTTTTCCAAGTAGAATTGTACGAGCCATAGGGCAGTGATATTTTTTATTAACACCTGATAATTCAATAATTGTAGCTTCTCCCTCAACAAATTTATCTTCTGACCACGTTAAGTGTGAAGCAGATGTGCCTTTTCCAGTTGGTATCATTGGGACTATGGATGAATAGTCTCCACCAAACTCAGGGGTTCCTTTTATTAATGTAGTATAAATTTCTGAAACTGCTTCGCATTGTCTTATACCAGGAGTTATAGCTTCAAAAGCTTTTTTCATTCCTAGTTGAGAAATTTTAGCTGCAGCTTTCATAAATTTTATTTCTGCATCAGATTTTACAACCCTAACCCAATTAACTAACCGTTCACAATCTAAAATTTTTGCATTTGGTAAACCTTGTTTAATTTTCTTATAACAATAAGCTGTGAAATAGTGACTATCCATTTCCAATCCAATTGAAAGTTTATCCCACTTTCTTTCTTTAATAAGATCTACAAGAGCATCATATGGATGTAGTGGCCAAGTATGAATGTATTTCTCATGATACTTAATAATATTTTCATTTTTTAAATAGGTTTTAATATATGCACCGCCTGCATCTTGATTTCTCACAAAACAAATTGGCTCATCTGCATTAGCATGTACTATTACACATTGAGCATAATAAAATGACCACGCATCATAACCTGTCAAGTAATTCATGTTTGATGGATCTTGTGAGATTAAAAGCTCAATGCCTTTTTCTTGCATTGAAGTTTGAACTTTTTTTAATCTTAATTTGTATTCCTCATTAGTAAAATTCATAATCTAATTATTAAATAATTCACCATAACCTGCTACTTGATTCTTAAAATCAATCTGTTTAAGTGTATCCCAAATTAAAGTTTGATTACTTGATAAAACAATTTTTCCCATTTTTTTTTCCAAA
>JACWEA010000056.1 GCA_014653775.1 Pelagibacterales bacterium SAG-MED30
AATTTTATGTTCAGGCTGGTGCTGGTATTGTTGCTGACAGTAAACCTTTAAAAGAATATGAAGAAACAGTTAATAAAGCAAAAGCTTTAATTCACGCTTTAAGATAATGAAAATATTATTAATAGACAATTATGATAGTTTTACATTTAATTTATATCATTATATCTCGTCATTAAATACAAAAGTAGATGTTGTAAGAAATGACAAAATTAACTCAAAAGAAATTGTTAAAAAAAAATATGATAAAATTGTAATTTCTCCTGGGCCTGGAAATCCAAATCAATCTGGAAATTGTATAAATATTTTAAAATCTCTTCATAAAGAAATACCATTCCTCGGTGTATGTCTAGGACATCAAATAATTGGACAAGTTTTTGGATCAAAAATTGTTCAAGCAAAAAAATTAATGCATGGAAAAACAAGCAAAATAAAATCTAAAAGATCTGGAATCTTAAAAAATCTTCCAAGTACTTTTGAAGCTACCAGATATCATAGTCTGATAATTGATAAAAAAACATTATCTAATGATTTAAAAATTACAGCAGAAACAGAAGATGGAATAATTATGGGTATTCAGCACAAACAATTCAATATTCATGGTGTACAATTCCATCCTGAAAGTATTAAAACTAAATTAGGAATAAAAATTTTAAAAAACTTTATTAAATTTAACAATTAATGAAACAATATATTGATAAAATTAGGAACAAACAAAATTTGACCTTTGAAGATAGTATATCTGCTTTTGAAATATTGATGGAAGGTAAAGCAAATGATCAAGAAATATTTGATTTTTTAACACTACTATCTGATAAAGGTGAAACATCTGAAGAAATAGCTGGCGGTGTTTATGTTCTAAGAGATAAATCCAAAAGAGTAAAAGTAGATAATTGTATTGATACTTGTGGCACAGGTGGAGATGGTATGAACACCCTTAATATTTCTACAGCATCTGCATTACTACTAGCTAGCATGGGTATAAAAGTAGCAAAACATGGAAATAAAGCAGTTTCTTCAAAATGTGGGTCTGGTGATGTTTTGGAAGCATTGAATATTAATATAAATTTAGAACCGAAAGAAATTGAAGATCAGATAAATAAAAATAATTTTAGTTTTATGTTTGCACCTAACTATCATAGTGCAATGAGATTTGTAGGACCAACTAGAAAAAAAATTGGAAAAAGAACAATATTTAATATGATTGGTCCACTAAGTAGTCCA
>JACWEA010000057.1 GCA_014653775.1 Pelagibacterales bacterium SAG-MED30
ATTAAAAATATATGGGTGATCTTTAAAAATATCTAAATATTTGGTTGCTTCTTTTTTTATATTTTCTTTATCTACAGAAATTACTCTTCAACCATTAAAAAGATTTGATTTTGATGCAGCAATTATTTTTTCAGACATATTAATGTTGCCCTATGGTTTAGATCAAAATGTAGAATTCAAAAAAGATTTTGGTCCTATTTTAGGTCAACTTGATTTAAATAAAATATCTAAAGTGAAAGAAACTGATTTTGTTGAAAGAGTTAAACAAGTTTATGAAGCTATAAAAAATATAAGTAATAATAATATTTTAAAAAATAAAAATACTATTGGATTTATCGGTGCTCCTTGGACCATATTAGTTTATATGATAAATCAACAATCTCCAAAAAAACAATTAAAAAAAGATTTTTTTGAAAATAAAGATTTAATAAATAATGTTTTGTTAATTATTGAGAAATTTTTAAAAATTCACATTAAAAATCAAATAGAGAGTGGTGCAAATGTAATTCAAATATTTGATAGTTGGGCAGGATTGTTAGAAGAAAAGGATTTACCATATTATATATATGACCCAACATTAAATTTAGTAAAATTTATTCAATCTTTGAATACACCTGTTATATGTTTTCCAAGGAATATTAAGGATTATAAAAAATATTGTGATTTTATAAAACCTGATGCAATTTGCATTGATTACGAAGTTGATCCAATAAAAATAGAAAAAGAGATAAACATACCTGTACAAGGTGGAATGGATCCAAAAGTTTTACTTACAGACAAAGAAAATATAAAAAAAGAAGCAACCAAATATTTAGATATTTTTAAAGATCACCCATATATTTTTAATCTGGGCCATGGAGTATTACCAGAAACAAACCCAGAAATGATGGAGTATCTAGTTAAAACTGTTAAAGATTATTAATGAAAAAAGATATAGAGCATCCCCCTATAAATTTTGGAAAAACTGGAGTTTTAATAATAAATCTAGGAACCCCAGACTCAACAAGCTGGTTAGACATAAGAAAATATTTAAAAGAATTTTTATCTGACAGAAGAGTAATAGAAGTAAATCCTATAATATGGAAAGTTATATTAAATATTTTTATTTTAAATTTAAGACCCTCAAAAACAGCAAAAGCTTATAAAGAAATATGGATGAAGGAAGAAAATATTTCTCCCCTTTTGTATTATACAAAAAAACAAACAGAAAA
>JACWEA010000058.1 GCA_014653775.1 Pelagibacterales bacterium SAG-MED30
TTATTTTCTCTTCTTGCAAAAATTTTAAATAATTTTTTGAAAATCTTGTAATTCCAATAAATCTACCGTCTATACCACTTATGTTAAATACTTTCTTTCCTAAAGATTTAATTTTTGAACCATCGATTTTTAATTCTTCTAGGTCATCTTTATAATTCTTTCTCTTGAGACTATTACAACGACTTACCTAAAATATTCTAAATTAAAAAACAAAAAAGAGAAGTCAGAATTTCTAAATCTCTTTTATCATTTAAGACCTGGAACTTATGATATTACTATTGGAAGGCAAAATAAAAAAATCCTTCCTAGAGAGATCAGAAATCTGGATTTAATTTTAAATTTTAATAATAAGGTCGATAATTTATTAACTTCCAAGGAAATTAAAAAAATGAATTTTTTCTTAAAAAAGAATCAACTTTCGATAAATTATGATCAACTGATAAATTATATAAGTTCCTCAATAAAATTAAGAGAAAATTCTAAATTTATATTTACTAGGTCAATTAGTGATATTTTAGAAATAATTAAATTTTATGCTAAAGAAAAAAATATTAAATTAAACGATTTGAATAATTACAAAATTGATCAAATTTTAAAAAGTTTTACTTCAAAACAGGTAATTAAAAAAAATCGATATATTTCAAATTTAAAACACAAACAAAAAATTTGCAAGTTACCTTATTTAATAACAACAAAGTCAGATTTTTATATTGCTTCAATTTTAATTTCAAAAGCAAATTTTATCACTGATAAAAAAATTGAGTCGTTATTATTTGTTTTAAGCAAGAATCAAAAAACCTCTAAAATTAAGAATAAAATTATTGTAATTGAAAATGCTGATCCAGGATATGATTGGATTTTTAATCATAAAATTAAAGGTTTAATTACAAAGTATGGAGGTGTTAACTCTCATATGTCTATAAGATGTCATGAATTAAATATACCAGCTGCAATTGGTGTTGGAGATGAAACTTTTGATAAAATTATAGAAAAAAATAAATTAATTTTAAATTGTAAGGAAAATAAAATATATCTTGATTAAATGCATATTCTAATTTCATCTAATTTTAAAAAACATTTTAATACGCATATAGATTTTGTAGATCATTATTGGATCAATTTTTTTGATAAAAATAAGATAAAATTTACGATTATTCCCAATGCCATTAGTTATAATTTTAACCTTATTAATAAAAAAAATAT
>JACWEA010000059.1 GCA_014653775.1 Pelagibacterales bacterium SAG-MED30
TTTTTTGAAAAGTTTTGAATTTTTCTTTTTAAGTATTAAATGCAATCCATAATTACTTGAGCCTTTTAAGTTGAAATCTTTAAAGAATATGTCTCCTCTTAATAATTTTAGATATAATTTATGATTTTCATTTCTTTTTTTAATACTTTTATTTAACCTTTTTAATTGTTCAATACCTAACACTGCAGCTATTTCCGTATTTCTAAAATTAAATCCCTCAGTGTTGAAAATAAAGTCATTATTTAAATTTTTATATTTTTTAATTGTTTTCCTAATGAAATATTTATCTTGTGAGTCTCTTAACAATCCATGTCCACGTTTCATTTTTGCCAACCTGTCTACTTCCTTTGAATTGGTTGAAATCATTCCACCTTCAATAGTTGTCATATGGTGTCCATAATAAAATGAAAAATTTGAAATTTCTCCAAGCGTGCCTGCTTTTTTTGAACCTAATTTAGCACCATGAGACTCGCAAACATCTTCGATTAAATAAATATTTTTATTTTTTATAAACTTAAGAAATTTATTAGATAGACCAATATAACCCATTGCATGAGTCAGGAAGATTGCAAATGTATTTTTATTTATCTTTTTTTTTACCAAATTTTCATTTAGAGCTAAATTTTCAAAATTTATGTCAATAAAAACTGGTTTAAAACCAGCATTAATTACTGAGACTACATCTGAGTTCCATGTAAATGCTGGGAGAATTATTTCTTTTTTTTTTTATTTAGTTCTTTAAGGATATGAATTGAGATTAAATTTGCTGAGGCACCTGAGTTTACGAATGTACTATATTTTACTCCTAACCACTTGGACCATCTATTCTCAAATTCTTTTACTTTAGGACCATTAGTGAACTTATTAGATCGATTTATAAAGTTTACCAACACTTTTTTATCGCTTCTCAATATGTTATTAGACATTAATGGCCATTTATAATTTTTCATAATTTGCACATTAAATTAATAATCAGTATAATCAATTCATTTAACAATCGAATTATATTATTTAAAAAACTTATATGAAATTATTATCTATAGTTTTCTCTTTCAGAAATGAAGAAGGTAATATTGAACCACTTGTAAAAAGAATTTCAGATACAATGCAAAAAATAGAAAATTGGAAATATGAGTTAATTTTTGTAAATGATGATTCTACTGATAGCTCAGAAAAAATCTTAATTAATCTTCA
>JACWEA010000006.1 GCA_014653775.1 Pelagibacterales bacterium SAG-MED30
AGATTGGATAGATGGAGTTTCAATACGAGAAACTGAAGAGCTTAAAAAAAGAAATATTAATACAAATAAAATTGCTGAAGATGTTATTCAACATTTTTTAAGACATGCTGTTAGAGACGGTTTTTTCCACGCAGACATGCATCAAGGAAATATCTTTATTGATAATAGTGGTCAAATTGTTCCTATAGATTTTGGTATTATGGGAAGACTGGATAAGATGAGTAAAAGATTTTTAGCAGAGATATTATTTGGTTTTATACAAAGAGATTATAAAAAAGTAGCAGAGGTACATATAGTTGCTGGATTAGTTCCAAAAGGAGTTTCTATAGATGATCTAGCTCAAGCTCTAAGATCAATTGGTGAACCTATTTTTGGTCAAGAAGTAAAAGACATATCTGGTGGTCGATTATTAAAGCAACTATTTGATGTTACAGAAAAGTTTAATATGCAGACTCAACCTCAATTGTTAATGTTACAAAAAACAATGGTTGTAGTAGAAGGAGTTGCTAGAAAATTAAACCCTAATACTAATATTTGGACTACCTCTAAACCTGTTCTTGAAAATTGGTTAAAAGAAACAAAAGATCCATTAAATAACATTAACGAGACACTACAAAATACCTCCGAAGTAATTAAACGTCTTCCAGAGTTTCCTGAAATAATGGATAAAGCAAATCAAGCTTTAACATATCTTGCAAATGGTCAAATACCTCAAAACTCTAATTCATATACTCAACTAAATAATAAAAAATCAGAAATGATAGCTTTTAGAAATCAATCTATTATTGGGATTTTAATTCTTGTAATTTTAGGGCTATTAGTATTTTAATTCACGCAATGAAAAACTTAAAAGATAAAAAGATATTGATGATAATTTGTGGAGGAATTGCCGCCTACAAAAGTCTTGAAACTATAAGAATTTTAAAAAAAAGTGGATGTGAAATAAAAACAATTCTAACTAAAAGCTCTAAAGAGTTTGTAACACCATTATCAATTGCATCCTTATCAAAAGGTAAAGTTTACGATGATTTATTCAGTATAGAAAATGAGAGCGAAATGGATCATATTGCTTTATCTAGATGGGCAGATGTAATTTTAGTTGAACCAGCCACAGCAAATACAATTTCAAAACTTGCAAAAGGGTCATCAGAAGATTTAGCTTCAACAGTTATTTTAGCATCAAATAAACCTATATTTTTAGTTCCAGCAATGAATGTAAGAATGTGGCAACATCCATCTACAAAAGAAAATTTAGATATTTTAAAAAATTATTCTTACAAGATTATTGGACCTGAAATTGGAGAGATGGCTTGTGGAGAATATGGTGAAGGAAAAATGACTGAGCCGGTCGATATCGTTAATAGAATTAATGATTATCTGCTCACTATTAATAAAAATAAAAAACTGAAAGCCTTAGTAACAGCAGGTCCAACAAAAGAATACATAGACCCAATTAGATTTATTACAAATAAGTCTAGTGGTAAACAAGGTTATGAATTAGCTAAATCATTATCAAGAAATGGTTATCAAACAACTTTGATATCTGGACCTACAAATCTTAAAATTCATGATGAAATTAAACTTATTAAAGTCGAAACTACAGAACAGATGTTTAAAGAAACACAAAAAAATTTACCAGTTGATGTAGCTATTTTTTCTGCTGCAGTTGCTGATTTTAAAGTTGTCAAAAAGTATGATGTAAAAATAAAAAAGAGAGATGAATTGAATATTAAACTAGAAAAGAATGTTGATATTTTATCTTATGTTTCTAATCACAATTCAAAGAGACCAAAATTAGTAATAGGTTTTGCAGCAGAAACAAATAATTTAGAGGATAATGCAATTGAAAAATTAAAAAATAAAAATTGTGATATGATTATTGCTAATGATGTTTCAAACAAAAGTATAGGTTTTGACTCAGACTTTAATGAAGTAACTATTTTTTATAAAAATAATAAACAAGAAAAATTATTTGCAAAAAATAAATCTTTAATATCAGATGAGATAGTTGAAAAGGTCAATAATCAATTAAATTAATGGTTAAAGTATTAATTAAAAAATTATCTTCTGAGGTTCAATTACCATCATACAAAACATTAGGAGCTTCTGGAATGGATTTAATGGCTTTCATCAAATCCTCAATAACAGTTAAGCCTAAAACTTCTTCTTTAATACCTACAGGTTTATCAATAGCTTTTTCTGAAGATTATGAGGTGCAAATAAGACCAAGATCAGGGTTAGCTGCAAAAAATAACATTAGTGTATTGAATACACCAGGTACTATAGACAGTGACTATAGAGGAGAAATTAAAGTAATAATTTATAATCATGGAAATAATGATTTTCTTATCAATAACGGAGATAGAATAGCTCAAATGATATTAATGCCTGTTGTTAAAATAGAATTAGAAGAAACCAATAATTTGCCTGAAACAATAAGAGGAAAAGGTGGATTCGGTTCAACAGGTAAATGACTTCAAAATTAAATAAAAATCAGCTTGAAAGATTTTCAAGACAAATCATTTTAAAAAATATTGGTACTTTAGGTCAAAAAAAGATTATTCAGTCTAAAGTACTAATTATTGGTATGGGAGGTTTAGGATGTCCTGTTGCTGAATTTTTAACAAGAGCAGGAGTTGGGTCTATAGGAATTGTTGACTCTGATAATGTTGATTTATCAAATATTCACCGTCAAAGTCTTTATGATATTAATGATTTAAAAAAATCTAAAGTTATAGCTGCTAAGAAAAAATTAAAAAAAATAAATTCAAAAACAAAAGTTAATTGTCACAAAATAAGAATAAATAAAAATAATTATAACAAAATTATAAAGGAATATGATTATATCGTAGATGGTTCAGATAATTTTAAAACTAAATTTTTAATAAATGATTTTTGTAAACTGTCAAAAAAATTTCTAGTAACTGGAGCTATAAGTAAATTTGATGGACATATTTTTACGTTTGATTTTAAAAAAAAAAATACCCCTTGTATAAGAAGTTTTTTCCAAGAAGAAAAAATTTCAGATGATATATTAAATTGTGAATATGAAGGAATTTTAGGAACTGTAGCAGGTATTATTGGTACTATACAAGCTAATGAAGTTTTAAAAAAAATATTAAATATTGGTAAAAATCTAAATGGTTATATTCTAATTTTGGACTTACTAAATTTAAGTTTTAGAAAAGTTAAATTGAATAAACTGAAAAATGTTTAAAAAAATTCTAATAATTTTTTTTTCTTTATTATTTTTTTCAGTAGCTACTGCAGAAGATATTTTTTTATCTTTAAAAAAAAATAAAGTTAATGTTAGATATGGTCCAAGTTTTGAATTTCCTATAAAATATGTTTATAAAAAAATTGATTTTCCAATTAAACAAATTGACAAAAAAGAAAACTTTCGAAGAATTATTGATATTAAAAATAACAGTGGCTGGATACATGTTTCTCAATTAAAAAAAATAAACTCAGTAATCACTTTAGAAAATAAAATAATGTTTAAAAAACCAACTGTTTTTTCTAAACCTATTGCAAAAATTGAAAAAGGACGATTATTAATAATCCAAAATTGTGATAAAGAATGGTGTAAAGCTAAAACAAATAATTTTAAAGGTTGGATTAATAAGGAAAATCTTTGGGGAGCAATTAATTAAAATTTACAACAAAGTAATTCCATTTTTTACAAAAAATATAGCTAGAATAAAAACTAAAGTTATATAGATTAAAAAATAAATCGTATATTTAATATATTTTTTCATATTTTATTTTTTATTTTTTTTACTTACCCACCATTTATCCAAAATAAAATACCAAACAGCATTTGCTAATGGTTCAACAATAGCATCGGTCAAAGCAACTATAAAAGACACACTCGCTACAGTCATCAAAACTGTAATAGCTATTACAAAATGCCCAATTGTATAAATAATTGTTCTTAAAATCGAACCTTTGTTAGAATTATAAATATTTCCAGTTGCTTTAACTATTCCAGATGTAAGTTCCATTTATTTTTTAAAAATATTTTCTAAAACACATGCAACTAAATGTATCCTTGGTTGTTCTCCACCATTAAAAAAATTGTGATATTTAGTATTATTTGTTACCCATACTTTGCCATCAGCTGGAAGATGTTTTGCAACATTTTCAATTACCATTGAGCAGCCTTTATTTGTTATAATAGGCACATGAAGTCTACATTCCGGGTCCTTATGCCAACTTAAAGTTGATCTTGGCTCTTTAAGTAATAATCTTACTCTTCCCAATTTAAATCTTTTGCTCAAAGTCTCATATACTTCTTTAAAATATGTTTTTTCAAATTCAGGAATTAATTGAGTATATTTGGACTCATCTATATCAATATCTCTCGAAACTTCTTTTCCTGTATCGTCGGCAATAGTCCAATATTTTCCTCTAATATTATTTCCTTTAATAGAATTTTCATCATTAGGAATTTGATTTATCGGTATTGCACCAAAATGAGTGACACCGGGAGAATTAAATCTTTTATTTTTTAATATCTTTTCTAAATCTTCTCTTAATTTTGAAATATCAAAATTGAGATTAGGGACTTCATAAAAATCCTCAAAACTTGTTGCATTCATATATTGTTCCGCTTTTATATGGTTTAGTTTAATTTCAAATCGAATCTATCAGCATTCATAACTTTGACCCATGCAGAAATAAAGTCTTTTATAAATTTATCTTGTGAATCATCACATGCATAAACCTCAGCTAAAGCTCTAAGTTGTGAATTAGAACCGAAAATAAGGTCAACTCTTGTACCTTTCCATTTAACTTTCTTAGTTTTTCTATCTATCCCAACAAACATTTGTTCAGATTTATCTGTTTCTTTCCATGTAGTGTTCATATCTAATAAATTAGTAAAATAGTCATTAGTAAGTACGCCAGGTTTTTTTGTAAAAACACCATTTTTCGAATTATCATAGTTAGTGTCTAAAACTCTCATTCCACCTACAAGGGCTGTCATCTCAGGTGCAGTAAGGCCCATTAACTGAGCTTTATCAATTAATTTTTCTTCTGCTGAAACATTAGATGATCCACCATTCAAATAATTTCTAAAACCATCTGCTTGAGGTTCTAATAAACCAAATGAATGAACATCAGTTTGATCTTGTCTTGCGTCTCCTCTTCCTGGCGAGAAAGGAACTTTTATCTTATGACCAGCTTTTTTAGCAGCCATTTCAATTCCTACATTGCCAGCTAAAACAATCAGATCAGCCATTGAGACAGTTTTCTTTTTACTATCAAATTGTTTTTTAATTTTCTTTAAAGCTGAAGTAACTTTAGAAAGTTTTGTTGGGTTATTTACTTTCCAATTTTTTTGTGGATCTAACATTATTCTTGCTCCATTAGCTCCACCTCTTTTATCGGAGCCTCTAAATGTTGAAGCAGAAGCCCAAGCAGTAGAAACTAATTCAGAAATTGATATTTTCGATTTTAAAATTTTCGATTTTAAATCATTAATATCTTTTGATTTTAATTTAAACTTTGGTTTGTCTATAGGGTCTTGCCAAATTAATTCCTCTCTTGGAACATCGCTCCCTAAATAACAAGCTTTAGGGCCCATGTCTCTATGAGTTAATTTAAACCATGCTCTTGCGAATGCATCATGAAACTCTTTTGGATTTTCGTGAAAATGTCTTGTTATAGGACCATAGCTTGGATCAACTTTTAAAGAAATATCAGTAGTTTGCATCATAGGAGGGTGAAGTACATTTTTATCATGAGCGTCTGGTACCATTTTTATCTCTTGGCCATTTTTCTTGGGTGTCCATTGATGTGCACCAGCAGGGCTCTTTGTAAGCTCCCAATCATGGCCATAAAGACAATCTAGATATCCCATATCCCATTTAATTGGATTCTGTGTCCATGCACCTTCTATACCACTACTTATAGTATCTACACCTTTTCCTGATTTATAACCACTATTCCATCCTGTAGCTTGATCTTGAATTTTTGAAGCCTCTGGGTCAGGACCTTTATGAGACTCAGGTGCTGCTCCATGTGATTTTCCAAATGTATGACCACCTGCTACTAACGCTGCAGTTTCATAATCATTCATGGCCATTCTCCCAAAAGTCTCTCTAATATCATGTGCTGCAAGTAATGGATCAGGGTTAGCATCAGGCCCTTGAGGATTTACATAAATCAATCCCATATGTGAAGCTCCTAAAGGTTGTTCTAAATCTCTTTTTCCACTGTATCTTTTAACATCCAACATCTCTTTTTCAGAACCCCAATAAATATCATCTTCTGGCTCCCAAATATCTACTCTTCCAGCACCAAAACCAAATGTTTTAAATCCCATTGAATCTAAGGCTACATTGCCAACTAATATAAATAAATCTGCCCACGAAATTTTTTTTCCATACTTTTTTTTGATTGGCCATAAAAGTAATCTTGCTTTATCTAAATTTACATTATCTGGCCAAGAGTTTAATGGTGCAAAACGTTGATTTCCTGTTCCAGCTCCTCCTCTACCATCACCTGTTCTGTAAGTTCCTGCCGCATGCCAAGCAAGTCTAATAAATAAAGGACCATAATGTCCATAATCAGCTGGCCACCATTCTTGAGAATTAGTCATTAGCTTTTTTAAATCTTTTTTTAAAGCTTTAAAATTAAGTTTTTTAAATTCCTTTGAATATTTAAACTTTTTATCCATTGGATTTGATAAATTAGAATGCTGACTAAGAATTTTAAGATTTAAACTATTTGGCCAAAAATCTCTATTTGTTTGACCTCTTCCTGCAGAAAATTTAGCTGGTGTTCCTGCTCCTGTAAATGGACATTTACTTAATTCTTTAGTTTTAAAAGATTTATTTTTTAAACTTTCAGTACTCATAATTGACTCCTTTAATTGAATTCATGATTTTACTACTTTATAATGATTCTAAAAAGGTGTCAATTGGATAAAAATGACGCTAAATTTTTAAAAAAAATTAATCTTCTAGTTTAACTAGAACTTCTACAGACTTAATTTTTTTTCCATCTATTTTTTTAAAAATATTTATTGGTCCAACATCTGAATTTTCTAAATCAATTAGTTTTTCTTCTTTCAAATCATAAAAATGATGATGATCAGAAATATTAGTATCAAAATAAGTTTGATTAGAGTTTATGGGAATTTGCTTTAAATATCCTTTTTTTTCAAAAGCATGAACAGTGTTGTAGACTGTAGCTAAAGATATTTTATGATTTAATTTTTCATTAATTTTTTTTACTAAATCGTTAATTGTGAAGTGAAATGTTCTTTCTGTATCAAATAACACTTCACATATTTGAAGTCTTTGTTTAGTAGGTCTTAATCCAGATTTTCTCAGTTTTTCAATGTATTTCACAATTTAAACTTATTGTTAGTTATAATTATTCTAAACTAGAATTATAATTATATTATATGTTTATAAAATCAAGTAAATAAAGGTACCCAATTTTATGAAAAAAAACTCATACTCATATGAAGAGCTGATTAATTGTGCAGAAGGTAAGCTATTTGGGCCAGGCAATGCTAAATTACCTCTACCACCTATGCTTATGTTTGATAGAATAATAGAAATTAATGAAAATAAAGGTGCTTTTAAAAAAGGATCTTTAAAAGCTGAACTTGATATCAAAAAAAATCTTTGGTTTTTTGATTGTCATTTTAAAGAAGACCCTGTTATGCCGGGTTGTTTAGGTCTTGATGCAATGTGGCAATTAGTAGGTTTTTATTTAGGCTGGATTGGAAATCCAGGAAAAGGAAGGGCATTAGGAGTTGGAACAGTAAAATTTACAGGAGAAGTTTTACAAGAAGTGAAGTTAGTTCGTTATGAAATTGATATGAAAAAAATTATGTCACCAGGCGGAACAACCGTTGGTCTTGCTAATGGCATTGTGTTAGCAGATGGCAAACAGATATATTCAGCTGAAAGTTTAAAAGTAGGATTATTTAAATAATGAGAAGAGTGGTTATAACAGGTTTAGGAATTATTTCTTGCTTAGGTAATAATCAGGAGGAAGTTCATCAATCATTATTGAATTCGAAATCTGGAATTTCTTATGCTGAGGAATATAAGGAACATAATCTTAAAAGCCACATTCATGGCAAACCAAATATAAAACTTGAGAGTCATATTGATAGAAAAACGATAAGATTTATGGGTTCTGGATCTGCTTATAACTATATAGCAATGAAAGAAGCTATAGAAGATTCAGGATTAGAGGAAAAAGATATAAGTAATTTTAAAACTGGAATTGTTATGGGTTCTGGAGGGCCTTCAATTGAAAATGTAATTTTAGCTGCAGACAAAACTAGAGCTAAAACTCCAAAGTTAATGGGACCATTTGTAGTTCCAAGAACTATGGCTAGCACTGCTTCAGCAACACTTGCTGTTCCCTTTAAGATTAAAGGAATTAATTACACAATGAGTTCTGCTTGCGCTACTAGTGGGCACTGTATTGGAAATTCTATGGAATTAATCCAAATGGGTAAGCAAGATATTGTTTTTGCTGGTGGTAGTGAGGAAATACACTGGGCAATGACTGCTATGTTTGATGCAATGACTGCTTTATCTTCAAAATATAATGATACTCCTAAAACGGCTTCAAGAGCCTATGATAAAAACAGAGATGGTTTTGTTATTGCTGGAGGAGGAGGAGTATTGGTGCTCGAAGAATATGAGCATGCAAAAGCTAGAGGGGCCAAAATATATGCAGAATTAACTGGTTACGGAGCAACTTCTGATGGATATGATATGGTAGCGCCATCAGGTGAAGGAGCTGTAAGATGTATGAAAATGGCTATGGCAACTGCTAAAAATAAAATTGATTATATAAATACTCATGGAACGTCTACTCCAGTTGGAGATATTACTGAATTAAATGCAGTAAAAGAAACTTTTGGAACTGAAATTCCAAAAATAAGTTCAACAAAGTCTTTATCAGGTCATCCATTAGGTGCAGCTTCAGTTCATGAAGCAATCTATTGTTTAATTATGATGAAGAATAATTTCATTGCTGGTTCAGCAAATATAAATGAAATGGATGAAGAAGCAGAAAAATTCCCAATTATTGCAAAAACTGAGGCAGGGGCAACTTTAAATACGGTTATGTCTAATAGTTTTGGATTTGGTGGTACTAATGCCGCATTAATTTTTGAAAAGGTTTAATAATGAATTTTATGAAGGGTAAAAAAGGATTGATAATGGGTGTTGCCAACGAAAGATCTATTGCTTGGGGTATTTCACAAAAGCTTGCTGAGGTTGGAGCTGACCTTGCATTCACTTACTTAGGTGATGCTTTAAAAAAAAGGGTAATTCCTTTAGCAGAAAAATTAAATTCTAAAATAACATTTAGTTGTGATGTCGAAAAAAAAGAAGAAATAATAAAATTATTTGAAAATATAAAATCTCAATGGGGTGAAATTGATTTTGTAGTTCATGCTGTAGCTTTTTCGGATAAATCAGAATTATCTGGAGAATATTTAAATACTACTAGAGAAAACTTTTTAAGAAGTATGTTAATCTCCTGCTTTTCTTTTACTGAGGTTGCAAAAGAAGCATCTAAAATAATGAAAAATGGTGGGAGTTTGTTAACTTTAACTTATGAATCTACTAAGGCCATTCCAAATTATAACGTAATGGGTGTTTGTAAATCTGCTCTTGAGGCAAGTGTAAAATATCTAGCAAGAGATTTGGGAGCTAAGGGCATGAGAGTAAACGCGATCAGTGCAGGACCTATCAAAACATTGGCTGCTTCTGCTATTGGGGATGCAAAATTCTTATATAAATGGAATGAGGATCATTCTTTCCTAAAAAGAAACGTAGATATACATGATGTTGGAAATTCTGCATTATATCTATTAAGTGACCTTGCAAATGGAGTTACAGGTGAAATTCACTATGTAGATGCTGGATATAACAAAGTTGGAATGCCTGATCCGAAAAATATCTCTAAAGAGTAAACTATGCTAGTTTTAGTTTGGTTTGTAGTTTGTATTATATTTGCATTTGTTCATTTTTTTCTTGGAAACTCAGGACATGCCTTGGAATTATTTGCCCTTCTAAGTGCAATAGCATTATTCTTAATTAATAAAATCAAATATAAAGTAAAATGAATTATTCCAAATAACTTCTTATAATCATATACTAACATTCCATACTTCTACTTCTTTACTGAATGTTTTATATAAAGTTATAAAATTCTTGGCCAATACTTTGGATAATCACCTATTATTTAAATCTAAAATATCTCGATTACATTTCATGGTATCTACAAAATGAATTTTTTTATATTTAGATTTACTTATTTTATATGGTATTTTTCTATTAATTATAATAAATGATGATTTACATACGCTAATAATATTATCAAACTCACTTATTCCTACATTATTGTCAATACAGACAGCACTAGCATTTAAATGCCAAAGAGCAAATAGGTCTGCAAAAAATCTTATATTGTTCCCATGAGCTATAATTACTTTATCATTTTTCTTTATTCCAATATTTTTAAAATATCCAATCCTATATTTTATTTCTTGAAAAAATTCATTCTTATTCCAAAATTCCCCAGTTTCATAATCTTTGATATTTCCTAAATCAGAAAATAGAAAAGGATACATTATTATTCAGAGGCTTGTTTCATCGAAAGTTTAACCTTACCTCTATCAAAACCAATTACTTTAACTTTTACTTCATCACCTTCTTTGACAATATCAGTAACTTTAGCAACTCTTTTATCTGCTAACTCTGAGATATGAACAAGTCCATCTTGTTTTCCTAAAAAATTAACAAATGCCCCAAACTCCATAATCTTCATCACTTTACCAGAATAAATTTTATTCATTTCAGCTTTTGCCGTGATGTCTTTAATCATTTGCAAAGCAATATTTCTTGCCTCTTCGTCTGGAGCAGCTACTGTCACTACTCCTTCATCGTTCACATCAACTTTAGCACCCGATTTTTCAACTATCTCTCTGATTGTTGCTCCACCCTTTCCTATAACAGCTGCTATATCTTTTTTATCAACATTAACTTTTTCCATTTTTGGTGTATGTTTTCCAACATCTGCTCTAGACTTGCTTATAGCTTTATTCATTTCTCCTAAAATATGAATTCTTCCTTCTTTTGCTTGACTTAATGCTTGCTCCATAATTTCAAAAGTAATACCAGTAATTTTAATATCCATTTGAAGTGAAGTAATTCCATCTTTAGTACCTGCAACTTTAAAGTCCATATCTCCTAAATGATCTTCATCACCCAAAATGTCAGATAAAACACTAAAATCATTTCCTTCTTTAATTAACCCCATTGCGATACCTGCAACTGGCTCTTTTATAGGTACCCCAGCATCCATTAATGCAAGTGATGTTCCACAAACTGTAGCCATTGAAGAAGAACCATTAGACTCCGTAATCTCTGAAACTACCCTAAAAGTATATGGAAAAGATTCTATTGAAGGTAACGAAGAATGAATTGCTCTCCATGCTAATTTACCATGACCTATCTCTCTTCTACCAGTTCCAATTCTACCAGTTTCTCCAACTGAAAAAGGGGGGAAATTGTAGTGAAGCATAAATCTCTCTCTTCTTAAACCATCTAAACTCTCGATTCTTTGTTCATCATCAGATGTACCTAATGTAGCAGTCACAATTGCTTGGGTTTCTCCCCTAGTGAACAATGCTGATCCATGAGTTCTTGGTAAAACTCCAACTTCACAAGAAATTTGTCTTACATCTGATAAACCTCTACCATCAATTCTGTTTTTGTTTTTAAGAATATCAGTTCTAACAATAGATTTTTCAAGATTTTTAAGCACAGAATTTACATCAAGATCAGTGTAATTTTCATTTTCTTCATAAAGCTTTTTAGCTTTATCAGTAATTTCTGAAATTTGATTTGATCTATCTTGTTTATCTCTTGTTGCAAAAGCTTTCTTCAAATCTTCAGTAAAAGTTTCTTCAAGTTTTTTCTTAACTTCGGATAAATCTTTCTTTTCGAATGTCCATTCAGGTTTTTTACATTCTTTTGCAAGTTCTTCTATCATTTCAATTACTGGAACAAACCCATCATGGCCAAATTTAACAGCGTTTAACATTTCTTCTTCAGTTAAACCATTAGCTTCGGACTCAACCATAAGGACTGCATCTTTTGTTCCAGCAACTACTAAATCTAATTTAGATTTTTCTAATTCAACTTTAGAAGGATTTAATACATATTTGCCATCTATATATCCTACTCTAGATGCACCAACTGGACCTTTAAAAGGCATACCTGAAATTGCTAATGCAGCTGAAGAAGCCGTAATAGATAAAATATCTGCTTCATTTTCTTTATCGTAAGAAATTACAGTTGGTAATAACTGAACTTCATTTTTAAATTCTTCAGGAAACAACGGTCTAATGGGTCTATCAATTAATCTTGAAATTAATGTTTCACTTTCAGTTGGTCTTGCTTCTCTTTTAAAATATCCACCTGGAATTTTTCCAGCAGCATAATATTTTTCTTGATAATTTACAGATAAAGGAAAGTAATCTACCTCTGGATTTACTTTCTTCGCTCCCACTACTGTTGCTAAAACAACTGTTTCACCACATGTTGCTATAATTGCACCGTCTGCCTGTCTTGCTATTTTACCTGTCTTTAAACTTATTTTTTTTCCTGCTACTTCAATTTCCTTCTTATATTCTTTAAACATTTCATTTCCATTTCGTTTCGTTCTTTTCGTTCCATTTTATCAGTTTCAATTTTTTATTTTCTTAAATTCAATTTTGATATCACATTCTTGTAAGAATCTGCTTTATTCCTCTTCAAGTATTCTAACAATTTTTTTCTTCTGTTTACTGCTTTTAACAATCCAACAGAAGAATGCTTATCTTTTTTAAATTGTTTTATGTGTTTTGAGAGATTTTCTATCTTCTCAGTTAGCAACACAATCTGTATCTCTGAAGATCCAGTATCATTATTATGAATTGCTAATTCTTTTACTTTAGTATTCATACTTATTTTTCCTTATTTATTTGTTTGTTTTATTAAGTTTTCTATTTTTTCTGCATACTCAAATGACTCATCTTTTCTAAAGAGTATTTTGGGTAAAAATTTCATAAATACCTTCTTCGATAAAATTTTTCTTATTAAATACGAGTATTCTTTTAGAGTTAATATAACTTCATCTGCATTTTTTCCACCTAAAGGCATCACATATGCTTTTGCAATTTTCAAATCTTGACTCATCCTAACTTCAGTAACTGTTATAGTATTTGTTTCCAAATTAGGTACTTTAGCTTCGTTTCTAATAAAAATCATACTTAAAGACTGTTTGATCATTTCTCCAACTCTGAGCTGTCTTTGTGAAATAGTTTTTCCAAATCTATCTGCCATTATACTGTTCTCTCTTTTGATATAACATTAAATGCCTCTATAGTATCGTTTTTTTGAAAATCCATATATTCTTTTATCGTAATTCCACATTCCTGACCATTGCTTACTAGTTTCACTTGATTTTTTTCTCTAAAAATAGTTCCAATTTTTCCCGTATGAATGATTGTCCCATCTCTAATTAATCTAACCTCAGAATTGCTTGTTATTTCTCCTTCGATAATTTTACACCCAGCAACTTTTCCTGCTCCAGAAACTTTGAATATTTCTAAAACTTGAGCATTTCCTGTAATAGCTTCTTCCACATCTGGAGAAAGTAATCCTGACATTTTTTTTTTAATATAATCCAAAACTTCATAAATTATGTTATATGAAGAAATTTTTATATTTTCATTTTCTGCAAGTTTTTTTGCTTCCTTACTTGGTTTAACATTAAAGGCAATCAATACTGCATTTGATGCTTTAGCTAATGTTACATCTGTTTCAGTAACCATTCCAATATCTGCTAAAATTATTTTTGGTTTTACTTCTTCATGTTTAATTTGACTAACAGCATTTTTAATTGCTTCTGAAGATCCATGAACATCAGATTTTATAATTAAATTTAGTTCTTCTATTGATTTATCTGAAAAAGCAGATTCTTGGGTAGCAAATGACAATGGATTTTTTCCATCTTTACTTTCTTGAGCTCTATTTTCACTTAAAGTTTTAGCTTCCTTCTCGCTTTCTAGGACGATAAAATCATCTCCGGCTTTAGCCGCACCATTAATTCCTAAAATTTCAACTGGTGTAGAGGGTGATGCTTTGTCAATATTTTTTCCTTTGTCATTTATAATTGCTCTAACTTTTCCCCATTTAAGCCCACTGACAAAAAAATCTCCTTTTTTTAATGTTCCAGTTGTAACTATAATTGTTGCAACTGGACCTCTACCTACATCAATTTTTGATTCTAATACAACTCCAGTTGCTTTAGTATCAAAGTCAGTTTTTAAATCTAATATTTCTGCTTGAAGCACAATTGATTCTATAAGTTTGTCTAAATTTTTTTTTGTTTTTGCTGAAATTTCTACCATTAAAGTGTCTCCTGATAAATCCTCTGCTATTAGCTCATGCTCTAACAATTGATTTTTAATCTTTTGGGGATCTGCCTCAGGCAAGTCACATTTATTAATAGCTACAACTATAGGAACTTTTGCTGCCTTTGCATGTTTTATCGACTCTACTGTTTGTGGTTTTACTCCATCATCAGCAGCAACAACGAGTACAACTATGTCCGTTAATCTTGAACCTCTTGCTCTCATCTCTGTAAATGCTGCATGGCCTGGTGTGTCAATAAATGTTAATTTATGAGATTTATTTTCAATTTGATAAGCTCCAATATGTTGTGTAATCCCACCAAATTCTCCTGAAACTACATTTGCACTTCTTAAAACATCAAGCACTGAAGTCTTTCCATGATCGACGTGACCCATCACTGTCACAATTGGTGGTCTATTTTTTAAATTTTCTACTCTTGTTAATTTTATTTTTTTAATTATTTCTTCTGCTTTTTCTTCTCTTATAGGATTATGTCCAAATTCTTTGACCAAGTATTCCGCTGTATCAGCTGCTAAACTTTGATTGATTGTAACAGTTACACCCATACCAAATAAATGTTTAATCACATTACTTGACTGCTCAGCCATACGGTTGGCGAGTTCTCTAACTGTAATTACTTCTGGTATGTTTATGTCTCTTTTTATTGGTTTAAGATTCTCTTTATTTTCACTCTTATTTAAATTTTTTTGTTCTTTTTCTCTAGCTCTTTTAACCGAAGCTAAACTTCTTTGTCTTGCTTCTATCTCATCACTTAAAGCTCTTGAAACTGTCAATTTAACTTCCCTTTTTTGAGTTCCAGATTTTTGTTTCTTCTCTTTTCCTTCGATATCACTCTTGATACGTCTTGTAGCTCTTTGCTCAGCTAATTTTCTTCTTTCAAAATCATTTGAAATTGGAGGTGTTTTTCCTCCAAATGAAGGTTTAAACGGAGCTCCACGATTAAAAGTTGATGTTGATTTAAATTTTCCTCCAGTACCTGAGGGTCTAAAAGAACTTCCTTTTTTTACAAAATTTTTTTTAGATTTATCAATTAATACTGATTTTTTACCTTGTGTTTTAGCTATCTCTATATTCTTTATAGATTTTTTTGCTATGCCTGAAATTGTTAATTTTGTTTTTTTGTTTTCCATAGCTCATCTCTCAATCTTTGTATATAATATTTCTTGCTGACATAATTAATTCATCCGCTTCTTCTTTTGATAAAGCAAAATCTTCCAGATAACCTTGAATTTTAACTCTTTCACCTTTAACTATGTCATATCCACCTGTTAACTCGTCTGATGCAAGGTCAGCAAAATCTTCTAATGTTAAAATTTTTTGTTCACCTAACGTTACTAACATTCCAGGAGTTAATCCTTTTAAATTTATCAAAGAGTCTTCAAGACCAAGGTCTTTTATTCTTTGAGAAATATCCTCTTGATCTTTTTCATGAAATTCTTTTGCTCTTTCAATTAATGCTTTAGCAGTATCTTCCTCTATACCCTCAATCTTAGATAATTTTTCAACAGAACTATCTTTTATATCATCAATTGTAGAAAATCCTTCAGCTACTAATAGTTGTCCAAGTGTTTCATCTAATTCTAAATTTTTAACAAAATATTCAGTTTTTTCTTTAAACTCTTGCTGTCTTCTTTCAGAGTCTTCCTGATCAGTCATAATGTTAATTTCATAATTTAATAGCTTGGTTGCTAATCGAACATTTTGTCCTCTTCTACCTATAGCTTTACTCAAATTTTCTTCTGTTAAAATAACGTCAAGTTTTTTTCTTTCCAAATCAATATTAACCCTTTGTACTTCCGCTGGAGATAATGCATTTGAAACTAAAAGTGCAGGATCCTCTGACCAGTTCACTATGTCTATTTTTTCTCCTTGAAGTTCATTGACTACTGCTTGAACTCTTGATCCTCTCATACCAACACATGCTCCAACAGGATCTAAAGAGGTGTCAACAGCTTTAACACAAATTTTTGCTCTACTTCCAGGATCTCTAGATGATGATTTTATTTCTATTAAACCATCATAAATTTCTGGAACTTCTTGCACAAAAAGCTTTTCCATAAATTTGGGATGTGCTCTTGATAAAAAAATTTGTTGACCTCTTGGTTCTCTTCTAACATCATAGCAATAAGCTTTAATTCTATCACCAGCTTTAATATTTTCTCTAGGTATTATTTCATTTTTTTGAATAATTGCCTCTGTTCTTCCTAAATCTACAATAATATTTCCAAACTCTAATCTTTTAACTATACCACTTAAAATTGTATCTTTTTTATCAATAAAATCATTATACTGTCTTTCCCTTTCTGCCTCTCTAACGTTAGAGCTAATTACTTGTTTAGCAGTTTGAGCGGCTATTCTTCCAAAATCAAAAGATGGTAAAGGTTGAAGAACTTCATCTCCAATTTTTTTATCTTTATTTATTTCACTAAGAATTATCGCATCTTCAAGGTTAATTTCTGTATTTGCGTTTTCTGGATTTTCAGAAATTATTAGTTTTCTAAAAAGTTCAATATCACCATTTTCCCTATTAATTAAAACTTTAATTTCATTTTCTTGTCCAAATTTAGATTTAGCAGCTTTTGCTATACCTGTCTCCATTGAACTAATGATTAATTCTTTATCAATAGATTTCTCTAAAGCTACAGCTTCTGCTATTCTTAATAATTCTAATTTATCTGCTCTTTTATTTAACACTTTTTTTGTTTATCCCAAAAAAAAATGGGCTAAGGCCCATTTTGTAAATTCAATAATGTAAATGGAATATATAAAAGATTTTTTTTAATTCAACTGAAACTATCTTGAAAAAACACTAGCTTTATCAGTCTTTTCCCAAGAAAATGCACCGTCTGTTTCTGGAGTCCTTCCAAAATGACCATATGCAGCAGTCTTTTCATAAATTGGTTTATTAAGACTAAGCATTTCTCTTATACCCCTAGGACTTAAATCAAAATTTTCTTTTATTTTTTCCTCAACAAATTTATTTTTTTCTAAATCATTATCAAATAAATCTACATATATTGATAAAGGTTTTGAAACTCCAATCGCATAAGCTAATTGAATCAAGCATTTATCTGAAATTTTTGAAGCTACTACATTTTTAGCAATATATCTGGAAGCATAAGCTGCAGATCTGTCAACTTTGGTCGGATCTTTCCCAGAAAAAGCACCTCCGCCATGAGGAGCTGCACCTCCATAAGTATCTACAATAATTTTTCTACCTGTTAATCCACAATCACCATCAGGTCCGCCAATTACAAAGTTTCCTGTTGGATTTACATAAAACTCATCTTCATTGAAACCCTCTAAAAAATAATTTGGAATAGAATTTAGCATATAGGGTCTTAAAAGATCTCTCACTTGAGCTTGATTTACATCTGCCGAATGTTGAGAAGATATTACCACAGATTTTACCCTTTTTGGTTTACCATTTTCATATTCAAAAGTTACTTGGCTTTTAGAATCTGGTTCTATGTTTTTTAATTTTCCAGATTTACGATCCTCTGCCATTAATCTCAATATTTTATGTGAATAATAAATAGGTGCTGGCATTAATTCTTCTGTTTCTTTACATGCATATCCAAACATAATACCTTGATCGCCTGCTCCTTCATCTTTATTGCCAGATGAATCTACACCCATTGCTATATCTACAGATTGAGAATGTAAGTGACATTCAATTTTAGTCGCATCCTTCCACGTAAAACCTTCTTGGTCATATCCAATATCTTTAATACAATTTCTTACTTTTTGAATTAATTCATCTTTTTTAATTTCTGGACCTCTAACTTCACCTGCTAACACAACTTTATTAGTTGTTGTTAAAGTTTCACATGCAACTCTAGAAAAAGGATCATTAGATAAATAACTATCTACAACCATATCTGAAATTCTGTCTGAAACTTTATCAGGGTGACCTTCCGATACAGATTCACTAGTAAAAAGATAATTTTTTAAATTACTCATTTTGAGTTTCTATTAAATGAAAAAATTAAAAAAATATACAATAAAATCATAACAAAAAATATTTTGTTACCAAATTTAGAAAAAATAGTTGTTTCCACACTTCTTTTTTCTCTAAAATCGATATATCCATTTTTACCAAATAAAATTTTTTGTTCAGCAACTCCAATTGGGTTTACTATGGCGGTTATACCATTGTTAGCAGATCTGATAACATATTTACCACTTTCTATTGCTCTAAAAATACTATGTGAATAATGTTGATATGGTCCAATAGAATTTCCAAACCAGCCATCTTCTGAAATATTAATAATATAATCAAATTTATCATTTTCAAAAATCTTACCAGAGTAAATTATTTCATAACAAATCAAAGGTAATATTTTAAATGAAAGATTATTTTTATTAATATCGATAATATCTCTATTTGATCCACTGCTATATGATTGATAATTATTAGTTAAAGATTTTAAACCTATAGTCCTTAAAATTTGTTCAAAGGGTAAAAATTCTCCAAATGGTACTAACTTCATTTTATTATAAGAATTTATCAAATTGAATTCATTATCATAAATTGAAAAAGAGTTAAAAAATTTTGTTTTACCATTTTGAGTCTTTTGACTATTAATTCCTAGACCTAACAAATGGTTTTCATTAAATTTTTCATCAAATAAAAATTTAAATTTAATAAGTTCTGATTGAGAAATATTTGGAATAATTCCTTCTGGCCATAAAAATAATATTTTATCATTTAAAGAAGGATCACTAAGTTCAATTAATTCATTTAAGACAGGGATTGTCTCTGCTTCACCATAAAACCTCTCCAACTTAATGTTGGATGATATTGCTCTAATGATATAATCATTTTGAATTAAATCTAAATTTTGAAAATTTTTTACTTTTAAAGAACCGTTTAAATATAAAATAATCGGAATTATTAAAAAAAAAATAAAAATTATAAAATGACCACTAGATTTTTTTAAAATAAAAATAGCAGGACTTATAAATAAAGAAATACAAAGCATATTAAAAGCATATGTCCCAATTACTGATAAAATTTGTAATATTTCAATATAATTTAAAAAACTAAAAGCTATTAAATTCCAAGGAAAACCAGTTAAAATTATACCTCTTAAAAATTCTACTAAACCTAAAACAAGAGCAAATAAAAAAAATAAACTTAAAATATTTTTAAAATTTGAGATAAATAAAAAAAAAATAGCTAAGCCATAAAAAATTGCTAAAAATGCTGGTATTAAAATTATAGTAATCGGAATTAAAAATTTAAAATTAACATCAAAAGTCAAAGAAATTGAAATCCAATATAGATTTGTAAAAAAATATCCAAATCCAAATAACCATCCATAAAAAAAAGAAGTTTTTTTATTAACTAAAAATTTTTTTTTCTTTAATATAAAAATAAAAAATAAACTGAATGTTAAAAAATTAATTACAAAAAAATTATAAGGGGGTAAACTTAATGAACTTAAAGCTCCTAATAAAAATAAATATAAAAATTCTAAATATTTTTTTTTACTCAAGATAATTTACTTTTTTAATAACTGATTGATATATCTTTTCTTCTTCTTTAAGCATCTTTTTATAGTCTTTAAATGCTAAATGATCAAAACCTAATAAGTGTAAAAATCCATGAATAAAAGTTTTTATAACTTTATGTTTAAAAATTTTAACTTTTTGTTTTTTTGGTTTATCCATATAATTAAAGCTAATAATTATATCTCCTAAATAAGAATTATTTTTTAATTTATTTTTTTTATTTATTGGAAAAGATAGTATATCAGTTGGTTTATTCTTATTTCTAAATTGTTTATTTAATTTTTTAATGTTGTTATTATTTGAAAGTAACAATGTTAAAAAAATTTTTTTATTAATAAATTGATATTTCTTAGGAAATGCTTTGCAAACTTTGCAAAAAAAATCTTTTTTTTTTCTTATTTTCTTTGACCAATTATTGTCTTCTGACAAAACATCAACATTAATCATTATGATTATTGTATGCTTTTACAATTTTAGAGACCAGTGGATGTCTAACTACATCTGAGTGATCAAAATCAATAACAGAAATTTCATTTAAATGAGACAAAAGTTTTTTTGATCTATCTAGTCCTGACATATTTTTATTTGGCAAATCAATTTGAGAAGGGTCCCCATTAATAACTATTTTTGAATTTTCACCTATTCTTGTTAAAAACATTTTAATTTGCATATCACTAGCATTTTGAGCTTCATCTAAAATCGCAAAAGAATTTTTTAAAGTTCTTCCTCTCATAAATGCCAAAGGAGCAATTTCTATATCTCCGATTTCAATCATTCTTTGAATTTTTTCAAAATGAAATAAGTCATATAAAGAATCATATAAAGGTCTAAGATAAGGATCTACTTTTTCTTTCATATCTCCTGGTAAAAAACCTAATCTTTCACCTGCTTCAACTGCAGGTCTTGATAAAATAATTTTTTCAATTTTTTTTTCTAAAAGCATTGTTAAACCAATTGCAACAGCTAAAAATGTTTTCCCTGTTCCTGCTGGTCCTGCAGAAATAACTATGTCACTCTGCCTTAAAGCTCTGACATATTCTTTCTGTTTTTCAGACCTTGGGATAATTGATTTTTTTGGAGTCTTAATAATTTCAGTAATATTTTGATTTTTTACTTTTTCATTAATCATAAACTTATCAAGTGATGATAGTATATCTTTATTCTCAATGCTTCCATTATTAATAAATTGATTAGATAAAAATTGAATAGCATTTTTAACTATTTCATTTTTATCTGTAGTTGATTTTATTAAAATTGAATTTCCTCTTGAATACAAATTTACATCTGCAAGTTTTTCTAATTCTTTAAGATTTTTATTAAACTCTCCAACTACTCCCATTAATAAATTATTATCATGGAATATAACACTTAAAGTATTGTTATCTGAATAAACAAATTTTAAATTTGCATCAAAATTTTTTTTTGTATTAATGCTCAAGTTTAAGCCACTTTCTGATGAGTTGAATTTATTATTGTTCCAAATAGAGTATTTTGATTACTTTTAAGAATTTTAACTTTCACAATTTTTCCAATTAAATTATCACTACCATGGAATATAACAGATGTCATATATTCCGATCTGCCAAAAAGTTTAGTTTTATCATTAGTTCGATTTTCCACTAAAACATTAATTATTTGACTCTCTAAAGATTTATTCATTTCTATTTGATTTTTAAATAAAATTTTCTGAACTGTTTTTAGTCTAAATAAAGATTCTTTTTCATCTAAAGTTTTTAATTTTGAAGCAACAGTTCCAGGCCGTGGGCTAAAAATATAAGAAAAAGAATTTATAAATTTAATTTCCTTAATTAAATTAACAGTTTCTTGAAAATCTTTTTCATTTTCTCCTGGATAAGCAATTAAAAAATCACTTGAGAATTCAATTTTAGAATTAATTTCTTTTAATCTATAAAGTGTTTCAAGATATGTTTTGATATTATGTTTCCTATTCATAAGTTTTAAAACTCTATCTGATCCACTTTGAACTGGAAGATGAATTAAGGGCATCAACTTATTTGAATATTTATAAACTTCTATTAAATCTTTAGTCATATCTTTTGGGTGTGATGTTGTGTAACGAATACGTTTAACTCCTTGGAGTTTTTCTATTTCTATTAATAAGTTTGATAATCTTAAATCTTTATAGTTATAAGCATTAACATTTTGTCCTAACAGAATAATTTCTTTAATACCATTATCTATTAAATTTTTAACTTCATCTAATATTTGATTAAACGGTCTAGAGTATTCTGGTCCCCTTGTATAAGGAACTACACAAAAATTACAAAATTTATCACATCCTTCTTGTATTGTTAAAAATGATGAAACTTTTTTTGATTGATTCTTTATTTTACTTAAATATTCAAATTTTGATATTACATCAAATTCTGTTTCTTCTATTTTTTTATCTTTATAATTTATAATAATATCATTAATTTTGTGATAAGATTGAGGTCCTATAACTAAATCAATATAAGGTTCTCTTTTTAACATTTCCTCGTTTTCCGCTTGAGCAACACAACCAGCAACTATTATTAAAGGTTTTAATTTTGATCTAAAAATTTTTTTTACTCTCCCAATCTCATGATAAACTTTTTCTTTAGCTTTATCACGAATATGACAAGTGTTTAAAAGATAACAATCTGCATCCTCATATTTATTAGTTTTATTATAGCCAATTTTTTTTAAAGTATCGTAAATACGATTAGAATCATACTCGTTCATTTGACATCCAAATGTTTTAATAAATATTTTTTGACTCATTAATGATTATTGAGATTTTTTTTTTACCCCGTAAAGTTCTAATTTGTGATCAACTAAGGTATAACCATACTTTTCAGCTACTTGTTTCTGCAATTCTTCAATCTTTTCATCTACAAACTCAATAATTTCTCCTGTTTTAAGATCGATCAAATGATCGTGATGTCCTTCGTTTAATTCTTCATATCTAGCTTTACCACCTTTAAATTCATGTTTGGTTAAAATTCCAAACTCTTCAAATAACTTCACTGTTCTGTAAACTGTAGCTATACTGATTTTAGGATCTATTTTAGAAACACGATTATACAGTTCATCCACATCGGGGTGATCGGAAGACTCGGACATTACTTTTGCAATAATTTTTCTTTGTTCGGTTAACTTTACTCCTTTTGAAATACATTTTTGTTCTATTGTTTCTGACATAATGAATTTTAACTCAGATAAATAGGTTTAATCAAATTTTTTTTAATCTTAAATTTGTCGCATAGATAGGGGATATTTTCATATTTTTTTTTAATCTCTTTTTCAAAATCTAGAAAACTAAAGCAGTAATAGTCAATTTTTCTAGCTATATAAATAGCTTTAGCTACTGCAAGAGAATTTCTAATTCCAGCAAAACTACCTGGCCCTCGATTTACATATAAATTTGAAATATTTTCAACTTTTAAATTATTAAGTTTTAAAAAATCATCAATTAAGCTCACTATTTTTTCATAATTAGTTTTACTATTTTCGTGACTAACACTATAAATATTTTTATCTTTCATGAGCATAAAAAATATTTTTTTATCAGCAGCATCAATAATTAAATTATTCATAATAATTTTTTCTTTGTCTTTTAATTCTAAAGCAGATGAAAATAATACCAAACAATATTCAAATGATGAAGGTGTTTTATCCATTATGTATCATCGTTTTAATGAAAACAAGTATCCTTCAACAAACATTCAAATGGAAGTTTTTTACGAACACATAAAATTAATAAAAGATTCTAATTATCAATTTTTAGAACTTAACAATTTTATTGAAAATTTTGATAAAGCAAAAAAACAAAAAAAAATTTTAATAACTATAGATGATGGATTTATATCTTTCTATGAAAATGCTTGGCCATTTTTAAAAAAAAATAAAATACCTTTTATTTTATTTGTTTCTACTGAGCCTATTGGAAAAAATGGATATATGACATGGGATCAAATCAAAGAAATTGAAAAAGAAAATTTTGCTGCTATCGGACATCATTCACATTCACATGAATATTTAATTGATAAAAGTAACTCAGAATTTATTTCGGACATAGAAAAAGCTAATAAATTATTTTTAAAAAATATTGGTTACGTCCCTAAAATTTTTTCCTATCCTTTTGGTGAGTATTCAGAGTTTATGAGAGACTATATATCAAAAAATTTTGACTTCGCTTTTGGACAACATTCTGGGGTTATAGATTTAAACAAGGAAAAGTTTGAACTACCCCGATTTCCAATTAATGAAAATTATGGAAAATTAGACAGATTTAAATCAATAATAAATACTTTCCCACTTGAATATAAAAAAATAATACCTTTGGAAAAAAAATTAAATAAAAAAAATAATCCACCAAATTTTCAAGTAGAGTTTTTTAATGATCAACAAAATATTAAAAATATTAATTGTTTTTCTAATGAGGGAGATATTTGGAAAAAATCTAATACAAAAATTAATAATAATATTTTAACTATAAAATTTAGAGAACCATTTAAACCTAGGAGGGGAAGAATTAATTGCTCATTGAATGACAATGGAAAGTGGAGATGGTTTGGAACACAATTTGTTATAAAAAAAAATTAAATTAAACTTTCAAGTTCAATACTTGAGGGCAACAATTTTGCATCGTCAAAATCTTTCAAATTATTTTGTATAATAATTTTTTTTAGTACATCTACATATTGATTGCCAGTCTCTGCATATTCATCTAAATGTTCTGAGAGAATAATACTATCTAAAGACTTGTCCAAATCTCTAAGTTGCGCTCTGGCTAACCTAAAATCTCTATAACTAGAGTGAGTGTTAAGATTTCTTTGATAGGCTCTTACAGAAGCTTGGAGAATATTAAATTTCATAACCTTATGACCTTCATCTTTTTCAGCCTCTTTAGGTTTCAACCCTTCCCCAGACCAAGTCCACTGACCAAATAAAGCATTTCCCTCCTGAGCAAATCTCGAAGTTCCCCATCCAGTCTCTTTAGCAGCTTGAGCTAAAGCCAAAGAAACTGGAATCTCATCCATCCTAATTTTTAAAATTGATAAATCTCTTGATGGTATTCCATATTGTTTGTATTTTTTATCAAGCCATTTTTTTTCAACATCAGTGTTGTTACTTTTATTAATTATTCCAAAAAGTCTTGCTCTATCTAACTTTATATTATTATTCTCCTGCAAAATTAAAGGTAAGACTATCTGAATAAACAGTTCTTTTCTTTTCTTAGTATTTTCAATCATTTTAATTTCAGTTGGTAGGAGAGTTAGAGCGATTGGTTTTACTAATTTATTTTTCCGTATATCATCTAATTTATAATTAGTATCTTCATATAATTGTTTAATCGTAGAAGCATCTAATCTTACAGTATCTGTTTCTTTTTCATTTAAACTATAAATATCTACTAATAAATCATTTTCATCATAAATCTCATTTGAATTTTCATTATTTTCTTTATCTAATGTATAAGCTAATATTACTTTTGAATTATTTTTAAATTCTTTAGTATTTAAAATTTTTTCATCTGTAAACTTTATGATTAAAGGCAGAGAATAAAAAAATAAAATTAACACAAAACTACTTAAAATTACTCGTGCTATAGATCCAAGATTATTTTTATCTATTGTTTTAAGAATTTTAACGCTATTTTTTTTAATATTTTTTTTCATATGTTAAATAGCAACTACCTCTTTAACTTCGGGTATGTAATGACATAATAAATTTTGAACACCTTGTTTTAAAGTCATTGTTGAACTTGGGCAACCAGAACAGCTTCCTTGTAATTGAACTTTTACAATTCCATCACGAAATTCTTTAAATTTTATATCTCCACCATCTTTTGCAACAGCTGGTCTTATTTTTTGGTCAAGAATTTGAACAATTTTTTTTTCAATTTCACTAAGATTTTCGTTTAATTCGTTTATATCCTTATCAACAATATACTCTTTTCCAGATGAATAATAATCATTAATAAAAGAGATAATTATATGCTTAATCTCATCCCAATTAGTTTTGTCATATTTATTAATCGAAATAAATTCTCTGTTTAAAAAAATTCCTTCTACACCATTAATTGAAAGAATGTTTCTTAAAAGTTCATTTTTAACATTATCTTTTTTTGTAATTTCAAATGATCCTCCGTTAGATACAACTTTCCCTGGTATAAACTTTAAAGAATTAGGATTAGGTGTTACTTCTGTCTGAATGAACATATCTACTATATAATCATTTATTAACAAAATTGAACTAATTAAAAAATTTTATTAAAAACCTACAATTTCATGCATTTTTTTAACTTTGTCTGATGCAATATCGTTAGCTTTTTTATAACCATCTAAGAGAATCTTGTCTAAAAAATCTTTTTCATTCATTAGTTTTGTTATCTCTTTTGAAATTGGTTCTAATTTTTCAGATAATACTTGAGACAACTTTTCTTTAAATTCAGAAAAGTTTTTTCCTTCAAAAATTTTAATCGTTTCCTCTAAACTTAAATTATTTAAACTTGAAAATATTCTCAAAAGATTTTTTGCTTCTGGTCTTTTTTCTAAATCTTTAATATTTGATGGTAAAGGTGAAACATCAGTTTTAGCTTTTTTAATTTTATTGATTATAGAATCTTTATCGTCGGTCAAATTAATTCTACTTAAATCAGATATCTCTGATTTGCTCATTTTTTTTTTTCCATCCTTTAAACTCATTATTCTTGAAAATTCTTTTTGAATGAGTGGCTCAGGAACTTTCAAAAAATTTTCTGCTTCAAAATCATTATTAAATTTTTGGGCAATATCTCTACAAAGCTCAAGATGTTGTTTTTGATCTTCACCTACTGGTACATGACTGGCATCATATAAAAGTATGTCTGCTGCCATTAATATTGGATATGAATATAGACCAATACTTGCCTTTTCTTTATCTTTTCCAGCTTTTTCTTTAAATTGTGTCATTCTATTTAACCAGCCCATTTTTGCAACACAACTTAATATCCAAGCAGCTTCAGCATGGGCCGAAACCTTTGATTGATTAAAAATAATACTTTTTTCAGGATTAATCCCGCTAGCAATAAAAGTTGCAACTGTTTCTCTAATATTATTTCTCAATTCTTTTGGATCTTGTTTAACAGTAATTGCATGAAGATCTACTACACAAAAAATGCATTCATTTTCTTTATCATTATTAAGCTCTACAAAATTTTTAATTGCTCCTAAATAGTTACCTAAATGAAGATTACCTGTAGGCTGAACCCCTGAAAAAATTTTTTTAGTCATAAATTAATACTTTAATTGAATATCACTCATTTTAAAAGCTTTGATCAGATAACAAATAATCAAATAGAACAATAGACCTAATACAACACTTAAAATTAAATATAAAGATTTTATATTTTGGTCAAATGCAAGTTCATTTTGAAAATAGTTTAATAAAAAACTAAAAAATAAACCCATTAGAGTAGAAGCAGTTACTATTTTAATAAATTTAATAAAGAACATTTCATTAAAATAAAATAATTTTTTATTTTTTAAAAACAAGAATAACATTATAGCATTAAACCAAGAAGAAATAGATGTTGCGATTGGTATAATAACAAAACCAATTTCAACAAAATAATAGACACTAATAAAAATATTTAATATTACAGAAAATAAAGAAATATAAAATGGTGTTTTAGTGTCATGATTAGCAAAGAAAAAACTTGAAAAAACTTTGATTAAAGCAAAAGCAGGTAATCCTAAAGCAAAATAGTATAATGCCAAACCTGAATTTATAACTGAAGCATTATTAAAAGATCCATAACCAAATAAAGCAGAAATTATTTGCTCCGAACCTATTATTAAAGCTATCGTCGCTGGAATACTTAAAAATAAACTTAACTCTAAAGCTTTATTTTGAATTAATAAAATTTTCTCCTTTTTCTTAGACTCCACATGTTTCGAAAGTTGTGGAAGAACAACAACACCAATCGCTACGCCAGCTATAGCTAAATTTATCTGATATATTCTATCTGCATAATAAAGATATGAAACTGCACTTGCCTGAAATGAAGCAATAATAGTTCCAACCAAGATGTTGATTTGAGTTACTCCTGAAGAAAAAATACTTGGTAAAAGTTTTTTAAAAAAAATTTTTACTTTATTGTTTACTTTTATTTTAAAATTAAATTTTAAAGAATAATATTTAATAACAAATTTATATAAAAATAATAATTGTAAAATACCTGCAAAAGAAACACCGTAGGACAAATAATATACCAGCTGATCATTTAATGATCTTGAAAACATTAATACTAAAATTAAAATTATATTTAATATTATGGGAGCGGCAGAAGCAGCACCAAATTTATTGTGTGAATTCAAAATTGCTGAAAAAAAAGATGCCAAACAAATAAAAAATAAAAATGGAAAGGTTATACGAGTTAAATTAATTGCAATTTCCATTTTTTCTGCATCACCAATAAATCCAGGAGCAATTAATGAGACAAATGCAGGCATAAAGATCTGAACAACCAATGTTAAAGTTAATAAACTTAGAAATAAAAAATTAAAAATATCATTAGCAAACTTGTTTGATTGTTTTTTACCTTTAACCATTTCAGATGTATAACTTGGAACAAATGCAGCATTAAAAGTACCTTCAGAAAATAATCTTCTAAAAGTATTTGGTATTCTAAAAGCAACAAAAAAAGCGTCTGCTAATAGTCCTGTTCCAAGGAAAATAGCAATAAGAATATCTCTTAAATAACCCAGCAGTCTACTAATGATAGTATAAAAACTAAATGTGCCTGTTGACTTAAGTAAATTCATAAATCATATTAGTCTTAATTTTACCCTAATTGTACACTTATTATTATCAGAAATGAAAAAAACGAAGATTGATCATTACACAGATAAAGAAGCTTTAGATTTTCATAAATATAAAAAACCTGGCAAGATTGAGATTATTTCATCAAAAAATATGACAACCAAAAGAGATCTTGCATTAGCTTACTCACCAGGTGTTGCTGCACCAGTTAAAATGATTGGAGAAAATCCAGAGGCAGCATATGATTATACTAGTAAAGGAAATTTGGTTGCTGTTATAAGTAATGGTTCAGCAATCTTAGGAATGGGAAATTTAGGTGCACTTGCCTCTAAACCCGTAATGGAAGGAAAGGCAGTATTATTTAAACGATTTGCCGATATCGACTCTATAGATTTAGAAATAGATTGCTCAGATACTGATGAAATCATAAGATCAATTAAAAATTTTGCACCCACTTTTGGAGGAATTAATTTAGAAGATATAGCAGCTCCAGATTGTTTTATAATTGAACAAAAATTAAAAGAAATTTTAGATATTCCAGTGTTTCATGATGACCAGCATGGAACTGCAATAATAACTACTGCTGCATTGATAAATGCACTAGATATTTGTAATAAATCAATAAAAAAAATTAAAGTTGTTGTTAATGGAGCAGGTGCTTCAGCTCAAGCTTGTACAGAATTATTTATAAAATCAGGAGTAAGTTCTAAAAATATAATTATGCTTGATAGAAAAGGTATAATTTATAAGGGAAGAAAAGAGGGAATAGATAAGTGGAAATTAAGATATGCAGTAGACACGAAGCTAAGAACTCTCAAAGATGCAATTAATGGTGCAGATGTATTTTTAGGATTATCAGCAAAAGGAGCTTTAAAAAAAGAAATGGTTAAATCAATGGCAAAAAATCCAATTATATTTGCTTGTGCAAATCCTGATCCAGAAATTACACCAGAAGAAATTAGTGAAGTTAGAGACGATGCAATTGTAGCAACTGGGAGATCTGATTATCCTAATCAGGTAAATAATTTAATTGGATTTCCTTACATCTTTAGAGGAGCTTTAGATGTTAGATCTAAAACTATAAATGAAGAAATGAAGGTTGCTGCTGCAGAGGCAATAGCCAAGCTTGCTAGAGAAGATGTTCCTGATGAAGTTGTTGCTGCTATGGGAGGTGAAAGACCTCATTATGGAAAAGACTATATAATTCCTTCTACATTTGATCCTAGATTAATAAGTGTAATCCCAGCAGCTGTTGCAAAAGCTTCTATAGAAAGTGGAGTGGCTAGAAAAAATATTGAAGATTTTGAGATTTATAAAGAGCAACTTAAACAAAGACTAGATCCAACCGTAACAATTATGCAGGGTATAAATTCATTTATTAAAAAAAATCAAAAAAGGATTGTATTTGCTGATGGTGAAGATGAAAATAATTTAAAAGCTGCAATAGCATTTAAAAACTCAAAATTAGGTATCCCAATTTTAGTTGGAAAAGAGAGTAAAATTAAAGAGCAAATTAAAAATATAGGATATAATGATAATTTTGATATTGAGATAGTAAATTCAAAAGATTCTGAGAAAAGAAATCGATATGTCCAACATTTATTTAAAAAACTTCAAAGAGAACAAGGCTTGTTGGAAAGAGACTGTGATCGATTAGTCAGAAATGATCGAGTTATTTGGGCTTCTTGTATGGTAGCATGCAAAGATGCTGATGGAGCTGTAACTGGAAATACCAGGCGTTTTGGAGCTTCACTTGAAAAAATTAAACAAGTTGTAGATGTTAGACAAGGAGAAATAATGTTTGGATTGAACATGGTAGTTCAAAAAGGAAAAACTATTTTTATAGGAGACACAAGTGTTCACGAATATCCAACATCAGAACAAATGGCAGAGATAGCCATATCTACAGCTAGAGTGGTAAGACTTTTTGGTTTTGAACCAAAAGTTGCGTTTGTATCTCATTCTACATTTGGACAACCAGTTACCAGTCGAACAAAACATATTCGAAATGCAGTTGAAATTTTAAAACAAAAAAAAGTTGATTTTGAATTTGACGGAGACATGCAACCAGATGTGGCTCTTAATGAAGAATATAAAAACCTTTATCCATTTTCTAAAATTGTAGGTAATGCAAATATATTAATTATGCCTGGTCAACACAGTGCAGCTATATCTTATAAAATGATGAAAACTCTAGGAGAAACAAAAGTAATTGGGCCACTTTTAATAGGTCTAGGTTTACCTATAGAAATTGCTCCATTAAGAACATCTGTATCTGAAATAATAAATCTGGCTTCAATTGCAGCTTACTCAGCTGAAGTAATTAAATATAAATAGTAATTAATCTTTTTTAATTCTTAAATCATTTACTAAGAGTATGCTAGCTATGACATCTTTTACATCTAGTATTTCTTTTGCTTCTTTAATAACTTCATCTTTTTCATCTGATGTAATTGCAATACCATAAACATAAATTTTCTTTTTATATGTATCTATTTGATAATTGGTAGCTTTTATATTTTTATTAAAAATCAAAGCAGTCCGAAGTTGTGAAGTAATTAGAATATCTTTTGCTGATTGTTTAAAATTAAATTCCTCTTTAATTTTAATATCATTTCTGACTGATCTTGTTCCAGATATTTCCCAAGCCATTTTTGTAAGTTTTAGTTTTTCTTCAGGGTTATCCACTTTACCTGTTAAAAATATTCTTCCATCTAAGACTTTTGAATTTACTGATAGTAAATATTTTTTATCTAACAATAGAATCCTTGCAGATAAGTTTTTTTGCATAATTGAGTCATCAACTTGAGTACCAACTGACCTTGGATCAAATGCAACGCTGACGCCTGTTCCAAAAATTCCTTTAGATGAAACGCCAACACATCCAGATAAAAATAGAAATAGAAAAAAGGGTATTACAATTTTATTTTTCATTTTTTAATTTTAAACAATAGTTGTAAATTTCTTTTTTTGATGCTTTGCTAATTTCAGTAATTAATCCTGCTATTTCTCTAATACTTAATTTGTTTATCATTTTATTAATTATATATTTATCTGATTCACTCAAAATATTAGAAGTTTTTTTTATGATATTTTTATCAGAAATGACGATGGTTAGCTCTCCTTTAGGTTCTTTCTCAAAAATGGTTAAATCTTTAACTGAACATCTAATATATTCCTCATAATATTTTGAAATCTCTCTACAAATTAAAATTTTTCTTCCCAAAAAATATTCTTTGATACGAGGTATCATTTTATTTATCTTTCTGGGTGATATAAAAAAAACTAAACAAACATTAATTTCAGATAAAAATTTTAAATTCTCTTTTAAATTTTTTTCCTTTTCAGGAAAAAAACCATAAAATAAATATTTATCAGAAAAGCCACTTGCAGAAATCGCTGTTGTAACTGCAGATGCTCCTGGAAGAGGAATTATATCAATATTATTTTTTATGCATTCATTAACTAATATGCGCCCTGGGTCTGAAATTGTAGGTGTGCCAGCATCAGATATTAATGAAATAATTTTACCTTCTTTTAATAAATTAATTATTTTCGATAAATTTTTTTTTTCATTAAATTTATGATTTGAAATTACTTTTGTTTTTATCTCAAATTTATTGAATAAATTTTTAGATACCCTTGTATCTTCACAAAGAATACAATCTGAATTTTTTAAAATTTCTAATGACCTAAATGTAATGTCACCTAAGTTACCTATTGGTGTTGGCACTAAATATAAGCCTTTTTTAACTTCATTTTTATTGGATATAGGGTTTACCATAATTATAACAGTATTAAGATTATAGTATCATTAAATGATTAAAATTTTTAAAATTCTTTTTTTTCTTGTATTTAGTTTTATTTTAATAAATGGGCAAGCTTACTCTCAAGAAAATAAAATTAAAATTGGTTTATTAATACCTCTTACAGGAGATAATTCTAAATTAGGAAAACAAATTCTAAATTCTACAAGACTTGCAATTAAAGATATTAATTCAAACCAAATAGAAATTTATCCTAAAGATACTAATTCAGATCCTAATAAAGCTTTACAGTCAGCTATTAAACTTGAACAAATGGGAATCAATATAGTAATTGGTCCAGTCTTTTATGAAAATATTATTTATCTTGATGAAGTTAAAAATATTACTTTTTTATCATTAACTAACAAAACCTTACAAGTTCCAAAAAACGTTGTCTCTGCTGGCATCAACTCTACATCTCAATTAAATACAATAAAAAAATTTATTGAACTTAATGAAATTAAAAAAACAATTTTTTTAATACCTAACTTAAATTATGATTTAGAAATTAAAAATGGAATAAAAGATTCAAAAATTAAAACTCATAAGGAATATTTTTATGATATTGAGCCAACCAAATTAACTAAACAAATTGAGAAAATAACCAACTATGAATTTAGGAAACAAAATCTATATGATGAGATAACAAGACTTGAAAAATCAGATGATATAAATAAAGAAAAAAAAATAGAAAATCTAAAAAAGAGATACACAATGGGTAATTTAGATTTTGATTCTATAATTATTGCAGATTTCAAGGAAAGTCTTAAAAGTGTTGTTACATCTTTATTATATACAGATGTATCACCCAAAGAAAAATATTTCATAACTTTTAATCAATGGTTTGATGAAAGTTTACTTAGCGAGACAATTTCTCAACCTATTTACTATCCATCAATTAACAAAGAAAATTTAATTGACTTTGAATTAAAATTTCAAAAACAATTTAGTCAGATACCAAACCATTTATCATTACTAAGTTATGATTTAGTTGGTTTAATTTATTATCTTTCTATTAAAAATGAGCTTTCAGAAATTAACAAATCTTTTAAAAAAAAAAATTCATTTAAAGGAAAAATTGGAATTTTCGAAATAGAAAATAATAAAATTAATCATAGATTAAATTTTTATAAAGTTGACAATGGAGTTCTTAAAGAAATTTTTTAATTTTTTTAAAAGCTTTGTATCTATGATCTATTTTATATTTTTTTAAAGGACTCATTTCACCAAAAGTTTTTTTATATTTTTTTGGAATAAATATAGGATCATACCCAAACCCATTTTTTCCTTTTGGCTCCGAAGAAATAAAACCTTCTACTTTTCCTTTAACTAAAGCAATTTTTTTATTTAGCAAGCTAATTGAGAGAACACAAATAAATCTGGCTTTAATTTTTTTTGTTTTCCAATTTTCATCTTTTTTATTTAACTCTTTATAAACTTTTCTAATAGCATTATAAAAATTATTTTTTTTTCCACCCCATCTAGCTGAATAAATTCCTGGCATTTTGTTTAAGAGATCTATTTCCAATCCAGAGTCATCTGCTAGACATCGCAATTTAGTTTTTTTTGAAAAAAATTTTGACTTAATTAAAGAATTCTCTTCAAAAGTAGATCCATTTTCTTTCGGGCTTTTAAGCTTGAAGTTAGATGTTGATTTGGTTTTTATAAATTTTGGTAATAATTGTCTTATTTCTTTTAATTTTCCTTTATTATTAGTACCAATTAATAGTATTGAATTTTTTTTCATATAAATCTAGAAATTTTGAAATTTCTTACCATATAAGTTGATATGGGAAAAGAACAAGATCAAATCGAAGAAAATAAACAAAATCAAAAATTAGAAGAACTAAAGGAATCTAATCAGGAAACTCTTAAAACTGAGGATAAAGAAAATAACGAAAAAGAAAAAGAAGAACAAAAAGAATTAACTCCTGAAGAAAAAATTATAGAACTTGAAGATAAATTAACTAGAACCTTTGCTGAAATGGAAAATCAAAGAAGACGTTTTGAAAAAGAAAAAGAAGATGCTTTTGATTATGGAGGTTTTGCATTTGCAAAAGAAGCTTTAAATTTAATTGATAACCTTGAAAGATCAAAACAAGTTCTTGAAAATGATGAAAGTTTAAAAGACTCTAAAGTTTTAAAAAAAACTCTGGAACACTTAGACATAATCTATAATGATGCAATTTCTATATTTTCAAAAAATGATATTAAACCTATTGAGTCTTTAAATAAAAAGTTAGATCCTAATTTACATCAAGCTATGATGGAAATAGAGGATGACCAAAAAGAGATTGGAACTATTGTACAGGAAATTCAAAAAGGTTTTACCATCAAAGATAGACTACTAAGACCTTCTTTAGTTGGAGTATCAAAAAAATCTCAAAATAAAGATGAAAAAAATCAAGAAAATAAAGAAAATTCAGAGAACAAATAATGAATAGATTAGCTTGTAGAATAAAATTTAACACCTATATGCAATTTAAGAAAGTATAACACTATGAGCAAAATAATTGGAATTGACCTTGGTACTACAAATTCATGTGTAGCAATCATGGAAGGAACACAAGCTAAAGTTTTAGAAAATGCTGAAGGAGCTAGAACAACTCCTTCTGTTGTTGCTTTTACTGATGACAATGAAAAATTAATTGGTCAACCAGCTAAAAGACAAGCTGTTACAAATCCTGAAAATACAATCTTCGCTGTTAAAAGATTGATTGGAAGAAATTTTGATGACCCAACAGTAAAAAAAGATATTCAAGGAGCTCCATTTAAAATAGTTAATTCTGAAAAAGGTGATGCTTGGATTGAAACTAAAGGCCAAAAATATTCACCATCTCAAATTTCTGCTTTCATTTTACAAAAAATGAAAGAAACAGCTGAAAAATATTTAGGTCAACCAGTTTCTAAAGCAGTAATTACTGTACCAGCATATTTCAATGATGCTCAAAGACAAGCAACGAAAGATGCAGGAAAAATTGCAGGTTTAGAAGTTTTAAGAATAATTAATGAGCCTACTGCAGCATCTCTTGCTTATGGATTAGATAAAAAACAAAATAAAAAAATTGCAGTATATGATTTAGGAGGTGGTACATTTGATGTATCTATACTTGAGTTAGGCGATGGTGTTTTTGAAGTTAAATCAACTAATGGTGATACCTTTTTAGGTGGTGAAGATTTCGATAATGCAGTTGTAGAATATTTAGTTTCTGAATTTAAAAAAGATAATGGAATTAATCTTAAATCTGATAAATTAGCTCTTCAAAGATTGAAAGAGGCTGCTGAAAAAGCCAAAATTGAATTATCCTCTGCAGAACAAACTGATATAAATTTACCTTTTATCACAGCTGATAAAACTGGTCCAAAACACATTAACATCAAAATGACTAGGGCAAAATTAGAAGCATTAGTAGAGGATTTAATATCTAGAACAATACCCCCGTGCAAAACAGCTTTAAAAGATGCTGGAATAACTGCCAGTGAAATTGAAGAAGTGGTAATGGTCGGAGGTATGACTAGAATGCCAAAAGTAGTTGAAGAAGTTAAAAATTTCTTTGGTAAAGCTCCTAATAAAAGTGTTAACCCAGATGAAGTTGTGGCAATGGGAGCAGCAATTCAAGCTGGTGTTTTACAAGGAGATGTTAAAGATGTTCTTCTACTTGATGTTACTCCTTTATCCCTTGGTATCGAAACATTAGGAGGAATTTCAACAAAATTAATTGAAAAAAATACTACAATTCCAACTAAAAAAAGTCAGGTATTTTCAACAGCCGAAGATAACCAACCTGCAGTATCTATTAGAGTGCTACAAGGAGAAAGAGAAATGGCAACAGATAACAAAATTTTAGGTAATTTTGAATTAGTTGGTATAGCACCTGCTCCTAGAGGAGTTCCTCAGATTGAAGTTACTTTTGATATTGATGCAAACGGCATAGTTAATGTATCTGCTAAAGATAAAGGAACTGGTAAAGAGCAAAAAATACAAATTCAAGCTTCTGGTGGATTAAGTGAAGAAGAGATTGAAAAAATGGTTAAAGATGCTGAAGCTAATAAAGAAACTGATAAAAAGAAGAGAGAGTCGGTTGATGTTAGAAATCAAGCTGACACTTTAATTCATTCAACTGACAAAAATCTTAAAGAACATGGTTCTAAAGTTTCAGATTCAGAAAAAAAATCTATTGAAGATGCTTCATTAGTGTTAAAAGAAGCCTTAAAAAAAGATGATATAGAAGATATTAAAAAGAAAACAGAAACACTAGTCCAGTCTTCTATGAAACTAGGAGAAGCAATTTATAAATCACAACAAAGTACAAAACCTGATTCTAAGAAAGATGATGGGGATGATGATAAAGGAAAAAAAGACGATAATGTTGTTGATGCGGATTTTGAAGAAGTAAAAGACGAGAATAAAGAAAAAAGCGCTTAACTGACATCTATTTGTCCAGGTTATATACATGGCTAAAAGAGATTACTATGATGTCTTAGGTGTTAATAAAAGTGCAAGTCCAGAAGAACTTAAATCAGCTTACAGAAAACTAGCCGTTAAATATCACCCTGATAAAAATCCTGGAGATAAAGGTGCAGAAGATAAATTTAAAGAAGCAAGTGAAGCTTATGGTGTTCTTTCTGATAAATCTAAAAAGGAAAATTATGATAACTTTGGTCATGCAGCTTTTGAAAATGGTGGTGGTGGTCAAGGTGGGTTTGGAGGATTTAGTGGATTTAGTGGTGCAGATTTTTCAGACATATTTGAAGATTTCTTTGGAGAATTTGGTGGTAGTAGACGTAGTTCAAGAGGACGGAATTCTAGTAATAGAGGTTCTGATTTAAGATATGATTTATCAATAACTTTAGAAGAAGCCTACTCAGGTAAAAAACAAAATATACAATTTTCAACTTCAGAAAAATGTAGCACTTGTAAAGGTAATGGATCTAAACCTGGGTCTAGTCCAGATAGATGTACGTATTGTGGTGGTAATGGAAGAGTAAGATCTAACCAAGGTTTTTTTACTGTACAACAAACTTGCCCACAATGTTCTGGGAGTGGAGAGGAAATAACTAACCCATGTTCAAATTGTAATGGTCAAGGAAACAAACAAATTTCCAAAAAAATATCTGTAACTATTCCTAAAGGAGTGGATGACGGAACAAGAATTAGACTTGCTGGCAAAGGTGAAGCTGGTATGAGAGGTGGAGCAACTGGAGATCTATACCTATTTATAAATGTAAAATCTCACGGACTTTTTAAAAGATCGGATGTAAATTTATTCTTTGAATTTCCAATTTCTATTGCAGATGCAGCACTTGGAACAACTATAGAAATACCAACAATTGATGGGAAAAAGGCTAAAATTAAAATTCCTGATGGCACTCAAAATGGAAAGCAATTTAGATTAAAAGGTAAAGGAATGCCTTTTATAAGAAGAGGTGATTTTGGAGATTTATATGTTCAAGTCAAAACTGAAGTTCCTATTTCATTAAATAAAGAACAAAGACAACTTTTAGAAAAATTTCGAGAAATAGAAAATGAAAAATCTAATCCTAGTATTAAAAAATTCTTTGAAAAAGCTAAAAGTTTCTGGAAAAACTAAAATTAGTGTTGAAAAAAATGAGTGCTAGTTTAATTAACTAAAATGATTATTTGGATAGCATCTTATCCCAAAAGTGGAAATACTTGGATAAGATCTTTTCTTACTGCATATTATTTCTGTGAAGATGGAATATTTGATATAAACAAATTAAATTATATTCAAGATTATCCAAATAAACAATTTTTTAAAAATGAAGTGAAAGAAGGAGAAATTCACAAGCACTGGGATGAGTCTCAAAAAGCAATAGTCAACGAAAAAAAAATCAAATTTTTAAAAACACACAATTCTTTAATCACTGCTTTTGGAAATGATTTTACTAGTCCTAAATATTCTCTTGGAGTTATTTACATAATTAGAGATCCTAGAAATGTAATTACCTCAGTGAAAAATCATAATGATTTTGAAACATATGATAAAGCATTAGAATTTATGCAAAATGAAAATACTATTATTTCAGACTATAAATATTTAAATAACCATGCAAAAACAAATATTATAAATTCATGGAGAATCAATTATCAATCTTGGTTAAGTAACAATAGATATAGAAGAATGATGATTAAATATGAGGATTTGATCAAAAATCCAAAACAAACTTTAAGAGATTTAATCGTTTTCGTAAATACAATTTGTAGATTTAATAATGGTATTGATGTTAAAAAACTAGAAAATGCTATCCAATCTACTACTTTTGAAAAACTACAAAATTTAGAAGATACAGGAAAATTTTCAGAAAGTGTATATTCAGATAAAAATGAAAAAAAAATAAAATTTTTTTACTTAGGTCCTAAAAATAATTGGAAAGATAGACTCAATAAAGATTTAATAAAAAAAATGAATACTTACTACAAAAAAGATCTGGAAAGACTTGGTTATGAAATCTAAATTAATAAATTTAACAATTACAGGATGTATGGGAAGAATGGGTCAACAACTTATAAAAGCTACAAAAAAAACAAGAGGTTACTCACTTTATAGTTTAACAGAATACAAACAAATAAATAAAAAAATTTCTGGTATTAAACCACAATTAAATACTGAAAACGCTTTTAAAAAAACTGATGTTATTATTGATTTTACTATACCTAGATGCACCCTTGAAGTTTTAAAAATAGCTTCAAAATTAAAAAAAAGAGTTGTAATTGGAACTACTGGCTTTACAAAAAAAGAAGAGAGTTTAATTAAAATCTACTCAAAAAAAATTCCTATTTTAAAAGCTGGAAATATGAGTTTGGGTATAAATTTGTTAATGTATCTAACCGAAATTACTTCAAAATCCCTTGGAAATAAATATTTAGGTAAAATATATGAAGTACATCATAAGCACAAAAAAGATTATCCCTCAGGTACTGCTTTAATGCTAGGTAAGGGAATAGCCGTAGGTAAAAATAAAAATTTTTATAATTTAATAGGAAAAAAATATCTTAATAAAAAAACGTTTCCCTATGGAAATAAGATAAATTTTAATTCAGTAAGAAAAGGTGAAATTATTGGTGAACACGAGGTTTTATTTTCAAGTGGTAAAGAAGTAATCAAACTTAATCATAAAGCATTTGATAGAGCCTTATATTCAGAAGGAGCCTTATCAGCAGCAAGTTGGTTGATGAAAAAAAAGTCTGGTCTATATTCAATGAGAGATTTGATGAATTTCAAATAATGAATGAAATTCAAAGATCAAAAATAGTTTCAAAAATACTAAACAAAACTTATCCCAAAATTAAAGTTCCATTAAAAAGTAGAAATGTATTTACATTATTAATCTCAGTTCTTCTTTCCGCACAATGTACAGATGTAAACGTAAATAATGTTACTAAAAATATATACCCTAAATATTATAAGCCTGAACATTTTGTTAAATTAGGAAGAAAAAAAATCCAAAAGTTAATAAGAAAAATTGGTATTTTTAGAATAAAAGCAAAAAGTATTTATAATTTATCTAAGATACTAGTTAAAAAATATAAAGGAAAAGTTCCTAAAACCTTTGATGAATTAGAACTATTACCAGGTGTCGGTCACAAAACAGCTAGTGTTGTAATGTCTCAAGGATTTGGATATCCTGCTTTTCCTGTAGATACTCACATTCATAGACTAGCTCAAAGATGGGGACTAACTAATGGAAAAAATGTTATACAAACCGAAAATGATCTCAAAAGATTGTTTCCTAAAAAAGACTGGAATAAACTTCATCTACAAATTATTTATTTTGGAAGAGAATATTGTAAAGCTAGAAGCTGTTATGGAATAAGTTGTAAAATTTGTATTTCTTGTTATCCTAATAGAAAAAAACCATTTACAGTCAAAAAACCTTAATGAAAATCTTAGGAATTGGAAACGCTATAGTCGATGTACTTTGTAAGGTCTCAGACGAATTTTTAATTAAACATTCGCTTACTAAAAGCACGATGAAATTAGTAGATGAGATTGAGTTTAAAAGATTGCTATCATCTTTAAAAATAGAAGAAACTATTTCAGGAGGTTCTGTTGCTAACTCTATAGTCGGTTTATCTCAGTTAGGAAACAAAGTAGGCTTTGTTGGAAAAGTAAGTGATGATAAATTGGGTCAAAAGTATGAAGAAGGGTTAAATAAAGAAAATGTTAAATATTTATATCATAAGAAAAAAGAAACTATTCCAACTGGATCTTGTTTGATTCTAATTACACCTGACTCTGAAAGAACTATGTGTACTTTTTTAGGGACTGCAGGAAAAATAAGTGAAAGAGATATAAAGAAAGAAGATATCAAAAATTCTGAAATAATTTTTTTAGAGGGATATTTATGGGATGAAGGAGATCCAAAAAAAGCTTTTGATGCAGCTATAACTCATTCAAATAAGGTTGCTATGTCATTATCGGACTTATTTTGTGTAGAAAGACATAAACCGTATTTTTTAGAATTAGTGAAAAATCAACTTGATATTATATTTGCTAATGAACAAGAAATCATATCTTTAATAAATGCGAACTCATTTAATGAAGCCATTACGTTTTCTAAAGAAATTAAAAAGAATGTAATAATTACAAGGGGTGAAAAAGGTGCAATTGCGATAAATTCAAATCAAACAATTGAATGTGATGTCCAACCCAATTTAAAAATTAAAGATTTAACAGGTGCAGGAGATTTATTTGCAGCAGGTTATTTACATGGTGTAATTAACAATTTATCAGTTAAAGAAAGCTTAGTGAAAGGTACTGAATTATCTTCTAAGATAATTCAAAAAATCGGTGCTAGAATTTAAATTATTCAATTAATAAAGTAACCATTATTATCATACAAAATAAACTTCTCATCATCAAAGGTATCTTTTATTTTTTTTCTTAACCTATAGATATGTGTTTCAACTGTATGAGTTTCTAAATCATTAGAATAATCCCAAACTTTTTTTTGCAATTCTTTTATACTAACATTTCCCTTTTGATAAATAAAAATAATTAAATTTGTTTCTCTTTCTGTTAAATTTAGAGCTATGTTATTAAAAATAATTTTTCTAGAATTTAAATCTAGTTTGTATTTTCCAATCTTAAGATCAGATTGATCTGAAAATTTGTTTTTTAAAAAATTTATATTTATATATTCAATAACCTTTTCTAATTTAATTGGGACTTTCTCTATTACTAAACAATTATCGAAATTTTTCTGTTTTTTAGATGATATAATTAGATAATTTGATATTTGGTCAAATTTAATACTATTAAATTCATTTTTATTTGATTTTATAATTTCAAAATTTAAATATTCTTTAATTTCATTTAAAATTTCAAATAAAATTTGATAATCATAAATAATTAAAATTTTTGAATTCATATTTTAAAATATGCGAATTATACTTAAAAATAAAGAAACACTTTTATACGATGACTTTAAATTCAAGTGTTCTATAGGAAAAAAAGGATCTAGTAATAATAAAAAAGAAGGTGATAACAAAACACCAAAAGGAGTTTTTAAATTAGGAAATATTTATTATAGAGCTGATAGAGTTAAAAAACCTAAATCTAATCTAGATACTATTATAATTAAAAGAAATATGGGATGGTGTGATGATCCTAATAGTAAATTTTATAATAAATTAGTTAAAATTAAAAAAAATTTGAATATCAGCTACGAAAAACTTTTTCGTATAGATAATAAGTATGATCTATTAATTTTAATAAAATATAATTACAAAAAAATAATTAAAAATAAAGGAAGTGCTATATTTTTACATTTAACAAAAAATTATTCACCTACTCAAGGGTGTATTGCTATAAAAAAAAAAGATTTTTTAATTTTATGTAAATTAATTAAAAAGAATACAAAAATAAAAATTAATTAGTTCTTTTCCCAAATATACCTGTGCCAATTCTGAGAAAAGTAGATTTATATTCTAAAGCTTTTAAATAATCATTAGTCATTCCCATACTAATTTCTCTTAATCCAATTTTTTGATTAAGTTCCAATAATTTTTTAAAATATGGACTTGGATCCTTACTTTCAGGTGGAATACACATTGTGCCAATAATATTTAATTTTAATTGACAACAATTTTTATAAAATAATTCTAATTCAGAAGGCTCTATTCCTGATTTTTGTTTTTCACCTTCTAGATTTATTTGAATAAAAATTTTAATTTTTTTTTCTTTTTTAGAAATTTCATTTGCTAATTTATTAGCAAGTTTTAAATTATCTAATGAATGGATGTAGTCAAATATTTCTACTGCAAACTTAACTTTATTTGTTTGTAACTTACCTAACATATGCAATTTTACTTTTTCATATTTTTTTTTAAGCTCTGTCCATTTATTTATAGCTTCTTGAACTTTGTTTTCACCAAAATCACAATGTTCAAATTTTAATAATGGTAATATATCCTGTTCTTGGAAAGTTTTTGATACTGCTATTATTTTAGGATTATATTCAAATAACTGTAATTTTTTGATTTTACTCTTAATTTTATCTTGGATTTCAATTAAATTGTTTTGCGTATGATGCATAATAAAAATCTAAAAGTTTACTATTTTATAAACACGTTTGAAAATTCTCATCTGATTAATTTAGATAAAAATATATCTTTTATATGGAGAAATAAAGATAAAGAAACTCATTATGGGACCTTATTGAAATTACGTAACTTTTGTAAAGAAAATCGTAGAAAATTTTATATTAGCGATGATATAAAATTGGCAATTAAAATTAAAGCTAATGGGGTTTATATTCCATCTACAAATAAAAATTTGAATTTTCAATTATTTAAACAAAAAAAAAAATTTAAAATTTTAGGGTCTGCTCATAATTTTAAAGAAATTAAAATTAAAGAGCTTCAAAAAGTTGATGAAATTTTCTTATCTCCACTATTTAAAAGTAAGAACAACCCTCAACTGGATATTTATAAATATATAAATTTAAGAAAAACAACAATTATGGAAGATATATCTCTTGGTGGAATTAATAATAAAAATATTAAAAAACTTAAATTGATTAAACCTTTTGGTTTTGCAGGTATTTCTTTTTTTGAATAAAAAAAAGGCCCCTATATTACTTAAGGGGCCTTTTAAAATTAAACTTCTTATCTAATTAGAATGCAAACGATAAGTTAACTATAGAAGCCTCAATATCAACAGCTGCTGAAGATCCTGCAGGGTTCTTAACTTCGTTAAATTGATAACCGATAGTCATTCCACCCATAGTATAAGATGCACCGTAACCTTTGTTTTCTTCGTCTACAGTACCAGCATTTGAAAATTCAGTTTCCTGTCTACCATAAGAAATAGATAAATCATCATTGACAACCATAGATGCACCGTAATGAGTACCTTCCTCATCACTTGTACCTCCAGCTTCCATCATGATTTCTGTTTCTTGATAACCAACAGTAATGCTTCCAAATGTATAAGACGCACCATAAGTTTCGATGTCATTATTTTGACCATCTCTACCCATACCGGCAACAACTGTTAATCCATCCATACCGGCTACATCATATGAAACACCCCAGTGTGTAGCTGAGTCTTCATGTGCAGCAGGTTGTTTGTTGTAAGCACCAGATACAGTTAAACCATTTCCAGTCCAAGTATATCCCCATTGTGCATTAGTTGCTAAAGTAGATGTTGCAATACCATTATCATCAGCATCAGTTGTTTCAAATACTGGCGTGTAAGCACTTGGAACAATATCATTAACTGTAGATAAACCACCAGCTAAACCTGAATCACCAATGAATTTAACTGTACCCATATCATTTGGCATACCAAAAGATATGTTGTAATCGTCCATTATATCATTATCTAATTCCCAGTAAGCGCTGAATGTAGTACCATTGTCTAATTCACCACTACCGTTAAATTTAACACTGTTACCCATTGCCCAAGGATTAGCTCCTGAGTTACTAGATTTACCAGTGTAGCTGATTGCAGCACCACCTGATACACTTAAGTCACCTGCAAAAGCAGACGATGCAACAAGTGAAGTAGCAAGAGCTGTCAAACCAACTTTATGTAGTTTGTTCATTATGTTCTCCTTTGTATTAATTATAATTAATTATAATGGCTGTATTTTTAGCTCAAAAGAGGCCAATTTTTAGTAGTTTTTAAGAATATTATAATTATTTTGTTTTAATGTTGCATTAAAGTCACACTTTATAATAATAAATATCAAAAAACTCTTAAAACCCTTAAAATTATGAGATTTTATAATTTTTATAGTGTGCTAAAGAGCATAATAATATTTGTTAATTTAAATGAAACTTATAACAGCTTTATCATTAATATTATTGCTTTTTGTCCAATCTGCTTGTGGACCTTTAGCATATAAGAAAACAGATGCAAAAAAAGTGTCTGCAGATCCAAAAAAAAGAGTTGAAAAAAACTTAACTGAGGGTCGAGGATTTAGATTAAGCGATGCAATGAAAGGAAATAACAATACTTATTCCTTTGCATCTTCAAATCCTCTTTGGAAGGCAACCTTAGAAATACTAGACTTTATGCCTTTAGTTTCTGCAAATTATAGTGGAGGGATTGTGATTACTGACTGGTACTCAGAAAAAGATAATCCCAATGAATTTATTAAAATCACGGTTAAGTTTTTAACCAATGAAATTAGATCTGACGCTTTAGATATTGATATATTTATTAAAGAATGTTCTCAAAATTCATTCAATTGTTCTATTGATAAAAAAAACAATGCTTTAGTTGCAGAACTAAGTTTAAATATTTTAAAAAAGGCTGCTGTGTACGAAAAAGAAATCATTAAACAACAAAAATCAAACCCTTATAAATTTTCAAAACCAAAAAGAAGAGATAAGAAAAAGAAAACAGAATAGTTCTGAGTCAATTTAATTGTGGATAGATATAACTTTAAGCTAATTGAAAATAAATGGCAAAAAATCTGGGATAAAAATAAATCTTTTAAGTCTACTATTTCATCAAAAAAAAAATTTTATTGTCTAGAAATGTTTCCATACCCATCAGGAAAAATTCACATGGGACATGTAAGAAATTATGCAATAGGAGACGTTTTATCTCGATATAAATCATTAGAAGGTTTTAATGTTTTGCACCCAATGGGATGGGACTCTTTTGGTATGCCAGCAGAAAATGCAGCTAAACAAAATAATTTGGATCCAAAAGAATGGACTGAAAACAATATTAAAATAATGAAATCTCAATTAAAAGAATTAGGTCTATCAATAGACTGGGATAGAGAGATTTCTACATGTTCTCCTGAATATTATAAACATCAACAAAAAATTTTTTTAGATCTTTATGATAAAGATTTAGTTTATAGAAAAGAAAGTTATGTAAACTGGGATCCAGTAGACCAAACTGTTCTGGCTAACGAACAAGTTATAGATGGTAAAGGCTGGAGATCAGGAGCAACAGTTGAAAGAAAAAAATTAAATCAATGGTTTTTTAAAATATCTAAATTTACTGAAGAATTACTCTCTAATTTATCTAATTTAAATGAATGGCCAGATAAAGTAAAAACAATGCAAAAAAATTGGATTGGAAAATCTTTTGGTTGTGAAATAGACTTTAAAATAGAAGGTTCTAAAGAAATTAATTCAATCAAATGTTATACTACTAGACCAGATACACTTTTTGGTTTTTCTTTTTTAGCTTTATCAGTAGATCATCCAATTTCAAAATATTATGAAAATAATGAAGATTTTGAAAAATTTAAAAAAGAATGTTCTAAAACTGGTACCACTGAAGAGTCAATTGCTAATGCAACTAAGATTGGATTTAAAACAAATTTACTTGCTGTAAATCCTTTAGATCAGAAGAACAAAGTCCCAGTATATTTTGCGAACTTTGTTTTAATGGATTATGGTTTTGGAGCAGTATTTGGATGTCCTGCACACGATCAAAGAGATTTTGATTTTGCAAAAAAATATAATCTTGAAATTAAAACAGTTGTTAAACCAACTGACATGGAAGATAACTTCAAAGTTAAAATAGAGGCCTATACTGGATCTGGAATTTTAATTAACTCTAAATTCTTAAATGGATTAAAGGTACCTGAAGATTCTATAAATCAAACAATAAAAGTTTTAGAAGAGAAAAAATTAGGAAAAAGAAAAACAAATTATAGATTAAAAGATTGGGGTATATCTCGTCAAAGATACTGGGGTTGCCCAATACCTATTGCCTATGATGAAAATAATAAAATAATAAAAATACCTGAAAATGAATTACCAGTTAAGCTTCCTGATAATATTGATATCAATACAAATGGAAACCCTTTAGATGCTCAAGAAAAATGGAAAAAAATTATTATAGATGGGAAAAAATGTGTAAGAGAAACAGATACTCTGGACACTTTTGTAGACTCATCTTGGTACTATTTAAGATTTTGCTCAGCTAAAGATAATTCAGAACCTTTTAACAAATCTGACATTGATTATTGGATGCCAGTTGATCAATATATTGGGGGAGTAGAGCATGCGATTTTACATCTTTTGTATTCAAGATTTTTTATGAAAGCTTTAAATTTAAATAATTCAAAAATAAAATTTACTGAACCATTCAAAGGGTTATTTACGCAAGGAATGGTCTGTCATGAAACATACAAAGATCATGATAATAACTGGCTTAGTCCTGACGAAGTAATTTCTGAAAATGGAAAAGATTTTTTTGAAATAAAAGATCGTAATAAAAAAGTCAAAGTTGGTCCTTCTGAATCAATGTCGAAATCAAAAAAAAATACCATAGATCCGCAAAACATCATTGATCAATACGGTGCTGATGCTGTAAGATTTTTTATTTTAGCCGATAGCCCACCCGAAAGAGATGTTCAGTGGTCTGAGGAAGGAATGAGATCATCATATAAATTTATACAAAAATTTTGGTTGTTAAATGAACAAATATTAAAATTAGATAAAATTCAATCTAATGAACAAAGTCAAGATTTAGAAATTTTTACAAACCAATCAATAAATAAAATAAATCAAGCCCTAGAAAAATTTAGATATAATGTAATTATCGCGACTTATCATGAAATTTACTCCTATTATAAAAAAATAATTGAAAAGGAAAAAAATTTTAAAAATTTAAAAAAAAATTTTCAAAAAATATTGCTAGTTATGATCCCTGTTACTCCACATTTAGCTAATGAATGCTTAGAAAGATTAAATTATGATTTAAATATAAGTTGGCCTGGTATAGAACAAAAATATTTGCAGCAAGAAAGTAATGATATTGTGATTCAGATAAATGGAAAAAAAAGAGGTATAATCTCTGCTGAAAAAAATCTTCAAGAGAAAGACATCATAGAACAAATCAAAAATGAAAAATTAATAGACAAATATCTTAATGATGGAAAGTTGATAAAAACAATATATGTTAAAAACAGATTAATAAATTATATAATTAAATTATGAAAAAATTTTTATTAATTTTTGCATTTATCTTAACGAGCTGTGGCTATCAACCAATTTATGTTAATAAAAGTTTAAACACTTTAGAATTTGCTAAAATTAATATTGATGGAGATCGAGAAATTAATAGAAAAATAATTAATTCTCTTTCGTTTAAAGAAAATGAATTTAATGACACTTTAAATAATTTGTTAATTAAAAGTTCATATGAAATTCAAGAAACTTCAAAAAATTCTAAAGGCCAAGTTCAATCATATCGGTCTATAATTACAGTAAAATTAATAATTAATAATAATAGAGAAACAATTTTAAACAAAAATTTTTTAAAAGATTTTTCTTATGCTAATAAAGATAATAAATTCGAATTAGTTCAATATCAAAATGACATAAAAAATAATCTTATAAATAAAATTATAGAAGATATTGTCCTGTTTATAAATCTACAATGATTGTAAAATATTTTGATTTAAAAAAAGAAATAAAAAAAAATAATAATTTTTATTTATTATATGGTCAAAATAGTGGATTAATTGAAGAGACTATAAATAATACTTTAAAACCTAATTTCTCAAAAAATTTATATTCTCTTGATGAAAAAGAAATACTAACTAATGAAAACCACTTTAAAGAAGGAATTTTAAACAAATCTTTTTTTGATGATGATAAATTAATTATCATTAATAGAGCTACAGATAAAATTTTAGACACAATTAAAGAAATTATTGAAAAAAAAATTGATGATTTAAAAATTATTTTAAAATCAGAGATTTTAGAGAAAAAATCAAAATTACGAAACTATTTTGAAAAAAATAAAGATACAATTATAGTACCTTTCTATGAAGATAATTACCAATCTCTTCTTTTTTTAGCACAAAAATTTATTAAAGAAAAAAAAATCAAAATTTCTTCTCAAAATATAAATTTTATAATCGAAAGATCAAAAGGGAACAGAATTAATTTAAAAAATGAATTAGAAAAAATTTTTATTTATAGTCTAGAAAAAGATTCAATTAATTTAGAAGAAATTGTAAAACTAACAAATTTAGCAGAAAATTATAATATTTCTAATTTAATAGATCAATGTCTTGCAGGTAATAAAAAAAAAACTGTACAAATTTTAAATGAAAATAATCCTTCTTTTGATGATAACATTTTAATTGTTAAAAATTTTTTATACAAACTAAAAAGATTAAAAAAATTAAAAGAAAATTTAGAAATTAATGAAAATATTGAAATAATTTTATCATCTTATAAGCCAACAATATTTTGGAAAGACAAAGAAATTATCAAACAACAATTAAAAGTATGGACTTTAAAAAAAATAAGAGCTCAAATTAGGGAAATTAATGAACTAGAAAATCAAATTAAAAAAAATTCGCAGATATCTAACTTAACTGTTAATAATTTTATATTCGATAGTTTAAATACTATTAATAATTAGCTTTAATAATTTCGATTATTTTATTTAATTGATCTATCTCTTTATAAGAAAAAGTGATTGTACCCTTATTTCTTTTGTTGTTTTTGATAAATACGTTTAAACCTATTTTTTCAGAAATAGATTTTTCTAAATCTGAAATATTAGGGTCTCTAATAACATTTCCTCTTGGTTTTTTATTTTTAAGAATTCTTACAAAATTTTCTGTTTGTCTAACTGAAAATTTTTTTTCAACGATTTTATTAGCTATAAAGCTTGCATTCTCTAAACCTACTAAAATTTTGGCATGGCCTGCAGTAAGTTTTTTATTTTCTATTAATTTAATCACATCTTCTGGTAAAGAAAGAATTCTTAAACTGTTAGTAATATGACTTCTACTTTTACCAATAAATTTTGAAACTTTTTCTTGATCATAAGAAAATTCATCTATTAGACGTTTGTATCCTTGCGCCTCCTCTAAAGGATTTAAATCATGTCTTTGAACATTTTCAACTAGTGCAAATTCTAAAGATTTTAAATCATCGGCTTCTGTAATAACTACAGGAACTTTATGAAGACCTGCTCTTTGTGCTGCTAACCATCTTCTCTCACCTGCTATTATTTCAAACTTTGATTTATTTATATTGGATTTTCTTACTATAATTGGTTGTATCATTCCTCTTTGTTTAATTGAATTTGTAAGGTCATTTAGATTATCATCATCAAATATTTTTCTGGGCTGGTATTTGTTAGGTGATAGATCACTAATTAACAATTCATTTTGTTGTGGTTCTATTTTAGTTTCACCTATTAAAGATGATAATCCTCTACCTAATCCTTTTTTAATTTTATTTGTATCCATTACGCAGCACTCCCCAGAGTTGTTTCTTGATTTATAAATTCATCTGTAAAATTAAAATATGATTTACTTCCAGGACATGATTTGTCATAAATTAAGACTGGTACCCCATGAGATGGGGCTTCGGATAATCTAACATTTCTAGGTATTACAGTTGAATATACTTTTTTGTTAAAATAATCTCTTGCTTCTTTTTCGACTTGTGAAGAAAGTTTATTTCTCTTGTCATACATCGTTAAAAGTATTCCTCTAATGCATAAATCTGGATTTAAACTAACTTTTATTCTCTCAATAGTTTTCATCAGTTGAGTTAGACCTTCAAGTGCAAAAAATTCAGTTTGGAGGGGTACTAATAGTGAATTTGAAGCAACAAGAGCCATTACAGTCAATAGACTAAGCGAAGGTGGACAATCAATTAGTATATAATCATATGAACCCTTAGAATCCTTTAAATACGCAGTTAATTTAGCCTTCAAAATGAAGGCTCTATTACCATCATCTGCTGTTTCAACTTCTAAACCTGATAAATCTACATTAGAGGTTATAATATCTAAATTTTTAAATTTTGTATTTTTTATTACTTCTAAAATTTCTTTTGTCCCATTTAATGCTCCATAAACTGTATTACTAGATTCATCTGTATTAGATAATCCAAGTCCGGTAGTAGCATTCCCTTGAGGATCTAAATCTATAACTAAAGTTTTTTTACCCTGTTGAGACAACCCAGCAGCAAGATTGATTGCCGTAGTTGTTTTCCCAACCCCACCTTTTTGATTTATGACAGAAATAATTTCCATTTAATTTTTTTTAACAATTTTATTATTTTTTTTTTTAATTTTATTAATATTCAACAAAAATGAATCATTGCTTGTTATACTTTTCTTTTCTGTGTAATCTAGTTCCCAATCCTTAAGTGATTTTCTCAGAATTGATCTTCCATTTCGTCCAACAAAAAAAATTACATTTTTATATTTTAAAAAATTTTCATAAACTAAATCTAGAACAACCGGTATTGGTTTGAATGCTCTTGATATTATTGTCCCTGTCTTTAAATTTTTTGCCTCAAAAATATTTTTTTGGTATATTTCTGTTTTTAGGTTTAGTTTTTTTGAGACTTCCCTTAAAAAATTGCTTTTATGATAGCTTTTCTCATATAAATGAACTTTCATATTATTTTTTAAATTTTTAAGAATTATTGCAACAATAATCCCTGGCATTCCTCCACCTGATCCTAAATCTGTAGTTGTATTACTATTTAAATCAATAAAATCAATAATTTGCGCTGAATCAATTATATGTCTGTTTCTAATTATAGAATTTCGAGCATTTTTTTCGCTAATTAAATTAATTTCTCTATTTTTTTTTATAATCATTGAGATATAACTCTCAAAATCTAAATATGTTTCACGTGAAACATTTAAGCTATTCAGTTCAGAGTATGAATTTATTATTTCTTGATCCATTAAGCTATATGCTTAATAGACTTTCTTTTGACGTGTGACAACAAAATATATACAGCGGCAGGAGTAATTCCATCAATCCTAAGTGCTTGACCCATTGTTTTAGGCCTTATTTCCTTGAATTTAGTTTTTACCTCGTTTGATAGACCTGAGAATTGATCATAATCAATATTCAAAGGAATAGTTAAATTCTCATCCCTTTTAAATGCCAAAATATCAGCTTTTTGCTTTTTCAAATATCCTCTATAATGCGATTCAATTTCAATCTGCTCGTCTATTTCAGCACCATTATCTAAAATTTCTGGCCAAATCTCTCTAATTTTGCTCATATTTACCTCTTTTTGGGTCAAAATTTCTTCAGCTGTTCTAAAAACACCGTCTTTAGCGATTTTAATACCAAATTTATCTGCTTTAGATGGAGAAATATTAAGATTAGACATTTGATTTGAGATTTTATTTAATTTACCAAATTTGTCTTCAAAAATCTCTTTTCTGACTTCTGATATCAATCCAATCTTAATACCTTTATGAGTAAGTCTCAAGTCCGCGTTATCAGATCTAAGACTTAATCTATACTCGGCTCGGGAAGTAAACATCCTATATGGTTCAGCAACTCCTTTTGTTACTAGGTCATCAATCATTACTCCAATATAAGCGTCTGATCGATCCAAAATAAAAGGCTCCATATTTTTAAATGAAAGAGCAGCATTAATTCCAGCTATTAAACCCTGAGCTGCCGCCTCTTCATATCCTGTAGTTCCATTAATTTGTCCTGCGAGGTATAAATTTTTTATTTTTTTAGTCTCCAATGTCAAAAAAAGCTCTCTAGGGTCAATGTAGTCATACTCTATAGCATATCCTGGCCTAATCACTTTTACATTCTCTAAACCATTGATATTATTGAGTATTTCATATTGTACAACCTCAGGTAATGATGTTGATATACCGTTTGGATAGATTGTATGATCATTTAGGCCCTCTGGCTCTAAAAATATCTGATGCCTGACCTTATCTGCAAATTTTACGATCTTATCCTCTATTGAGGGACAATATCTTGGGCCAACACCCTGTATGCTTCCTGAGTAAATTGCACTTTTAGATAAATTATTTTCAATAATTTTGTGAACCTTTTCATTGGTATAGGTCATTGAGCATGACACTTGCTTATTCAAATTTTTTTTTGTTAAGAAAGAAAAGAAATAATGATCATCATCAGCGAATTGTTTTTCTAAATTTTTAAAATTAATAGTTCTAGAATCTAATCTTGGAGGTGTCCCTGTTTTTAATCTACCAATTTTAAAATTATATTTCTCTAACTGTTCACTTAAACCTGTGCTAGGTTTTTCATTAAATCGACCTGCGGGCATCCTCTCTTCTCCAATATGTATCAATCCATTTAAAAATGTGCCCGTAGTTAAAATTAACTTACTACAACTTACTTTGTTACCTTTAAGTGTTATAAATCCATTTATTTCGTTATTTAAAAAAATAAACTTAATTACTGGGTCTGAATAAATGCTTAAATTACAATAGTTTACAAGTTTTTCTTGCATATATTTACGGTACAATGATCTATCAGATTGAGTTCTAGGACCTCTTACTGCTGGTCCCCTGCTCCTATTTAATAGTCTAAACTGTATACCAGACTTATCAGCTACCTCACCCATAACCCCATCTAAAGCATCAATTTCTCTTACAAGATGTCCTTTTCCTAAACCACCAATAGCTGGATTACATGACATTTCTCCTATGGTATCTTTATTGTGAGTGAATAGGGCGGTGTTTATTCCAAGCCGTGCAGATGCTGCTGCTGCCTCACAACCTGCATGACCTCCACCAATTACTACCACATCAAAAGATAAATCTTTTTTCATGATGTAAATTTATATTCGATTAAAATATTTACAAGATTTGAGTATTTTTTTTTAAATAAGCTATATTTATCAACGAAAATAGTGAAAAAGGGCCTAAAAATACCGCAAAATTGATATTATTTTCCAATACAAAAATCATTGAAAATACTACCTAATATCTCCTCTACATCGACTTTTCCAACAATCATGCCCAAATGTCTAGTTGCTAATCTCAAATCCTCAGCCGCTTTATCAAAATCCTTTTTATTATTTTTATCCAAAAAATTTTTCAAATGTTCTCCGCACTGTACTAAATGTTGTCTATGTCTTTCTCTGGTAATTAATATATCTTCCTCGATAATAAATTTATTTTTTAAAATATTTTTAATTTTTGAAATTAACAAATCTATATTTAAGTTATCTTTTAATGAAATTAAAACATGATTAAGTTTAAGAATTTTTGGATCTAATTTTTCTTTAAGTAGATCAGATTTATTGACAATTAGAATTGCATTACTTTTTAACAAATCATTCAAAAACCCTCTTAAATCAATCCTTTTAGCATCAACTACCACTAATTTTAGGTCAGCATTTTCAGCCTTATTAAGAGATAACTTTATTCCTTTTTGTTCAATTTCATCTTTTGAATCTCGTATACCTGCAGTGTCTGAAATAATAACTGGATAACCATCTATGTTTAGGTGTGCCTCAACAACATCTCGTGTTGTTCCCGCGATTTCAGAGACTATTGCAACTTCTCTGTTTGATAATTTATTTAATAGACTGGACTTACCTGCATTAGTTGGTCCTACAATTGCAATTTTAAAACCTTCACGAATTATTTCTCCAATCTTTTGATCATTCAAAATTTTGTTAATCTCATTTAATACATTCAAGGATTCTTGTTTTATTTTTTTTAAATTTTCTTTTGGTAAATCTTCTTCAGGAAAATCTATTTTTGCTTCAACAAACGATAAAATTTTCAATAATTTTTCTCTCAATAAGTTAAATTTTTCTGAAGATTTTCCTCTCATCATTCTTGCAGCTTGTAATCTCTGAATTTCAGTTTCTGCTGAGATTAAATCAGCTATGCTTTCGGCTTTAAGCAAATTTATTTTTCCATTTTGGAAAGCAAGTTTTGTGAACTCACCTGGCTCTGCTAATCTACAGTTTTTATTTTTCGAAATCTCTTTTTGAACAGCCAAAATCACTGCTTTACCACCATGCACATGTATCTCTGCCATATCCTCGCCTGTGTAGCTCTCAGGCCCTGGAAACCAGATAATTAACCCCTCATCAATAAGCTCAGAAGTGTTGATATTGTTTATTTTTCGAAGGGTTGCGACTCTCGGCTTTGGAATTTCTTTGCCAGTCAACGATTTTATTACATCAGAGGCTTCATTACCTGAAATTCGCACAATTGCTACACCTGACATACCTGGGCCAGAAGATAAAGCATAAATAGTCATCTTAATCATTATAGATTTTTATTAATTGTAATTATATCATTATTTTATGATTATTTGGTTAGCCTCTTACCCTAAAAGTGGAAATACTTGGGTACGAATATTTTTAAGTTCACTATTTTCAACAAACAATGACGTAAATATTAATAATTTAATGATAAAACAATTTCCTTTACGATATAATTTTGAAAATCTGACTAATAACGTTAACGATGTTAATGAGTTCGTAAAAAATAGTATCCATGCACAAACAAAGATTAATATTGATGACAAAGTTAAAATTTTAAAAACACATAATGCTTATTGGAGATCAGGTGATTATTACTTTACGGATACCAGCAACACGCTAGGGTGTATATATATCGTAAGAGATCCAAGAAACGTTATAACTTCAATCAAAAATCACTATGCTAGTTTTAGTATAAATGAAGCATTAAAATTTATAAAAAATGAAAAACAAATTATAGGAAAGCTAAAAAATCCTTTATTAGAATCTGATTTACCAACTGTTATTTCTTCATGGAAAAACCATTTTAACTCATGGAAAAAATTAAAAACAAATTATTTATTAGTTAAATATGAAAATCTTTTAAGTAGACCAGAAGAAGAATTCTCTAAAATTACCAATTTTTTAGAAAAAATATCAGATTTTAAATTTGATAAAAAAAGTATCTCCAAATCCATAGCAAATACCAATTTTAATCTTCTTAAAAATCGAGAAAAAAAAGAAGGATTTAATGAAGCTCCAGAAGACGAATTTGGCAATCCTATAAAATTTTTCAATCTTGGACCTGAAAATAATTGGGAAAAAATGTTAGATCCAATTTCAACCAAAGATATTGAAATGAATTTTAAGTATGAAATGGAAGAACTTGGATATTTATAATTAAGCTGGTTTATTCATTGAATTAAAAAACTCTGCATTATTTTTTGTATCTTTTAATTTTGAATTAATAAATTCGATAGCATCCATAGTACCCATAGGTGCAATTATTCTTCTTAAAACATTCATTTTTTGTAGGTCATTTTTATTAAACAGTAATTCCTCTCTTCTAGTTCCTGATTTTGTAATATCTATAGCTGGATATATTCTTTTATCAGCGATTTTTCTATCAAGAACAGTTTCGCTATTACCTGTTCCTTTGAATTCTTCAAAAATCACCTCATCCATTCTGCTACCTGTATCTATTAAAGCAGTTGAGATTATTGTTAAAGATCCACCCTCTTCAATATTTCTAGCAGCTCCAAAAAATCTTTTTGGTCTTTGAAGTGCATTAGCATCTACACCTCCTGTTAAAACTTTACCTGAACTTGGAATAACCGCATTATAAGCCCTTCCTAGTCTAGTAATTGAGTCTAATAAAATAACTACGTCTTTTTTATGCTCTGTTAATCTTTTGGCTTTTTCAATAACCATTTCAGCAACCGCTACATGTCTCTGAGCTGGCTCATCAAAGGTAGAGCTAATTACCTCACCTTTAACAGTTCTTTGCATATCTGTTACTTCTTCAGGACGTTCATCAATTAATAAAACCATTAAATAACACTCGGGATAATTTTTTGCGATAGAATTTGCAATACTTTGTAAAATCATTGTTTTTCCTGCTTTTGGAGGAGAAATAATAATAGATCTTTGCCCTTTACCAATAGGACTAACAAGATCAATTAATCTTGGAGTTAAATCTGCTTTTTTTTCAACTTTTGTAGTTTCGACTTCCATAACTAACTGTTTATCTGGATAAAGAGGTGTAAGGTTATCAAATGCAATTTTATGTCTAGCTTTTTCTGGTTCTTCAAAATTTATTTTACTAACTTGGAGTAAGGCAAAATATCTTTCTCCTTCTTTTGGGGCCCTAACTGGTCCCTCGACAGTATCACCAGTTCTTAATCCAAATTTTCTAATTTGACTTGGACTTACATAAATATCATCAGGACCAGGTAGATAATTAGACTCCATTGCTCTAAGAAAACCAAATCCATCTTGCAATAATTGTAAAACTCCAGCACCAGTAATCTCCTCTTTTTCAGCTACCTTTTTTAAAATAGCAAAAAGAATTTCCTGTTTTCTAAGAGTGCTAGCATTTTCTATCCCAAGCTCTTCGGCTTGCGTAATAAGCTGTTCAGATGATTTAAGTTTTAATTCTTGAATGTTCATGATTAAAAATTATTAAGGACTTAATAATAAGACTAATATATATGCAATTCATAAATATTCAACCCTAGATAGGCTTAAATATCACAACAAAAATGATTAAAATAAGCAATAATGTGGGTATTTCATTTATATATCTGTAGAATTTATGTGAATGCTTATTTGAGCCTAGTTTAAATTGACCAAGAATTTTCCCAAGATAAAGATGATAAAGCGTTAATAGAACTACAAAAATCAATTTTAAAATCATCCATTTTTGTCCCAATTTATCAAATCCAATTTCATGAATTAATATTAGACCAAATATCCATGATAAAATCATTGCTGGAGTCATTATGTAATAGAAAAGTTTTTT
>JACWEA010000060.1 GCA_014653775.1 Pelagibacterales bacterium SAG-MED30
TGGAATTACTTTAAAAAAATCTATAGTTTGAAATATAAGTGAGAAAACTATTCCAACAGTAGTTAATATTGCAGCTAAAGAGGCTGTAAATAAAACTGCGTTCAAAAATTTTTCAACTGGTTCTCTTGTTCTAGAATTAGATGAAATTCTTTTATACGCATAAGCAACAGAGGCAATAATTGCAGATAATACTATAACAACTTTTGAACTTTGAGCTATTGATCGAAGACTTAAATATTTTTCAGCTGAAGCCTCAATAAAAGGTGTAATTTCTCCAGTGAATTGACCTCGAGACAATGCTTTTGTTTTTTCGTATATTAAATTTAATTCATCATCAAGATAACCTTGATTTGAATAATCACTTAAGATTAATAGTTTTACAATTGTGGGTTCGAAAATTGCCCATAAAGAAAAAATTATAAAGGCTGGTATTGCACACCAGATTGCAAGATAATAACCATAAAACTGTGGTAATGCAGTTAATCTTTTTTTTGTAGATTGAATTGTATATGCTTTTTTGCGTCCAAAATAATAGCTCGTGAAACCTAATAGAACAATAAATGTAAATAGTATTAAGTTCAAAGAATCTCCTTTAATGAGGACTTTACTCTTATTTTAAAAAAAAGAGGTCTTAAAAGACCCCCTTTTTAATCATTTGTTAACTGAGGAATAATTAATTACCCATAGCAACTAGCTTCGTAGCATTAGTTCTAGTTGTCTTATACAACTTAGAGTCTAATGGCACTAAACCAATGTCTGCTAAGTAACCACCTTTTCCAATAGCTTTCTTAGTTGTGAATTCTTTCACGAACTCATGTAAGCCTGGAATTACTCCAACGTGAGCTTTTTTCACGTAGAAGAATAAAGGTCTAGCAACAGCATAACTGTAGTCTTGAATAGACTTCAATGATGGTTGTCCACCATCAATACTTGCTGCTTGTAATTTATCTTTTGCAGCTAGGAAATAACTGAAACCAAAGAAACCAAACATATCTTTATCTTGAGTTAACTTTTGGATGATTAAACTATCGTTTTCTCCAACTTCAATTGCAGCACCATCTTCTCTGTAAAGTTTTTGAGGTTTTTTGTATTTTTTATTTCCAGCTTCAAAACCAGCTTTATAAAGAGCTTTAGCTTCTTTAGTCATACCTTTTTTCATTAC
>JACWEA010000061.1 GCA_014653775.1 Pelagibacterales bacterium SAG-MED30
AGAAAATAAAAAACTTGAAGTTGATTTTATTAACTTAAAAGATTTTTATAAAAAAAAGAATGAATTTACTAACGATGATTTAAAAAAATTCATAAATGAAAATAAAGATCAATTAAAAATAGAATATGTTGATTTTAATTATGCAATTATTAATCCTAAAAATTTAATAGGTATAAATGAATATAATCAATCTTTTTTTGATAAAATTGATCAAATAGAAGTTGATATATCAAATGAAGTTCAATTTAATACAATAGTATCTAATTTAAATATTACTCCTGTGTATATAACTAATTTTAAATTTTCATCAGATAAAAATAAAATTGAACAAAAAATATTTGAATTGAAAAATAATAATTTTGATATCATTGAGATTGATAATAATTATATTTTATATAAAATTAATAAAACAGAATTGCGAATTCCTGATCTTAATGATGAACGAACTAAAAATGAAATAATAGAGTTAATTTCACAAAAAAATAAATTTGATTATAATAGAAATTTATTAGAAAAAATTAGAAATAAAAAATTTAATAATAATGATTTTCTGCAAATGGGTGAAAATAAAATTGAAACTATAAAATTAAACTCAAATAGAGATAATAACAAATTTGAAATCAATGCAGTTAAAACTTTATATTCTCTTCCAATTAATTCATTTACGTTAATAAATGGTGAGCAAAATAATATTTATCTTGCAAAAGTAATTCGAGCTCAAATTGAGTCCATTAATAACAATAATGATAAGTTACAAGAATATAAAAATAAACAAAACTCTAATATCAAAAATAATATGTTAAAAACTTACGATTTATATTTAAATAATAAATATGATGTAGTTTTAAATCAAAAAACAATCGAACGAGTTAAAAATTTCTATCAATGATAATTAATCGAAGCTTCAAAGATTTTAAGTTTCGGCACAGAAGCAAAAAAAATCAAATTATTTATACCTCAAAAAAAGTAAAAAATGACGAGGAAGTTTTAAATTTGATTAACAATTTCTTAGAGGAAAAAAATAGTTTTATATTTGAATCTGTTGAAAAAGGTAAAATCAAAGGAAGATATACAATATTTGGTAAAAACCCTGATAAAATTTGGGAATTTAACAATCAAAGCTCTTATCTAATTAAAAATA
>JACWEA010000062.1 GCA_014653775.1 Pelagibacterales bacterium SAG-MED30
TTGCAGTTATCAACAATAATTGGATTAGATTATTTTTATAAACATTCAATCCTGGCTTGTATTTAATATTTTGTTTATACAAAGTTTTTAATAAAAAAAAATTATGAGCTTTTTAGCAAAAAATTATAATAGAAAAAAAATTGCATTTACAAAAGGGAAAGGTAGTTATCTATTTTCAACCAATGGTAAAAAATATTTAGATTTTGTTCAAGGTATTGCTGTCAATTCTTTAGGTCATGCTCATCCAAAGTTAATTAAAACTATTAAGGATCAATCAAAAAAACTTTGGCATGTTTCTAATGCTTTTCAAATTCCTGAGGGAGAAAAATTAGCTAAAAAGTTATGTCAGAAAACATTTGCAGATTATGTAATGTTTCAAAATAGTGGCACAGAAGCCACTGAAGCTGCAATAAAAGTAGCCCGAAGATATTATTATTCAATTGGTAAACCTAACAAAAATAGAATTTTATGTATTAAAAATTCATTTCATGGAAGAACAATTGCAGCAATTTATGCGAGTGGATCAAAAAAAATGACTGAAGGGTTTGGACCTAAAGTTCCTGGATTTGATCATATAAATTTTAGAGACTCAAAACCAAGATTCCCAAATTTAAGAAAAAAAATTAAAAAAAATACAGCTGCAATTATGGTGGAAACTATAATGGGTGAAGGTGGTATTAAGCCTATACCAGATAAATGTCTTAAGTATTTAAGAAAAATTTGTAATAAAAAAAAGATATTATTAATTTTAGATGAAGTTCAATGTGGAATAGGTAGAAGTGGTGATTTTTTTGCATTTGAGCAGTCAAGAGTTCTTGCAGATATTGTTCCTATAGCCAAGGGGATTGGATCGGGTTTTCCAATTGGTGCAGTTCTTATGAATAAAAAAGTTGCTTCTGGAATGACCCCTGGAACGCATGGTTCAACCTTTGGAGGTAACCCATTAGCTATGGCAGTTGGGAACACTGTTATGGATATAGTTTCTAGTAAGAAGTTTTTAGATAATGTAAAAAAATTATCTAAATATTTTCTTTCAAATTTAAATCTGCTTAAAAAAAAGTATCCTAAATTTATTAAAGAAATTAGAGGGAGAGGTTTATTAATTGGAATTCAACTTTATAAAGATCA
>JACWEA010000063.1 GCA_014653775.1 Pelagibacterales bacterium SAG-MED30
AATGTAAATATAATTCCAAAAAAAATTGTAAAAAAAATCTTCATTTGTTTTTATATACTGAAGTTTTAATTTGATGGTTACTATTTAGATTAAGTATGATTGAAGCATATTTAGGCATATTTTTGAACATATTCTGAGTAATTCTCTGATAAGTTTGCATAAAGTTTAAAACATCTTCTTTATTCATAATCTTTAATTTAGAATTTTTTTTACTTTTTAATGAAAGTTTTCTTTCTTGTTTTATTCTCCATTTTTTAAGCAAACTAAAATTTTTTGCTTTTAAATAAATTAAACAATTCAATTGTGAATATAAGTTTTTATATTTTGATTTCAATTGCTGGTTAACATATTTTCTCCAAATTTGTTTATGATCTTTTGCTCTTTCCATTGAATTGATTGTTTTTTTTAAAGTATTATTTTTTTCAAATTTTGCACCAACGCACCATCCTTCAAAAATAATTATGTCTGGTTTGCTTTTTAAATCATACCAATGTTTTTTGCTGAATCTATCATCAATTGCTTTATTGAAAGTTGGTAGTCTAAGTCGTTTAAATTTTCTACTTTTTGCCTGCTTAAAGAAATTCAACATCATATTGATATCATGTGTTCCTGGAACACCTCTAGTTAAAAGCATAGGATGAACTCTTTTTGATAAATTTATTCGCTCTTTTCTTGTTTTATAAAAGTCATCTATTGAAATCCTAAAAACTTTTAATTTGAAGTATTTAGTTAAGATAATTCTGATTAAAGAGCTTATTGTTGTTTTACCTGTTCCCTGCCCTCCAGCTAAACCTACAAAATATGGTCTTTTCTTATTAGCCTTTTTGCTAATCCAAAAACATAAGGGAATTAAAAAAGATTTTATCATCTTTTCTTTATTCTTAAATTTGTCAGCTTTAGTCTCTTGAGATTTAATAAATTTTAAGCAATCTTTTTTAACTTTGCCAAAACATAAACTAAATTGTTGCATGAAAATTATTTCTTATCTAATGGATGATTTTGACCATCATTTACCGGAACTTCTTTTATATCGAAAGTATTTATTTCATCTATGCAGCCTACATTAAATCCTGTCATTGCAGGATTAATTCTTGGGTTATGGTGGGTATAAATTCCACAGTCAGA
>JACWEA010000064.1 GCA_014653775.1 Pelagibacterales bacterium SAG-MED30
CAATACAGATTATCTTTTTTTTACTTTGCAATGAATAACCAAAAGCTACGGAAGAGGTGTGGCCCATACCACCAACCATATAAAAATCTTTACTTTTTTTATAGTTATATTTTTGTCTTATGTGCATTAATTCTCTTGAGTTAAAACCTGTGCTTGAGATAATTTTTGTATTTGACTTTATATTTTCTAACAGTGTCTTGAAAAACAACTCTTTATCTAAATTAAAATAATTTTTTTTCTTTATTATTTTTTTGCTTTTTTCTAAGGTTCCATTTTCAATTAAACAAGCAACTATAGATTTATTTTTTTTTGCAATTTTAATTTGTTTATCAAATTTTTTAAGATCTTTATTTGATCTAATTATAGTGTATTTAATATTTAATAGTTTTAAGATTTTTTCAGTAATTTTTCCTTTTACATTATGTTGAGGCTCATCTTTTAATCTCGGAGAACCTCTCCATCCTATGATAAGAATCAATGGTATGGAGTAGACTTTATGATGAGCTATTGAAATTAATGGATTTAAAGCATTTGAAAGACCGGAGTTTTGCATATAAACACAAGGAATTTTTTTGGTTGAGAGATAGTGTCCAATTCCTATTGATACTGCTGATCCTTCATTTGTAGCAATTATATGTGTCTTTTTTTTTTTTATTTTGTAAAAAAACAGAAAGTTCTTTTAAAACACTGTCTGGTACACCTGTAAAAAAGTTACTATTATTTTTTTTAAGAATATTGATTAAAGAACTAATCTTAATCATTTTTTATAAGGTTAATGATTTCTTTTATCGGTATTATCTTTTTATCAATTTCAAAAGCCCTTCTTTTTTTGTAGAATTGTTTTTGCAGCATTTTGCATGGCTGGATAAGCAGCTCTCAAAAGTTGATTTGCATAAATAACTAATTTAAAACCATTTCTAATTAAATCTTTTTCATAAACTTTTGAATAAGTTGATGGAACTGAAACTAAAGGTATATAATATTTGCTTTTTTTAAAAGCTTTTGCAAAAGAAAAAATCTCAGCTGGAGTTTTTTCTTTACTGTGAATTAATATTGCATCAGCACCAGCTTTTGAATAAATCTCTGCTCTATATAAAGCATCTTTTAATCCTTTTCCTACAAT
>JACWEA010000065.1 GCA_014653775.1 Pelagibacterales bacterium SAG-MED30
TGACTATTCAGGTGGATTATCTGAGATAAAAGCACAAAAAGAAGCTGGAGCAATTACATGGGATATTATCGATGTGTTTGCTATGGATACTATCAATGGATGTGATGAAGGATTATTTGTTGAATTTGATTTTGACAAAGACTTCCCAGCAGCGCCAGATGGAACTCCTGCAAGTAAAGATTTCTTTACTGCTATGCCAAGTAAATGTGCTGTAGGAAATATTTTATATTCTTGGAACTACGCTTATAACAAAAATAATGTTAAAGGCACTCCTAAGACTATCAAAGATTTCTTTAACACTAAAAAATTCCCTGGAAAAAGAGCTATCTACAAAGGCGCTCTAACTAACTTAGAGATCGCTTTAGCAGCAGATGGTATTAAACCAGGTAAAGGTGGAGCAAAAATCTACAAAGCTTTGAATACTGAAAAAGGTGTTGAAAGAGCGATGAATAAGATCAAAGAGTTATGTACAGATCCAAAAGGTGGATGTGTATTTTGGTCTGCAGGTGCTCAACCACCAGAACTATTAGTTTCAGGTGAAGTTGTAATGGCTACAGGTTGGAACGGTAGATTTTTCAATGCAATCGTTGGAGAAGGTGCACCACTAGTACAAGTATGGGATGGACAAGGTCTTGACTACGAGTATTTCGTACAAGTTAAGGGTGGACCAAACGATGCTAATGGTATGGCTTTGAAAGCTTTAGCTATGATGACTAACACTGAAATGTTAGCTGGAAGTGCAAAATATATTGCATACGCTCCTTGGAGAAAATCTTCTATATCTATTATGGAAGCAGGAGAGCCATGGTATAAAGATGGTAAAACTAATATGGTACCACAAATGCCAACTGCACCAGCGAACACTAAAAACTACTTCTTAGTAGATCCACTTTACTGGGCTGACAACGGTACAGAGCTTGGTGAAAAATGGGAAGCTATGAAAGCTGGTCTATAATTTAAGTTTTATTAAACTTAATTATATATTATAATTTAAGGGCGGTTATTTGATAACCGCCCTTTTTATTTATGAGCTTAGAAACAAAACAAATTTTAACAACAGATGGAATTCCTTTAGAGGTAAGTCTTAAGAAAGCTGAAAGAAGAAATAAGATTAAAGC
>JACWEA010000066.1 GCA_014653775.1 Pelagibacterales bacterium SAG-MED30
AATTACGAGTATTTTGGTCTAAAATTAAAAGGAAATATAAAAGAACCAATGGATAAGGAAATATTCTTATTCAGTGAATATGAACATCTTCAAATTGATTATCTTCTTAAATTAATGAAAGTGACAAAATTTGACTACTTTATAGATGTTGGCGCAAATTCAGGGTTATACAGTATGGTTGTAGCTAAAAACGATTGTAAGATTAAAATAAAAAGCTTTGAACCTATTAAAAAAACAATAATAAAATTTAAAGAGAACATTCAACTTAATAAAAATTTAAATAACATTGAGATTTTTGAATTTGGACTTTCAAATACAAATTCAAAATTACTAATGAAATCATTAAAAAAAGAAAATTATGTACAAACTGGTGGATTTGGAGTCACACAAAATGGTGAAATATTAAATAATCTACATACTGAGTATGCAGAATTTAAAAAAAGGAGATGATATTTTTAGTTTAGAAAATAAAAAACTTATTTTGAAAATTGATGCCGAAGGACATGAAAAAGAGGTTATTCAAGGTTTAGAAAATAATTTAAATAAAAACAGTATTTTATTACAAATCGAAATATTTGATAAAAATTTTGATGTTATGAATAATATTCTAAAAGATAAAAATTTTAATCAAATCCACATGATAAAAAGTGATGGTAAAAAAGATTATTATTATAAAAATTATTAAATATTTGGCGGAGAGAATGGGATTCGAACCCATGATAGAGTTTCCCCTATACACGCTTTCCAAGCGTGCGCCTTCAACCACTCGGCCACCTCTCCAGCATATCAATTTAATACTAAAAAGAGTAATATAAAACAAATTTCAAACATTATTCAAAATTACAAATATATATAATGAAAAAAGTTAAATATTTGATAACTGGGAGTGCTGGGTTTATTGGATCTAACTTAGTTAAAAAAATTTCCAATGAATATGATCTTATTTTAGTAGATGATCTTTCGAAAGGATCTTTAAAGTTTGTTCCAAAAAAATATAGAAAAAAATTAATTAAGAAAAAAATTCAAGATCTTCATAAAGTGAACATCAAAAAGCTTAAAGGTATATTTCATTTAGCTGCTCAATCATCAGTGCCTTTTTCTTTAAAAA
>JACWEA010000067.1 GCA_014653775.1 Pelagibacterales bacterium SAG-MED30
TTTTTATCTCTTTTTTCAAAAGCTTCATATGTACCTGTTGAAGCTCCTGAAGGACATATTGCACTAGCGCTATTATTTTTTATAAAAACTTCAGCCTCTACTGTTGGATTTCCTCTACTGTCAAAAACTTGACGGGCTTTTACTTTTAAAATTTTACTCACTTATTTTTAATTAAATTATCTATATCTGTAAGCTGTTTTAATAAATTTTCTAAGTTGTCTAAAGGAACCATATTTGGTCCATCTGATGGAGCATTATCTGGATCTTGATGTGTTTCAATAAAGACTCCAGCAACACCAACTGCAACTGCAGCTCTAGCTAAATACTCTACAAATTCTCTTTGACCACCACTTTTCTCACCGAGTCCACCTGGTTGTTGAACCGAGTGAGTAGCATCAAAAATAACTGGATAACCGTTCTTTGCCATTATTGGTAATGATCTCATATCAGAAACAAGAGTGTTATAACCAAAACTTGCGCCTCTTTCAGTTACTAAAATATTTTTATTTCCTGAATCAGAAATTTTTTTAGTTACATTAACCATATCCCATGGAGCTAAAAATTGTCCTTTCTTAACATTTACAATTTTATTAGTTTTTGCAGCAGCGACTAATAAATCAGTTTGTCTACATAAGAATGCAGGAATTTGAAGTACATCTACATGATTTGCCACTATTGAGCATTGTTCAATATTGTGAATATCTGTTAAAATTGGAACGCTTAATTCTTTTTTAATTTTGTCAAAAACAGGGAGCGATGTATCTAAACCAGCACCTCTTTTTCCTTTGAGACTAGTTCTGTTAGCTTTATCAAATGAAGTTTTATAAATAAACCCTACATCATATTTTTCAGCGATTTCCTTTATTTTTCCAGCCATATCCATTGCATGCTGTTCTGTTTCTAATTGGCAAGGACCAGCTATAATACAAATCTTTTTATCGTTTGAGATTTCTATTTTTCCACAATTTACACTAATATTGCTCATTTATGATTTTTTGATGCCTTGATAAACGAGGAGAATAAAGGATGAGGAGCCAAAGGTCTAGATTTAAATTCAGGGTGAAACTGAACACCAA
>JACWEA010000068.1 GCA_014653775.1 Pelagibacterales bacterium SAG-MED30
TATAAAAAATTTAGATATTTATTTTGATAACCCAATTACTTTAACAAAAGAACTATCTTTAAGAGGGGTTCCAACAACAATTATTTTTAATACAAAAGGAAAAGAATTTGCAAGAATAATTGGTTCAATTGATTTTTCTGATAAAAGTTTTATTGAATGGCTTTCAAATTATAATTAATTTATTTAGTATGAAATTTTGTCTTGATGCAACTTTGATAAAACCTGAAAAAGGAGTAGAAGTTTCTAATGCAATAGTTTTGTTTCATGGCTATGGAGGTGATGGCAAAGATATAAGTATTTTATCTTTAAATTGGAAAAGGTTTTTACCAAATACAGTTTTTATTTGTCCAAATGGGCATGAACCATGTTCAATTAATCCTTCAGGATATCAATGGTTTGATTTATCACAAAATAATCCAAAATATATTTTAGAACAATCATTAAAGGCTGAAAAAAAAATAAATCAATTTTTAGATGAAATTAAAAAAGAATATAAACTTAAAAATAATAGAATTTGTTTACTGGGTTTTAGTCAAGGTTGTATGATGTCTATAAATGTTGGATTGACTTCTATTGAGTCTTATAATTGTATAATTGGTTTTTCAGGAAAAATAATTGATAAAGATAATTTAAAAAATAGAAAAAAAAATTCATCAGACATATTATTAATTCATGGAGATCAAGATGACATTGTGTCGTCAACTCATTTATTAGAAGCAAAGGATTTTTTCATAAGGAATAATGTGAATATTGAAACTCACATAATCAAAAATTCTGGACATAATATTCCTATTGAGGCTTCAAGCATAGCATTAAATTATATTTTAAAAAAAATTTAATTATCGCTAATATTGAAAAATTTTTTTATTTAAGCTAAAGTTTATTTATGAATAATTTTCTTGAGCAAGATATTTCATTAGAAAAATGTCCAGCGCTAGTTTTGAATGCTGATTATAGACCACTAAGCTATTATCCTTTATCTTTATGGTCATGGCAAGATACAGTTAAATCTGTATTTCTGGATCGAGTTATTATTGTAAGTAATTATGATAGAGTAGTAAGAAGCCC
>JACWEA010000069.1 GCA_014653775.1 Pelagibacterales bacterium SAG-MED30
TGGTCCTTGTAGCAGGAATTGATAAATTATCAACTTTCATCTTTCATGTAGATAAACCAGAAACTCCTGGGTACACTATCGAAGTTGAACAAGTAGCATCGACAACTACAGCTGAGGAAAAAATTGACATTACAAGTTTGCTAGCAATGGGTGACATTGCTCATGGAGAAAAACAATTTAAAAAATGTAAAGCTTGCCATAGTATTAAGCAAGGTGGAGGTAACAAGATAGGACCTGCTCTCTGGAATGTAATGTTTCGACCAGTTGGATCTATAACTGATTATAATTATTCGAAAGCTTTATCTTCTTATAGTAAAGAATGGAACTGGGAAGAAATGAATGGTTTTTTAATTAAACCTGCAAAATGGATACCAAACAATAAAATGGGTTTTGCGGGATTAAAATCTGAAAAAGACAGAGCATCAGTAATTTTATATTTGAATCAAAATAGTGATAATCCTAAGCCATTACCTTAATTTATTAAAACAATATAATAAAATACTTTTTTGAACATGTGCTCTGTTTAGTGCTTGTTGCCAAACTTTTGATTGTTTGCTTTTAAAAACTTTTTCATCAACTTCTGTTCCTCTTGGCAAACAATGAAGAAAAATACAATCTCTCTTAGCAAAACTCATCAATTTTTTATCTATCTTAAATTTTTTAAAATGATTTAATTTTTTAGTCTTATTAACCTTATCGTTCATTGATATTACTTTATCTGAAAAAATAACATCAGCTCCTGTAACTGCTTTTTTTGGATCATTATTAATAAAAATTTTATTTTGATTATTTTTGATATAATTTAAAATTTTCTTATTTGGTTGATAATTCTTTGGACAACCGATATTTAATTTAAAAGAAAATTTTATTGAAGCTGCAATTAAAGAATTTAAAACATTATTAGAGTCTCCAATCCAAGAGATATTTAATTTTGATATTGGTTTTTTTTTGATTTCTTCAACAGTAAAGACATCAGATAAAATTTGAGTAGGATGAGATGAAGGGCTTAATCCATTAATAATTGGAATTGATAAATACTTTTTAAATTCTTCT
>JACWEA010000007.1 GCA_014653775.1 Pelagibacterales bacterium SAG-MED30
ATTTGTTTCTTTCAATTAGTGATGAAAAAGAATATTCAATAGCATTTACTATAATTCAAAAAAAAAATGATTAATAAAAAATTTATAATAGAAAACGTAAAAACACTATTTTATGCATTAATAATTGCTATAATTATAAGATCTTTATTTATTCAACCTTTTTATATTCCATCCTCATCAATGGAACCTACTTTACTTGTTGGAGATAGACTATTTGTAACGAAATATACTTATGGATATAGTAAGCACTCATTTCCATTTAGCCCACCAATTTTAAAGAAAAGAATTTTTTTTTCAAAACCAGAAAGAGGTGATGTTGTGGTATTTAAAACTCCGGCTGATAACAGAACTGATTATATTAAAAGATTAATTGGGCTACCTGGAGACAAAATTCAATTTATAGAAAGTAATTTATTTTTAAATAATACTGAAATCATTAAATCTAGAATTGCAAAAAATGATAAGATTTATTGTGGTAATTCTACTATTGAAGTTTTTACTTTTGAAGAAAAACTCCCGAATGGAAAATTACATAAATCGGTCTACTTAAAAAATTACACTTATCAAAATTCTGATCCGTTTATTGTTCCTGAAAATTATTACTTTTTTCTAGGAGATAATAGAGATTGTTCTAAAGATAGCCGTTTTTTATCAAGTGTTGGATATGTTCATAAAAATAACTTAGTTGGTAAAGCTCAATTTATTTTTTTTTCATCAGATAGATCTATAGGGAGTTTTTTTGCTTTTTGGAAATGGAATAAATCTATTAGATTTAACAGACTCTTTAAAAAAATTATTTAATGAAAATTAATTATTCAATCCTTGAAAAAAAATTAAATCTAAAATTTAAAAATAAAGATTTGTTAATTAAAAGTCTAACACATAAAAGCTATAATAAATTTATTAATAATGAAAAGATTGAATTTTTAGGCGATAGAGTTTTAGGTTTAGTAATAGCTAAAAAACTTTTAGAAATTTACCCTAATGAAAAAGAGGGTATTATAGATAAAAAATTTGCATCCTTAGTAAATAAAAAAACATGTTTAAAAATTGCAAAAAATATTCAACTAGAAAAATTTCTATTAACTTTTAATCCATCAAAAAAAAAAATAAAAATCGAGGACAAAATTATTTCAGATAGCTGTGAAGCTTTGATAGGAGCAATTTATCTTGATAAAGGTTTTTCCACAGTCGAAAAAATTATTTTAGGACTTTGGGAAAAAAAAATTAAGGAAAGTATAATTACTGAAATAGATGCAAAAACTAAATTACAAGAATTTTCATTAAAAAAATTTAAAAAATTACCTTCTTATAAACTTATCTCAAATACTGGTCCAAGTCATAAACCTGTTTTTAAAGTTGCGGTTAAACTTCATAATTCAAAATATTATATAGCTGAAGGTAGTTCAAAAAAAGATGCAGAACAAAACGCTGCAATTTTATGTTTAAATAATAATTTTGATAAATAATGATTTGGGATGATATAGGTTTTTTACTATCAAAGAATAGATATAATGAAAATTCATTGATTACCGAGATATATACTAAAGATCATGGAAAAATATCTGGTATAATTTTTGGTGGTACTTCTAAAAAAATTAAAAATTATTTACAAACAGGTAATCAATTATACTTAAATTATAATTCAAAATCAGATAATAGAATTGGATATTTTAAAATTGAAATATATAAAGCTTACTCGCCAATCTATTTCGATAATCCTCAAAAACTAAACTGCATTACATCATCAATGAATTTAATAAAATTATTAACTGCAGACTCTCAAGTTAATATTAAAATATATAATATAATTGATAAATTTTATTCTATAATTCCTGAAGATAATTGGATTCAAAAATATATTTATTGGGAATTGGAGCTTCTAAAAACCTTAGGATATGATTTAGAATTATCTTCAAAAGTAAATAAACAAATTATTGATAATAAGACTTTTTATGTTGCTGAGTCTTCTACAGAAAAAAAAATTGTCCCTAACTTTCTTATTGATAAAACTGAAACAGTAACAGATTTAAAAACTTTATTAGCAGGATTAAAACTTGTTGGTGATTATTTGGAAAAAACAATATTGAAACCTAATAACATTAATTTTCCTATTTCTAGATTACAATTTATAAGTTCATTAAAATAATTATAGAATTTTATCTAATCGATCTGCATAATAGCTAATAATTGCATTTGCTCCAGCTCTTTTGAATGCCATTAAACTTTCAAATACTATGTTTTTATTTACTAATTCATTTTTTATACCATTAGATAATAAACTATATTCACCAGATACCTGGTAAGCAAAAACTGGAATTTTGAATTTTTCTTTGATGGATTTTATAATATCTAAGTATGGCATACCTGGTTTTACCATTACAATATCAGCGCCTTCTTTGATATCTAAAGAAATTTCTCTTAAAGCTTCATCACTATTTTTAAAATCCATTTGATATGTTTTTTTATCACCCTTAAAAGAATTCTTAGATCCTATAGCATCTCTAAAGGGACCATAAAAACTTGAAGCATATTTTGCTGCATAAGATAAAATTTGAACATTTTTAAAATTCTCTTTATCTAATGCTTTTCTAATTTTTCCAATTCTACCATCCATCATGTCAGAAGGAGCAAGAACATCACAACCCATTTGAGCTTGCAATAGAGACTGGTTAATTAAAACTTTGATAGTTTCATCATTTAAAACATATCCAGATTTAAACAATCCATCATGTCCGTGAGAGGTATATGGATCTAACGCTACATCACACATTATTCCTATTTCATTTTTAAATTTTTTTTTTATTAACTGTATTGCTTTGCAAACTAGATTGTTTTCATTTAAAGCCTCTGTTCCTAGATCATTTTTTTTATTTTTTTCTGTATATGGAAATAAAGCAATCATAGGTAAACCTTTTTTTATAGCTTTATCTACTACAAAGCTTATTTTATCTAATGTATAACGATAGACATCTGGCATTGATTTAATTGCTTGTTTTTTATTTTTTCCATCTATTAAAAATATTGGCAATATAAAATCATTGGGAGTTAAATTGTTTTCTTCAACTAATCTTCTAGACCAATCGCTTTTTCTATTGCGTCTAAGTCTCAAACTTGGAAATTTTCCTGTAATCATCTTTAAATATATTTATTTAATGCGACAAATGTTATATATAAATATAGCTTAAAAGGTATATTAAACAATCATATGAATTTGAATTTTAATGATTTTCAAAAACAAGACGTAAAATTTAACATCTCTAAGCTTCAAAAAGCATATAAAGAAATCCTTAAAATCAAAGATTTTAATGGTCCTGAGGGAGTTAGTAATTTTGGAGCTATATCTTTAACCCAAATACCTGGTGACCCAGAATCAATAAAAGGTAATAAAGCTAGAGGTGTTTTTTGGACAAAACCAAACTCCAAAGGTATAGAAGTTATTAGAGATGAAAAAATTGATGAAGGTGCGTATTCTGAATTTATTGATGATTATAAAAACACTTACTTTAAAGAAGTTTATGATATTTTATCATCTAAGTATAAATTAGGAAGAGTTAGAATATTACTAAAAGAACCCAGATCGACACTAAGTTGGCATAGAGATCCCGAACCAAGATTGCATATACCTATAATTACTAATCCTGGAGCAATAATGGTTGTCGATAATATAGCTAAACATTTGCCTGCTGATGGATCAGTTTGGATTACAAATAATACAAAATATCATAATGCTTTTAACGGTGGTGAAGAAGATAGAATTCATTTGGTAGCTTGTGTTTTAGATTATAAATTTAATTAATTTGAAAAAAATATTTATTTCATCTGATCATGCTGGGTATAATTTAAAAGAACTAATAAAAAAAAAATTTAAAAAAAAATATAAATTTCAGGATTTAGGCACAAATAATTCAAAAAATTCAGTTAATTATCCTGATTATGCTCATAAACTATGTAAAAAAGTAGGTACAAATAGTAAAAATATGGGAATCTTAGTTTGTGGCTCTGGCATTGGCATGTCTATGGCAGCAAACAGACATAAAAAAATAAGAGCAGCTGTATGTTATTCGGTCAAAAATACGAAATTATCTAGATTGCATAACAATGCAAATATTATTACATTAGGTTCTAGATTAACAAAAAAAAATATTGCTTTTAAATGCGTTGAAATATTTATGAATACAAAATTTGAAGGTGGTAGACACAAGAAAAGAGTTAATAAAATTTAAGATTATGTCTAGTGAGAAAAAATATTTAAATTCTAGTTATGAAGATTTTTTTGAAAAAAGTCTTTCAAAAACTGATCCTGATTTATTTAAAGCGATTAATGATGAATTAATTAGACAACAAAATCATATAGAACTTATTGCTTCAGAAAATATAGTTTCTCAAGCCGTATTAGAAGCTCAAGGTTCAGTTTTAACAAATAAATATGCTGAAGGATACCCTGGTAAAAGATACTATAATGGATGTGAACATGTTGATGTTGCAGAACAACTAGCTTTAGAAAGAATAAAAAAACTTTTTAATTGTAAATATGCAAATGTTCAACCTCATTCAGGAGCTCAAGCTAATGGTGCTGTTTTTTTAGCTCTATTAAAGCCTAATGATACTTTCATGGGTATGAGTTTAAACTCTGGTGGTCATATTACTCATGGATTAAAAATTTCTATGTCAGGAAAATGGTTCAATGCAATAAGTTATGATGTTGATAAAAAATCAGAATTAATTGATTATGAAAATGTTGAGAAACTTGCTTTAGAACATAAACCAAAATTAATTATTGCTGGTGGAAGCGCTTATTCAAGAGTTATAGATTTTAAAAGATTTAGAGAAATAGCTGATAAAGTTGGTGCATATTTAATGGTTGATATGGCTCACTTTTCTGGACTTGTGGCTGGTAAAGGATATCCAAATCCTTGTGATTATGCTCATGTAGTTACATCCACAACTCATAAAGTTTTTAGAAGTGCAAGAGGAGGAATAATTTTATCTAACGATTTAGACCTAGGAAAAAAATTTGATACTGCAGTTTTTCCTGGATATCAAGGTGGGCCATTAATGCATATTATAGCTGCAAAAGCTGCTGGTTTTTATGAAGCTTTAAAGCCTGAGTTTCAAATTTACATTAAAAATGTTTTAAGTAATGCAAAAATATTAGCTGAAACTTTAAAAAATAACGGTTTTAAGATTTATTCAGGAGGTACAGATACACATCTGATGCTTGTTGATTTAAGACCATTTAATGTTAAAGGTAATTTAGCAGCTGAAAGTTTATCTAGAGCTAATATAACATGTAATAAAAATGGGATACCTTTTGATACTGAAAAACCTATGATTACTTCAGGAATTAGATTAGGCTCTCAAGCAGCAACTACTAGAGGTTTTGGTTTAAAAGAATTTGAAAAAGTAGGAGATTTAATCACTAAAGTTATAAAAGGTTTATCAAAAAACCCTGAAGATAATAGTAAAGTTGAAGAAGATGTTAGAAATGATGTTGTAAATTTATGTTCTTCTTTTCCAATTTATAAAAATTTAAATAAATGATTTGTCCTTGTGAAAAAAAAGGCGAGACTTCAGTTGTAGACTCACGCCCTACTGAAGATGGTACAGCTATACGAAGAAGAAGATTGTGTTCTTGTGGTGAGAGATTTACGACTTTTGAAAGAATTCAATACAGAGCATTAATGGTACTTAAAAAAAATGGACGAAAATCTGTTTTTGATAGAGATAAACTTGCAAAATCAATTTATATAGCTTTAAAAAAAAGACCATTAGATACAGAAACTATTGAAAAATTTATAAGTAAAATTTCAAGAGCTTTAGAAGAGCTTGGTCAAAACGAAATTTCAACAAACACAATTGGAACAATGGTTATGGAAGGTTTAAAAGAACTTGACCCTGTAGCTTATGTTAGATTTGCTTCAGTTTACCGAAACTTTAGAGAAGAAAAAGATTTTGTACAATTTGTGGACAAAATAGATGTCTACAAAAAAAGATAAATTTACACTTAAAGATAAAAAATATATGTCACTTGCTTTAAATCTAGCAAGTGCTCGACAAGGTCTAACGGGTGACAACCCATCTGTTGGTTGCTTAATAGTAAAGGATGATAAAATTATTTCTATTGGGCAGACAGGACACAATGGTAGACCGCATGCAGAAAATAATGCAATAAATAACTCCTTTGAAAAATTGGATGGCTGCAAAATGTACGTGACACTTGAGCCTTGTATTCATTATGGAAAAACTCCACCTTGTACAAATAGTATAATTAAAAGTGGCATTAGTGAATTAGTCTATTCTATGGATGATATTGACAAAAGAGTCAGAGGAAAAAGTTTTAAAATTTTATCAAGTAAAAAGATTAAAGTTAAGAGAGGCCTTTTAAAAAATAAAGCTAAATACATATATGATTCTTATATCAAGAATAGATTAAGTAGATTACCTTATGTAACAGCTAAAATAGCAGTTTCTAAAAATAAGTTAATTTATAGTCAAGGATCTAAAAGAATAACTAATAAAAGCTCTGATAAAATTACACATTTTTTACGCTATAAAAATGATTCTATAATGATTTCAAGCAAAACTCTTAATATAGATAACCCCAGATTAAATTGCAGATTAAAAAATTTTGATAAATTTTCACCAAAAAGAATAATTTTAGATAAAAGTTTAAAGATTAATTTGGAGAGCTATATTTTTAAATCAGCAAAGAAAGGTAATACAGTTCTATTTTATAATAAGTCAAATAATAAAAAAATTAAGATTTTAAAGAAAAAAGGGGTAACTTTAATTAAATCTAAATTAAATAGTGAAGGATTATTAGATTTAAAAATAATCTTAAAAAAGTTATTTATTTTAGGAACAAGAAATTTACTAGTTGAAGGTGGTGATAAAATTACAAAAAATTTAATAAAAAATAAAATGATTGATAAATTTTATCTATTTCAGAGTTCCAAAGTCTTACAAAAAAGCAAAATAAACCAGGGTTTTACATCTTTAGGAATTCTAAAAAAAAAGTATAGAAAAAAATTTAAGATTAGCTCTAAATTGGCTAAAGATAATATTTCAATCTACAAAAAATAAAATGTTTAACGGAATTATATTTAATAAAGGTTCAATTAAAAAAATATCCAAAAGATCGAAAGGTATAAACATTTTTATAAAATCAAACCTAAAATTAAACTCTAAAGACATAGGTGTTTCTGTTGCATGTGATGGGGTATGTTTAACTTTAATAAAGATTCAAAATAAAATAATGGAATTTTATTTATCTAACGAAACTGTCAAAAGGTCTAAATTTAAATATTTAAAGGTAAATGATATTATAAATTTGGAGTTACCTCTTAGATATGGTCAGAAAATTTCAGGACATATATGCCAGGGACATATTGATACAACTGGTAAAACTTTGAGTGTAAAAAAGGTTGATAAATCGTATATTTTTGACTTTGAAATTAATTCAAAAGAAAGAAAAAATATTATCGAAAAAGCCTCTATATGCATTAATGGAATTTCGTTAACTATATCAAAAAAAACAAAAAAAGGGTTTCAAATTTGGGTAATACCTCATACTTTTAAATTAACTAATTTATCAGAAGTTAAAAAAGGTAGTTTAGTTAATATAGAAATAGATATTCTCTCAAAATACGTTAAAAATTTTTTTAATGCTAAAAAGTAATTACTCCTCAATAGAAACAATTATTAAAATTGCCAAAAAGGGTGAAATGTTCATTTTAGTTGATGACGAGAAAAGAGAAAATGAGGGAGATCTAGTAATCTCAACATCTGATACAAATTCTAAAAATATAAATTTTATGGCTAAATATGGCAGAGGATTAATCTGTTTAGCATTGGATAGCTTACAGGCTAAAAGATTAAATTTATCTTTAATGTCACCTATAAATCAATCTAGAAATAAAACAGCGTTTGCTATTTCAATAGAAGCTAAAAAAGGAATAACTACCGGTATATCAGCTAAGGATAGAGCAAAAACTATAAAAGTTGCATCAAAAAAAAATGTTAACAAAAATGAAATTGTTTCACCTGGTCATGTTTTTCCTATTATAGCTAAAGATGGTGGCGTTCTTGTTAGGGCAGGTCACACAGAAGCTTCTGTCGATATTTCAAAATTAGCTAAAAAAAATAATTCTGCAGTCATATGTGAAATTATGAATGAAGATGGAACTATGGCAAAAGGACAAGATTTATTTAATTTTGCAAAAAAACATAAACTCAAAATTGGAAAAATTGAAGATCTAATTGCTTATAAATTAAAAAAAGAAAAATTAATTAGGTTAAAAAAGCAAAGCTTTATTGATGTTAAAAATCAAAAATATAAAATTAAAATATATGAAAATATATTAGATGGAGCAGAACATTTTGCTTTAATAAAAGGAAATATTAAAAGAGGTATCATTCCAAGAGTAAGGGTAATTTCGTCTAATGTAGTTCAAAATTACTTAATTAATCAAAAATTACCAAATTCATTTAATAAAACTTTGAAATATTTCAAAAAACATCAAAATTGTGTATTAGTTTTTATTAAAGATACCAACTTAAAGTCGGTTACTCAAACTCTTAAAGATTATAAATATAGAGAGTTCTATAAAAAAGGTAATGATAAACTTATACGAAATTATGGAATAGGAGCTCAAATAATTAAAGATTTAAAAATTAAAAATATGATATTAATTACTAAATCACCAAAAAAGGTTATTGGTTTAGATGGTTATGGTATTAAAATTAAAAAACAGGAATTAATTTAATGAAAAAAAAAATATCTAATTGTAATTGCTGATTATTATAAAAATATTTCAGATGGTTTATTAAAAAGTGCTTTAAAATTTATTCCAAAATCATCAAGAGTAAAAATTATTAAAGTTCCTGGTGTTTTTGAAATTCCTATTACAATTTCTAAAAATATAAAAAAATACGATGCATTTATTGCTTTGGGATGTGTAATAAAAGGACAAACACCTCATTTTAATTTTATTTCACAAGCATCTACTAATGCTATTATGGATTTATCTATAATAAATAAAAAGCCCATAGGAAATGGTATAATAACTTGTTTGAATATGAGACAGGCTAAAATTAGAAAAAAAAAAGGTGCTGAAGCTACTAAAGCAGTAATTTCTATATTATCTCAAAGATGAGAACACAGTTTAATCCTAAGAATAATCCGAGAGTAATAATTATTCAAAAATTATATGGTAAACTTTATAATGAAAATAATAATATTGACTTTCCTAAACATAGGTTCAAAAAATTCATAAAAGATATCGTTTTAGGCACAATAGAAAGAAATGATCTTATTTTAGATGAATTAAATAAAAAACTAGGTGATAAATTTATTTTTAAAAATTTGGATAAGGTTTTCCAGACAATATTGATAGCTGCAACTTATGAATTAATGTACAAACCTAATACATCAATTAATATTATCATAAAAGAATATTTAAATTCATCAAATTTTTTTCTCGAGGATTCACAAACTAAATATCTAAATGCCTTATTAGACAATGTTGGAAAAAAATTAAGAAGTAATGATGCATGAATTTGAATTAATAAATAACTATTTTTCAAAATTATCTAAAAATAATAAATTTGCGCTTGATTTAAATGATGATGTTTTTTTTGATAATAAAAAAGGCACTATAATTTCTGTTGATACTTATAATATCGGTAATCATTTTATTAATTTTAAACATCCTAATCTTGTTGTAAAAAAAATTTTAAGGTCATCAATATCAGATTTAATATGCAAAGGTGTAATACCAAAATTTTATTTTATTTCAGGATCAGGTAATAAAAAAACATTATCAAAAATTAATTTAAATAAAATTTCTAAATCACTTAAAGAAGAACAAAAAAAATATAAAATTAAGTTAAGTGGTGGTGATACTACTTATTCAAATAAACTAAGCTTTACTATCACTACATTAGGTTATTCAAATAAAATTATTTTAAGAAATAATGCTAAATTAAATGATGATATTTATGTTACAGGTAATTTAGGAGATAGCTTTATAGGACTTAAAATCTTACAAAAAAAAATTAAAATAAAAAAAAAATTAACTAATTATTTTATTAATAAATATTATAAGCCAGATATACAATTTAATTTAACTAAACATTTGTTAAACTTAGCAAATACCTCAATTGATATTTCAGATGGTTTAGTAAGTGACTTAGAAAAAATGCTTAATAAACAAGATTTTTCTTTTTATTTAAACTTAAATAAAATTCCTATCTCAAAACAATTAACCAATATAATCAAAATTAAAAATTTTAAAAAAACTAACTTAATTTCTAATGGAGATGATTATCAGGTGTTATTTACTGCTACTCCTAAGAAAGCAAGAATCGTTGGGAATCTATCAAAAATTTTAGGAATAAAAATTTCTAAAATTGGGAAAATAACATCAAGTAAAAAAAAGTCAGTTATAATCGATGAAAAAGGTATGCAAATAGCACTTAAAAACAAAGGATATATTCATCATTTTTAGAAGTTAAATATTGTCTTTTTCATCTTTTTTTGTATTGTCCGGGCTTAAAAATTAACAACCAACAACTTAAGGGTTATATGAGCGTATCTGTTGAAACTATTTTATTATACACAATTGGAGCTGGTTTTTTATCTATTGTTTATGGATTTTTAACTGGAAAAAATATTCTTAATTCAAGTCCCGGAAATGCAAAGATGCAAGAGATTGCTTCAGCAATTCAAATAGGGGCAAAAGCTTATCTAGCAAGACAATATAAAACTATTGCTATTGTTGGAGCTGTTGTTTTAGTTATTGTGAGTATTGCTTTTAGTCCTTTGGTTGGTCTCGGTTATTTAATTGGAGCAACATTATCAGGTATAGCCGGATATGTAGGAATGTTAGTTTCAGTAGAAGCAAACGTAAGAACAGCTGAAGCTTCTAGAAAAGGTTTAGCACAAGGTCTTTCTGTAGCATTTAAATCAGGAGCTGTAACAGGAATGTTAGTTGCAGGATTAGCACTATTAGCTATTGCTGTTTATTATTATTTATTACTTAAATTTGATATTGATGAAAGAGAAATAGTTAATGCACTTGTTGCATTAGGTTTTGGAGCATCATTGATTTCTATTTTTGCAAGACTTGGTGGTGGAATTTTTACTAAAGGTGCAGATGTTGGAGCAGATTTAGTTGGTAAGGTTGAAGCCGGAATTCCAGAAGACGATCCAAGAAATCCTGCAGTAATTGCTGACAATGTAGGTGATAATGTAGGTGATTGCGCTGGAATGGCAGCTGATCTATTTGAAACTTACGCAGTTACAATTGTAGCTACAATGGTTTTATCATCAATCTTTTTTGTAGAAGACTTAAACATGATGATATATCCACTTACAATAGGTGCTGCTTGTTTGTTAACTTCTATTATTGGCACTTTTTTTGTAAAACTTGGAAGAAGCAATAATGTTATGAATGCTTTATATAAAGGATTTATTGTTTCAGCAGTATCTTCATTAGCAATTTTATGGCCCGTTACTGATCATGTTATAGGTTTTGCAAATGAATACACAGTAAATAATAAAACTTTTAATGGTATGAGTTTATACTACTGTGGAGTAATAGGATTGGTTATTACAGGTTTATTAATTTGGATTACAGAATACTATACTGGTACAAGTTACAGACCTGTTAAGTCTGTTGCACTATCTTCAACAACGGGTCATGGAACTAACGTTATTCAAGGATTAGCAGTGTCAATGGAAGCTACAGCTATTCCTGCATTAATTATTGTTTCTGGTATTTTAGTTACTAATTCAATAGCTGGACTTTTTGGTATAGCTATTGCTGTTACAACAATGCTAGCTTTAGCTGGTATGGTAGTTGCATTAGATGCTTATGGACCAGTAACAGATAATGCTGGAGGTATTGCAGAAATGTCTAATTTAGATAAAAAAGTAAGAAAAACTACCGATGCATTAGATGCAGTAGGTAATACTACAAAAGCGGTTACTAAAGGTTATGCTATCGGATCAGCAGGTTTAGGAGCTCTAGTTTTATTTGCTGCTTATACTGAAGATATTAAACATTTTTCAAAAGTTTCTGGATCAGCACTTGAAGGTATTGTAGTGACTTTTGATTTATCTAATCCTTACGTTGTTGTTGGTTTATTAATTGGAGGTATGTTGCCATACTTGTTTGGTTCTATGGGTATGCAAGCTGTCGGAAGAGCAGGTAGTGCAGTTGTTGTTGAAGTTAGAAGACAATTTAAAAAATTTCCCGGTATCATGAAAAGAAAACAAAAACCAGATTATGCAAAATTAGTAGATTTACTCACTGTTGCTGCAATCAAAGAAATGATAATACCATCTTTATTACCAGTTCTCTCTCCAGTGGTACTTTATTTCATAATTTTATCTATTGGTGGTCAAGTGGCTGCTCTCGCTGCAGTAGGTGCAATGTTATTAGGAGTAATTATTACAGGATTATTTGTTGCAGTTTCTATGACAGCTGGTGGGGGTGCATGGGATAATGCAAAAAAATATATTGAGGACGGTAATCATGGTGGAAAAGGTTCTGAAGCTCATAAAGCTGCTGTTACAGGTGATACAGTTGGTGATCCTTATAAAGATACAGCTGGACCAGCAGTTAATCCAATGATTAAGATAACAAATATTGTTGCTTTATTACTTTTAGCTGTTATTGCAGGATAATTAGTTTTTAATCCTCTTTTTACCAAGCGGATCATCAATTTTTTGTCTTAAAGATGATAAGAAATTATATACGAAAGATTTTTTAGAATAGTTCAATCCAGTTTGATCTTCGTCAAAATTTATATTTTTCATATCATCTTTATTATAAAATTTTTTACTTAATAAAACCCCAGTATTGCCAATTTCAAGTACCAAAACGTTATTTGTAAGAAGTTTTTTCTTTCCCAATTTACTTAATTTTGAACTACTAGTTTTTCTTTCAATATAAATATATACGTCATTATCAAATGTACTTTTTGTAGACGGAGGTCCAATTAATTTGATTATATCATTTTTATTTGTGGAATTTATCTTAAGTTTTGCTTGTTTATTTTCTAAGTTGTGCACACCATGATGTTGAACAACTTTGTTCAATGAACAACTTGCTAAAAAAAATAATGTGAGTATTAATATTTTTTTCATGAAAAATAAATATATAAATCTTTATAATAATTTTATTAATTTAACTACAAATAAATCTTTATATAAAGGCTTATTGACTCAACAAGATACATTTTCAGATCGATTAACTTTATTTTTAATACATTTCGCCTTTTTTTTGAAGGAATTTAAGAACTCTGAAAATCAAAAAATTCTACAAGAAATATATGATTTTATTTTTAAACAATTAGAATTGAATATTAGAGAAATTGGTTATGGTGATCAATCTGTTAATAAAAAAATGAAGAATTATATTAATAATTTTCACGCAATTATTTCTAATATCCATTTTTGGAATAAATTAGATCGAAATGAAAAAGAGAAAAATATTTCACCTTTTTTGACTAATTTTCAAAATATTGATTATTTAGTTGATTATTTTGATGAATTTAGAAATAATCTTGCAAAAAAAACTTTGAAATCTTTTTTAAAAAGTGTAAGTAACAATAATTATGGCAGTTCCAAAACGTAAACAAACACCATCAAGAACAGGCATGAGAAGAGCACAAAATATGAAGTTTTCTTCTAAGAATGTTGTTGAAGATAAAAAATCAGGTGAGTACAGACTTTCTCATCATTTAGATTTAAAAACAGGAATGTATAAAGGTCGACAAGTTTTAGACCCTAAAGAATAATTTATAAACAGTTAGTTATGTCAGAAATGATTAAAATTGCAGTTGATGCAATGGGTGGTGATAATTCACCAAAAAAGATTATTGATGGAATTATTCATAATCATCAATATGATAAAAATAATTTTTATAAAATTTTTGGAGATAAAAAAAAGATTCAAAGTTTAATTAATTCTAAAATAAATAATAACAATTTTGAAATTGTAAATACTTTAAATAAAGTAAATAGTGAAGATAGCCCCTTAGAAGCAGCTAAAAAAGGTAAAGACACCAGTATGTGGTTAGCAGTTGAAAGTGTTAAAAATAAAAGTTGTGACATAGTTATTTCGGCCGGCAACACTGGAGCATTACTTGTAATTTCAAAATTAAATTTAAAAATGATAGAAAATATTGACAAACCTGCTTTATCTGCTCTATGGCCAAATAAAAATGGTATGAGCGTTGTTTTAGATCTTGGTGCAAATATAGAATGTAGTCCAAAAAATTTATTTGATTTTAGTTTAATGGGGGCAGCATTATATAGATCATTATATTCAAATATTCCTAACGTTGCTTTGTTAAATATTGGTTCTGAAGAATTAAAAGGTAATGAAACAATTAAAGAAACATTTAAATTATTAAATAACAAAAAAACTCAAGATTTCAATTTTTCAGGATATATAGAAGGTAATGAATTAATGAATGGAAATGTAAATGTAATTGTATCTGATGGTTTTACAGGAAATGTTGCTCTTAAAACAGCTGAAGGAACTGCTAATTTTATTACAAGTGAGCTTAAAAAAGCACTAAATGGAAATTTAATAGGTAAAATTTCATCATTATTAAATATATCAAATTTAAAAAAATTTAAAAAACGTTTAGATCCAAGACGTTATAACGGTGCAATTTTTATTGGTCTAGACTCGCCAGTTGTTAAAAGCCATGGAGGAACAGATTTTATTGGTTTTTCGAATTCACTTGATGTTTGTAGTAGAATAATTAAAGGTAATTTAATAGAAAAAATTAAAAATAATATTTAATTATGAGAATTAATTTAACTAAAAAAGATTTAGTTAATTTAATTTATATGCAGCTGGGTTTTTCTAAACAAATATCAGAAAATTTGATTGAAGATTTTTTTAAAACTATTTTTTTTAATATTAAAAAAGAAAATACTTTAAAACTCTCAAATTTTGGTACTTTTTTTATTAGAGAAAAAAAATCAAGAATAGGACGAAATCCAAAAACAAAAGAAAAAAAAATTATTTCTCAAAGAAGTGTTATTCTTTTTAAACCATCTAAAGATTTTAAAAATTTTGTTAATTTGAAAAATGAACAATAAATCAGATCAAGCTTATAAAACAATTGGAGAAGTTGTTAAGTTATTAAATTTAAAAAATAGAAGCAATAAATCTAATCCTACCCATACTATTCGTTTTTGGGAAAAAGAATTTAAACAAATTAAACCAAAAATCTTAAATGGAAATAGACGTTATTATGATAAGAAAAATATTGATTTGTTAAAAAAGATAAAATTTTTGTTAAAAGATCAAGGAATGACTATTAATGGAGTTAAAAAACTATTAAATTCAAATCAATCAAATGAACTTGACGAATTTTCAAATAAAACTATAAGTGCTGAAAACTTAAAATATAAAATTAATAAAATATCTAAGATTATTAAAGAACTTAAAATAAATAAATAAATGGCTAAAAAAACACATATTAAAGTTAGATTAGTTCCTGAAGGAAAACCTGATAGCCCTTTTTTTTATTATGTAAAAAAACCTGCTGGTGGAGAAAAAGCTAAAGTTAAGTTAAAAGCAAAAAAATATAATCCTGCAACAAGAAAACATGAGGTTTTTATTGAAAAAAAACTTCCACCTCATAGTAAGTAACTATTTTTTTTTAAAATTTCTTCTTTCAAAATCGATATATGAATAAATCATATTCTTCCAAATACGATTAGTTATTTTAGGGTCAATTTTATTTTTTAATGATTTTTTTCTTATTTGATTAAGAATAAATTTAATTCTTTTTTGGTCTATAATTTGATTTTTATTTTCTTTTAGTTTGAGAACTTCTTTTACTAAAGTGGTTCTTTTTTTTATTAACTTAATAAAAGAATTATCTAATTTATCTAACTTTTTTCTTATTTTTTTTAATTTTATTATATTTTTTGGCGACATTTATTCAGTTGGATTAAAGTATAATTATTATATTTATCTAAATATGTACATAGAAAATAGTGTTAGAAAAAAATATATTTCTTTTTGGTTAGCGACTATGTTTTGTATCATTTCAATAATGATAGTAGTCGGGGGTTTAACTAGACTTACTGATTCTGGATTATCAATTACAGAATGGGAGCTTTTTTCTGGTTTCTTACCACCTTTAACTACTAGTGATTGGGATAATTATTTTAACTTATATAAAGAAATTCCTGAATTTAAAGAACAAAATTATTCTATGACATTACAAGAATTTAAAATAATTTTTTGGTGGGAGTGGGCTCATAGATTTTTGGGAAGACTTATTGGTATTTTATTTCTTATACCTTTAATTATTTTTACATTTAAAGAAGGTTATAAAAAATTAATCAATTTATATGTAATTTTTTTCTTAATTTGTTTTCAAGGATTTATAGGATGGTATATGGTTTCTAGCGGATTAGTTGATAGAGTTGATGTTAGTCATTTCAGATTATCAATTCATTTAATTATTGCATTTTTAATAATTACATTAATTTTATGGAATTATTTAAACTTAAAAATCAAAAAAAATTTACATGAAAAATTAAATTACTATATTCCAGTATTATTTTTAATTTTTATATATGGACAAATTATTATTGGCGCATTTGTATCAGGAATGGATGCTGGTCAAATATATAACTCTTGGCCTTTAATGGGTAATTCTTATTTTCCTGATGATAATGAAATTATCAATATTTTTAAAATTTCTGCATTTAGTGAACCATCTTTAGTTCAATTTTTTCATCGTAATTTAGCTTATATAATATTAGTTTTTTATTTATTTATATTAATTAAAATCTACAAAAAAAAATTGAAAAAATTATATGTTCCAATAAATATTGTTGGTTTATTCTTGATTATTCAAATTTTTTTAGGAATATTAACTTTAATTTTAGGTGCACAGATTTATATAGCTTCTATGCACCAAATAAGTTCTATATTTTTAGTTAGTTCTTCCGTTTATTTTTTGTTCTTAAATTCTAACTAACAGCTTTTAAAGTCCCTTTAGAAGATTTATTCAAGGCTTGATCTAAATCTTCAATAATATCGTCAATATGCTCTAAACCAATACATAACCTGACATAACTTTGTGTAACTCCAGAAGCTGCAAGTTCATCTTCATTTAATTGACTATGTGTTGTACTAGCTGGATGAATAGCTAAACTTCTAGCATCTCCAATATTAGCGACATGATAAAACATTTTTAAAGATTCTATAAATTTTTTACCAGCATCAAAACCACCTTTTAATTCAATACCAATCATGGGTCCATTTCCACCTTTTAGATATTTTTTGGCTCTATCTGCAAGAGGTTTTTCATGTTCAGTTGAATAAATCACTCTTGTTATTTCTTTATGTTTTTTTAAATATTCAACAACTTTTTGAGCATTTTCACAATGTTGCTTCATTCTTAAAGGTACAGTTTCAAGTCCTTGAATAATTGCAAAAGCATTATCAGGCGAGCAAGCTGAGCCTAAATCTCTTAATAAACAAACTCTAGCTCTAACTGCAAAAGGGATATTTGCTCCAGTAAGTTCGGGCACAACTTTACCCCAAACTGCTCCTTTGTAACTAGCATCTGGTTCATTAAATAAAGGTTGTCTTTTAGGATCAGCTGTCCAATCAAAATTACCACTATCTACAATGCTACCTGCAATAGCAGTACCATGTCCTCCAATATATTTTGTTAAAGAATGAACAACTATAGCAGCACCATGTTCTATCGGTTTACATATTATTGGTGCAGCTGTGTTATCCATTATTAATGGTATGTTATATTTTCGACCTATGTCTGAAACTTCTTTAATCGGAAATACTCGTAAATATGGATTTGGTAAAGTTTCTCCATAAAAAGCTCTAGTTTTATCATCGATTACTTTTTCAAAGTTTTTAGGATCTTTTGGGTCAGCATATCTTATTTCGATACCAAGTTTACTTAAAGTATGTGTAAATAAAGATACAGTTCCTCCATATAGATCTGTTGAACTAACAATATTATCTCCAGCTTGTGCAACATTTAATACAGCAAAAGCTGATGCTGTTTGCCCAGATGAAACTGTCAAACAAGCCAAACCACCTTCTAACTCGGCAATTCTTTTTTCTAATACATCGTTAGTTGGATTCATTATTCTTGTATAAATATTACCAAACTCTTTTAATGCAAAGAGGTTGGCAGCGTGGTCTACACTATTAAATTGATAAGATGTAGTCCTATAAATAGGAACAGCTACCGCATTTGTTGTAGGATCACTTCTATAGTCACCACCATGTATGGCTATAGTTTCTGGATTATTTTTTTTTGTACTCATTATTACTCCTTTTTTAGTGCTTTAACTTTATGTAAGGCGCACAATATAGTTCAAATGCCTACCGATTATTTAATGTAAAATTCCATTTTAGCAGTTATATGCCCGCAATAGGATCAAATCGGCAAATCTTTTTTATCAGATTAGACTTATTTTACAAGAAAAATATAAAATTGACATTACAATTAATAATAGTATTAATCCTCGCACAATGACAAAATTCTTAAAAAAAGACCAGCTTAATTCAAATTGGTATGAAATTGATGCAAAAAATGCTGTTGTAGGAAGATTAGCTTCATTAATATCTAAGATAATTCGTGGAAAAAATAAAACAACTTTTACACCACACATGGATGATGGAGATTTTGTTATAGTTAAAAATATTGAACAAATAAAGTTTACAGGTAAAAAATTTCAAAACAAAAAATATTATAGACATACTGGTCATCCTGGAGGAATTAAAGAAACTACACCCGAAAAATTATCAGAAAAAAAACCAGGTGAAGCTTTAAAGCTAGCCGTTAAAAGAATGTTACCTGGTGGAGTGTTAGGAAGACAACAGCTTTTAAAATTAAAAATTTATGCTGGTGAACAACATCCACATTCAGCTCAAAATCCTAAAGTTATTGAAATTGGTAAGTTAAATAATAAAAATATTATACGTAACTAGTATGCAGACAAATGAAATAAATTTAAAAAAAAATAAATTAAAGTTAGATTTTAAAGATAGTAAATATGCTACAGGCAGAAGAAAAACTTCAATAGCTAAAGTTTGGGTTAAAAAGGGCACTGGTAAAATTTATGTAAATGGTAAACTCTATAATGAATATTTTGTTAGTGAAAATCACAAAATGCAAATTACTAGACCCTTTGAATTAATAAATCAATCAACAGAATATGATGTAAGATGCAGTGTGGTTGGTGGGGGTCATACTGGTCAAGCAGGGGCTCTGGTTCATGGGATTTCTAAAGCTTTAGTTATGTTCGACAGTAAACTTAAATCTACACTAAAAAATGAAAAATTAACTACCAGAGACTCAAGAGCTGTTGAAAGAAAGAAACCTGGTAGGAGAAAAGCTAGAAGAAGCTTTCAATTTTCTAAAAGATAATTTTTTTTTACTTTTAAACTGTTATAATAAAAAATGTCTAAGCTTGATGTATTAATTGCTGGTTCTACAGGATATATCGGTGTCCAATTAGTAAGTTTGCTAATTAAACATCGTTATATAAGAATTAAGTACTTATGTGGAAACACTTCTGTTGGAAAAAAAATTTCATTTTATGATAAATCTTTAAATGATAAAAAATTACCTAGAATTGTTAAATTCAATCAAAAATTTTTGAATGAAGTTGATGTAATTTTTACTGCTTTACCTAACGGTGAAGCACAAGAAATTTCTAAAAAACTTTTATCAAATAATACATTAATTGATTTAGCTGCAGATTTTAGATTAGTAAAAGCATCTGAATATCTCAAATGGTATAAAAAAAGACATAAGGCCCCAAAACAAATCAAGAACTCTATTTATTCTATTCCAGAAATTACTGGAAAAAAAATTAAGAATTATAAAATAATATCTTGTCCAGGTTGTTATCCAACATCAATATTGCTTCCTTTAATTCCATTAATAAAGAATAAATTAATTAATATTGATAATATTATTATTGATTCTAAGTCTGGTTATTCTGGAGCTGGTAGAAGTGTGCATTTTAAATATAAAAATAAAAACTTGTATGAATCTTTAAGTGCATATGGTGTTGGATTTCATAGACATAATTCAGAAATTGAACAAACTATAAAAAATTTTACTAAGAAAAAATTTAAATTTACTTTTACACCACATCTTTCACCAATGTTTAGAGGAATTTTAAGCACCATATATTTAGATCTAAATAAAAATGTTAATGCAAGAAAAATTCATACTTGTTTAAATAATTTCTATAAAAAACATATATTTGTTAAAATTTTAAAATTTAATTCTCTTTTAAATACAAATGATGTTATTAATACAAATTATTGTAATATTTCTGTATGTAAATCTAGATATAGCAATAAAATAATTTTGTTATCAGCAATTGATAATTTGATCAAAGGTGGTGCTGGTCAAGGAGTTCAGAATATGAATATTTTATATAATTTTAATATTAACGAAGGTTTAAAATGAAAAAAATATTGATTATTTTTTTTTTATTATCAGCATGTTCTTCAAATGATATAAGTAAAGAAAATAGTTTACCGACTCTAGATTTCTCAGAAAATTTAACAATAGAAGAATTTAAACTTAAACTTGATCAATACGCTAATAATAGCAATTATCCAAATATAGACAATTAAATGAATAAAAATATAAATATTGCAATAGTTGGATTAGGACAAGTAGGAATATATTTGTATAATGAACTTAAGTCTAAAAAAAAAGAAATAGAAACTAAATCTGGTAAAATTATTAATATAGTTGCAATTTCTGCAAAAAACAAAAATAAAAAAAGACGTTTTAAGGTTGATAAAAAGATTTTTTACTCTAACCCATTAAATATTTTTAAAGAAAAAAAAATTGATATTTTATTTGAATCAATAGGTCAATCAGATGGGATTTCAAAAAAAATTGTTGAATATGCTTTAAAAAAAAAAATTAATGTTATAACTCCTAACAAAGCCTTAATTTCTAAACATGGCGATCAACTCGCTGAATTAGCTGAAAAAAACAAAGTCAATTTAGAATTTGAAGCATCTGTTGCTGGTGGAATTCCAATTCTTCGGGCTATTAAAGAAGGATTATCAACAAATAAAATTAACAAAGTTTATGGAATTTTAAACGGTACAACTAATTATATTTTATCTGAAATGGAAAACAGCAATGAATCATTTGATAAAGTTTTAAAAAAAGCACAAAAACTTGGTTATGCAGAACCAGGAAATCCAAAATTAGATTTAAATGGTTTTGATGCATTTGCTAAAATAAAAATCTTATCTGCACTTTCATTCAACACTAAAATATCAAAAAACAATTGTATTATGGAAGGAATAGAAAATATTAAATTACAGGATATTAAAATTGCAAGTCAATTAGGTTTAAGAGTAAAACTTCTGGGTATTTCTAAGATTATTAATAATCAATTATTTGAAACTGTACATCCATGTTTAGTAGGAAAGAATACATACATCGGTAATGTTAATGGCGTTATGAATGCAGTTATTACAGAGGGTAAACCAGTTGGAGAAAGTGTTTTACAAGGAGAGGGTGCAGGTCCCGGCCCAACTTCCTCATCATTATTATCTGATTTGATGTCTATTTTACGTGGTGATATAAAATATCCATTTGGTATTTCTTCTAATAAGAGAAATTCAATTAAGCCATTTAACAAAGATAACTATTCAAATTCTTTATACCTTAGATTTGAAGTAAAAGATAAACAAGGTGTTCTTTCTTTAATTACAAATCGTTTAGCAAAATTTAAGATTTCAGTAAAAAGAATAATTCAAACACCTGATAAGAAAAATAGAAGAGCAACAATTGTAATAATTACTCATAAAACTACAGAAATTAATGCAAAAAATTGTTTGTCAATTTTTAAGAAGAATAAGGGTATTCTCAAATTTCCAACGATAATAAGACTTTATAATTAATGGCTATTTATATAAAACTTTTTGAAGTTTTATTCCCTGTATTTTTTGTAGTGGGCATTGGTTACTATTTAGGTAAAAAAAACCCTAAAATTGATACAGCATTTATTACTAACTTTGCTGCCAACGTTGGTACTCCAGCAATGATTATTTATGCTTTAAATCCAGTAAATATATCGTTCAATATTTTTCTTAATTATTTTTGGTATTACTCAATAGCAATAGGAGGATTCATTATTACTGGAGTTATAATATTATATCTTCTAAATACCAAAGATATTATCAGAGAATTACCTCCATTAACAATGCCTAATACTGGAAACATGGGTTTACCAATATGTTTATTTGCTTATGGTTCGCAAGGACTTGGTGTTTCAGCAGCAATATCTGCTTTAATTATTTTATGCCACTTTACTTTAGGTGTATTTTTAGCTGATAGAAAATTTAGTTTAAATGTCATACTTAAAAGTCCTCCTTTTTATGCAATAATTATTGCAATATTACTTCTTTATTATGATTTAGAACTTCCGGGATTTGTTGAAAATACCACTTTTTTATTAATGTATGCAACAATATTTCTTATTTTAATGTCCTTAGGAATTGCTTTAACAAGACTAAAGGTCTTTTCACTCAATAAAGCAATATTTTCCTCTATAGGACGAGTGATCGTTGGTCCTATAATTGGATATTTATTAATCCTATATTTTAATTTAGAAGGATTTGCAGCTGGTGTTTTATTAATTCAATGTTCAATGCCAAGTGCTATTCTCAATTATCTTGTTGCATCAATATATTCACCAAAAAAAATTATTGATAGTGTTGCCAGTACTATTGTTGTTTCTACACTTATGTCATTTATAACTGTTCCGATAGTTGTATTCTTTGCTTTAAAATACTTTAATTAATCTATATCCTTCTTCTGTAGATGAAGGCTATAACTTTTAATTTATTAGCTTGGGTAATGCTCCCAATAATGGATGGATTTGCAAAATATTTAAGTGCAGATCTTCCTGTATTACAAATAACTTGGGCACGATATTTTTTTACCGTAGCATTTACTTTTCCAATTATGTTTTTCTTTTTTAGAAAAGATCTTGTGTGGACAGATAAACCAAAATTACAATTTGCTAGAGGTTTAATTCTTTTGACTGCTAATATTTGTTTTTTTTATGCAATTTCCATAATCTCCCTAGCAAAAGCATTAACTTTAGCTTTTGTTGCTCCTTTAATTGTTACAGCTTTTTCTCCAATTTTTTTAGGTGAAAAGGTTGGATTTAGAAGATGGTTTGCTGTAGTTATAGGGTTTATAGGTTCCTTAGTAGTTATAAGACCAGGATTTTTAGAGATTAATTTAGCAAGTATTGCAGCACTTGGCACAGGTATAATGTATGGGTTTTATTTAATTATTACCCGTAAATTAAGTACTTCAGATAACCCTCTATTAACTTTATTATTAACTGGGGTAGTAGGGGCCTTTATCATCTCAACAGTAATGCCATTTGTTTGGGTCAAGCCTACTCTAAATCAGTGGTCCATGATGGCTGCTATTGGTATATTTGCCTGCATTGGTCATTTATTTCTTATACTTTCTCTTAAATACGCCGATGCCTCTAAATTAGCTCCATTTAGTTATTTTGAGATCTTTACAAATATTATTATTGGCTATTACTTCTTTAGTGATTTCCCAGATAATTGGACATTTCTAGGTTTATTTATTATTGTTTTAAGCGGTATCTACATTTCCAGAAGAGAGAACTTAGTTAAAAAGATTAAATAATAGGTGCTATTTATTTACTAATATATAATGTATTACTTTAATTTATATATATAAATTATTGTAATTATTGAATTTAATTAATATATAAATAAATAAAAATAGTCTTAATTTAAACTTTTTTTCAATACGATTTCAGCGAAACTAGTTATTTTATACTTAAATTATCAAGAATATTAAATAATTGTTTAAAAATGGGGGTTTTTAGAATAGCTGAATTATAAAAATATTCTAGAATAGAGCAGCCTAAAAGCGTTGGTATTGATGAATATTAGAGAGATGCACTTATAGAATATAGCGTTTAAACAGTCATAGAGGTGTCTAATTTAAGTAAATGATCATATATGCTACAACTAAAGGGTGAAATATACTATTTAGTGAATAAAGGGCTAAAATATTAAAAAAATGTTGATTTTATTAGCTTATTTACATTAAAAAAATGTTAAAATAACCCTATATTGGTACTTTTTCTGATCTCAATAATCTGAGTTTTTGTTTACTTCCACCTCTTCCAGAGTAACCTCCAAGGCCTCCATCAGATCTAATTACTCTATGACAGGGTATTTTAGGGGCATAAGGATTTTTTGCGCATGCATTCGCTACAGCACGAGCAGATTTAGGGCTTTTTATAGCAATAGCTACTTGTTTATAAGTCTTTACCTTACCTTTTGGTATAGTTTTTAGGTAAGCCCAAACTTTCAATTGAAATTTAGTGGGGGAGTATTTTTTCATAAAAAAAACCCTGATACTTTACACTTTTTAGGGTGCAAAGATCAGAATTTTATGGTTCGTCGTTTTATGCGCTACCGCCGAACCTACCACCCCGTATGTTAAGCGCTGCTTTACAGGGCTTTCTGCCCTCCAGACTTGAACCTCTCGGTTTTTCTCTGGCTGGCCAGTTAAGAGTTGCCTCTTAAGTTAGATACACAATATCAAATAATGATTTAAATTATTATCACTAAATAGTTGTTTTTTTTAAATTAAGAAATTTTATGTGAATTACGGTGATAACTTTTCATTTTGTGAGCAATATTATGTAGCTTGCAAAAAATATAATAGCCATAATAGACAAAAATATTGTATTAAAGCTCTTACCAGTATTTCGATATTGAATTATAGTTAATATAACGAAACCAATCGAACTAATTAAAAACCATACTGCAGGAATTTCTCCATCAATTGAACCCATAATTTTTTCAATTTAAACTATTGACATTAAAAATCACCTAATATATAATTTCCGATAATTAATGGTTATCGGAAAATATGAGTGATTTAAAAAAACCTTATTCAATGTTTCAAATAATGCCTAAGTTAAAATCTAACAACTTAGCAGAGATTAAGCAGCTTGAGGAAGATACTTTGAAAAATCTTCAAAGTTCTAAAGCAACAAATACTTTACGAGCTTACCAATCAGATTTTAGAGATTTTTCAGCTTTCTGCTCAAAAAATGGTCTTTCATCAATGCCATCACAACCAAAAATTATATCTATTTACATAACACATTTATCTAAATCATCTAAATTTAGTACTTTAAAAAGAAGAATAGCCTCAATAAGTGTTATTCATAAGCTTAAAGGTCATTATTTAGACACCAAACATCCAATAATCATGGAGAATTTGCATGGAATTAAAAGAAAAATAGGTTCAAGACAGAAAGCAAAAAAACCTATATTAATCAACGATTTAAGATTATTAATTAAAGCAATAGATCAAAAAAAGAAAGAAAAATTAAGAGACAAGGCTTTAATATTGATTGGATTTGCAGGAGGATTTAGAAGATCTGAATTAGTAAGTATAATTAAAGAGGATATCGAGTTCGTAGCTGAAGGAGTAAAAATACTCATTAGAAAATCTAAAACTGATCAATCAGGTGAAGGTGCTCTTAAGGCAATCCCCTACTTTGATAATAAAGAATTTTGTCCAGTAACAGCACTTAAAGAATACATAAAATCAAAAAATTGGAGTTTAAATGAGGGAAAAATTTTTGATATTTCTGATAAATCAGTTGCTCTTATAATAAAAAAATATGCTCAAATAGCAGGTTTAGATGCATCAAAATATGCTGGTCATAGTCTAAGATCAGGTTTTGCTACTACTGCAGCGGAATTTGGAGCTGAAGAAAGAAGTATTATGGCTATGACAGGTCACAAAACCACACAAATGGTTAGAAGATATATTCACGAGGGTAATTTATTTAAAAACAATGCTTTAAATAAAGTTAAGCTTTAAAGAATATTTTTAAGTATAATAAATATAGTTTGCACTTAATAAGCTCAAAAAAATAAAGTAGATTTTTATTTGGGTTCTTTAATGGACCATTATAAATTGTATCTGACTTTAAATAATATTTTTTAAAAAACTTAATTGATATCCCCCACTTTAATAAAAAAATTTTACCTCCTGTACTACCATATTTATTTTTTGAAATTTTGTTTAATTTTTTTCTTAGAACTGTAGATCCAAAGTGATACACTTTAAAATCATTTATACCTTTAAAGATCCTTATTCCTAAATTCCATAATTTCATATTAAAATCTGGGTCAGATCCAGTTCCAGGAAAATATTCTTCACTTAGACCCCCTACTTTGTTCCATATATCACGGTGGACTAATGAGGGTGCCCATGTTGATCCCTGAAAATCATAATAATTATAATTTTTATAATTATCTAAAAATTTTTTTTCATCAAAATCATTCAGTGTTTCACCGCAATTGAAATTAATCTGACCTTCATTCATCATAGTTCCAGATATATAGAAATTATTATGACCAATTTTTTTTACTTCTTTTTCAAGTATTTCATCCCAATTTGGACAAAAATAAAAATCATCATGTGCATATAAGATGTAGTTAAATTTAGCCAACTTGGCTGCTTTGTTGATACCCTCACAAATTCCAGAATTGTAGTCTGTATGCGTAAAATCTATCTTTTCTTGTTGAAGAAAATCAATCGTTCCATCATCACCTATATTTACATGGGTTATGATTTCATTTTTAAGTTTTGAATTTTTTTTAATACTTTCTATACAAAATTTTAAATATTTTAAGTTATTTAAAGTTGGTATGATTATTGAGAACACAATCAATTATTCCAGATAATTTTTGACTTAGTTTTAATTTCTAATGTTTTAGAAATCATATAATCTGAAATAATTTCAGAATTAAAATATTTCAAATATTTTTTTTGTCCAGCTTTTGCTATTTGCCTACCTTTCTTTCTATCTTTTTTGAATTTGTTTAATTTATAACTTAGATCTTCAATATTTTCATAAAATATCATTTCATTTGACGAGAAAAAATCACTTAAAAAAGTGTTTTTATCTATAAATGTAAGCAAACCATTTCCAACTAATTGTACGATTCTATCACTACTATAATATTTTATTGGCTTACCTCTACTTAAGTTTAAGCCCATATATGAATTTGAAATTTTTTTTAAAAAATCATCAGCCCATACAGGTTGAACATTATTCATCCCATATACATCAAACTTCAAATTTTTATTGAGATTAATTAACTTATTAATAAATTTTTCTCTATAATCTTCTTTTCCTGATTTTAATGCCCCTCTATGTACCCCATGACTCATTGCAAAGAAAACGTCAAAAGTACAATCTTTATTATAATTCTTTAATATTTCAAAAGATTTATCGCATGGATTCGGAATAAAATATGAATTTGGTACTTTTATTGAAAGAGATTTAGGGTCTGTTGTTAAAAAAGTTTTATCTATAAAATCAATTTTATGAAGAATTCTTCTAGAATTATTTAAATGATCAGGACCATGTTTTGAGAGTGGGTCCAAAAACCACTGAGATATTTTAATGTTTTTATTATTTTCTTTAATCATTCTTAAAGTTTCATTAGAAACACGATCTGCATGACCAAGAACCAATAAATCTGGTTTAAAATTATCAGATGTTTCTATAATTTTTTTTTGTAAAGATTTATTACCCTTGATATCAGTTAAATTTTTATGGTAGTGAACTGTATCACGATCACTTAATGTTAGAACGTTATGACCATTTCTTATAAAACCATTATTTATTCTTCGACCTGTATTATAGTGAAGTCTACCATTAAATCTTTCGTTTACATTGGTAATATGCATAATTTTTAGTATTCTATTTTTCTTTATATTAAAAAGACTTACACCTGAAAATTCATTCCTGATATTATCAATTATTTTGGAAATATATTTGTGATTAAAAGTAAAGTTTTTATAATTTAATTTTTGAAAAAAAAGTAATTTATTTTTATTAGTTATCAATTTTTCTATTTCATTATAAATTTCATTCGAATTTACTTTTTTTAATATAATGGCGTTTTTTGAAGTTTCAGGTAAACCTCCTCTATTACTTATAATTACAGCAGAACCTCTACTTGCAGCTTCTAAGCTAGTTCTTCCAAACGGCTCTTCCCATCTAGAACAAATCACAGATATACTTATTTTTTTTAATAATTTAAGAACATTATTATGATTTGTGTAACCTTTAATTTTTAAATTTTTATGTTTAAAAACTAATTTTTCTCTTGGTTCATCGCCTATAACAATAGAGTTCCAATCAGGATATTTGTTCAAAATCTTAATTATAGCATTACCAAATAAATCATACCCTTTCGCAGAATTTAGTTTTCCAATAAATGAAATCGTTTTTTTTTTCTTACGAAAATCAATTTTAGTTACTGACGTAGATTGATAACAAACAGAAGTTTTTTGTTTAAGTAATTCATCATTTTCAATATCTATAAAAAATCTTTTTTGAGACCACTTACTGTTAAATAAAATTTGGTCAATATTATTTAATAAATACAATCTATCTTTAATTGAAATAGAACCATTCATTGATAATGGATCGTTATGAAAGTAAAGAATTATTTTCTTATCTTTAATATTATTTAAATATTTAACATAATTTGGTCTGTTATGAATTTCTAAAATATCAGAATTTATTTTTTTTTCTTTTTCAATAAATTTTTTTATATAATTTTTGCTATTACTCTGTAAGAAACTTTTTTTTAAATTTATATTTATATAATTTTTTAAAAATGGAACTTTATAATCCATATTACCAAATATATAAGTTGAGTTAGAATATTTACTATTTATAACTGTATCTTTAACAAATAAAGAAACTGCACCTGCATAGTTTGGAGAGAAATTTTCTTTATAAGGTAATAAAATTGAAATTTTCAAATTAATTTTTCCTGTTTTAACAAGTTACGTAATTTATAATTTTTTTTTAACTTATTCTCTTCTACCATGGCTTCACTTTTAGTTTTATATTTTTTATAATATATAAGTTTCCAGACTCTTCCTTTTGTAAATTTTGCACCTTTTCCATTATTATGTAATAAAATTCTGTTTGTTAAATTTTTTGTATATCCTACATAAGAAACCTTCTTTCCTTTGTTTTTAGAAACAATTAAATATACAAAAAATGTCATTTGTGGCGGTCCCTAGGGGAATCGAACCCCTCTTTCGAGGATGAAAACCACGTGTCCTAACCGATAGACGAAGGGACCGAATTGAAAGTTTTTTATTTCATATAAGCTTATTAATCAAGCATTATTAGAAAGGCAAATTACATCAACTATTTCTAATTGAATATTTGTTTTATTATTCCAATTATTTTTATTTATTCTAGTTAAAATGCTAACTTCATTTTTTTTATAAAATAAATTTAAAGAAATTGAAGATTCAATTGGGTTAAATGATATGGCTTTAATCAATTTTTTTGTTTTAGACTTTATATAACAAGAGATAAATCTATCTTTAATCAATATTGGTTTAATGATTTTGACATTTTCTATTAGGAAAATCAATTTAGAATTTTGATTTCCAAATGGTGCAAGTTTATTCATTTCATTAAAAAAATTTATATTAACAGAATTTAAAGATATTTTAGATATATACTTATTTGGAGTTGATAATATTTCTTTTGAATATATTTCATTTAAAAATTTTTTAAGTTCATTAATTTTATTTTTTTGTAATGTAACTCCAGCAGCTAAATTATGACCACCACCAGATAATAAAATATTTTTTCCAATTGCTTTATCGATATACTTTCCAATATTGAATGATGGTATAGATCTGGCTGAGCCTTTAATTAAATTTCCTGATTTGGTTAAAACAATTGCAGGTTTATTAAAATATTCTTTTAATCTAGATGCAATAATACCAATTATTCCTTCTGAAATTTCGGGATCGAAGTAAAATAAAATTTCATTATTATTTGTAAATTTTTTTAAATCAATTTTTTTTATTAACGTATTTTCAACACTCCTTCTTTTTAAATTTAATCTAAATAGAGTGTTTGAAATTTTATCAATATGTTCTTCATTATTAGTTGTAAAAAGTTTAATAACTTTATTCGCATCATTAATTCGTCCTGCAGAATTTATTATTGGTGCGATAAAAAATCCTAAATCGTCAAAATCTAATTTTTTGTTAATTTTGTTTAATTTAAATAAATTTTTAAAGATTTTATTTTTGTTTAGATCAAATTCTTTAATAATTTTTTTAAGTAAATATCTATTATTTTCTCTTAGAGGCATCACATCTGAAATTGTTGCAAGCGCAACATAAATTAATTCATCCTTTATGTTAAATTTTGAATGAGTTTTTTTAATATAAAAATCTAAAAATGAATAAGTTAAAAAAGCAGAACAGTAGTAATCATATAGTTTATAATCACATTCTTTTTTTGGGTTAATTAATACATTTGATTTTGGATATGGTCTATTGAGGTTGTGATGATCGATAATTATTGTTTCAATTTTATTTTTATTTAAAAACTCTACTGAATCAATAGAATTTGAACCACAATCAACCATTATTACCAATTTAGGAAATATTTCTTTAACTAATTTTTTTATCAATTTAATACTAGCCCCATATCCATCGTTAAATCTATTTGGAATATAGTATGATGAATTAGCATTATGTTTGTTAAGAAAATTAATAATCAATGAAGTTGATATACAGCCGTCTACATCATAGTCACCAATAACTAAAATTTTATCTTTATTATCTATATGTTTTTTAAAAATTTCGGTAGCTAACTTAAAATCTTTATTTTTAAAAAAAGGATTTGATAAATCAACATCATTGTTTATTGAATAAATTTCTCTATTAGAGAAATTCCTATGTATAATTGATTTTGATATTAGGTCTGAAAGTTTATGATCTATTTTAACTTTGTCTATTAATCTCTTATTAACAGAAATTTCTTCCCAGTGCTTACCGGAAACAGATTTCATTATATTTTTTGCTTATTTGTAATAATTTTTTTTAGTCCAGTTGATTTATGAGTAATCAAAGTTTCTGATATAAATTCATTATTTTGAATTTTAATACCTGAAACTAAGTCACCTGAAGTAATTCCTGTTGCACAGAAAATTGAGTCTCCTGAAACTATTTCTTTTATACTATATTTTTTTTGGAAATCTTTTATTCCCATTTTTTTTGCTCTTATTTTATCATCTTCTGTTTCAAATATAAATCTCCCTTGAAAGTTACAATTGTAAGCATCAAGTGCAGAAGCTGCTAATACTCCTTCCGGTCCTCCTCCTATTCCTAAAAAAATATCAACATCAAATTTTTCATTTGTTACTAAAATTGCCCCAGAAACATCACCATCAGTAATCAGTTTCAATTTAACTTTAAGTTTTATTAATTCATCTATTATATCTTTATGTCGAGGTCGATCCAGAATACAAGCTGTTAAATTTTCTGGTTTTTTATTTTTAAACTCAGATAAATTATAAATGTTTTTTTTAATAGAAAAATCTAAATCCACTATATTATCTTCTGTTACATTAGTAGAAATTTTATCCATATATGTTTCTGGTGCATTAAATAAATTATTTTTTTCTGCAACTGCTATAACAGATATAGCACCTGGCAAATTATATGCTGCAAAATTTGTTCCCTCTAAAGGATCGACCGCTATATCTAAATCTGGACCATTCATTGAACCTACCTTCTCTCCTATATGCAACATTGGTGCATCATCTAATTCACCTTCTCCTATTACAATTTGACCTTTCATATCAATTTTATTTAATTCTTTTCTCATGGCATCTACTGCCGCTTTATCAGCAGCAATTTTATCTTTTTTTCCGACAAAATAGTATGATGCTAAAGCCGCTTGAACTGAAACTTTATGAAAAAGATCTATGAATTTTTTATTTAATCCCATTATGTTCGTCTTAAAGTTTCACTACTTAAATTCAATTTTTCTTCAAATTCACGCAATCTTTTCCAAACAGAAATTAATTCAACAATTGTAGACCAGCTTTTTACTAAATATTGAAGTGACCCCTCTACTCTACCGAAAGCTCTTGTGATTTGTTGAACAAATCCTAATGTTATTGCACCAGTTACAATTGTTGGAGCTAATGCTAAATAAGGTACTATTACCATTCCTTGAAAATAACTCCACTTAACAGTATTAAAATAAAGGTAATGAAAATAGGATTTATAATGAATCCCTCTAACACGATTATATAATTGTCCTATTGTAGGAGGAGCTGCTCTTATAGGATCATCTTCTCCATGAACTAATTCTTTTCTATAACCAGCCTCTTCTTTTTGAATATCATATTCAATTCCAGGTAACTTTATACCTACAGCAGCAAGTAATAATGTTCCTCCTAAAGCTGAAATTATGGCTACCCAAACTAATGCGTGATCTACTTCTCCAATCCAAGGAAGTACATCTATTTGTTTAGACAAACCCCATAAAATTGGAGTAAATGCAATTAAAGTCATAATACTATCTAATAAACCAGTACCAAGTCCTTCCATTATTCTCGCAAACTTTAAAGTATCTTCTTGAACTCTTTGTGATGCACCTTCTGTTAATCGGGCTTTCAACCACTGTTCATGATAATAATTTGCCATAGAAGTACGCCATCTAAAAACCCAATGGCTTGTAAAAAATCCAGTGAATACAGCTATTAAAATCCATAAAGCTGCAATTTTTGCAAATGTAAATAAATAACCTATAAATTCTGTTTCAGATACTGAGTTAGGAGTTGTAAGAGCTTTTTGTAATGTATCATAAAATTCTCCAAACCATTCATTTATTCTTACATCTAATTGAACTTGATACCATGTTGAAACTAAAATAAAAATTGAACCAAATATACTCCAAAGGAACCACTGTTTTTGTGTAAAAAATTTAAACATTTATTATTTCAAAAAATTATCAGCGTAAGATTTTTTTATAGTTTTTCTCTTACGAGGTTCAATAAGTTCAAAATTGATTTTTTTCTTTTTAGCATAATTAATTGCTAATTCTTTAGTAGAAAATTCTAATCTTAATTCAGCATATGTATCATTGGAACTCTCCCAACCCATTAAAGGATTATTTGTTGGGTCATTTGTTTCATATTCTAAAACCCATTTATCAGTTTTTCCTCTACCAGATTGCATAGGACTTTTATTTGGTATATAGATTTTAGCTTTTTTCATAAAATGGTCGGAGTGGCAGGATTCGAACCTGCGACCCTCTGGTCCCAAACCAGATGCGCTACCAGGCTGCGCTACACTCCGAAGGTTGTACTATTACAGTACTTATTAAATTTTTAAAAGTATAAAGATTGGTATAAATAAGAGTAATTTTTAAAGTATATGATATAAAAACCTATGATTATTGAATGTCCAAATTGTCATAAGAAATTCAATGTTGAATCGTCTTTAATACCAGAATCTGGAAGAAATATTCAGTGTGGATCATGTAATCATGTCTGGTTTTTTAAATTAATAGCAGATGTACAAAGCGAATTAATTAATTCAGACACACAAAATATTAATTATGAAGAAAAAGTAAAAAAAACTAGTGAAATAAAGGATAAAACCCAAATAAAAAAGCAAATTAAATCATCTGTGGATACTAATGCTTTTAGCAAGATTCTATCATTTTTAATAGTTGGAATTATTTCATTTATAGCACTTATTATTGTTCTTGATACATTTAAAAAGCCTTTAACAAACATTTTTCCAAATTTAGAATTACTCTTGTTTAATTTAGTTGAATCTATAAAAGATATATTTCTATTTTTTAAAAATTTATTGCAATAGAAAATGATCAATTATATTTCTAAACCATTTAAATGGTTCTTTAAATTAGAAGCTGCAAGTGGACTTATATTATTATTTGCTGCAATAGTTGCATTAATTATTAGTAACTCAGACTTAGCAGAATTATATTTTTCAACATTAGACAGATACTTATTCTTAGGAATAAATAATTTTGGACTAAAATTATCAGTTCTCCATTGGATAAATGATGCTTTAATGGCAATCTTCTTTTTTTTTGTAACTTTAGAGATAAAGAGAGAATTCTTACAAGGTGAACTTTCAAACATAAAACAAGCGTTATTACCAATAATTGCTGCTGTAGGTGGTATGCTAGTACCAGCTTTATTTTATGTTTTCATAAATCTAGGTGACAGTGAAACTTTGAATGGATGGGCAATACCTTCTGCTACTGATATTGCTTTTTCTTTAGGAGTTTTATCTTTGCTAGGTAAGAGAGTTCCCCTATCATTAAAAGTTTTCTTAACAGCTCTTGCGATAATTGATGATCTTGGAGCAATTGTAATTATTGCCCTCTTCTATTCTGGAGATTTAAGTATCAAGTATTTAAGTTTAATGTTGTTAGCATTTATTATCTTGTTAGTAATAAACAAATTTAATATTAAAAAATTTCTTCCATATTTAATTGTTGGTATTTTTCTTTGGGACTTTACTCATAATTCAGGTATCCACGCTACTATTGCAGGTGTACTACTGGCAATGACAATACCTCATAGAAAAAAAGAGAAAGATTTTTCTTTATTAATTAAAGTTGAGCATGCAATTAGTCCGTATGTTGCATTTGGTATTATGCCGTTATTTGCCTTTGCTAACGCAGGTGTATCTTTAGAGGGTTTATCTTTTGCATCACTATTAGATAAAGTACCTCTAGGAATATTATTAGGATTATTTTTAGGTAAACAGTTAGGTGTTTTTCTTTTCTCTTATGTGTCTATAAAATTAAAAATTGCACAAATGCCTAACAATTCAAATTGGTTTAATTTTTATGGAGTTGGTGTATTAACAGGAATTGGTTTTACTATGAGTCTATTTGTTGGAAATTTAGCATTTGTAGAAAATATGCAATATATGGATGGTGTAAAAATAGGTGTATTAACTGGGTCATTATTATCTACTTTATTTGGTTACTTCCTTATATTACTTACTCCAAATAAATAATTATAATAAATGAAAAAATTAATATTAATTGTAATAACTATATTTATGTTTTTATTTAAAAATTCAGCAACCGCAAACTATGAAAAAGTTTTTTATGATTTTAGTATAGAAAGTATTTCTGGAGAAACTATCGATTTTAACCAATACAAAAATAAGGTTATATTAATTGTAAATACAGCAAGTTATTGTGGCTTTACAAAACAGTACGATGAATTACAAAAATTATGGGACTTGTATAAGTCAAAAGGTTTAATTGTATTGGGTGTGCCTTCAAATTCATTTAATCAAGAAAAGAAAAAAGATCTAGATGTTAAAGAGTTTTGTGAGGTCAACTTTAATATTAACTTTCCATTAACTACTATAACAAATGTTAAAGGTGAAAATGCTCACGATATATTTAAATGGGCTGAAGCTAATCATGGGAAATCTGCAGTTCCAAAATGGAATTTTCATAAGATCTTAATTAATAGAGAGGGCAAAATTCAAAATACTTTTGTATCTTTTACAAAGCCAATGTCAGCTAAAATTATATCTGAAATTGAAAAAATCTTATAAATCTAAAGTTAATCCATCATAAGCAGGTTCAACATTTTTAGGTAAAATATTTTTTAAATATTTGTAATCTAATTCACAATGAAGATTTGTTAAAATTGCTTTTTTAGGTTTTAATCTATTAATTAATTCTAAAGAACTTTCTAAATTTAAATGTGATGGGTGGTATCTTATCCATAAACAGTCAAGAATAAGATATTTTAAATTCTTAAAATATATGTAATCTTTTTTATATATTTCACTTACATCACTAATGTAAGCTAATTTTTTATCTATTACATAGCAAATACTATCGACTTTACCATGTTTTACTTTGATAGGTTTTACATTAAGTTTCTTTGAGCCATCTTTTATTTTCAAATTGTTATTAATTAAATTTAACTTAAGAATAGCTGGATATTCTTTACTGTTATTTACAAAACAATATTTGAATGTTGACATTAAATATTTTTTAGTTGGTCTATCAGTAAATACTGGAATAGTTTTTTTATTTTGTATATAAAAAACTCTTAAGTCATTTATACCATGTGTTTGATCTGCGTGCATATGCGAGTAAAGAACTTTATCAATTTTTTTAATCTTATTTTTTATTAATTGTTGTCTTAAATCTGGTGATGTATCAATTAAAACTGTTTCGCTTTTAGTTTGAATTAAAGCAGAGCATCTTGTTCTATAATTTTTTTTATTTTTTGGATCACATTTACCAAAACTACCATCAGATCTAGGTACACCCATAGAACTTCCACAACCCAATATAATAAATTTCATAAAAATTATTTAAATAGTTTGTTAAAATTATTTGTAGTAGAATTTACCAAATCTTCAAAAGATATATTTTTTAGATCCGCAAGTTTTTTACCAGTAAATTTAACAAATGAAGGTTCGTTCTTTTTACCTCTGTTTGGCTCTGGAGCCAAAAAGGGACTATCTGTTTCAATTAATAATTTATCTAATGGAATCATCTGAAACGTTTTCTGCAAATCTTGAGAATTTTTAAAAGTTATAATACCACTAGCAGAAAAGTAAGCATTTAAATCTAATAACTTTTCAGCAAATTTTTGTGAGCCAGTAAAACAATGCATTAAAATTTTTAAATCATCATTTTTATATTTATTAAGGATATCAAAAGTCTCATTTTCAGCACTTCTTGAATGAATTATCAATGGAATATTAAGTTCCATTGAAGCTTTGATATGTGTCTCAAAGCTTTTAATTTGTGTCTCTTTATCACTATTATCATAATAAAAATCTAAACCAGTTTCTCCTACTCCTATTATTTTATCATTGTTACTAATTTCATTAATAATTAAATCAGAATTAACGATATCATTTTTGGTTTCATGTGGATGGATTCCATATGTTCCATAAATAATTTTATCTTTTAGTACTAATTTTTTTATTTTATTAAAGCTATTTAGTGTAGTACAGATAGTTAAAATTTTAGTTATCCCAGCAGATTTAGATCTTTCTATTACGCTATCTATATTACTTAAAAGAGGTTCATGATCTAAATGACAATGTGAATCAATCATTTTCTTTTTCAATTTTTTTAAATAGAATATTTATCTTATTAATATCGCTATTAAATTTTAAGTAATTATGATTATCTAAAGTAGAAAACTTGATATCATCTTCTTTAATATCGAAAATTTTTAATGCATTTAATGCTGATTGAGGAATAATAGGATAAAGCATAAAACTAATTTTTCTTACAATTTCTAATGTTGTATAAACTATAGTGTTTAATCTTTTTATGTCACCTTTTTTTTTCCAGGGTTCTTGATCATTAAAATATTTATTAGCTTCAAATAAAGAATTAACTATAAAATCTATATAAAAATTTATATCTTGATTATCGATTTTTTTTCTAATGAGTTCTAAATTTGATTTAAATTTATCTAATATTTTTAAATCATCTTTCTGGAATTCAATATTATTTGGAATTTTCCCTTCACAGTTTTTGATACCAAAAGCAATAACTCTTTGACAAAGATTTCCGTAATTATTAGCTAGATCACTGTTGATACAATCTTCTAATCTTTCTTGAGAAATATTACCATCATTGCCAAAAGATACTTCTTTAATTAAATAATATCTTAATGGATCTAGACCATATTTTTCTATAATTTCAATTGGATCTAAAATATTACCTTTTGATTTTGACATTTTTTCTTCACCAGATAAAATCCAACCATGTCCATAAATTTTTTTAGGTAATGGAATATTTGCTGCTAGCAAAAACGCTGGCCAATAAACTGCATGAAATCTTAAAATATCTTTACCAATTAAATGAATTGATGCAGGCCAAAACTTTTTATACAAAGAATTATTAGTGTTAGGATAATTTAGTGCACTTATATAGTTAGTAAGTGCATCTAGCCATACATAAATTATATGATTTTTATTATTTGGTACTTGAATACCCCAAGATAAACTTTTTCTGCTAACAGATAAATCTTTTAAACCGCTTTTAACAAAGCTAATTACCTCATTTTTTCTTGATATTGGTGAAATAAAATTTGGATTTTTTTCATAATATTCAAGTAATGGTTTCTCCCATTTAGACAACTTAAAAAAGTATGATTCTTCATCCATCCATTCAACAGGAGATTTTGAGGAAACAGCTTGTTTTTTACCATCAACTTCTTCAATTTCATCTTCTGTGTAAAAAGCCTCATCTGAAACAGAGTACCATCCAGAATATTTCGATAAATAAATATCTTCATTTTTTTCTAATTCTTTCCATAAATTTTGAACTGACAATTTATGACGATCTTCTGTAGTTCTTATAAAATCAGTGTTAGTAAGATTTAAAATTTTCGATAAATCTTTGAAAGTTTGACTAATCTCATCACAAAACTGAAGTGTATCAATACCCTTTTTTTTAGCAGCTCTTTGAATTTTAAGGCCGTGTTCATCCGTACCAGTTAAAAAACTTACATCAAATCCATCCATTCTTTTAAATCTTGCAAAAAAATCTGCTATAATACTTGAATAAGCATGACCCATATGAGGTTTAGCTGATGGATAATAAATTGGTGTCGTTATATAAAAATTTTTAACCATTTAAAATTTCTTCTTCAAATTCCACAAACAAAGACTCTTCATCTAAATTAAATTTTCTTGTATCAGAAATTCTTTTTAAAAAATAACTGTATTTATCGTGTATTGTTGATGAGATTGATTGATTTATTTTTCTAAAATAATATTCAATCAAATCAAAAAAAAGAAATTTAATATTTTCATCTTTTTTATAATGTTGATCTTTTATAATAAGTTTTAAGAAATTTCTTAAATTAATATTAAGTAGATCATAATTGTTAATTTGTGCAAATTTAATTAATTTATATGTATTTCCAGGTGTTAAATAATAATTTATTAAATCATCGTTAATTAAACTATCTAATTGATCATTTAGAAGATTGTTGGATATTTTCAAACATTCATTATGAGAAAGAAAAATCTTAAAATTTAAACATCTGGATGATAAAGTTGATAATATTTTTTTATTATTATTAATTAATATGAAATGCACATTATTAGTTGGTTCTTCTAAAATTTTAAGTAGTGCGTTAATTGAATTAATATTAAGAAGTTCAATATTATCAATTAATATAAATCTAGCTTTTTTATTGAATGATGATTTGTTTAAATTTAAAATTAAATTCCTTATTTGATTAATATCAATTAACTTTTTATCAGGGTATATATCAATTAAGATAAAATTTGGATTAGATTGATTTTGAATTGTTTTAAAAGATCGATTATTTTCGTTAATTTTAAAATTTGTCTCATCATAATTAAATTCTTCATCTATAGATAATGAGTAATTTACAAAATGATATGCTAAAGTAGATTTACCTATTCCTTTATTCCCACTTAACAATATTTTGTTAGGTAATTTATTTTTTTTTGATAAACCTATTAATTCTGAAATATATCTATCTAATCCTAAGAGTTTTGTTTGATTACTGGGATTAATATCATTCATATTAATTTATCTATTTTATTTAAAATCAATGATTTGTTATAAGATATATCTAGATTAGAATTAACAATTTTATATTTTTTAATTTTTCTTTTAGCTAATCTCATAAAACCCTTTTGAACTTTTTGATAAAAATTATTGTTAAATTTATCATATCTATTTAAAGATTTTCTTAATTTTAGTCTTTTAATCATATTTTTCTTATTAACTATATTTAAAAAAGTGAAATTTACTTTAAATTTTTTTAATAGATAGTTATTGATAAATTTTATCAATTTTAGATTAACTCCTAAACCATAATGTTGATAAGCAATCGTAGAATCTACAAATCTATCAATTAATATTATTTTTTTTTTATAATATTTTTTTAATAATAATAAATTTTCACTCCTAGCAGCTAAATAAAGAAGTAAATCAGTCTCTTTATTAAATGATGATTTGTTATTCAGTATTAGTTTTCTAATTTTTTCTGAGTTTTGGCTGCCACCAGGTTCACGAATTTTAATATGATCAATATTTTTTTTTTTTAAATGTTTAGAAACTTCATTAAGGTGATAGCTTTTACCGCTTCCTTCTATACCTTCAAATACAATAACCAGTTTTTTAGACATCGCCCCAGATTAAATAATTCAATGATTTAATTAATCTAGTAAATACATTAACTTTTTCTACTTTATTTGATGCAAGTAAGTCATATTCGCCTACTAATTCTTGATCATAAACAACACGTAATTTACCAACAATTTGATCTTTCTTAATAGGAGCCTCTATAGGTCCTTCATATTTTAAAGCTACTTTTAATAATTTTTTTTTAGCCTTTTTAATTGTTTTATAAATATCTTGATTAATATGAACATCTACATGTTGTTTTTTTCCTAACCATACATCTAATTTTTCAATAGGTTCATTTTTTTTAACTATTTCAACTAAATCAAAATTAGTTAAACCATAAGTTAATAATTTAGAGCTTTCTCTTGAACGAGAACTTTTAGTTTCAAAACCACTACCAACAGCAATTAGTCTTCTCCCTTTTCTTTCAATTGAAGAGGCAAGAGAATATTTTTCTACAGCTAAATAACCAGTTTTGATACCATCGGCTCCAATATTCTTATAAAGGAGAGGATTTCTATTTCCTTGCGTAATAGGATCGCCCCCAGTTCTATACCAAGTAAATTCTTTTCTTGAAAACCATTTGTAAAATTCAGGATGTTCTTTTATTAAATATCTAGACATTTTTAAAATATCTCTAACAGTAGAATAATTTTCTGGATCATTAATACCTGAAGAATTAGTAAAATTAGTATTGTCCATGCCAAGTTCTTTCGCTTTAGATGTCATAATAATAGCAAATTCTTCTTCAGTACCGGCTATACCTTCGGCTAAAACAATACAAGCATCATTGCCTGAAGCGGTAATTATACCGTGTAATAAATTTTCAACTGAAACTTCGTCTCCAACCATTATAAACATTGAGGAATAACCCGAAGTAGATAATCTCCAAGCTTTTTCAGATACGATAAATTTATCTTCTAAACTTAAATCTCCAGATTTAATTAAATCAAATGCAATAATTGTGGTCATTATTTTTGTCATAGATGCGGGATAAATTGAACGATCAGGATCCTTTTCATATAAAACTTCGCCTGAATGATAATCTTGTAATATTGCAGTTCTAGCTTTTACTTCTAAGTTTGAATAAGAAGATGTTGATACTAAAAGGTTTAAAATTATAAATATTAATAATCTTTTATACATTTTTAATTATTTCTAAATTTTCAAAATAAAGTGAATTCATTTTATCAAAAGACTTTCTTAAAGAGTTTATATCATTAAAGGGTCCTATTAATACCCTATAATTTGTTTCTGATATTTTAATTATATTTAGTTTCTTTAAAGAAGTTTCATCTTTAATTCTATCAATCATAAGTTCAGCTGTTTTTTTGTAATAAAAATCTGCTACTTTGATATAGTAAGAAAATTTTATATTTTTAGATTTTTGTTCTGTACTAGATATATTATTATTTAAATTGCTGATTTTTATGCCATCTACAGGAGCTTTTTCTGCAACTTCTTTTTCTTCTTCAAATGTTTTGCTTTTTTTTGCAACAAAAGTTGAATTTTTGGAAATTAAAGTAATTTCTATATAAGGTTCATTTAAATCAAGTTCTAAGATTTCTGCTATTCTTTTAGAAATAACTGAATTATAAAAATCGGAAAAATTATCTTTTGTTTTAACGGTAGCAATTAAAGATTTGTTATTTAAAGGGTTTGTTAGTTTAACTGAAGAGTTTTTTTTTAATGTTTTATGAAAAATCTTTAAGGATCTATTATCTAATTTTTTTAAATCTAAACTTTCATTATAGATTAATGTAAATCCTGTATTTGCATATTTTTTTTCTATTTGATTGTTTATTTTTTTAGAGCTTGAGTTATATGTTTCACAAGCACTTAATAAAAAAATTGATAAGAATATTAAATATTTAAATTTCATTTTTAAATTTATCTTTCAAAGTACAAACTGCTAAAGCAAATCTTAGAGATCTATTCCATTTTAATATTATTTCATAATTATCATAAACTATATAAGCAGGATTTAAAGTTTCAGCATCTGGAATTATATCTTTATCGGGTGTTACAATTGCGACATTAAAATTTTCGTTGTCAATATTTAAATCAGAATAATTATTTATATATTTTTTAAAAAATTTAAGTTTATTTTTATTGTGAATTTTTTTTGCTGAAACGTTAAGATATTTGCTAGGTATATTTTCATTAAGTTCAACTTTATAAAAACATGGTTGATTTTTTTTCCAGCCAATTTTCGTTAAATAATTAGCGGCAGATGCATATGCATCTTCTGAATTTTTTAGATCTATGTAATCATCTTTATTATAATCAAATGCATAATTTTTTATGGTAGATGGCATAAATTGAAAATAACCAAAAGCACCTGCCCAAGATCCATATAAAGTACTATAGTCAATTTGATTAGTATCTATAAGTTTTAAAAGTATCAATAGCTCTTTAGTAAAAAATTCTGATCTTCTTTTATCAAAACTTAAAGTGGCTAGGGATGATAAAATATCCATTTTACCTACATAAGTTCCAAAATTTGTTTCTATTCCCATTAATGCTAATAGTAATTCTTTTTCTATATCAAATTTAATTTCAATAGAGTTAATCAATTCTTTATTTTGATTAAAAAAATTTAATCCTTTAACTAATTTTTTTGATGAAGTTCTTTTACTTACATAAGTTTTAGTATCTTCATAAAATTCAGGTTGAAAACGATCGTACTCAATTACTTTAGGTAGAAATTTTACATTTTTCATTACTAAATCAAAAGTATCTTCGGAAATATTATTTGAAAGAGCAATTTTTTTAAACTCACTTTTCCAGTTAGTAAAATTATCAGCATACGTAACAGGTATAATAAAAAATATTAATAAAAAGATAAGTCTAATTAGTTTCATATAAATCTTTAAGATATATAATTACAGCAATCCAAATAATAATAAAACTCAGAAATTTAATTAACGAAAACTCCTCATTATAATAGAAATAACCTAAAACAAACTGCAATGTAGGAGTAATATAAAAGATCATTCCAGTTGGACCCAAGCCAATTAACTCGACACCTCTAACATAAAGGAATAAAGGAATCACTGTCATTGGACCTGCTAAAATTAAAAAAAGACTGAACCCAGGATTTGATAAAC
>JACWEA010000008.1 GCA_014653775.1 Pelagibacterales bacterium SAG-MED30
CAGTATAAAAAAAAAAAATTTTAGCAAAACGCAACTAGGTATTAGGCCAGAATTTATTAATTTTTCTGATGAAGGAATAGAAGTAAAAATTAAAAGAGTTAGTGATACAGGCAGACATAAAGTAATTGATACCGAGTGTAGTAGCGGAAGTATTAAAATTTTAGCTAATGCTTCTTCAGAAATACCAAGTGACAGCGCACATATAACTTTTGATCAAAAATATACTTATGTATATGGAGATGATTGGATAATTGAATAATGAACAAAACACTTAATCAAAAAGCTTGGTTCTTTGTTATTCCTGTTTTTGCACTTGTTGCATTTAACGCTGTAGTACCATTAATGACTGTTGTTAATTATTCATTTCAAGAAACTTTTGGAAGTAACGTTTTTCAATGGGAAGGAACAAGATGGTTCAAAGAAATTTTAAATTCCGAAAGATTTCACGCATCTTTAGGTAGACAATTCATATTTACTTTTATAATTCTTCTAATACAGTTGCCTTTAGGTATAGCTATTGCTTTAACTATGCCCAAAAAAGGTTGGGGAGTTCCTGTTTGTTTAATTTTAATGTCAATGCCGTTATTAATACCTTGGAATGTGGTAGGAGCTATGTGGAATATATTTGCTCTTCCCGATATAGGTTTTCTTGGATATTCTTTAAATTCTCTTGGTTTTGATTATAATTTTACTCAACAAAGTGGAGATGCTTGGTTCACAACTATTCTTATGGATGTTTGGCATTGGACTTCTCTAGTTGTTCTTTTATCTTACGCAGGTTTAAATTCAATTCAGCCAGCTTACTATCAAGCTGCAGAAATAGATGGTGCTGGTAGATGGGATATTTTTAGATATATCGAACTACCTAAAATGAAAAAAGTTTTAACTTTAGCTATACTTTTAAGATTTATGGATAGCTTTATGATCTATACTGAACCTTTTGTTTTAACAGGAGGTGGCCCAGGTAATGCAACAAATTTTCTATCGTTAGATTTAGTAAAAATGGCCTTAGGTCAATTTGATCTTGGACCTGCAGCTGCTATGTCGCTTATCTATTTTTTAATTGTGCTTTTAATGTGTTGGGTTTTTTACAGCTTAATGATGAAAGATGAGGGCAGAACATGAAAAAAATAAAATGGGTGGTACCAACATTCTACATAATTTTTTTAATGTTACCTATTTATTGGTTACTAAATATGTCATTTAAATCAACTACTGAAATTATAAATGTTTATTCATTGTGGCCACAAGATTTTACTTTAGATAATTATAAAACAATATTTACAGATAGCACCTGGTATATGGGTTATGTAAATTCTATTACTTATACAGTTTTTAATACTATAATTTCTGTATCTGCAGCACTTCCCGCTGCTTATGCCTTTTCAAGATATAAATTTTTAGGTGATAAACATTTATTTTTCTGGCTTTTAACAAACAGAATGGCTCCTCCAGCTGTTTTTGCTTTACCTTTCTTTCAATTTTACTCATCAGTAAATTTATTTGATACTCATATAGCTATTGCGCTATCTCATTGTCTTTTTAATATTCCTCTTGCTGTTTGGATATTAGAAGGATTTATGTCTTCTGTTCCTAAAGAATTAGATGAAACTGCATATGTTGATGGTTATTCTTTTCCTAAATTTTTCTTTAAAATTTTTATTCCTACAATAGCTGCCGGAATAGGTATTACTATGTTTTTCTGTTTTATGTTTTCTTGGGTTGAATTATTGTTGGCAAAAACTCTTACTGCTACAATAGCTAAACCAATTGCAGCTATAATGACGAGAACCTCAAGTACTTCAGGTTATGAACTTGGTTTATTGGCAGCAGCTGGAAGCTTAACTATTTTACCTGGAGCAGTAGTAATTTACTTTGTAAGAAATTATATTGCTAAAGGATTTGCAATGGGGAGAGTATGATTTTTACAAATCTATATGCATCTAGCTGGTCTACGGTTGGCAAACCAAAAGAAAAAGGTCTTTTTGATTTTGATTTTATAACATGGATGGCATGGACTTGGCCTACGGCAAGTTTTTTTATTTTTATAGCTCTTTGCATCACAGTTATGTATTTCTGGGAAAAAAAGGTTCCAGGTGGAAGCCCTAGAAAAGGAATACTTACACTAAATACTACTAGAGGAGACAGGCTGTTTGTTTCCTTGTTAAGTGCAGCATTTATTCATTTAGCTTGGCTCGGACTCACAGACTTTAATCTTTGGTTTGCTACATTTATATCTTCTATTTTTGCAATATTTGTCTTTAGATATGTATAATTTATGAAAAAAATTGTAATTATTGGAGCTGGAGCAATGGGATCAGCTTTTGCTGTGCCTTGTGCTGATAATTCAAATCAAGTTTTTTTGGTTGGATCTTTTCTAGAAGATAAAGTAATTGAAGAAATAAATAATCTTAATAATTTTCATCCTATATTAAAAAGTCAACTACCAAAAAATATTAAAGTTTTGAAATTTTCAGAATTTAACGATGAGGTAAAAGATAATATTGATCTTTTAGTAATTGGAGTAAGCTCTAAAGGGATTGATTGGATTGGAGATGAAATATCTAAATTTTACAATGATAAAACAGACATACTTTTATTAACAAAAGGTTTAACTATTATTGAAAATAAATTTGAAACTTTAGCAGAAAAATTAAGTAATATTTTAAAAACAAAAGGTATTGACAATCCTAAGATATCTGCAGTGGGAGGACCGTGTCTTGCCAACGGTTTAGTTAATAGAATTAATAGCAGTGTTGTTCTTGCAAATGAAGATTTAAATAGAGTTAAAAATATTGGAAAAATTATTTCTACTCAATATTACTCGACAGAGTATTCCGAAGATCTTATAGGAGTAGAGGTTTGTGCGGCGACTAAGAATATATACTCTATGTTAATAGGAGCATCAGAAGGTTTAAGTAGTAAATCCTTGAGTGAAGAAATAAAGAAAAAGTATTTTTTAAATACAGCTGCATCTTTGGCTTATAAAGCGGTCTCAGAAATGAAAAATTTAACAAAAAAATTAAATGGCAAAGAAGAAACTGCATATGGACTTGCTGGACTTGGAGATTTATACGTAAGTTCTGCTGGAGGAAGAAATAGTAAAATGGGGTATTACTTAGGACAAGGACATCTATTTACTGAAGCAAAAAAAAAATTTATGAAAGATGTCACTGTTGAAGGAGCTGATTTAGCTTTTGCAATAGGTCCAAAAGTGCTTAAAGAATTCGGTAAAGAAGAATATCCTTTATTAATTAGTGTTATAGATTGTATCTGTGAAAATAAAAAATTAGAAATTAAATGGTAATTTTAAAACAAGCCTTCAATTTCATTATTTGAATTTAACTTTATATTTTCAGCAGCTGGAACTTTTGGCAAACCAGGCATAGTGTTTATAGAACCACAAAAAACAACAATAAACTCAGCTCCAGATGATAGTCTCAACCCTCTTATTTGCATGATATGATCTTTGGGGGCACCTTTTAAATTTGGATCTGTAGAAAAACTATACTGAGTTTTTGCAATACATATAGGCAAATTTTTATAACCCATTGTTTCAAATTCTTTTAATTGATTTCTGATTTTTGTATCTGCAACAACTTCACTAGCTTTATAAAGCTCTATAGCAATTTTTTCAATTTTTTTGAATAATGGAAGTTTGCTATCATAAAGATACTTAAATTTATTATTTTTTTTTGAAGATAATTTCACAACTGTTTTAGCTAGTTCCCTCGTACCTTTGCCTCCTTCAGACCAATGCGTACATAAATTAGCTTTGATACCCATGCTTTTACAAAAATCAATTACGGCATTTTCCTCTTTACGGGTATCATTTACAAATTTATTTATAGCAACAGTAACAGGAACGCCAAATTTTTTCATATTGTTTATATGTCTCTCTAAATTAATCATACCTTTTATTAATGCTGACATGTTTTCTTTCTTTAACTGATGTTTGTCTAATCCACCATGCATTTTTAAAGCTCTTATAGTTGCTACAATTACAATACAAGAAGGTTTTAATCCTGATTTTCTACATTTAATATTAATAAACTTTTCTGCACCTAGATCTGCACCGAAGCCAGCCTCTGTTACAACATAGTCTGATAATTTTAGAGCAGTTTTAGTAGCAAGAAGAGAATTACATCCATGAGCAATATTTGCAAATGGTCCACCATGAATTATTGCTGGATTATTTTCTAAAGTTTGAACAACATTTGGTCTGAAAGCTCTATACAAAAGTACAGTCATAGGGCCCTGAGCTTTTAGATCTTTCGCATAAATAGGTTTCTTATCTCTAGTATATCCTATTGTTATATTTCCTATTCTATTCTCGAGATCTTTTAAATTTTTGGATAAGCAAAAAATAGCCATTATTTCTGATGCTACTGTAATATCAAAACCATCTTGTCTTGGATATCCATTAGCTACTCCTCCTAAATCAACTACAATTGATCTTAGAGAACGATCATTCATATCCATTACTCTATTCCAAACTACACGTCTAACGTCTATATTTAATTTATTCCCCCAATAAATGTGGTTATCAATTAAAGCTGATAATAAATTGTGAGCTGAAGTAATTGCATGAAAGTCACCAGTAAAATGTAAATTAATTTGTTCCATAGGAACAACTTGAGAATAACCTCCACCTGCAGCTCCACCTTTTACACCAAATGATGGACCTAAACTCGGTTCTCTTAAACAAACAATAGATTTCTTACCAATTTTATTTAGTCCATCAGAAAGACCAACTGAAACTGTAGTTTTGCCTTCTCCAGCAGGAGTAGGATTAATTGCAGTGACTAAAATAAGCTTTCCATCTTTTTTTTTATTTAAAGTGTTAATATATTCTAAATTGAGTTTAGCGATATGTCTTCCTTGTGGACTAAAAGCAAAACTATTATCAGGGACTTTTAATTTGGATAAAACCTGTTTTATAGGTTTCATTTTTGCCATTCTTGCTATTTGGATATCTGATTTAAATTTGCCCATTTAAATTCTATAAAAATATTAAAATTGGTCGATTAGTATCTCTTTTTAGGCCCTTTGGAAATATCTAAAAATTATATATAAAAAAAATATGAACTATTTATATTCATTATTATAAAATTTGATTATGCAAAAGTATTCAATATTTAGCCTAATCAAAAATGCCTTTTCTAATCATGATAAATGGGATTTGGCATGGAAAGATTCATCTCCTAAGAAAGAATATGATGTTGTAATTATTGGTGGAGGAGGTCATGGATTAGCAACAGCATATTATCTAGCAAAAGAACACAATATAACAAATGTAGCTGTCATAGAAAAAGGTTGGATTGGCGGTGGAAATGTGGGCCGAAATACAACAATTATAAGATCAAACTATATGCATGATGATAACGGTTTGTTCAGTGAATTTGGAATGAATTTATGGAGAAGAATGAGTCAAGATTTAAATTACAATGTTATGTTTTCTCCTAGAGGTATTATTAATTTAGCCCACTCAGATGCACAGATGAATGTCTATGCAAGAAGAGGTAACTCAATGCGATTGAATGGTATTGATGCAGTGCTTCTAAATAGAGAACAGGTTAAAGAAATCATACCAATGGCAGACTTTTCAGAAAATGTGAGATTTCCTATTTTTGGAGGTTTAATGCAACCAAGTGCAGGAACAGCTCGTCATGATGCAGTGGCATGGGGCTATGCACGTCAAGCTGATTCTATGGGAGTAGATATCATTCAAAATTGTGAGGTAATGGGATTTGATGTATCGGCAGGAAAAATAAATGGAATAAGAACATCTCGTGGAGACATAAAAGTTAAAAAAATAGGATTATGTGTTGCAGGAAGCACCAATATTTTGGCTGAGAAATTAAATATGACATTACCTATCGAAACACATCTTTTGCAAGCATGTGTTTCTGAACCAGTTAAACCAGTTTTAGATAAAGTAGTAACATTTGGTGCAGGTCACTTTTATTTAAGCCAATCAGACAAAGGTGAAATGGTTATGGGTGGCGACTTAGATGGATATAATAGTTATTCTCAAAGAGGAAACTTACCAACTTTACAACATGTATTAACTGAAGGAATTGCAATGATGCCTTTTTTAAGCAAACTTAAAATGCTTAGAACTTGGGGTGGAATAATGGATATGTCTATGGATGGTTCACCTATTATAGACAAAACACATATCGAGGGTTTGTATTTAAATTGTGGTTGGTGTTATGGTGGATTTAAAGCAACACCAGCATCAGGCTGGACTTTTGCTCATACGATAGCTCAGGATAGAGTTCATGAATTAAATGCAGGATATAGTTTAAATAGATTTAACACCGGTTACTTACTTGATGAAAAAGGACTTGGTACAAAAACTTGGATTTCATAAATGCTTCATATTAAATGTCCACACTGTGGAATGAGATCACAAAATGAGTTTTCATATGGGGGTGATGCTAGTATCAAAAGACCTAATTTAAACAAAGAAATATCAGACCAAGATTGGGATAATTTTGTTTATAATAGAAAAAGTTTGAGAGGAAAACATTGGGAGTTATGGCAACATTTATCAGGTTGTCGACAATGGATAAAAGTTGAGAGAGATACAGCAACTCATGAAATTTATTATACTCTAAAAGCTGATGAGGACATATTATAATGAGTCAAGGTTTTAGATTAGAAAATGTTGGATTAATAAACAGAAATAAAAATATTTCATTTAAATTCAATGGTAAAAAATACTATGGTTATGAAGGTGATACCTTAGCATCTGCATTATTAGCAAATGGAGTTCATTTAGTTGGTAGAAGTTTTAAATACCATAGACCAAGAGGTTTTTTTGGAGCAGGGGTCGATGAGCCTTATGCAGTTGTTCAGCTTTATAGAAATGGGGAAACAGAGCCCAATATTAAAGCGACAGAACAAGAGCTTTTTGAGGGCTTAGAGGCAAAAAGTGTTAATTGTTGGCCAAGTGTAAATTTTGATGTGGGTGCAATTAATAATTTTTTAAAAATTTTTCTGCCTGCTGGGTTTTATTACAAGACATTTATGTGGCCAAAAAGTTTTTGGTACAGAATTTATGAACCATTCATTAGAAAAGCTGCAGGTTTAGGAGTTGCATCAACGAAACATGATAATGAGAGATATGAGCATAAATATGAATATTGTGATTTATTAATTACTGGATCAGGGCCATCAGGACTCGCAAGTGCTTATGCAGCAGCAAAAAATGGTGCAAGAGTTATTTTAGCAGAGGACAAACCAAGATTTGGTGGATCGTTATTAACAAGTGATGTCAATATTGGAAACCAATCAGGAAAAGATTGGGCAGATAGTATTATTTCTGAACTTAAAGAGATGTCAAATGTTGTTGTAAAAAATCGATCTCAAATTTTTGGATATTATGACCACAATATGCTTGTAATGTCAGAAAAAGTGAGTGACCATTTACCTCAAACTAAAAAATATCATCCCAATAAAAGACTTTGGTACATAAGAGCAAAAGAAGTTTTAATTTCTTCAGGGTCAATTGAAAGACCAATAGTTTTTGGAAATAATGATACTCCCGGAGTAATGCTTTCATCAGCAGCAAAAGAATATTTAAAAATTTATGGAGTATTAGTTGGAAGAAATCCATTGGTATTTACTAACAATGATAGTGGATATGAAACAGCAATTGAATTTAAAAAAAATGGAATTAATCCTATTGTTTTAGACTCTAGAAAAAATCCTGATTCAGAAATAATTGATGAAGCAAAAAACTTTGGAATTGATATTAAATTCTCTTATGTTGTAGTTGCAGCTCAAGGATATAAAAAAGTTAAATCTGCAGATATTGCTAGTATTTCAGAAGACAAAAAACAACTAGGAAAAATAGAGAATATTGAATGTGATTGTATATGTGTTTCAGGTTTTTGGACACCAACTATTAATTTAGCTTCTCAATCAGGAAATAAAACAAAATTTAAAGAAGATATAGATGCATTTGTTCCTGGAACATCTAAACAAAACGAAACAACTTTGGGCGCAGCAAATGGAATTTTTTCACTTGAAGAGACATTAAAAACTTCATTGAAAGCTGGTAATGATTTATCCAAAAAAATAACTAAAAAAGAAAATAAAGTTTCTATACCAAATGTTGTAGAAAAAAAATCTTCTGCACATGATAAATTTTGGTGCGTACCATTACCAAAAGGGAAAAATTATAAGCGATTTTTAGATTTCCAAAATGATGTTGCTGTTTCAGACGTAGAAATAGCCTTAAGAGAGGGCTATCGATCAATTGAACATGTTAAAAGATATACAACACTTGGTATGGCCACGGATCAAGGTAAAACAAGTAATTTAAATGGTCTACAACTAGTATCTGAAATTGAAAATAAAGTTGTTCCAGCCGTAGGACATACTACATTCAGACCTCCTTATACACCCATTTCAATTGGAGCAATAGTAGGAAGAGAAGTTGGTAAACATTCAAAACCAACTAGAAAATCACCAATGCACTCATGGCATGAAAAAAATAACGCAGTATTTGTTGATGCCGGAGTTTGGTTGAGACCAAGATATTATAAAAGGGGAGATGAAAATTTATTTGAAGCATCAAAAAGAGAAGCTAAAAATGTAAGAAAAAATGTTGGAGTTTGTGATGTAACAACTTTGGGAAAAATAGACATTAAAGGTCCAGATGCAGCAGAGTTTCTAAATAGAGTTTATACTAATGCATGGCTCAAGTTACCTGTTGGTAAAGCTAGATATGGTGTGATGTTAAGAGAAGATGGAATTGTCATGGATGATGGAACCACTACAAGGATCTCAGAAAACCATTACCACATGACAACAACCACAGCTCAAGCAGCAAATGTTCTTTCACATCTTGAATATTATTTACAGCTTGTTTGGCCAGAGTTAAATGTTAATGTAGTTTCAACCACTGAACAATGGGCTGGTGCTGCAATAGCAGGGCCTAAATCAAGAGACTTATTAAAAAAATTATTTCCTCAAGAAGATGTATCTAAAGAAGGTTTGCCATTTATGGGTTATAAGGAGGGAGATTTATTTGGTATAAAAGCAAGAATTTTTAGAATTTCATTTTCAGGTGAGTTGGCTTACGAGGTAAATGTGGAGTCTGATAATGGAAACTTTATGTGGGAAAAAATAATTGAATTAGGTGAAGAATTTAAAATTCAACCATATGGAACAGAGGCATTATCAACGCTAAGAATTGAAATGGGCCATGTTGCAGGTTCAGAACTTGATGGAAGAACAATTCCATATGATAATGCTTTAGAAGGACTAGTCAGCAAGAAGAAAGATTTTATTGGAAAAAGATCATTACAAAGAGTAGCATTTGTTGCAGAAGATAGACAAAGAATTGTAGGTGTCGTTCCGTTAGATAAGAAAACTAGTATTCCAGAAGGTTCACATTTAGTCAAAGACTCAAATGCACCGCTACCAAATCCAAAATTAGGTTATATTTCAGCATCATGTTGGAGTGTTGAACATGATAATCCTTTTTCATTAGCTATTCTTAAAAATGGAAAAAATATGATAGGTGAAAAATTATTTGTAATGTCTCCACTTAAAAATAAAGTGATACCAGTAGAAATAGTTTCTTCACATTATGTAGACCCAAAAGGTGAAAGAGTTAGATCATGAGTTCGATATCAGCCTTAGCAAATATTCATTATAAAGGACAATATGGTGATTATGAAGGTAAAAATGAAAATAGTCTTTTAAAGATCTATGAGAAAAAGAATTTATTAATAGTTCAAATACTTCAATACAAAAATTCTGAAGTCTTAATTGAAGACTTTGATGTTGATGGTTTAAAATTTAAAAATGAACCATTAAATGTAGTAAATAACAATGATACTCGCATTTTATGGAATGGACCAAAAAATTGGCTTTTGGTATCCACAAAGAAGGGATTGCTAAAAAATATTTCAGAGAAATTTATAGAATCAGATTTTGCAGTAACAGATTTATCTCATTCAAGAGCTATATTTGAAATAGAGGGAAAAAATGTTAAAGAAGTTTTAAAGAAAGGATGTCCATTTAATTTTAATATTTTGGAAAAAAATAATTCAATAAATTCCACATATAATGGGATTGCTTTTACATTAGATATACTTGATAACAATACTAATAAAATAAGGGTATTTGCCCTAAGAAGTTTTGGTGAATCTTTTTATCATTCAATTACAGATGCAGCATTAGAGTACGGATATGTTGGTATTTAATTTTTACTATCTCTAGTTGCAATATACACACCAACAGATGCAATTATAAACCCAAATAAATCAATTGTAGTTAATTTTTCATTTAAAAAAAGCCAAGCCATAAAAGCTGAAGTTGGGGGAATAAGAAAAAAAATCGAAACTGTTTTGCTAGCTGAATTTTTTTTTATCAAAAACATTAATATTGTGAATGCACCAAATGAGACTAAAAATATTTGATGACCCATGGCTATGAGAAAAGTTTTAGTAAAATTAATATAAGGATCAACAAATAAAACAATAATGATTAAATGAAATATTAATCCTCCAATAGCTTGATACATATTACTTACTGATAAAGGTAGATTGTTACTTAATTTTTTTTGCCAAATAGTAGAGCCTGTTATAGCAAGTAAAGAAATGATAGTTGCTATAAGTCCCAATAAAGGAATTCCCGATCCAATATCCCAACCTATAACCATTGTGGCACCAATAAATCCAAATAATACACCCAGCCATTGATTAAAAGAAATTTTTTCTCTTAAAACTGAATTACTTAAAGCATTAGTTAAGATTGGTTGAAGAGTAACAATCAATGCTGCTATGGCTGTCGGCATTCCTTTTGAAATTGAGTAAAATACTCCTCCTAAATATAATCCATGAAAAAGAACTCCACTAAAAAGAGACTCTATTAAATTTTTTTTGTTAATTAAAATTTTTTGTTTTGTAAAGATTGAAAAAAAGTAAAAACCTAAAGATACAATAAAAAATCTAAATGCTAAGGCTGTGAAGGGATCGCTATTATCAATTAATGGTTTAGTAGTTATGAATGCTGATGACCAAAGAACAATAAATATAAATGGAAATATTTTAATCATTTTGTTTAATAGACCACAAATTATAGTTATTTTACAAGATTATGAACCTATTTTGGACTATTTCATATTTGAGATAATCAAGCAAATCACATAAGTTTAAATAGAGGATAAACTGATAATGATTTTTAAATTTACAAAAATAATTTTTTTTATAACTTCGTTTATATTTTTAACGGGTTTTGTCCAAATAGCATCTCTATTGGGGCCAGGTGTAACTATTTTTTCATCGGGCAATGTTTATAAAGCAGGCGCACAATTTTTGATTGATAATGAAATAAAAAAAAAAACAGGAAAAAATCCATTAGCTTTGGTTAAAGAAGAGATGGCAAAGCAAAATGAAAAAAAAAACTTTAACGAAGAGTTTAATCAATTAATTGAAAAAAGAATTACTAAGACCCAAAAAATACTAGCTGAACAAAATAATCAAAAAAAATTAAATGAAGGCCTAAGAAAATTAATTGAAAAAAGAATTACAATGGTTCAAAAAGAACTTAATTTAAAAAAAGTTAGTCAATAATATTTAAAAAAATTAAATCTTTCTGTTTACTTTCTTTACACCATAGTTCATAACTTTCACACATTCTCCATAAATTGTTAAATGCTTGTTGTGAAATTTCTAGTGGGAAGTGACTTTTAGTATAATATAATTTTGGAAATTTAAATAATTGTTTAACTATCATGTCTTTTTGAATTTTAAGTAAACTGATAGTTTCTTCTGGAATCTTTTTTTTTGTTATTTGATCTATAAATTTATTTTTTTCTAATTCTTTAAACCATTCATCATGAAATTTTCCACTACTGATCTTTTCATAGGTTTTTGAACCAATAAAAGAATCTATTGCATCTATATTTGAAAAATCTGGATTAGATTTTTTTATTTTAGATATTTCAAAATAAATTTTTTCTGCAACAAATAACATATAAGGCCTGTCTTTTGATTGCATTAATTATCTACTATGTTTTTTCATTGCTGAATAAGCTAAGATTAAATTTGGGTCTAAGAATATTTTTGAAGATTTAATATTTGTAAAAGATTTAAATGCAAAAATTGCTATAGGAAGTTCTGTGCATCCTAAAATTATTTTTTTACATTTCTGTTTAAGAAGATATTTTATTGCTGGTTTAATTATATTTGCTGCAGCTTTTACCTTTCCCATTTTTACTAATTTTATTGCTTTATTTACACAATTTTTTTGCAAAGACCCAGTTGGATATTGTAGATTAAAATTTTTGTTAAAAATTTTATCATATACACCAGTTTTTAAAGTACCTTCGGTTGCTAGAAGACCAATTTTTGTATTTTTTCTACATGTTTCTTTTGTCTTCTTATAAACCTCTTTTGGCATATTAATTATTGGTATATTAATTTTTTTTTTTAAATCTTCATACCAGTAGTGTGCAGTATTGCATGGAATTACAATAAACTTACATTTATTTTTTTCGAGAAGTTTACAACCTTTTAATAGGCTTTTTAAAACTAATGAATATTTTTTCTTACTTAGTTTATTATTTTTTTTGTTGGTTAAATTTCTTGTTTGAACCCCAATAGACTCTGGTCTACCCGGTATATTTGATTTATTATATAACAAAAATAAAGGATATTCCTGATCTATTTTTCCTCTATTTAAAATAGCTAGCTTGTTGCAAAAATCCAATCCAGCTTGAGTTCCCATTCCTCCCAAAATTCCAATCATAAATTAAGAAATAAATAATTTAAATATAGATATTTTATATATTTTATTGGCTACAAAAAATAATTAAAATTATTTAAAAATTAGTTATAGCCAATAAATGATATTGTGAAAATTATGCAGTTTTTAAGTTAACTGCTGAAGGACCTTTAGGACCATCTTCAACATCGAAAGTCAAAGCTTGACCCTCATCTAAACCGTTCATTCCAGCATCTCTTACAGCTGAAACATGAACAAATACATCTTTTTCTTTATCTTCACGTTCAATAAAACCAAAACCCTTGGTAGGATTGAACCATTTTACTTTTCCTTGTAGACTCATATTTTCTTACTCTTTGTTGTATTAATTTATTACTTATAATTAAGTAATTTGTGATTTCTTTATAAAATAATTAGTTTTGTCAACTAAATAGATGATAATTGCTAATTATTCTACTAAATGTTGTCAATTAGTTTCGTTAAATAAAGTGAATTTATGTCTTCTTTATAATGTGCAAAAGGAGGACAAGGCTTAAAACCACATTGTTCGAATAATTTTTTGGCTGGATTAAAAAACTCTCCGGCACCTGTTTCAACACTTAATCTTTTGATTTTTAACTTTTTTGCTTCATCAATCAAATGATTGATTACTTTTATTCCATTACCTTTTTTTCTAAAATTATTATGAACTCTAATAGATTTGAATTCGCCGTGATCTTTTTCTAAAAATTTTAAAGCTCCACAACCCACCAGCTGATAATCTTTCCACAAGCTCCAAAATTTTATAGAAGGTACCTTTAATCCATGAATATCTAATACATGCGTACTTCCCTCTGGAGAAGCATCTCTGAGTTCAATGAAATGATCATTTAGTAGTTTATTTACTTCAGGATGATCAAAATTCCCCTCTATTGATTTAAGCATTTATTTCAAAGTTGTTAAATGACCCATTTTTCTTTTTTCTTTAATCTCTTTTTTTTGGTAATCAAAGAGAAATTGATTATCATTCAATTTGGGATTTTGTCTATAAGGAGTGATTTGATTACCAATTAAATTAATCATTTCAGCATTTGATATTTTTTTTAATTTAATTTGTTCTAAAGCACATACAGCTCTAATATGATTTTCAAATTGACTGATATTATAAGCATTAATAGTTAAGTGACCTGAGTTATGAACTCTAGGAGCAATTTCATTTACGTAAAGGTTATCGTTTCTATCGATAAAAAATTCAACACATAATGTTCCAATATACTTAAGTTCCTCAGCAATTTGTATTGCCCAATCTTTTGATTGATTAAATAATTTTTCATTAATTTCTGCAGGGATTTTTGAATATTTTAATATTTGATTCTCATGAGTATTTTCTATTGGTTCATAAATTTCATATTTATTATTTCCAAATCGAGTAACGATTACAGAAATTTCCTTTTTTAATTTTACTAATTTTTCTAAAATATATTTTTTTGAAAAATCAATATTTAATGAAGAAATTTGCTCAATATTCTTAATTGGGTACTGGCCTTTTCCGTCATATCCCATAGTAGTAGTTTTTAAAATTCCAGGCAAAAAGTCTGTTAATGGCTCAAGATCTTTTTTATTTTCAATATAAACATATCTTGTTGTTCTTAAATTTAATTTATTTACAAAATCTTTTTCAGCTAATCTATGTTGTATTAACCTATTAACAGATGGTTTAGGTAAAACTATTTTTAATTTATTTAATTCATGTAAAGTTTCATAAGGAATATTTTCAAATTCAAATGTTATATAATCCACTTTATTTGAAAATTCATGAATTTTATCTTTATCATCATATTTAGCAAAGATGAAATCATCACAAAAGTTTTGTGCCGGAGCTTCTTGATCATCACTAAAAACAATACTTTTAACGGACAACTTTTTAGCCGCTATTGAAAGCATACTTCCAAGTTGTCCTCCTCCAAGAATACCTAACGTAATATTTGACATTTTACTTTGGAACTTTATTTACAGATTTAGTTTGTTTATTTCTCCAATTTTTTAATTTGTTTTTAATCTTTTTATTAGTATTTCCAATTATTGATGTAGCAAGCAATGCAGCGTTAATTGCTCCATTTTCTCCAATTGCCAATGTTCCGACAGGTATTCCTTTAGGCATTTGTGCAATTGATAATAAGCTATCTAAACCTCTCAATTTTTTACTTTCTACTGGTACACCAAGAACAGGAATTGAAGTTAAAGCTGCAATCATTCCAGGCAAATGTGCAGATCCTCCCGCCGCTGCTATAATTACTCCTATATTTTTTTTTTCAGCATTTAACGCATATTCATACATTCTTTTTGGTGTTCTATGAGCAGAGATAATTTTTGTTTCGAATGGAACTCCTAATTTTTTCAGTGTCTTTTCTGATAGTTTCATAATTTTGTAGTCTGTCTGACTACCCATTACTATCGATACTTTAAGTCTTATATTTTTAATCATGAATTTTGTGTTTAAACCTTATTTCAAAATATAGTTAAAATTTCAATAAAATTTATAGAATTTGAAAATACATGTTGGTATGATTTAACATATCTAAATCATGAATTATAAAATAGATAATCTTCAATACTGCAATTGGTCTCGAGATGTGTTTAAAATAAACCGAGAAGCAGGTTTAGATGCTGTTCATGTAACAATCGTTTATCATGAAGATTATGATGAATTATTAACTGAAATAAAAAAATGGAGCGTTTACTTCAAAGAAAACTCAGATCTAATTTTTATGGGAAAAGGGTTTGAAGATATTGAAAAAGCTAGATTAAATAATAAAACAGCAATTTTTTTTGGTTTTCAAAACTGCTCTCCAATAGAAGATAATATAAATTTAGTTGAAAAGGTTCATGACCTAGGCTGTCGTTTTATGCAACTTACTTATAATAATCAATCTCTATTAGCTACTGGTTGCTATGAAAAAATTGATAGTGGAGTAACTAATTTTGGAAAAGAAGTCATTAAAGAAATGAATAGAGTAGGTATCGTAGTAGATATGTCTCACTCAGCGGAAAAAAGTACTTTTGATGCAATTGAATTTAGTGAAAAACCAATTGCAATTACTCATGCAAATCCAACTTTTTGGCATACTGCAAAAAGAAACAAGTCTAACGATCTAATAAAAGCATTAGGAGAAAGTGACGGAATGTTAGGACTCTCTTTATATCCACATCATTTAAAAAATAATTCAAATTGTACTTTAGATAATTTCTGCGAAATGGTCGCAAAAACAACTGAAATAATAAATGTAGAAAATATTGGTATTGGTTCTGATCTATGTCTTAACCAACCAGACTCAGTGGTTGAATGGATGAGAAACGGAACCTGGGCAAAAAATAAAAATTATGGAGAAGGATCGAAAAATAAATCTGGTTTTCCAAAACAGCCAAAATGGTTTGAAGATGCAAGAGGTTTTTTAAATTTAGAAAAAGGTCTTAAAAAAATTGGATTTTCAGATGATGAGACTAATGGAATACTTGGAAACAATTGGTATAACTTTTATAAAAAAATTTAAATGCAAGTAAAATTACGAGATCCAAATGTAATAATGAAATTATCTAGATTGGGTTCATTTCACCAATCTAAATTATCTTTTTTAAGAAGTTTTTTAGAGGAATTTAAAGACTGGGAATACAAAAAAAATTTATTTGATTTAGATAAAGAAGGATTTGGTATTGCTATTTATTCATTTAAAAAAAAAGATAGAGTTTATTCGTTAATTTGTTTTGCTAATAAAATTAATAATAATGAAAGATCTGATAGAGTTATAGCAACTAAATGGGATGCTGCTTTTACCCTCTATGATGGAGTTCCATCGAAATTAGATATTGAAAGATTGAAAAATGAAGTGCCAAAACAAGAAGTAGGAAGACTATCTTATAAAGAGCTAACTTTATCTAGAGCAAATAAATCTTTAAGAGTTTTTGATTACGTTGTTGAAAATTTAAGTAATGGAACACAACCGGATTTGAATCTCCTAAGTCAAGTTGGTTATCTTTACAGAACTACGGCAGTTTATGGTTCTGGTAAATTTGGACTAGCTGACCGGTTTAGAATCAAAAATAGAGAAGAAATTAACGGTCCATTTAGACTTGAAATGATGTTGGTCTATTTAGTTAGACAATTTACTTTTGATCAAGTTAATCATATAGCAAAATCAAAAAATCCTAAACATGCAGTTAAATTAGATCCTAAAATTTGTAAAAGTTTAGGAATTGGTAATTCAACAGGACTTGGAATGGCACCATTTATTGTTAATCATCCTACACTTTTAAATAATTGGATACTTTGTAGAGAAAAAGCATTAAAAAAAATTAGAGAAATTAGAAAAGTTGAAAAAAATAAAATAAATTTATTCACTAATAGTTTAAAAAACTCAGTTAGAAATATTACAAGTTGGATCACTAAAAGTGAATATCAATTAAAAAAAATTAAATTTTTACTTAGTGATGTTAAAAAAACTATAAATTATTTAGAAACTAAATTTAGTTTTGATATCGAATACCCGTTTAATGAAATCTATTTGTGGTTAGAAAAAGAAACATGTGATGAATGTATTGAATATATTGTTTCAATGATGATGGAACCATTCGATGAAATTGTAAAACCGTTAGTTAGTGAAATGAGCTCAGAGGAAGAAAGGTATTTTAATATACCAACTGATAGAACCATTGAAGATTTAAGAAACATTATTGAAAAAAGATATCCTAATATTATAGAGATTGATTTTGATAAAAAAGAAAATATTAAAAATTTTTGGTTTATCTCAAAAAATAAAGAAGAGCCTAGGTATTCTGATAGATTTAAAGAACAAGGTTCTGAATTAGAACAGCCTTTAGCAATAGCAAGAGATATTAAAAAATTATATGAGAAGCTAATAGTTTCTAAAAATAGTTTAACAATTGATAAATTTTTATCTCGATACTCTAATTTACGACATGTTGTAAGAAGAGCTTTTATAATTGAAAAATTTCCTTATTCTGAAATTCAAGATAATACAATTGCAGAAAACGTTGTTCCAATTGATATGTTAAGATTAAAACTATCTTTTTTTGGAGCTTTAAAATTCGATCCAAGATCTGATAAGTGGCTTAGGATTTGTATGTTTCAAGGAGCACCATTACCAGAAGGATTAAAAAATTATGATCAACAATGGGTCTACAATCCTTAAAAATGAAATCTTTAAGTGAAATAGAAACAACTTCTAAACGTGCTAGCAAAGCAGCAGGATACTCTTGGGGCATTTCAGAAGAAGTAGGCAAAGGTATCAGATTAATGGAGTTATTCGGTTTAGCTGGAATAAAAAATTTAAGTGAATATTTTAAATCTAAAATTCAAAATAAATTTGAAAATTTAAATTTGATTAATGATAACAATAAAACAGAAAAATATCCTTATTGTCCGATTATTTTTGGAATAAGTTTTCTAGATCAGGTTAAAACTTTAGAAAAACTTGATAAAATTAGACTAGATAATATTGCTTATCCGTTTTTAGTTTTACCATTTTTAAGCAGAAGTTCAGAAATAATTGGAAAAAAAATTCATTATAAGTTTGATGATCATGAATTTTTATTAAATTTTAATGTTAAGATTTCCTCTAAAATATTGAGTGACAAATATCCAATAATTGCAAAAAATATAGAAATTATTTTTTTAGAAAATAAAGATAACTTTAGCGAAACAGAATGGAAAAGTTTGTACAAACTATCAGAAGAAACTTTTGTTGAAGAAAGCGAGAGTTTAAAAAAAGGCGCAGCTGGAGCGGGATTAACAGATAATGACTAAAAATATTCAAAAATCTGAAGAAACTAAAGAAAAAAACATAAAAGATTTAAATGACATTTGTGATGAATGTAAAAAACAAGATGAAAGTGTAACTCAAAATTTAATTTTAACGGGATTTAAAATCTGTAAATCTTGTAGAGTTTCAAAAACTATTTTTCCAATTTAAATATTATTAACAGGAAGAGCATTCATTCTACTCATAACAAATGAAATAGACAAAAAAGCAATTATTAAAAATGATAAAAATACAACACCAAAAGATTTTAAATTTGATTTTAAATTTAAGATTTGTTTAGTTGAGATAATTAATCCAGCAAAAATCCAGAACTGTGTAAGAAAGATAATTGGTATCATCAATTCAGGAGTCACTGCAAAAAATCTTATTAAACCAGGAGCATGTGCGTATCCTACAGCAGTCAATACTTTTTTAAATGGAACCTTTGTTTGTTTGTCTGGAAAAAGTTTTACTCCGATTACATAAATAAAAATTGCCCAAACTACCCAAGTAAACATAGCCGTTAATCCTGACATCGCAATTCCTGTTTTAATGATTGTATTTGCTGCAACAGCTCCAGCTATCCCATCTAAAATCATTATTAAGCCTGCAAAATAAATAGAGGCCTCACCAAAATGATTGTTATCACTATAGAGAGTTTTATCTAATTTAATAGATTTAAAAATTATACTTAAAAATTCACCAAACATTTATTTTTTTACTTTTTTTAAGAGATTAGTAATTGAAATAACTTTAAAGCAAGAACTATGATATTGCAAACAACGATTAAAATCTTTAATAAATTTTAAGGGGAGTACGGTACTCCCCCTAGATGCTTTTAACCTTTTACAACTTCCCTTGTATTAGCGTTGAAAGATTCTTTGAATGGTATATCAACTATTACTGCATCGACAGGCTGACCTGGTGTAGTAGAGTATTTTTCAGGTAAATGAACTTTATATTTAGTTCCAACTTTACCTTTAGGAAATCCATTAGCATTTAAAGTTCCATCAAATGGTACATATCCCATTGCTATATTTGTTTTTTTTTCAGGATGATACCAAGGGGAAGTTATAAAACCTATAGGATCTTCTCCATCTTCTGGCGATATTAACCAAAAGTCTGGGGCATAATCTTCTATAGGTTTTCCACCAAGTTCAAGACCAACTAATTGAAGTTTATAGGGTTTTTTTCCTGCTTTGATTTCTTCACCCATTTTTTCTAAAGCAACTTTACCAACATAATCAGTTTTTTTATTCCATTCACCTTTTCCAGATAAAGAAACTTGATAGCCTAGATTGCATTGGTATGGATTGTGTTGTTGATCCATATCTTGTCCCCATGAAAGAATGCCAGCTTGAATTCTCCTATGATGAGCTGGAGCTATAACCATTAAGTTATGTTTTTTTCCGGCATCTAGAACAGCATTCCACATATCATCAGCATATAAAGTTGCATTTCTTAAATATATTTCGTATCCAGCTTCACCTGAAAAACCTGATTGAGAAATAACACAACTTTTTCCTGCAACTTTAACTTCAGCCAAACCATAGAAAGGCATATTTTCTAAATCAACCTGATCTCCTAATAAATCCTTCATTAATGCTTTTGATTTAGGTCCTTGAATTTGAACGGGACAAGCATCAATTTCCTCAACGGTACAATTAAATCTTCCATCAGCATTAACACCTTGTAGATACATTCCGATGTCAGAGTCAGATAAAGAAAACCAAAACTCATCTTTTCCTCACAAAATTTTTTTGCCTCTTCTATAGTCATAGGTTGTTCTAATTTTTGACTTCCTGCAATACAAGCATCTGTTGCTCTTTTAAAATTATGATCTCTAAAACTTAAAATTATATAAATTCCTATAATTACAAAAATGACAATTGAAATATTTTTAATTGTCATTTATTTTTCCATTTAGGTTTTCTTTTTTCTAAAAATGCTGAAATACCCTCTTTGGCATCCATAGCCATCATGTTTAATGTCATCATTTTGCTTGTGTGCTCATAAGCTTTTCTTAAAGGCATTTCTAATTGTCTATAAAAAGCTTGTTTTCCTATTTTGATAGTAAGATTAGATTTTGAAGCAATTTTTTTTGCTACTTTAAATACTTCACTATTTAATTTAGATTTTGAAAAACAATCATTTATTAAACCAACTTCTTTTGCATAATTGGCTTTAATGGGTTCTCCAGTAAGCAACATTTTCATCATTGGTTTTCTACTAATTTTTCTACTAACAGCTACCATCGGAGTACTGCAAAATAAGCCTATGTTTACGCCTGGAGTTGCAAATAAAGCATCCTTAGTACTATAAGCTAAATCACAGCTAGCTACTAACTGACAACCAGCTGCGTATGCTGCTCCATGAACTTTGGCAATAACTGGTTTTCTTCCTTCTACTATTTGAAGCATTAACTTTGAACAAAGACTAAATAGTTTTTTATATTTATTTTTTACTTTTAAATTTCTCACTTCTTTTAGATTGTGACCTGCACTAAAACCTTTTCCAGCACCCTCAAGTATTATTACTTTAACTTTTTGGTCTTTATCTAATTTTTTGAATACTCTAACTAAATCATTTAAATTTTTTGTGGATAGGGAATTATAAGTTTTAGGTTCATTAATAATAACCCTAGCTATATCCTTATTATAATAACTAATTTTTATATTCATTAAAGTTAATCTAACTTACCTTCTTCTCTCATCTTCGCTCTAATTTTAGTAGCAGAGATTTTTTGAATTTCTTCAGGAAGTTCAATTTTTTCAATTTTATAACCAACACCTCTGCCGTAACAAATATTTGTTATATTCGGTACTAAAATAATTTTAAAATGTCCTTCAAATTCAGGATTTAATCTATCTTCAATATTCTTTTTAACTGTTTCAAAGTCAAAAGGATTATCATCAACTCCCTGAACATCTCTAATTTGAATACAAACTTGACCAGTTTTTTTTATTATTTCTTTAAATAAAGTGTAATGACCGTCATGAAATGGTTGCCATCTTCCTAACATTTGTGCAGTAGGTTTTTTATTATCCCATTTGTAAGCCATTATTTTAACTCCTTTAATATTTTTGGTGCCCAGTTTTTAGCATCTTGAGTTGTAACATGAAAGTCATACCTGTCAGGTTTAACAAACATCTTATTTGTATCTTCAAATCTTCCTTCTTTTATTGTATCAACCCATATAGTAAAATCTGAAGGAAACAATTTCCTTGCTTCGGGTGTTGGGCATATAAAGTCTGCCACAACATAATTACCTTCATTTTTAAGTTTAATCGCAAAGTCTGCCATTCTTTTTGCTTGTCTTTTTCTTCCTTCTTCAGAAAAATCCCAATCATTAGCTTCTTTTCTAACGTCATCAGCATTTAATCTTTTTGCATTTAGCATTGGGCCTAGCACATTTGCTAAAGTTGTTTTTCCAGACCCAGGTAAACCCATTATAAGAATTATTTTCATATTAAATTAAACTATTGGCAACCCACTTGTGGAACTGGTGAGTCGGTTGATCCATTATAGGAGAAAAATTTCCTCCATTATAAACTGGTGAATTTCTACCTTCTTGCATACCTTCAATAGCTATTATATCTTCTAACATAACAACTTTCCAAAATCTTGAGTTTTCTTTTCGTAATTCTTTTAATTCTTCTCCATTTGCACTCTCATTTCCAACATAATACATTTGCATATGTTCTTTAGTTTTATTCATAGCAAGTGGCTCTAACCAAAAAACATAAAAATGATCTATATGTAAACCTATCATCACATTAGGAAATATAGCTATATATTCTGAACTTTTTACCATATCTTTCTTCCAATTAGGAAAAGTATTAAATTTTTTATTTCCTTTTATAACTTGTTCATATTTTTTACTCCCTTGCCCAGCAAATCTATTTGGCAAACCTTGAATATGGTAATGATCATTAATGTTAGATACTTTATTTAATTCTGGATGAATAGTTGGCAAATGATAACTTTCACAATAGTTTTCTATGGCAAATTTCCAATTGCACTTCACATCTAGATTAAAATAACCATGATCTTTTGAATGTATTATTAATTTTTGATCTTTTTTGTTAATAAACTTAGACCATCTTTTTTCAAGAGGTTTAATATATTCATCAAAATCAATTTCATTTGAATTAACATTTATAAATATAATATCCATCCAAATTTTAGTTCTTACCTCTTTTAAATTGCTTTTAGTTTTATTAAATTTATTTGACTGATGAATATTAAGACCTCCAATATGAGGTGTTGCTACTAGATTTCCTTTTAAATTGTAGGACCAAGAATGATATGGACATGTAATAACATTTTTTAGGGAACATGGTTTATTTAAAAGTTTAAAACCTCTATGACTACATACATTATGAAATACTCGAATCTTCATATCTTTGTCCCTTAAAATAATCAAAGGAATCCCAAGTAGATTATATGGCCTAGCATCTCCAGGTTTTGGGACAGAGCTTCCAACTCCTATAACTGTCCATTTATCACAAAAAATTTTATCCTTCTCATGAGACAAATAGTCTTTGCTGGTATAGCACTCATTTGGAAGGCCATTTGCTGTCTCAATTGGCTTATCTACTGCCTTTAATTTTTTAACGTCTAAGATTTTTGAGAGAATTTTATTTTTGTAATTTTGAGTCACGAAAAAAAATTATCATTAGCATCATTTTTGGCAACAAATTTTAATCGAAACTATTTGCTGAATTTCTTTGACAGCTTTTTCAAAAAAGATAATGATCTGAAAAAAATGAACTTTTCATTAGAAATTGGACCTAATACTGACCTAGAAACAGTACCCCCAGTAAGTGATGTTTACATTACTATGCTACCTGGTGGAGACTATAAAGATACTGCCCAAAAAGCCAATGAACTAGTCAAAAAAGGATTTAATCCGGTACCTCATTTTCCTGCAAGGTCTATGAATGACGAAAAAGAGCTAAAAGATTATGTGTCTAGATGTAAAGATGGTGGTGTAAAGCAAGCTTTAATAATTGGTGGAGGTAGAGAACCAGTAGGTAAATTTGATAGCTCTTTTCAACTTTTAGAGACAGGTTATTTTGAAAAGATGAAGATAGGAATCGCTGGACACCCAGAGGGGAGTCCTGATATATCCGACTCAGATTTAGAAAAAGCTATGATAGATAAAAAGCCTTATGCCGATTATATAGTAACACAATGGTTATTAGATTCTCAGCCTATTATAGATTTTATTTCTAAACAAAGCGTACCAGTACATGTGGGAATAACTGGCCCTCTAAAAATATCTAGCTTGATTAAATTTGCTAATATTGTAGGAGCAAAAAATTCCTTAAACTTTCTTAAATCTAATTTTAGTAAGGCGTTAGATTTATTGAAACCTAAAGACCCTAATGATTTAATTGGGAAAGTTAAATCGCATACAGATTTCTTCCACATTTATACATTCGGCGGCTTGAAGGAAACTAACAAGTGGTTGAAGGAGAATAGATATGTCTAAAGAATTTGACTATACTAAACTAAAACATGTTACTTCTGTTGATCAATCAGATCGAAAAGTACCATATAACTTAAGACAAAGTGGGCCAACTAAAGTTGAAATGTTAATTTCAACAAGAGTAAGAAAATCTCCATATTGGCATTTGTCAATGCAAGCAGGTTGTTGGAGAGCAACGGTATATAATCGTATTTATCATCCAAGAGGTTATGTAAAACCAGAAGATGGTGGAGCGATGGTTGAGTATGATGCAATTGTAAATCATGTAACAATGTGGAACGTTGCAGTAGAAAGACAAATTCAGGTTAAAGGTCCTGAAGCAGAAAAATTTGTTGATTATGTTATAACAAGAGATGCAACCAAAATTTCACCAATGAGAGCAAGGTATGTAATTTTGTGTAATGCTTATGGTGGAGTTTTAAATGATCCAATTCTTTTAAGAATTTCAAAAGATGAGTTTTGGTTTTCTTTATCTGACTCTGACATCGGAATGTATCTACAAGGTGTTAATGCTGATGGAAGATTT
>JACWEA010000009.1 GCA_014653775.1 Pelagibacterales bacterium SAG-MED30
AAGGCCTAAATACTAAAAAAGAATTACCAACAGTTCCTAAAGAGTCTTTTAAAAAAGGAGTTTATTATTAATGGCTAAACACAAAACCCATTACGAAGATTGTGATGTATTAGTAGTAGGTGGAGGTATGGCTGGTACAGGTGCCACTTTTGAAGCTAGACATTGGGGCAGAGACTTAAAAATTGTATGTGTTGAAAAAGCAAATATTGATAGAAGCGGAGCAGTTGCTCAAGGTTTGTATGCAATTAATTGTTATATGGGAATGCAATGGGATGAAAACCAACCTGAGGATCATGTAAGGTATGCTCGTAATGACTTAATGGGTTTGGTTAGAGAAGATTTAGGATATGACATGGCCCGTCATGTAGATTCAACAGTACATATGTTCGATGAATGGGGTTTACCCATGATGAAAAATGAAAAAACTGGAAGATATTTAAGAGAAGGTAAATGGCAAATAATGATCCATGGAGAAAGTTATAAACCAATTGTTGCAGAAGCAGCAAAAAAATCTGCTGATAAAATTTATAACAGAATAATGATTACCCATCTTTTAATGGATGAGTCTCAAGAAAATAGAGTAGGTGGAGCAGTTGGTTTTAATATGAGAACTGGAGACTTTTATGTTTTTAGAGCAAAAACTGTAATCGTTGCTGCAGGTGGAGCATCTCACATTTTCAAACCAAGAGCTGTTGGAGAAGGAATGGGTAGAACATGGTATGCACCTTGGAGTAATGGTTCGGCTTATGCTTTACCTATTGCTGCAGGTGCAAAAATGACTCAAATGGAAAATAGAATTGTTTTATGTAGATTTAAAGATGGCTATGGGCCAGTTGGAGCGTATTTTTTACATCTAAAAACTTACACTCAAAATGCAAATGGCGAAAACTATGAGAAAAAATGGTACGATCAAACTAAGGAGCTAGTTGGTGAATATATCGATCATCACCCAACTCCAACATGTTTAAGAAACCATGCATTTATTCAAGAAACAATGGCTGGTGGTGGACCAATTCAAATGGTTACAACAGAAGCTTTTCAAGATCCTCATTTAGAGACAGTAGGTTGGGAAAATTTTCTAGGAATGACCGTTGGGCAAGCGGTAGTTTGGGCATCTCAAAATATTGATCCAAAATATACAAATCCAGAGTTAACTACATCAGAACCATACGTGATGGGTTCACACGCAACATGTTCAGGAGCCTGGGTTAGTGGACCAGAAGATCTGTCACCACCAGAATACTTTTGGGGTTATAACAGAATGTTAACTATTGATGGGTTATTTGGTGCTGGAGATACAGTTGGTGGAAGTGCGCATAAATTTTCATCAGGATCATTTACAGAAGGTCGATTAGCAGCAAAAGCAGCTGTAAAATATATTGAAGATCAAAAAGCTGAAGGCATTAATGTTACAGATAAACAGTGTGATGATTTTAAAGCTAAAGTTTACAAACCATTAGATACTTATACGATAGCTCAAAATGAAATTACTGGTGGAACAGTTTCCCCAAGCTATATATCCCCAATTCAAGGTCTGCAAAGACTTCAAAGAATCATGGATGAATATGTTGGTGGTATAGCTACAAACTACATGACAAATGAAAACATGCTTAAAAGAGGTTTAGAATTATTAGCCTGGTTAGAGGAAGATTTAGAAAATGTAGGAGCAGAAGATTATCATCAACTTATGAGAGCATGGGAATTAAAACATAGAGCCCTTACTTCTCAATGTGTAACTGAACACACTATTTTTAGAGAAGAAACTAGATGGCCAGGATATTACTATAGGGGAGATCATATGAAATTAGATGATGAGAACTGGCATTGTTTAACTGTTTCTAGAAGAGATCCTAAAACTGGCAAGTTTACAATGGAGAAAGTTCCGGTCTATCATATTGTAGATGAGAATGAGAAGAAAAAAGCCTCTTAAAATATTATTAAAAGATTAAATATCTATGGATCTACTATCTAAATCCGATGAAGAAATATTTAAAATTGGCAAACCATTTTGGGAAAATCTAGTTAAGTCCTCAAACATCAAAGATTATGGTGGATTTACAAGAGACTTCTCTACACAAATGTTATTTGGGGCTAATGAAGTTGAGCTAGGAAAACAGTGGGCAAACAATAAAATAATCACGAATTTAAACGAAACTTATGACCCTTTTGGGACCTTAAGAAGAGGTGATTATATAACTATACTTATAAAACAGACTAATAAAGAAATTCTTGGAGAATTTCTAGGAAGATTAGTATTGGGAGTAGAGGACGGTGAGGTGAAAGTTTTTGGAGCAACTATCTACTAAAATCTAAATTATTAGTTTTCAAAATTTTTTTTTAAATTTCAATTTAATAATTGACAAATATTTTGTCAGTGTTATTTGATTATTAAATGCCTAATATTATAAAAAATCTTCCTTCAAAAATTAAACAAAATAAAGTGAAAACAGGCATATTTTTAGGATTATCTGCTTATTGGGGATTAATTCTTGTCGGTACGTTATCATCATTAAACTAAATTTTATCAAAAAAGATACATATTTTTAAAATATTGTATAATTTTACGATACATCTTAATTATAAATTTAAATTTATATGAGTAAAATTTTACTAACTGGTGGGGCGGGTTATATAGGCAGTCACGTTTGCCATTTATTAATTGATCATGGCCATGAAGTAACTTGTATAGATAGTTTAATTACAGGTAACAAAGAGCTTTTACCCAAAGAAGTAAAACTTGAAATATTTGATATAGCTGAGAAAGAAAAAGTTAAAAATTTAATAAAAAATAATAATTTTGAATTAGTTTTTCATTTTGCTGGTTTAATTAGAGTTGATGAGTCAGTGGAACAGCCAGAAAGATATAATAATTTTAACTACACAAAAGCAAAAACATTTTTAGAAACTTGTTATGAAAATGGATTAAAAAAAGTTATTTTTTCCTCAACAGCTGCTGTTTATGGTAACCCAGAAGTTGAAAAAGTGAAAGAAACTGATCCAACAGATCCACTTAATCCTTACGCTTCATCGAAACTAGAATTAGAAAATTTTATTAGAGAAACTTCAGAACAATATGACTCAAAATATATTATACTACGATATTTTAATGTTGCTGGTGCTGATGAAAAAATGCGAACTGGATTAATTTCAAAAGTATCAACACATTTAATTAAGGTTGCTTGTGAAGTAGTGGTGGGTAAAAGAGATAAATTAATTATTAATGGAGATGATTATGCCACTCCTGATGGAACAGCTATAAGAGATTTTATTCATGTTTCTGACTTAGCAGAAATTCATCTAATATCAGCAAATCATTTAATAGGAGGAGGTGAGTCTAATTTATTCAACTGCGGATATGGAAATGGTTTTAGTATTAAAGAAGTAATTAAAGAAATAAACAAGGTTATAAATAAAAATTTAGAAACTTCAATTGGACCCAGAAGGTCAGGCGATAGTGAAATGATAGTATCAAATGTTGATAAGTTTATGAAATATTTTTCATGGAAGCCAAAGTATAATAATTTAAATTATATCTTAAAAACTGCGATTAAATGGGAAAAAAAATTAAATAACCAAATTTAGAGTATTTTCAAAACTTTCGAAGTTCGTTATTTTAGATTTATTACTCCAAGTGAAGCCGTATCTTCCATGAATAAATATAATTTATTATCTTGAAATCTTAAATCTCTAATTCTTTCAAGTACTTCAACTCTTTCTAAATTAACCATTTCTTTTTTTTCATTTAATTCAAAAAAATAAAGAGATTTATCTCTCAATGAGCTTACTACATAATTGTTTTTTTCAATTTTAACAATTTCTGAAATACCTATTGATGGGACAAATGACTTTAATGGTTCAATAAAACCATATTTACTATGTGATTTATATAACGGATATTTTTCTTTTTTCTTCTTAGTATAAATATAATGCACACCAGCAGATGATATTGGCCATCCATAATTTTGAATTTTACCCTCATTTATTTTTTTAACTTCTATCAAATTTATTTCATCACCACCTTTTGGCCCATGTTCAGTTTCTAAGATAAAATTATTTTCTTTATCAAAATATAAACCTTGGGGGTTTCTATGACCCATTGAAATGATTTCATGATTATTATTATTAATATTAATTTTTAATATTTTACCATTTAAGCTCTCTATATTTTGAGCGAGGTGCCTTGATCTAAAATCACCCATTGTTAACAAAATATGATCATCTTTAAAAGAAATTATTCTACCTCCTGATTGATGAACTTCAAATTCTTTATCAACATTATTTATTGAATGAATACATTCTTTTGCTGAAAACAATTTTTTAAATTGAATATTATCATAATTGATATCTCCATAAATAACACTTGTGTTCCAGCAATTTTGTTTAATTTCATCTGAGTAAGAAATATATATTTTTTCATTAAAAATTAACAAATCTTTAAGAGAAAATTTATGAGACTTTTTAAATTGTTCAATACCTAAAAAATCATTAATATTATTCTTTACTTGTTGAAAATTTACCTGATCATCAATTAAATTTTTTCTAAAAGCTAAAATACCACGAGAAGATAAAATGAATATATTATCTTTATAAAAATCAATATAACCACTTCCAGGAACTAAATTACTTATTCCAGCATAAAATCCAGAATTTAATTTATATTTTTTTAAAGTTTTATTACTTGATAGTTTAATAATACTCTCAGTTATTCTAATATCACTTCCATTTTCTTTTTTATCTAGCTCTATAGCTATTACATTTAGTGCTTCTATATTTTTCTTTTGTTTAGATATTGATTGCTCTAGTGAATTTATTATTTTCCAAGGAAAAATATATTTTTTTATGAGATTTTGTTGATCATTATCTAATAATACTTTTAAAGACTGAAATCTATTATCTCCAATAGTAAAGCTTATAAAAAAATAAATACTTGCAAAGATAACTGATATAATTATTGAAATTTTAATTTTATTATTTTTTTTCATAAATCAAATTTAAATATTATGTCTAATATATTTTAATTCACACATATATTGCATTTAATTTTAGAATATAAAACTTTAAAGATTGAAGAGAATTAAACTTTATTTATTATTTTTACTGAACTTATGTCGCACTAACATTATTAGAAACTTAGTATTTGTAACCAAATATCTTTTCCACATTCTTCTTGGCTCTTGTATGATTCTAAAAAACCATTCAAGACCATATTTCTGCATCCATAAAGGTGCTCGGTTTACTTTTCCAGAAATTACATCAAAAGTACCACCTACACCCATTACAAAAGTTACTCCTAATTTTTCTTTCCAGCGGTTAATAAAATTTTCTTTTTTTGGAGAAGTAATTGCTACAAATAATAATTTAGCACCCGAAACTTTAATCTTTTTAACTATCTCTTCTTCATTTTCCCAAAAATATCCATGATGATATCCTGCTATATTAATTTTTGGATATAATAATCTTAATTTGGTAGCTGTGTTTTTAACAACTTCATCTTTTGAGCCTAAAAGATATATAGGGTAATTTTTTTTAGCACTCATTGATATTAATTTAAGAAATAAATCTATACCCGCTACACGTTCAGGAATTTTGTAGCCTAAAAAACGGGCTCCAAGCACAATACCCATTCCATCTATATTAATTATATCGCACTCACGTATGGAGTTGCTTAAAACTAAATCATTCTGCATATTAACTAACTTTGCAACGTTAACTACTACATGTTGTGTAAATTTATTTTTACAAATTGCATGATCAATGACATCAACAGTTTCAGAGACTGTTGCAACATCCATTGGGCAACCCATTATACTTATTCTATTCATTAGTTAATTTTGATTTAAAATTATTGTAATAAGCCAAAGAATAATAAGACCAAGCTTGTGTCCAACGCATATAATTAATTTTATTCACAAACCATTTACGTCTTTGATAAATAAATCTTTTTTTATTTGGTATATACATAAGTTCAATTGCTCTGCTTATCACAATTTCACTAAGAGAATGATCTGAATTTTTATTACCTACCTTCAATAAAGTCAGAATTGCTTGAGCAAAACTATGCATGTCTAATGGGTATTTAGAATTATTGTAGTACTTGACTGTACCATCTTTTTCAAAAAAGTTGTTTAGATAATAATAGTATCCAATTTCAATATTCTTATCAAAATCAGAAATTTTTAATGTATCTTTTATAAAATTAAGTGCCTCTAAATTATAACCAGTATGAAAACCATCTATAAAATTATGAAAATTATTAGACCCATATAGCCATGCCCCATCTTTGGATTGTTCATTAGCTGATAGTCTGGCTGCTTTTAAAGCTTGATCTATCATTTTTGTATCATTTAATTGTTTACCAGCGAATGCACACCAAGCAGAGCCTAAGAGGTTGGCATTATGTACAAGAGTTTTTTCATCAGGAATATAACTAAAGAAGCTGTTATCTTCTTGTTCTTGATACAGGTTTGAAGTCATAAACTTTGCTGAGTTAAGTGCTACTGTCATAAATTTTTCTTCATTAGTAATTTTTCCTAAATCATATAATGCACAAGCAACATAAAATGTTGTTATTATATTTGGTTTGCCAACTGGTACATAAAAAGATCGAGCCTGCCAGTCAAAATGATAACCCCAACAACTATATTTCCATTTAGCAGAGTTACATCTTTGTGTTAACAGCCATTCAGCTAAGTTATTTGCTTCACTTAAATATTGTTTTTCGTTTGTTCGTTTATAATCTTGAATTAATCCAGATATAATTAAAGCTATACCTTTAGGGTTACGTTTTTTTGGTACAAGCAATAAAGGACGAAGATTAAGTGGCAAGTGCTTACCTAACTGTAACCAAGCAAGTCGAAACCATTTACTATATTTAAAAGGTGTTAATTGAAATATTTTACTATTAAGAAAATCAAATGGATCATAGCCTTTGAAATCTTCTTGTCTTAAATAATTTAATAGATCTTTGTTTAGTGAAATAGTTTTTTCCACAATATATTTAGCTACTTTTAATCTTATATAATTTACTATCTACATCTAAGGGCATTCCAATTGATAAGGATTCAATAGAGAGAATTGTAGCTAAACTTGTTTGCATTAAACTATTATAATTAATGCATGGTTCACCATCTTGTATTCCTTTCAACCAGTTATCAATCATTGATTTTTGTCCCTTGTCTTGAGTACCTATTTTTTTATCTTTTATTTTTTTATCACCATCAAATAATAAAATTTCTTTAAAATCTTTGATTTGAGCAGAACGACCACCACCAAAAACCTCAATGTATTCCTTGCTCATTGCTTTAGACCCATCTGCTGTGTAAGTGATGTTTGCTATACTACCATTTTCAAAAGTTAGAGATAAACAAAGATTGTCATTCAATAAGGCTGATTTTTCCTCTTTAGAACTACCTACGGCATAAATTGTTTTAACATTACTTTTAGTTATAGCTGAGGCCAAATCAATAAAATGACAACCTTCACCAATCATACGTCCCCCACCTTCTTGAGCATCCTGAGTCCAATGATCAGCAGGAATAAAACCTGCGTTAACTCGAATATTAATAACCAAAGGGCTCTTAACCGACTCAAAGTGCTGTATAATTTCATTTGTTGATGGTGCAAAACGTCTATTAAAGCCGACCATAATTTGAGATTTTGCATTATCTGTATAAGCTTTATGTATATCTTCTAGTTCAGAAACAGATAATGCTAATGGCTTCTCAACATAAACATTTTTATTAGCAGCAAGAGCATCACAGATAGCTTTTGAATGAGTGTCATGACGAGTTGTTATTGCAACAACATCATTTTTATCATTTAGTATTTCTTTATAGTCAGAAGCGCAATAACTAAAGTCAAATTTTTTAGCAACACTTTGTGCCGACATACCAGTTGAAGTAACCAGTCCATTAAAACTAACCTTACCACTATCTTTCATTAAAGGGATTAAAGTAGCTGTCGCATAATTTCCAGCTCCATAAAATGATATTTTAATCTTATCATTATCTACTTTAGTTGGATTGATTTTAATTAAATCAGAACTATTTTTATCAAAAGTTTTTGAATTATAAGATAAAAGTATGCCAAGATAGGGCTCAGTTTTTTTACCTTCAATTAATTGATAAGCTGTAGCAGCTTCATCAAGTGTAAAACGATGGGTTATAAGATTTTTTAAATTTAATTTTTTTTGAGATAAAAGGGAGAGAAAAGTTTCCATATTACGTTGTTCGGTGAAACGAACATAGGAAAGAGGGTAATCATTACCTTTTTCTTCATAAGAAGGGTCATATCGGCCAGGCCCATAAGATCTTGAAATAACAATATTAATTTCTTTTTTAAAAAAGTTTTCACGTGGTATATCCATTCGAACCGCCCCAACTACTACTACACGTCCTTTTTGACGTGTAACCTCTCCACACATTTCAATAACCGTATTATCAGAAGTACCTGCGCAGACTATTACACCGTCAACACCATGTCCGTTTGTAAGTGTTTGGCTTATATCCTTTACATTTTCATCAGAATTAATTCCAGTTGCACCAAAATCTTTTGCAAGTTTGACTAAAGATTTATCAAGATCGGTTCCTATAACATTACAGCCGTTGGCTTTTAATAATTGGACAGTTATTTGGCCAATTAATCCAAGGCCAATAACAAGAAAAGTTTCACCCAAAAGAGGATTTGCTAGACGCACACCTTGTGTTGAAATAGATCCTAGTGTTGTAAATGCAGCTTCTTCTTCTGAAACATTTGATGGAACTTTTGAAACTAAATTATTAGGTACCGATATAAATTCTGCATGATTTGCATAACCTGCCCCAGCACATGCCACTTTATCACCAGGTTGAATACCTTTAACTAAACCACCAACAGCAACTACAGTTCCAGCACTACTATAACCAAGTGGTGAAGGTGTATCCAATCTAGTGTTTACAGTTTTTATGGCTTTCATTAAACCCTCAGATTTAATCTTTTCAAATACTTTTTTAACTAAATCAGGTCTACTTTTAGCTTTTTGTAAAAGGTTCTTTTTGCCTGTATCAATTTTTGATTTTTCAGTTCCAGCACTAATTATTGAAAAGTTGTTTTGGACTAAAATAAAATTATCTTTTAGACCGGGGATAGGAACCTCTTCAATGTTGATTAAACCATTTCTAAGGTTTTGAGATACTTGCTTCATTACAATTGTTATATATCTATAAAATATTTTAATAAATGTAAAAAATTAAAAATTAAAGTCATTTCAATAATAAATTGGTGTAGATATAATTAAAGTTTGATAAAACAATTTTATGATTACCAAAATATTAAAATTACTAAAATTTTTACCGTATTATTTAGAGGTTTTTGCCAAAAAACTGGGAGGTCGAGGCATAATGAGTCCAAATAATAATGGTGAATTTAAATTTTTAGAAGAAATTGTAAAAAGCTCAGAAAGTAACGAGGTATGTTTTTTTGATGGTGGAGCAAATTATGGCGATCATTCAATGAAATTTTTATCTTTGTGTAAACTATATAAAAAACAACCAATATTATATTCAATAGAGCCATTTCCAAAAACTTTTCAAAAACTAACTGACAGAATTCCTGTAACGAATGGAGAGGTATTAAATATTTCATTGGGCAATGAAAAAAAAAAGGTAAAATTTTACTTTAATGAAGAAGAGCCTGGCTCAAACTCTAATATACCACATTACTATCTTAATAAATTCACCGAGGTTGAACAGGATACAATTGATAATATCATAGAAAAAAAAAATATAAAAAAAATTAATTTTTTAAAACTTGATATTGAAGGTTTTGAATGGCAATGTCTTCAGGGAACAAAAGAGGCTCTAAAATCAAATATGATTGATTATATTCAACTTGAATATAATGGAACATGGGTTGATGGAGGAGGGTCTATAAAGAAAATTTTTGATTTATGTGAGTTAAATAAATACGATTTATTCATAATTACAAAAAATCATTTACTATCGATACCGAGCTATCATATGCTGTTAGATGATTTTTATTATTGTAATTTATTAATGATTAAAAATGGTAAGGATAAATTATTACCAGTAAAAAGAAAAGCAATTCCTCTTTTATCAAATTAAATCTGATTTAATATTTTTATTAAATTAATTTCAAAGATATTTTAATAAATGTAAAAAATAAAAATAAAAGTAATTTAAAAATTAATTATAATTAGTAGTACGATCTTCAGAATTTTTAAACCATTGTTCAAGAGTAAGCAAATGCCATATCTTTTGAGCATTATCCTCTCTATTATTGTCTTCATCATTTATTAATTTTTTTATGAATTGTGGTTTTATTATTTTTCGTCCAACTAAACCATTTTCAGATAATAAATAGTCTGAGACTAAATCTTTGAGATCATTCTTTATCCAGGCTCTTAGTGGAAGTGTAAAAGATGATTTTGGTCTATATATAATTTCATTAGGTAGCCATTTTTCAGCAACTTTTTTGAGTAAGTATTTTTGAGTTAATCTTTTAATTTTTAAATTACTGTTAATATCAAATGCGGCTTTTATTACTTCCATATCAATAAAGGGTACACGAACTTCAGTTGATGCTGCCATACTAGCAAGATCAGTATATTTAAGGTTTAGCGAAACCATAAATTGATTTAAGTCTGAAAAACACATCGTATCTATCAGATCACGTTTATCTATAGAATAGTTATAAAACTCATCATAATCAGCAATAATGGATTGTATTTTTTTTGAGGCATCAAATTCAAATATTTCAGAAATTAAATTAGTATCATAATAAGTGTAACTCCTAAAAAAAGCATCTTTGTTTTTTAATTTTGCAATTGATAAAAAACGTTTAGTCCATCTTATAATTTTATTGCCTCTATTAAATGAATAAACTGGTAGGTTTGATATTAAACTTTCAGTACCTGATAAAATTTTACTAGGTATCCAATTTAAATTTTTTTTAATTTTCATAGCAAGATGTTTGCGATAGCCTCCAAGTATTTCGTCTGCTCCCATACCTGACAATAAAACCTTGACTCCAGCTTTTCTTGCAGCATCACAAATCAAGAATGTGCTTATAGCAGCAGAATCTCCTATAGGCTCATCTAGATGATCAACAATTTTAGGAAGGAGTTTTGCCAAATCGGGCTTCACCTCGATTGTATTCAATCTAACATCTAAATATTTACCAGCTTTTGTTGCGTAATAAGCATCGTCAGCCATAGACTCATGTTTTTTGGCAGTATCAGTAAATTTAATATTAAAACAATCAAATTTACCTAGTTGTTTTCTTGCCATAGAAACTACAAGGGTTGAGTCTAATCCACCTGATAAAAATGCATTAACAGGGACATCTGAAACTAAATGATTTTTCACAGAATCCTCCAAAACCTTATCAAGATATTTTATACTTTCAGCTTTTGAGTTGTAATTTGTAGGTTGATCCAATAATGATTTTGATGACCAGTATGATTTGATATTAATCTTATCAGAATTTATATGAATATATTGTCCTGGTAAAAGTTTTTTGATACTTTTATATATACAGTTTATTTCTGGTATCCACGCGTACATCATTGAAGAAACAATTCCTGTTAAAGAAATTTCAGGCTTAGTAGGCAAAATTGCCTTTATAGCCTTCAGCTCAGATGAAAAAATAAAATTTTTATCACCTTTATAATAATAAACTGGCTTAATTCCAAAATGATCCCTCACAATAAATGTATCATTTGTCGTTATATCGTGAATTGCAAAGGCAAACATTCCTCGTAACATGTTTAATGATTTTTCTTTATAATTACGCCACAACTCGAGTACAACTTCAGTATCAGAATTTGTTATCCATTTAGTCTGGGGTAGTTTTTTTTTTAGATCTTTATAATTGTAAATTTCTCCATTAAAGGTAATTATTAAGCCATCTTTGATAAATGGTTGATTACTTCTTTTATCAATGTCAATGATAGACAATCTTGTATGTCCAAATATAGCACTCTTATTTGACCACATTTCTGAAGCATCGGGACCCCTATGGTTTAAAATAGAATTCATTTTTTTAACATGATTAATATCAATATCACTAATATTTTTTGAGATTATGCCATTTATTCCACACATAGATTAAATATCCCTGAAATTATAAATCATTATTTGTTATAATTGTTTTTAAAGATTTAATCATGTTCATTTCAAATTTTTGGAATGTAAACTTTTGTAAAAATTTTTTATAACCTGCATTAGCATGTTTTTTAATTAATTTCCTGTTATTAAGATATTTTAACATTGCCAACGCACAATCATTCGCTGAACAGTTTTTTAAAATTACACCCTCAACTCCATTAGTTAGAATGTCTGGTATACCACCTTCATCACTAGTAATTATTGCTAATTTAGCAGACATAGCTTCTAGTAGAACTATAGGAAAAGCTTCATTTTTATGTCTTGTAGGAAAAACTATTATATCAGAAGAGGATAATTCAATAGATTTTTCCTTATTAAATTTTGCTCCTAAAAAAAAAGTATTTTCTAAATTTAATTTTTTTTTTAATATCAATTCTTGAGATTGGTTATCAGAATATCCGCCAATAATTTTAGCATTAAAATCAAATCTATTATATTTTTTTTGTAAAATTTTAATCGCATCTAAAAAAATTACGATACCTTTAGCAGGCACTAAGTTTGACAAAAAAATAAAATTAGTTTTTTTATTTTTAGATTTTAATCTAACTTTTTTTATTTTTGATGCAAAATTATTAACAATCTGTATCATAGCAGAATTATCTTTAACTTTTTTAATATCTTTTTTTAAAATTTTGGACAAACAAATTAAATCCATATTATTAAAAATAAATCTGTAAAAACTCTTTAGTAAAAAATTATTTTTAACTTCTTTATTTATTCCCTTGCCATGAACATGATTAACGATCTTTACCTTAAATATTTTTATTATTATAACTAAGAGGCAATCTTTAAAAAACCCAAGTCCATGTGGTGATAAATTTAAGTAAACTAAATTTGGCTTAAATTTTTTTAACTGATAAATTAAGGTGAAACATATTTGAATAATTATTTGTAATTTAGAAAATTTAAATTTTTCAATATCTTTAAAATTTTTTGTTGTTGAGGAATTTATAAAAAACGTCAAAAATTTTTTTTTGATTTTTTTGCTTTTAAATATTGACTTATTAATCATAGATACACCATGAAGTGGTGGAGGCAGTGGAAAAAGAAAAAGTATTTTTTTCTTCATTTATTTTTCTTTATAAAATTTAATGCATTTATTATGCTTTTTGCTGCATTATCGGAGTTATACGCTTTAATTGAATTGAGAGCATTTATTGATAGTTTATGCAATTTAGTCTTACTGTTAAGTAGGTTTTCTACTTTTTTTACCCAAATATTTATATTCATTTTTAAAACATAACCGTTGATGTTATTTATTATTAGTTCATTTGCTGCACCTGCATTATCACAAGTAATAACAGGTGTTCCTGCAGCACAGGACTCATTGGCAACGACACCCCATGCATCAGTTTTTGTTGGAAATAAAAATAATTTTGCTGAAGTGTACTCTTTACTAATTTTGTCAGGTTGTACAAAACCACTATATCTGTAACTAACGCCAATTTTCTTTAATCTTTTAATAATATGATTTTTTAATGGGCCATCACCAACCAGTTTAATTTTAAGATTTTTTTTCCTTTTATATAATTCTTGTATAACATCTAGGGAGAAGTCAAAAAGTTTAGCCTGTATAAATTGCCCACATAAAATAATATCATATCTCCTTAAATTAATTTTCTTAAAATCTTTTTTAAATTTTTTATTATTAATAGCAAAAGGTGAGATAAAGCATTTTTTTTTATTTGCACCATAATGTTGAAACAGTTTTATTGTTTTTTTACTAGCACCAAGATATGCATCCATTCTAGGATATAAAAAAAATCTGAGTGCTTTATGTATAATTGATAGACCCTGAAGATTTTCTGACATAATTGTTGCATCAGAAGATGCAATGATTTTACATTTTGAAAATTTTGCCCAGATAAAAGAAACAATCATAGGCCCTGAAAGACCACTTAGTATTATTATCTTTGGTTCTTCTTTTTTTAATATCGATAAAATATTAGACCAAAGATAAATGTAACGATTTCCCAAGTTAATTCTAAATGATTGTAAAAAACTTTTTTTATATTTGCCAAATAAAAAAAACCATTTACGATTGGGTTCTATTTTAGAACAATATATAACAGAGTAAGAGTTATTTAATTTTTTAAAAATAATTTCATGACATTTTTCCCTATAAGGTGCTGGTATATTTGTTAAATAAATTACTTTCATGATCTTATTTTCTAAAATTTATTATGTTTTCTATAAAAATCTTAATATCGTATATGTAAGTAAAAATAGATGGTTTAAGAATAAGTCTGTATTTTTTTCTTACCGAAAGTAATTCTGTTGTATACTTTTTATAATTTCTCCAATGACTTCTTCCAACACTTCTACCTGTAAATACTCTATTTGAAATGCAAACTTTAAGATTATTAATAATAAATCTATAATACAAATCTAAATCATGACTAACTTCAATATTTTCATCATAAAATCCTATTTCTAAAAATTTATCTTTTTTAATACCTAATGTTGAATGTGTTAAACTATTTGTTCTGAACATCAATTTTTTGGTTAAAAGCTCTAATTTTTCAAGTTTTGTACTATTTATTCTTTCAATATTATCATTAATTATTTTGATTTTTGAATTATCAATATTGTTAACGGTCATTTGTTGACCAAATACTGCATCGTAACCATTCTCAAGTATTTTTAAAGATTCCTTAAATCTTACTTTGCTTGGTATATCATCGGCATCGTTTATAAAGAGATATTTGCCCTTAGAATTTTTTATTGCAGTATTTAATGCTTTTGTACGACCAACCCGCCCCAAACAAATTAAATTTATTCGCTTATCATCTATATGTTTAATTATTTTTGTAGTATTATCGGTTGACCCATCATCTACAATTACAATTTCATCATTATCTTTAATAATTTCTAAAATTTGTTTAATTATAATTTCAATTGTTAAAGATGAATTATAACAGGTAATAATTAGCGAAATGTTTGTCACGTTAAATTTAATTAATATTATATTTTTTTCTTATATAATTAATGCCTAAATTTAAAAGTATCCACTTTAATAAAAACATAAAAGATAAAAAGTGGTATAAAGCCGTATCAGAAAATGTATTTGCAAAAAAACTTCCTCCACAATAGTAAATTAAAAGTATACTTATAATAAAAGTTAATAAGGGTTTAAATGATAATTTACGATCACAAGTTTCTACTTTGTTAATTTCTAAAAAAAAAGTAGGCATCAAGATTGATGTAAAAGTGATTATTATACCAGGAATTATAATAAAATTAATTTCCTCTAAATTCATTATATATTTTAAGTATGGATATAAAAGTATAACTAAGCCTAAAACACTTATAAAAGTATATAATCTTATTAGAAACTTACTAGAGGATTTAAATCTTTTACTATTAGATGTATTGATGGCATATGAGTATAAAATTTTACTTACGATAATCAAAAAACCAAATGATATAAGGTTATATTGGTATAATCCTGCAATTATACCCAACTGATTCTCGTTTAAAATATTTTTAGCTAAAAAAAGATCAACTCCAGTTATTAATGCAATAAAAATATAATTTAAAATTATTATTTGATTATTTCTAAAGTAATCTATCGAAACTATTTTGCTAAAAAAAAGTTTTTTAAAATTGATCTTTATAATACTTAAAATAACAATAAAAAATATTACTTGAAGCATAGAGGTAGGTATAATTTGATGAAAAATTATATTTGGTTTTAAGTCAAAATATAAAGATAATCCAAAAAAAAGAAAAACTATGAATTGAACAAAAGTTGTTATTAGTGAATGTTGAAGAAATTTATTTTTAGCAATTAATATATAATCAAAATTCATAGAATTTATTATAAATATCAAAGACATTGATGAAGCTACAAACAAGTTTGCTGATTCAAACAAATTAAAACAAATTAAAAAAAAAATTGGAGATAATACCAAGGATACTAAAAATTTTGTTTTAATTATTGCATATTCTTCTTTTTTATTTTTTTTTATGTTATAATTAATCAACGGTTTTTCCGAGCCTATTTGCTGTAGTGCAATAAAAATACCAAGTACATTGACTAACAAATAATATTTGCCTATTTCATCAAGCGTATATAATCGATACAAAAAAGCAGTTATAAAAAAACCTAGTAACTTACTTATACTGGCTCCACCTAATTGATATGCAGTAGCTTTAATTAACATTTGTTATTTAATAAAACTTTTTTATATATATTTATTACTTGTTTAGGATAACTAACTGTCATTTTTTTATTATAGATTTTCCTCGAATTAATGCTCATTGTGTAATTTAGTGTAGAGTTGGTGGCAAGTTTATAAGCATACTTAAACATTTTATTTTTCTCTTCTGGTTTACATATGAAACCATTAATACCATGTTTGACGATAGAACCTGCATCATTAGTTGTTAAAACAGGTAGACCTGATGCCATTGCCTCAAAAGTCACTAAAGCAGAACCTTCTGTATAAGATGGAAATATAAAAGTATTTGCAATTGAGTAAAATTTTTTGAGTCGATCAACAGATTGATTTCCATGAAAGAAAATTTTGGATTTTTCAGTATCTCTTGTCAAAAATTTATGAACTATATTGCCAACAATATGTAGTTCAGAGTTAATACCACTTTTAAGAAGTTTTTTCTGAATATATATCGCATTTTGAACTCCTTTTGCAATTGAAACTAGCCCTACAAACAGTAAAATAAATTTTTTTTTATTATATTTTTTAATCTTTATCTTTTTAAAATTTTTAGAAAAATTAGAGTCATGATTGTAAATATAAATTTTGTTTTTGTTTAATCCTAGCTTGCATAATTCTTTAGAAATCATTTCAGATGGACATATTATTGCATCAGCAATTTTAGCCTCTTTCAACCTTCTATCTTCCAATTGTTTAATGCCATAATCCAGAGGTAAATTATATTTTTTATATAAATTTTTTAATTGTTTTTTTCTAGTAAAATCCATCTGACCTGAAATCTCATAAATAAATTTTTTACCCAATTTTTTTGCTAGCAAGCCACATTCAAGAGAATATGGTCCTTGACCGTGTAAAATATCAAAATCTTTTGGAGGATTTAGTCTTGAGAGCTTTGCTAAAATAATATCAGAAAATAAGATATTTTTTTTAAATTTAAAAAAAGCTAATGGTCTAGAGATTAATTCTGGCAAATAATGGTTTCCTGGAATTTTTGCTAACTCATCCTCTAGGAATCTTTTATAGTTAGGAAAAATCAATTTTAAAAAACCACTTTTTTTTAATCTTATAAAGCTATCCCACTTTAATAATAACCCCTTATCATTTAAATATTTAGCTAAAATAATACACTGGTCGATTCTTGTAACCATCCAAACTTTAAAATTATTTTTAGAGTTTCTATTATTCATTTTTTTTATTAACAATTCTTAAGTTACCAGCGATAACTATCCAAAAATAAGTGAAGGGATGTGATACGACCGACCCCCCAAAACCAGAATTTGTAAATCCACATAAAGCAAAATATAAAACCAATCCTTGAATTAAATAAGACTGTTTAACATTAAAGTGTATTTGAGATTTTTTGAACCAAAAATAAAAAGAATAAATTAAAATAAATATTCCTACCCACTTAGCAGTTATGTAAGTCTCTACATAAATGCTATGAGCAGATGAAAGTGTCGATATGACATTATCAAAATATTGATCTTTTAAAATGAATAGGTCAGTAGCAAATCCTGCTCCTATTTTATAATTTTTCATTTCCATAAATATTAAAGTCCAGATATGTGTTCTTCCTGTTAAATTTTGTACATCACTTATAGATCTTGAGCTTATTGTGCTTAACAATTGATTAATAAAGTCAAGTTGTAAGAGAAAAAAATGTGAAGCAGTGATTGAAAGAATAAAAAATATAAAAAAATTTTTTAATTTTTTGAATTTAAAAGATAGATATATGTATGCTAGGGAGCTAAATATGTTTACAAATGCACTTAATGAAAAAGATATATAAAAGAATATTGGTATAATAATTAAATAGAATGATTTATGTTTTTCAACAAAATATGAATAAATAAATACAATTAAACCACCCCCAAGAATATTGGCAATCAAGTTACCTTTTGGTAGATGTAAAGCTAATAAATTATCACTATAAGAGGCTTTGTGAAAAAAACCATATAAAATCCCAATTATTGAAAGATGTACAACGTAGTCTCTTATAATAATCATTCTATCATAATCAAAATTTTCAGTATTTACTTTGTTATTAAAGGCAATAAAAGCAACTAAAGATATTATTACAAATTCCAAACTTCTAAAAAGAGTAATTAATCTATACTCAGACCATATAGTTGAGGCTAAATAAAGTATTGATACATAAAAAAAAGGTTTAAATAAATCGTGATCAATTAAATTATCAAACAGATATTTTCTTTTGCTTATTATATATAAGCTCAAAATCATAAAACATAATATTTCAGAATAATTTCTCACTGAAAATGCTCCACTGATAATATGTGAAGATGATTTATCACCTATAATATAATTGATTATAAAAGGTAATAAAAAAAAAAATATATAAAAGTTTAATTGCAACTGAATTTCTTTGATTTTGTACAACCATATTTCTTATTGGTTATGTTTGTTCCAGACTCCACGAGTGTCTATTTTTTTATTTGCTAAAACATTTATATTTTTAAATTGCTTATGATCAACCAATAATACCGCAACATCAACTGATGAATTCTTTTTATTAAAGGTTTTTAAATATAAATTTTTATTGTTAAGTATTTTTGGTAAAACTTTTATATTGGGCTCAAATACAATTACTTTCCCAGGGTGTTGTTTTGCAATTTTTTTAGTAATTGTTAAGGCTGGACTTTCTCTTAAGTCATCAATATTTGGTTTATAAGTAATACCAAAACAACCAATTGTTAAGTTTTGAATTTTTCTTGTTGGATTTTTCTTTAAATAATTAGCCACTTCAAATTTAACTTTATTCACTACCCAATTTAATTTTTGATCATTTATTTGACGAGCTAGACGAATTAGTCGAGCATCAGCTGTGTTTTTATTGACAATAAACCATGGGTCGATTGCAATGCAATGACCACCCACACCTGGACCTGGTTGTAGAATATTTACCCTTGGGTGAAGGTTAGCTATTTTTACTAAATCCCAAACATTAATATCAAGTTTGTCACAAATAATAGAAAGCTCGTTAGCAAATGCAATGTTTACATCACGGAAACTATTTTCAGTTAATTTACTCATTTCAGCAGTACGAGGATTTGTGTAATCAAGTTTACCTTTTACAAATAATTTATATACTTTTGATGTTACGTCTGAGCATTTTGATGTCATACCACCTACAATTCTATCGTTATGAACTAACTCATAAAGAATTTTACCTGGCAACACCCGCTCTGGACAATAAGCTATTCTAATATTAGATTTTACTCCATGAGTATGTGGAAAGGTAAGATCTGGACGTGCTTTAGCTAGCCAATTAGATATTTTTTCTGTAGTACCTACCGGCGAAGTGGACTCTAAAACCACAAGGTTTCCAACTTTTAATTTAGATGAGATAGATTTACAAGCACTCATAATAAAACTTAAATCAGGTTTAAATTTATTTCCCTTAAAGGGAGTAGGAACAGTAATAAAAAAAACGTCAGCTGGTTCAGGTATTGTAGTAGCCCTAAGGAAGCCATGCTTTACTACCTTATGAACCAATGAGTCTAAATCATTTTCTACAATATGAATTTTTCCTTGATTAATAGTGTTTACAATTTTTTCATTAATATCTACACCAACTACTTTAATTTTTTTTGAAGCAAAAATTGCTGCAGTGGGTAAACCAATGTAGCCAAGTCCAATTATTGATATTTTATTAATTTTCATCTAATTTTATAATTAATACACTTATATAGTTACTATATGAATAGTTTGATAAACTCACTTATAATTTTATTTTGCAAGTATATCAACTATACGCTGGCATGCCTTACCATCACCATAAGGATTATGTGCATGACTCATTTTTTTATATTTATCTTCCTTCGTAAGTAGTTCATTAACAGAGTTAACTATTTGGTCTACATCTGTACCAACTAATTTAACAGTACCTGCTTCAACAGCTTCAGGTCTCTCAGTAACATCACGCATTACTAAAACTGGCTTTCCAAGAGAAGGGGCCTCTTCTTGAATACCCCCAGAGTCTGTAAGAAT